>NZ_PTPY01000022.1:0-193564 GCF_022696215.1 Pandoraea sp. LA3 | reverse complement strand
GCATGGCATGCGCCTGAACCTGCGCGTCATGGTCAAGGACCCGGCCAAGGTCGTGGAACTGCGTGCGGCACTCGTCTCCGGCGGCAAGCCGATCAGCGAGACCTGGAGCTATCAGCTCCCGCCGTTCTCGGTAGCCAAGCACTAAGTTGCATTAAGTCCTGCGGTGGGGGGGGGGGGGGTGGGGGGCAGGAGCGACCCCCCCACCCCGGACAACACCAGACAAGAGAAAGGACGCACGAAGCGAAGTGTGTGGGTTTGTCTTGGTGGGGGGGGTGGGCCTGGGGGTCTCCCCCCCCCCCCCCCACCGCAGGACTTAATGCAACTTATTGCTTGGCTACCGAGAACGGCGGGAGCTGATAGCTCCAGGTCTCGCTGATCGGCTTGCCGCCGGAGACGAGTGCCGCACGCAGTTCCACGACCTTGGCCGGGTCCTTGACCATGACGCGCAGGTTCAGGCGCATGCCATGCGTGACCGGATTCGGTTGCAGCGTCTGCTCGATGATGGTGGCGTTGTCGCTCACGCTGACTTGCGGCGTGACCGAACCGGCGGGCAGCGTGGCGAGCGGGCCGCCGTCGAAGTCCACGATCAGGCCGGTGCTGCCGTCGAAGTGACGAATCAGGTTGGCCTGCGTGATTTCACCGGCGGTGCGAAGCGTTTGCTTCACCCAGGCGAGATTGCGATCGATGATGCCGCGCTCGTTCATCGTCCAGCGGATCGTGTAATCGGCCTGCAACGGCTGGCCCTTGGGCGGGAGTTGATCAGGCGTCCAGAACGCGCCGATGTTGTCGTTGGTCTCGTCCGGCGACGGAATCTCGACCAGTTCGACATGCCCCTTGCCCCAGTCGCCTTGCGGCTCGACCCATGCGCTCGGGCGCAGATCGTAGCGATCCTTCAGGTCTTCGTACTGCGAGAAATCGCGTCCGCGCTGAAGCAGGCCGAAGCCGCGCGGATTCGTCACCTGGAACTGGCTGATCGCGAGGTTGCGCGGATTGTTCAGCGGACGCCAGATCCACTCGCCATTGCCCGCGTGAATCGCCAGACCGTTCGAGTCGTGCAGTGCGGGACGGAAGTTGTACGGATCGCGCTGCTGATTCGGCCCGAACAGGAACATGCTGGTGAGTGGCGCAATGCCGAGCTTCGTCACCTTGTCGCGCATGAACACGCGCGCCTGCACCTTCAGCAGCGAATCGTCTCCCGGTGTGAGATCGAAGCGATACGCACCGGTCGCACGCTTCGAGTCGAGCAGCGCGTAGAACACGAGATGCTTGTCGCCTGCGTTCGGACGCTCGATCCAGAACTCGCGAAACGCCGGGAATTCTTCAGCGATGGGCAGGCCGGTATCGATGGCGAGTCCGCGTGCGGAGAGACCGTAGATCTGGCCCTTGCCGATGACGCGGAAATAACTCGCGCCGAGCACGCTCATGATCTCGTCGAGCTTGCCCGGTTCGTTGATCGGATACAGCACGCGAAAGCCCGCGTAACCGAGGTTATGCGTGGCGCTGCGGTCGAGCTTGAGGTCGCCGAAGTCGAAGCGGTTGCTGTCGTACTTGATCTCGTCGATCTTTGCGTTGCTGCCGTTGCCGACGATTTCGTTGATCTTCACCGGCGTGCTGAACTGCATGCCTTGATGATAGAAGCCGAGCTTGAACGCGGTGGGCTGATCGTTCCATTCGAACGCTTCGCGGCGCGGCTGGATCTTGATGTAGTCGCCGAACTGCATCTTCGCGAAGGCGGGCGTGAGGTTGCTTACCGGGGCCGCGTAGGGCTTGTCGGCGAGCGCTTTCGCGCGGGCGGTCACATCGTCGAGGGAGAACGCATGGGCATGCGCGGCACCCAGCAGGGCGGCACCGGCCAGGAGCGTGGGCACGAGCGCGCGTGCGCGTCGTTGCCAGGACATGGCGGGGGAAAACGAAACCACGAATCTCTCCAGTTGTTAGGGCGTGACGGCACAGCATACCGTGCGTGCCGTTCTGCCTGGCTTGGGCGGGCGAAAACCGCAGTTGTGTTCGCAGTTGCGTTGGCGGTCGCGTTCGCTGTTGCGTTGGTACGTAACGGTTTTCGTCGAAAACGAAGCGAAATCTCTCAAAAAATACCAATTGTGGCAAAGTATCGCACTTCGCGTTATGCATCCCGGCAGGTATCGATTTCGTTTTTGATTTCGATGTGCTGCGTCGCATAACTCCAGTTGATACGGCGGGGACGAGGTTCGATGCAGCGGCAGATGACGCCCGGCATCGCGAATCACGACCCGTCGCGCCACATTGGATCGCCATCAGATGAGAATGTTCTCCGCACTGGCCCTCGCGGCCAGTCTCGCCGCAGGTATCGCCGTCGTCATGCAGGCACCGGCCTTTGCCAGCACCGCTCAAGCCTCCGACAACGGTAAGCAGGGCGACGTTCCCGTCGCCATGCCGTCGGCCGCTGCCAAGCAGCGTTTCGTCGACGATCTCATCGCGCGCATGACGCTCGAAGAGAAGATCGGCCAGTTGCGCCTGATCAGCATCGGCTCGGAAATGCCGCAGCCGCAGCTCATCAAGGAAATTGCCGCCGGTCGCGTGGGCGGCACGTTCAACTCGGTCACGCGCAGCGAGAACCGTCCGTTGCAGGACGCGGCCGTCAAGCAAAGCCGCCTGAAGATTCCGATGTTCTTTGCGTACGACATCGTGCACGGGCATCGCACGGTGTTCCCGATCAGCCTCGGTCTCGCGTCGAGCTGGAATATGGATGTCGTGAAGCGCGCGGCGCGTGTGTCCGCCGTGGAAGCCGGCGCCGACGGCGTGGACGCCACGTTTGCGCCGATGGTCGACATCTCGCGCGATCCGCGCTGGGGACGCACCTCCGAAGGCTTCGGCGAAGATCCCTATCTGGTGTCGCAAAGCGCTCGCGCGAGCGTCGAGGGGTTTCAGGGCACGTCGCCCGCCAATCCGGACAGCCTGATGGCGTTCGTGAAGCACTTCGCGTTGTACGGCGCCGTGGAGGGCGGGCGCGATTACAACGTCGTCGACATGAGCCCGATGCGCATGTATCAGGACTATCTGCCGCCGTATCGCGCGGGCATCGACGCGGGCGCGGGCGGCGTGATGATTGCGCTGAACTCGATCAACGGCACGCCCGCCACGTCGAACAAATGGCTGCTGCGCGACGTGTTGCGCGGCGAATGGGGTTTCAAGGGCGTGACGGTGAGCGATCACGGCGCCATCGAAGAGCTGATGCGCCACGGTGTCGCCAGGGACGGCCGCGAAGCCGCCAAACTCGCGATCGAGGCCGGCGTGGACATGAGCATGGCCGATCAGCAGTACCTCAAGCAGTTGCCCGATCTCGTGAAGTCGGGCGACGTGCCGGTGAGCGTGATCGACGGCGCCGTGCGCGAGGTGCTCGGTGCGAAGTACGACATGGGGCTGTTCGCCGATCCGTATCGTCGCATCGGTAACGCTGCGCAGGATCCGAAGGATGTGAATGCGGAAGACCGTCTGCATCGCGACGCCGCGCGCGACATCGCGCGTCGCTCGCTGGTCCTGCTGGAGAACCAGCACGACACGCTGCCGCTACGCAAGACAGGCAAGGTGGCGGTGATCGGTCCGCTCGCCGATTCGAAGCTGGACATGCTCGGTAGCTGGTCGGCGGCGGGTAAGCCCGCGCAAGCCGTCTCGCTGCTGCAAGGCGTGCGCGACGCACTGGGCGCGAACGCTCAGGTGACATACGCACGCGGCGCGAACATCACCGACGACCCGCGTGTGGTCGAGTACCTCAACTTCCTCGACTGGGACAACCCGGAAGTCGTGCAGGACAAGCGCACGCCGCAGCAGATGATCGACGAAGCGGTGCAGGTCGCCCGCAATGCCGACACGCTGGTCGTGGCCGTGGGCGAGTCGCGCGGCATGTCGCATGAGGCATCGAGCCGTACTAGCCTGATGCTGCCGGGCAGTCAACTAGCGCTGTTGCAGGCGCTCAAAGCGACGGGCAAGCCGCTGGTCGTCGTGCTGATGAACGGTCGTCCGCTCGATCTGAACTGGGCGAAGGCGAACGCCGACGCCATGCTCGAAACCTGGTACGCCGGCACCGAAGGCGGCCATGCGATTGCGGATGTGCTGTTCGGCGATTACAACCCGTCGGGCAAGCTGCCGATCTCGTTCCCGCGCTCCATCGGCCAGATCCCGACGTACTACAACCAGTTGCGCATCGGCCGTCCGTTCACGCCGGGCAAGCCGGCGAACTACACGTCCCAATACTTCGAGGAAGACTCCGGCCCGTTGTATGCCTTCGGCTACGGCCTGAGCTACACGACGTTCGATGTCTCGAAGGTCAAACTCTCGGCGAAGACGCTCGCGAGCGGCGGCAAGCTCGATGCGAGCGTGACCGTGCGTAACACGGGCAAGCGCGAAGGCGAGACCGTCGTGCAGTTGTACTTGCAGGATGTCGCGGCGTCGATCGTGCGGCCGATCAAGGAGTTGAAGGGCTTTCAGAACGTGAGCCTGAAGCCGGGCGAAGCGCGCACGGTGCATTTCGCCATCGACGAAAGCCTGCTGAAGTTCTACAACGCGAAGCTGCAATACGTGGCCGAGCCGGGTGACTTCAATGTCCAGATCGGGCTTGACTCGCAGCAGCTCGAGCAGGCGACGTTCACGCTTCAGTAAGGTTTCAATAAGGTTTCGGCAACGTCGCGCGTTGCCGACTTCACCGGACCTCACGCCTGCGTCTGGAACTCCCCCGCGAGGAATTCCACGCAGGCGCGCACTTTGGCCGACGAGGCCACGCGCGACGGATACACCGCCCACACGTTGGCTGGCTGCGTGACGTCCGGCAGCACCTGCACCAGATCCCCGCGTGCGATCAGCGCCCCTACATCCCACATCGAACGCAACACGATGCCCTGACCGTCGAGCGCCCACTGCACGGCGACTTCGCCGTGGTTCGTCGAGAGCGGCCCGGTCACCTTGAGCGAGAGGGATTCGCCGCGCTGCTGCAACCGCCACATGCCGAACGGGTGATCGCGTTCCTTGATGACGATGCAGGCATGCCCGGCCAGATCGCTCAACTGACGCGGCGTGCCGTGCGTCTCCAGATACGCGGCAGACGCACAGAGCACGCGGTGGTTGTCCGCCAGCTTGCGCGCGATCAGGTGCGGGGCGATCTCGTCGCCGATGCGCACGTCGAGGTC
The DNA here is from genome assembly GCF_022696215.1 of Pandoraea sp. LA3. Classification (NCBI taxonomy): domain Bacteria; kingdom Pseudomonadati; phylum Pseudomonadota; class Betaproteobacteria; order Burkholderiales; family Burkholderiaceae; genus Pandoraea; species Pandoraea sp. LA3. Next base: position 188,405 of record NZ_PTPY01000022.1, on the reverse strand, counting down.
GTAGCCTTCCGCCGCCACGTCGACGATCCGGTCGAACAGATCCAGTCGCACATTGAGTTGCGGATGCAGTGCGCGCAATCGCGACATGGCGGGCGCCACCACGTGCCGCCCGAACCCGAAGCTGCTCGACACCCGTAGCGTGCCGCGCGGCACCTGACGTGTGCTCGATACGTCTTCCATCAGGTGATTCACGTCGTCGAGAATCTTCTCGGCCCACGCGTAGACACGCTCGCCCGCGTCGGTGATCGCCACGCGCCGGGTCGAGCGATGCAGCAGCCGCGTGCCGAGATCGGCCTCCAGCATGCTCACGCGCTTGCTGACATAGGCGGGCGAGACCCCCAGCGCCTCGGCGGCGGCGGAGAAGCTGGCGCGGCGCGCGACCTGACAGAACACGCGCAGGTCGTCGAGATTGGGGTTGACGGGCAGGGGTTTATTCACGATTCGTGGATAGTGGATTAACCGATTGAGGGATTTTATCCGCCTTGGAATGGAATAATCTAGCGGCATCCATCAAACGTCCAGGAGACAAGACCATGACCGAAACGTCCCAACGCGCCCAGCGTCCGTTCAAGATCGCCGTGATCCCGGGCGACGGCATCGGCAAGGAAGTGATGCCGGAAGGCCTGCGCGTGCTCGACGCAGCCAGCAAGCGCTTCGGTATTCCCGTCGAGTATCAGCACATCGAGTGGGCGAGCTGCGATTACTACGTCGCGCATGGTCAGATGATGCCGGACGACTGGAAGCAGCAACTCGACGGCGTGGACGCGATTCTCTTCGGCGCGGTCGGCTGGCCCGAGACGGTGCCCGATCACATCTCGCTGTGGGGCTCGTTGCTGAAGTTCCGTCGCGAGTTCGATCAGTACATCAATCTGCGTCCGGCGCGGTTGTTCGACGGCGTGCCGTCACCGCTGGCGAATCGCAAGGCGGGCGACATCGATTTCATGATCGTGCGCGAGAACACTGAAGGCGAGTACTCGTCGGTCGGCGGGGTGATGTTCGAGGGCACGGAGCGTGAGTTCGTCGTGCAGGAGTCGGTGTTCACGCGTCACGGCACGGAGCGTGTGCTCAAGTTCGCATTCGATCTCGCGCAGCAACGCGAGCGCAAGCACGTGACGGTCGCGACCAAGAGCAACGGCATCTCGATCTCCATGCCGTGGTGGGACAAGCGCGCCGCCGAGACGGCCGCGAAGTATCCCGACATTACGTGGGACAAGCAGCACATTGACATTCTGTGCGCGCGCTTCGTGCTCAATCCGGATCGTTTCGATGTGGTGGTCGCATCGAATCTGTTCGGCGACATCCTGTCGGACCTCGGCCCGGCGTGTACCGGCACCATCGGCATTGCGCCGTCGGGCAACCTGAACCCGGAAGGCAAGTTCCCGTCGCTGTTCGAACCGGTGCACGGCTCGGCGCCGGACATCGCAGGCAAGAACATTGCCAACCCGATCGGCATGATCTGGACCGCCGCGATGATGCTCGACTTCATCGGTCGCGGCGATCAACGCACGCGCGACGCGCACGATGCGATCCTCGCGGCTATCACGCAGGTGATCAAGGACGGTCCGCGCACCGGCGACATGGGCGGGCGCGCGAACACGACCGAAGTCGGTCAGGCGATTGCGGCCGTCGTATCGGCCGGCTGATGGGCTGAGTGATCGAGTGAGTTAGACACCGTGCCTCCCGCTGCCGACGCAACGTCGCGCGGCGGGAAGTGACGGTTGGGCACCGCGGGAACACCGAGGTTCTCGCGGAACGTGCGGCCTTCGTACCGCGTGCGGAACAGGCCGCGCCGCTGCAACTCCGGCACCACCAGATCGACGAAGGACGTAATCCCCACGGGCGCGCTCGGGAACATGATGTTGAAGCCGTCGGCCGCGCCCGTCTCGAACCAGTGCTGGAAGTCGTCGGCAATCGATTGCGGCGTGCCGACCAGCACCCGGTGCCCGCCCCCGGTAAAGCGTGTGTAGAGCTGACGCACCGTCGGCTGCTCGCGTCGTATCCAGTCCACCAGCAGCTTCTGACGGCTCTTGTGCGAGTTCGTCTCCGGCACCGTGTCGGGGAGCGGCACTTTCGCATCGAAGGGCAGGCAGGCGAGATCGATGCCGAGGCTCGCGTAGTTCGTGAGCGCGTTCAGCACGACCGCCGGATCGCGATGCGAGAGCAGGCTGTCGTAGCGGTCTTCCGCTTCCGCTTGCGTGCGTCCCACGATGGGCGAGACGCCCGGCAGAATGAAGATGTGTTCCGGCCGTCGGCCGTACTTCAGCGCACGTGTCTTGACGTCCGCATAGAAGGCGCGCGCATCTTCGATGTCCTGTGCGGCCGTGTAAAGCAGTTCACCTGCGCGTGCGGCCAGTTCGCGTCCCGCTTCGCTCGACCCGGCCTGTGCGATCACCGGCCAGCCCTGCACCGGGCGCGGCGCGCTGAGCGGCCCGCGTACACGGAAGTGCTTGCCGCGATGATCCAGTGTGCGAATCCGCGACGGGTCTGCCCATTGGCCGGTCGCCTTGTCGCGCGGGAAGGCGTCGTCGGCATGGCTGTCCCATAGACCCGTTACCACGTCGTAAAACTCGTTCGCGCGCTCGTAGCGCACTGCATGATCGACGTGATCGTCGCGATTGAAGTTCTCGCCGCCGCCCGTGGACGTCACGAGATTCCAGCCGGCTCGGCCGCCCGACAGATGGTCGAGCGACGCGAAGGCGCGCGCCACGTTGTAAGGCTCGCTGTAGGTCGTGCTCACGGAGGCGACAAGGCCGATGTGCTTCGTCGCACCCGCCAGCCCGGCGAGCAGTACGACGGGGTCCCAGCGCGGCGCGCCGGGGCTGTGGGCGAGCGCGATCGGGTCCGTCGATACGAAGAGGTTGTCGAAGAAGAACAGCGCGTCGAAGCAACCGCGTTCGAGCTCCTGGGCGTAATGACGATAGCGTGCGAATTGCGAATAGGCGTCGGTGTCGGTATCGGGGTGACGCCAGCTATCGCCCTGCACGCCGGAACCCGACATGTAGGCGCCCAGCCGGAGTTTGCGGGCAGGTTGGCTCATGAGCTTGCTCTCGTTCGATTTCGGTAGACGGTCACGATAAGTGAGTCGGGCGCCAGACCACAAACAACGAAAGCCCATAAGCAAACCCACATAAGCAAACCTGCACGCGACGCGCTATGGATCGCATCAATCGATGGTTGGGGATGCGCGATCGCGTGCCTAGACTGGCGCATCCTCCACTGTTCCGGCCGCGTTTCCCGCGTGGCGATAACACATGACGACATCTGCCTTTCATGCCGCCGAGCCGGTGAACCCGGTGCTGGACGCGTTTATCGCCGCGTCCGCCATTGCCTTTGGGCTCTATGTGTCGCCGCCGTCGCGGGCGGCGATGGTGCGCGCGACACTGGCACGCTCTGCGAAGCGCGACCTGCGTGCGCGGGCTCGTAATGCCTGGCCGCTTTGGCGCACGCGATTGCGTCGCGCTACGGCAGCCGCGCTGAGCGTCGCGGCCATTCTGCCGTTTGCCGGCAAGGCGGCGGACAAGCCGGTGCTCGTCGTGGGCGATCAGGCGTACAACGCGCAGAGTCTCTTCGAAGCGTCCGGCGCATTGCAGGACGCGCCCTATACCGTCTCATGGAAGCAATTCCCGGCAGGCACGCCGGTGATCGAAGCGGTGAACGCCGGTGCGCTCGACATCGGCCTGCAAGGCGACGGCCCGGTACTGTTCCTCGCGGCGCAGGGCGCGCCGGTCAAGGTCATCGGGATCTATCGCGACAGTCCCGACAGTGTGGTGCTGCTCGCCGGTCCGCACACGCAAATCAAGACGGTGGCCGATCTGAAGGGCAAGACGGTCGCCATTACGCGCGGCGGCTGGTCGCAGCAACTGGTGCAGGCGGCGCTGACGTCCGCGGGCTTGCCGCTCGATGCCGTGAAGTACTCGTACCTCGCCTCGGTCGACTCGGCAGCGGCGTTGCAGGCGGGCAAGGTGGATGCGACGGCGACGTGGGAGCCGTACGTCACGCGCTTGCGTCAGGCGGGCGCGCGCACGGTGGTGACCGCACGCGGGCTGATCGCGGCGCAGAGCTATCTGTCGACGACGCAAAAGGTTATCGACACCAAGCGCGAGTTACTGGGGGATTTCGTGCAGCGTTATCAACGCGCGCGTGAATGGTCGCTGGCGGACCCGCGTCATATCGAGCGTTATGCCGACGTGTGGGCGGGCAAGTCGCGCGTCGATCCGAAGCTCGCGCATCAATGGTTCAGCACGTCGCGCATTCGCTACGAACCGCTTACGGATGCGGCGATTGCCGAGGCGCAGAAGAGTGTCGACGACTTCGTGAAGACCGGCACGCTCACCAAGGGCTTCGACGTGCGCGGTCTGTTCGATACGTCGTTCAACAAGTTCACGCAGGCTGCGCGCTGACGCGCGGCACACGCTGCACGCGCTCGCTGCCGAAGGCGCGCGGGCGCGGTGCATCGACCCGTTCGCGCAGCAGCGCCACGGCGCGTTGGGCGCGTGCCGAGAGCGGCCACTCTGCGCGATGAATCAACCACAGCGTGTCGACCACCGGCGGGCCGCAATCCACGACACGAATGGCATCCTGCGAGGCGAAGGCCTGTCGCGCGTACTGCGGAATGACGGTGAAGCCGAGACCGCGCGCGACATATTCGAGAATCAGACTGATCTGGTTCGTACAACCCTTGCACGGCAGGCTTCGCACGCCCGGATTGCCCGGGAAGCGACGGCTCAGCAAGCGCGTGGACATCGCTTCGCCGTCGGGGTGCTCGATGAAGCCGATACGCTTGAGGTCGTCCCACGTATGCACGTCTTCCCCCGCCGGCACCACGAGTTCGAGCGGTTCCTGCGTGAACGGCGTGGCCGTGAGCCGGGGATCGTCGGGGCGCAGCGTCACCAGTCCCAGTTCGAAGTGATTCTGTAGCACGCCCTCCAGCACTTCCCGGTCGGGCGCGAAACGGTGCCGCACCGCCATGGCCGGATTCGCCTGCTGCATGTCGAGCAGGATCGGGCACAGATACAACCCGATGCTGCCCGGCGTAATGAGCGTGATGTTGCCGCACTCCTCGTTGGCGTCCTCCAGACTGGAGCGCAGATGCCGCGCCGCGCACTCCACCTGCTCGCAGTAGACGAGTAACGCCTGCCCGGCCGGCGTGAGTTCGATCGCGCGCGGGCGACGCACCAGCAACGCCCCGAATTCCTCTTCCAGATGCTTGATGTGCTGACTCACGGCGGCCTGCGTGAGGCTCAGATGATCGGCCGTGCGCGTGAAGTTACCCAGCTCGGCGAGCGTGGCGAAGGATTTGAGCCACTGAGGATTTACCATAATGAAATGTTATCGAATCGATAATTTGCAGATAGTTTCTATTATAGCGATGTGCGTCTACCATTGCTCACGTCGACCTTTTGACGGTCGAGGCGCCGGAAAAGCCGCCGTGGGCCGCAGGCTCCGCCTTCTCAGGCGCCGCTATCCCCTGACAACCCCCCGAATCGAGAATTCTCATGTCTGCCCTGTTTTCCCCGTTTGAACTGAAAAGCGTGAAGCTGCGCAACCGCGTGGCGATTCCGCCGATGTGCCAGTACAGCGCCGTCGATGGCGTGACCAACGACTGGCACCTGGCCCATTACGCCAGCCTCGCGCGCGGTGGCGCCGGTCTGGTGATCGTGGAGGCGACCGCCGTCTCGCCCGAAGGCCGCATCACGCCGGGATGCACCGGCTTGTGGAACGACGAACAGGCGCAGGGCATGGCGCGCATCGCTGCGGCCATCAAGTCGCACGGCGCGGTACCTGGTATCCAGATCGCCCACGCCGGTCGCAAGGCCAGCGCGAACCGTCCGTGGGAAGGCGACGATCACATCGCTGAAGACGATTCGCGTGGCTGGCCGACGATTGCGCCGTCCGCCGTGGCGTTCGGCAAGCATCTCGGCAAGGTGCCCACGGCCATGACGCTCGACGACATCGCACGGGTGAAGGCCGATTTCGTGGCGGCTGCGCGTCGTGCGCTCGCCGCCGGTTTCGAGTGGCTGGAGCTGCACTTCGCGCACGGCTATCTGGCGCAGAGCTTCTTCTCGCTGCATTCGAATCAGCGCGACGACGCCTACGGTGGTGATCTCGCCGGCCGCGGCCGCTTCCTGCTGGAGACGTTGGCGGCCGTGCGTGAAGTGTGGCCGGATCATTTGCCGCTGACGGCCCGTTTCGGCGTGCTCGAATACGACGGTCGCGACGAAGAGACGCTCGCGGAATCGATCGAACTCACGCGTCAGATGCGTGAAGGCGGTCTGGACCTGCTCAACGTGAGCGTGGGCTTCTCGACGTATGAAGCGAAGATTCCCTGGGGTTCGGCATTCCTCGCGCCCATCGCCGAGCGTGTGAAGAAGGAAGCGGGCATCGCCGTCGCCTCGTCGTGGGGGATCGACGACCCGCACGCGGCCAATCGTGTGGTGGCCGATGGGCAGATGGACCTCGTGATGATCGGCCGCGCACTGCTCGCCAACCCGCACTGGCCGTACTACGCCGCTCGCGAACTCGATCTGGACCGTCCGTCGTGGGTGCTGCCCGCGCCGTATGCGCACTGGCTTGAGCGTTACGCCGTGCAGCGCGCCGCGTAATTCACCGCGCAATACAGCGAGTAATACGCCACGTAATTCGTCGCGTAGCGTGCCGCGCAGTGCGCGCAGGCACAGACCCGTCGGCTCGGCGGGCGAAAGCACCAACGCATGAAAGACAGCGCCCCCGGACGTCGGAAGACGCCGGGGGCGTTGTCGTATCCTGCGCGCCGGATCAGGTCGCGCCGGTGGTGACGGGCCGCAGCGTCTGCGGCTGCTTGAGGTCTTCGAGAACGGTTTTCTTCGTGCGATGCGCGTCGGAGGCATCGGAGAGAACTTTCCAGAAATCGTTGTTGGTCGACGACATCGTGATGTTCTGCCCCAGATCGGCGAGTTCGGTGAGCAGTGTGGCTGCCGTCGTGGCGCGATAGAACTCCGGATGGAATTGCAGCATGACGGCGGGTGCCGCGCCCGAATGCGCGCCTTCCACCGCTTTGACGAGGTCCTTGTACACGACCGACGGTTTGAGGCTGCCCGCCGGCGCCTGCATCGACACGGGAATCGCCTGGTGATGCGCCACGGTGCTCAGAATCGATTTGCGCATGGCCTCGCCGTACAACCCGTTGCGGCTCTCCTCCGTCAGCTTGAAGCGTTGCAGGCCCTTGTGACCCTCCACGTGCTGCTGCATCTGCGCGCCGAAGTACACGTTGGCCATCTGGAAGCCACGGCACACGGCGAGCATCGGAATGCCCTTGTTGGTGGACTCGCGAATGAGCGCCAGTTCCAGCGCGGAGCGCCGGTAGTCGCCACCCCAGTTCGTCTTCGGATCCTGCGCGGCGCCGTACAAGGCGGGCGGCACGTCTTCACCGCCGGGCAGGACGATGGCGTTCACATGCTCGCCGAGCTTCTGCGCCTTGGCGACGATGGACGACAACTGCGGATGAGCGTCGGGATGGTCGTCGATCTCACGCAACAGCCGTTGACCGATAGGAAGGTCGTGAGGCGTGTATTCGCCGACCGTGCCGAGGGCGGTGTCCATCTCGCGGTTGATCGCCGTCAGCTCGGTCGATTGCGGCTGCATCGTGATGCGCAACGGCACGTTGTTCGCCGCCTGATCGAGCTTCATGAAGACCTTCGGCACCGTGACGCCGCGCACTTCGGGATTGATCAGGATCGCGGCGAGCGGTTTGGTCGTCACGGCGGTATCGCGCGACGCGTCGTCCACCTCGAAGTTCGGCAACGTGCCGAAGAACGCCGCATTCGTCAGATGGCTGTTGTGGATCGACGAGCGTGCGACGTTGGCGTCGAGGAAATGGGTGCCGGCGAGCGTCACCGTATCAAAGCGCGAATCGGCGATGTGGGTGTCTTCGAAACTGCCGCTGACGATGTCGCACCGCTGGAACGTCACGGCGTGCAGCGACGAGCCGGTCATCATCGTCTCACGCATGATGCAGTCCTCGAAGATGCAGTTGTCGAGCGACGCCTTCATGAACGACGCATTGTTCAGACGGCATCCGGCGAAGCGCGTGCCGGACAGACTCGCCGTGCCGAAGTGGCTCCAGTCGAAGTGGCAATTGACGAACGACAGGCCGTCGAGCTTCGCGTGCTTGAGCAGTGTGCTGTCGGAGAGCGTGAGGTTGGCGATCCGCGTCGAGAATCCGGCGGCGCGCAGTTGTGCGGCCACGTCGACAGGCGCATCGCCATCGGCCGCTTTCGCCTTGGCGATCAGCTTCTCCAACTGCACCTTGTTGACGGAAGGCAACGCGGCGCCGTGATCGCCGGGCGCGGGTTCGGCCAGCTTGTCGGACACCCGCGACCGGACGATGTTCTTCGCGGACCGCGCCGAGAAATGACCGATGGCGTCGGCCGCATGTCTGAGCGCGGAGCGCCGGTCGACGGGCCGTGTCAGATTGATGGGCGCGGCGCGTGCGGCGGAGATTTTGCCCTTGAGCGCTTGCGTCGCCTGTTCGTCGGGGTTCTGGGTCAGCAGCGTTTGTCGTTCGCGAAACGACAGCCCTTTCTTGAACGCCTTCATCTGCAAGGGCGTCAGGTTCAGGGTCTGTTCGGCGGCAGGCGGTGCGGGCTGCGCCGGGGTCGACGACGCCTTCGGAGGCTGCGCAGGCGTTTCTGCATCTGCCGTGGTGCGCGCCGGCGTCGTATTGAGTGTGAGATGTGATGGCATGAGCGACGTCCCGGGCACGGCGCTGGCCGGGATCGCCAGATCGAAGTGTGCCCTTATCGCTTCAACTTACTCGTCGCGCACGAAAGGTGCGGCGCGCGCAACGAAGTCAGCTTCCGTAAACCGAACGCTTCGACGAAGAGCGTACGTGTCGCGATAAGACCAAGGGCTTATGCGCCCCCTGGCCGTTCGTCATCACCAGTTGATGTCCACGCAAAGCACATGCAGCCCTTGCTTGGCGGGTGACGCGATCGATGCCGTCACGCACAGGTGCGCTTCGTTGATCGAGAGATACGGCGGCGTGAAGTGCACTTCGCCGGGCGCGCGCATGGCTTCGATGAAGTACGGACGCCGTGCCCAGTTCGCGCCTTCCGAATGCAGCAGCGGACGGAAGCGTTTGGCGCGCTGCGACGAGTGGCTGTGCGGCAGCACGTTGTCGCCGATCTGACGACCGGCGGCGTCGAGCAGGAAGCATCGGGCAGCGTCGGGCAGCGCCAGCAGATCGTGCGTTGCCTGACGAATGTCCTGCCCTTGTGCGAGGCGTGCCGCCGCCGACTCGATGCCGGCGACATACGGGGCCAGTCGCGCGTGCTCGGCACGCTCACGTTCGACGAGTTGGGTGCGAAGCGCAGACGACAGCGCATCCATGCGCTCGGCGGCCACTTTCGGCGGGACGGGATCGAAATCCGGTGCGGCGAAGTACTGCCCCTGCACGAAGTCGACGTTGCACTCCAGCGCGATCAACGCTTCGCGATCCGTCGTAAGGCCACCCATCATCACCAGTTGCCCCGACTCGTGCAGCAACGACACCAGCCCCGGCAACACGCGCGCAAGGTGCGACTGCTCCGTCGCCTGCGCAAGAATGCCGCGATCGAGCACCACGATATCCGGGCGCAGATCCCACACGCGATCGATGTTCGAGTGCTTGGCGCCGAAACCGCCCAGCGCGAGCAGGAAGCCCGCCTTGCGCAGACTGCCGACGATGGCCCCGAAGCGCGGCGTGTCGCCACCGGCCTGCTCGGGCACTTCGAGCACCACACGCTGCGGCGACAGGCCCGACGCTTTCAGTGTGGCGATGAGCGCGTCGCCATAGACCGTGTCCATGAGCGCGGCGGGGTGCAGATTCAGAAAGAGCCACGCATCGCGGCTGTCGAACTCGTGGAAGTTGCCCAGATGCAGCGACTCGGCGAGTCGCCCCAGTTCCAGCATGTCGCCGTGGCGCGCGGCCATCGTGAAGACCTCGTGCGACGGCACGTGACGCCCCTGTGCGTCGTGCGCGCGCAGCGACGCGTGATAACCGATCGCGCGCCGGTGCGAGACCGAGAACACCGGCTGGAAGACGCTGGAGATCGTGAAATCGCCATAGATGACGATGCGCCGACCGTCTTCGGCTGCCGTCAGTCGGGGCGGCAAGAGTCCGGGGGCGTCGAGGTCGGTCATGGTCATGGTCGTGACAAGCGCGGGGGCGGCAAGGATATGTACAGAATAGGAGAGCAAGAAGCGTGCTCAAAGGCGCGCGCTATTGTCCCCGATTTTTCCGCCGATTTCCGCCTGTCTTGTGACGCGTCGCACCAGAGAATGCCGTTTTCGCACCAAAGTGGGGCGAGAACGCGAGGTGCGACGATATGCGCAACTGCGGCAAACCGGCTGCGCTGTCTGCGTAGCTTGCCGTCAGGGCGCGAGCCGCTGTGCCCGTAGCGCCACGCGCGCGAGCGCGAGCGCGCAAACCACGTTGAAGACGTGCAGACCGCCCGGGCCCAGCACCGTCACGACCACGGAGGCGATCATCGGCCCGAGCAGGCCGCCGACCGAGAAAAGGATGAGCAGGGTCGCGCTCACGCCGATGCGCCGTTCCGGCTCGGTGCGGTCGTTCACGTGCGAGACGATCAGCCCGTACTGCGTGAAGTTCACGGCCGAGAACAGGAACATCAGCACGAAGACGAGCCAGTGCGCCTGAATGAAGATCAACGGCGCGCAGAACACGGCCGACGCGAGCGCCAGACGCCGCGACACCGTGCGACGGTCCATCCGGTCCGACAAACGGCCGACCGGCCATTGCATGAGCAGCGCACCGAACAGCGCCACGCCCATCAGCGTCGACAGACTGCCGATGGAAAAGCCGATGCGCGTGAGATAGACGGGCATCATCGCGTAGAACGCGCTGTACAGAAAGCCCGCGAGAATGCAGCCCGGAATGGCGATGGGCGTGGCGCGCGCCATTTCCGTGATGCTGTCGAACAGGCTCATCGCCGGTTGTTTGACGAGACGCTCGTCGGCCACGCGCGTGGGCCAGCCCTGCATGAGCGTGATCGGCAGAATGGCGGCGACGAACAACCCCGCGACGAGCAGCAACTGGCCTTCGCTGCCAGCCTCGCCGATGTTGAGCAGGAACTGCCCCGCGCTGACCGCCAGATAGTTGATGGTGAGATACGAGCCGAAAACGCGTCCGCGCATGGTGTTCGGCACGGAGCCGTTGAGCCAGCTCTCCACGGTGGTGTACATGCCCATGAGCGCCAGGCCGGTGCCTACGCGCAGCAGGCACAGCAGGAGCATGGATTCGCTCACGGCGAAGCCCATCACGAACAGCGCGGCGAGCGCGGTGAACGCCACGAACGCGCGATGCTGGCCGATACGCTCGATCAGCGACCGGTTGTAGAACGCGCCGAGCAGGAAGCCCGCGTAGTAGCACGACTGAATCACGCCGATGGTGAACGTCGACGCACCGTACTTGAGGGCATGAAAGGGCACCGCCGTGACGAACAGCCCGTTGCCCACGACGAGCACGCCGTAGCCCAGCAGAATGCCCATGAGCGCGGGGTAGACGCTGATGGGCAGGGGCACGGCATCTGCCGGCGCGGGGCCGGGCGGCGTCGAGGGCGCGCCGAGCAAGCCGGCTTCGGACAACGGGCCGGGACGATCAGGCTCGTCTTCGGCAATAGCGGTATCTAGCGACGGATCTCGCTGCATTCGGAATAGAGTGGGCCAGAGAATGGGGGGCAAAGGCTTGCACGTGCCTTCATCATCGCACGAGATGACTTTCCGCCGTACTGACGAGGGTCATGCCGACGCGAGATTTTGCGATCCCCTTATTCCCTTATCCCGTAACCGCAAAAGCAAAGGGCGTGTCCGATTGTCGGACACGCCCTTGCGATTGCCGCTCTCGCCAGACACCGGCCTTCCCCCGAAGGCCCCAGTCAAATGGCGTTCGCGTCAGGCCACGCTCAATGCTCGGTCACCCCAGCCCCGTGCCAGACCTGCTCGCGACGCTTGCGACTGCCGATCCACGCGGCCGACAGTGCGCTGATGAGACCGGCGATCAGCACGTAGATACAGATCATCCACGGCTCGCCGCCGTTCTTCTGCAACAGGTACGTGGCGATGATCGGGCTCAGGCCGCTCGCGAAGATGCCGGAGAACTGATAGACGAACGAGATGCCGGTGTAGCGCACCTTGGCGTCGAACAGTTCGGAGAAGAGTGCCGCTTCCGGACCGTAGACCGACGCGTAGATCACGCCCAGCGGGATCACGATGGACAGCCACACGAGCATCACGCTGCCGCCGCTCGCCTTCATCAGCCAGAAGCCCGCGAACGACGACAGACCGGTGGCGAGCGAGCCCCAGAAGTAGATGCGGGTACGGCCGATCTTGTCGGACAGCTTGCCGAAGAACGGAATCGTGAAGATCATCACGAACGCGGCGGCCATCACGCCGGTGAGCGCTTCGGTCTGCGAGAGCTTGAGCGTCTGCGTGAGGTAAGCGATCGAGAACACGCCGAAGATGTTGAAGAACACCCCGTCGATGAAGCGTGCGCCCATACCTGCCAGCACATTGCCCGGGCTCTTGGTGAGCACTTCGGCAATCGGAATCTTGATCTCGGCGCCCGCCTTCTTGATCTTCGAGAACTCCGGCGTTTCCATCACGTTCAGGCGAATGTACATGCCGATGGCGACGAGTCCGACCGACAGGAAGAACGCCACACGCCAGCCCCACGCGAGGAACTGCGCGTTGGTCAGCGTGTACGACAGCACCGCGACCACGCCGGACGCCAGACACAGACCGAGCGCCAGCCCGACTTGCGGAATGCTGGCGTAGTAGCCGCGCTTCTCCTTCGGCGCGTATTCGAACGCCATGAGCACCGCGCCGCCCCATTCGCCACCGAGCCCGATACCTTGCAGCACACGCAGCAGGAGCAGCAGCACGGGCGCCCACAGCCCGATCTGCGCATACGTCGGCACCAGGCCGATAAGCATGGTGGCGATGCCCATGATGGTGAGTGTCATCACGAGCATGCTCTTGCGCCCGAGCTTGTCGCCGAAGTGCCCGAAGATCACGCCGCCGAGGGGACGGCTCAGGAAGCCGACCGCGAACGTGCCGTAGGCGAGCATCGTCGAGACGAGCGGGTCGCCGCCGGGGAAGTACAGCTTGTTGAACACGATGCCGGCGACGACGCCGTAGAGAAAGAAGTCGTACCACTCGATGGTGGCGCCGATGAGACTGGCGACGACGACCCGGCGCATCTGCCGGGCGTCGGTCTGGGTCGATGCATTCATGGTTGTCTCCGAATCTTGTAATGGTTGGGGGTGCATGTGTCGGGTGGGACTGACTAAACCGCCAGCGCGATCTCCGCAGGCGCCTCCTTGCTGCCGCGGATTTCCTGCATGCCCGACGCTTGCTTCCTGTCTTCGAGAATCATGTCGGCCGCCTTCTCGGCAATCATGATGGTCGGTGCATTCGTGTTGCCGGAGACCAGCTCCGGCATGATCGAGGCGTCCACGACGCGCAGCGCCGCGAGACCGTGCACGCGCAGCCGGTCGTCGACCACCGCCATGCTGTCGTCACCCATCTTGCAGGTGCCTGCGGGGTGATAGATCGACTGGCTGAACTGACGCGCGGCCTGAAGCAGTTCGTCGTCGCTCTGATACTGCGCGCCGGGCACGAACTCGCTGATGATGTGGGGCGCGAGCGACGGGGCGCACGCAATGCGGCGCGCGACCTTGATGCCGTCGATCACCACGCGATGATCGCGTTCGTCCGACAGGTAGTTGGCATGAATCGAGGGGTATTGCAGCGGATCGTTGCCGCGAATTTCCACGCTGCCGCGACTGTACGGGCGCAACTGGCAGACGGACGACGTGAAGGCCGAGAAACGATGGGCGCCCTTGCCGGGTTTGTCGGCGGACAGCGGCTGCATATGGAACTGGATATCGGGGCGCGTGAGTTCCGGGCGCGAGCGCGTGAAGATCGTCACCTGACTGGCGGCGAGCGTGAGCGGGCCGGTGCGGAACAGTGCGTATTGCAGGCCGATGAGCGCTTTGCGCAACGGGTTGTTCACCTCGTCGTTGAGGGTGCGCTCGCGAGTCTTGAAGACGAGCCGCACTTGCAGATGGTCTTGCAGGTTCTGGCCGACGCCGGGCAACGCATGACGCAACGCGACGCCCGCTTTCGCGAGCACCGTCGTCGGGCCGACGCCCGAGTTTTGCAGCAACTGCGGCGAGCCGATGGCGCCGGCCGCGAGAATGACTTCGACACGTGCGCGCGCCTTCTTGCGCTGGCCGTCTTGCAGATACTCGACGCCGACGGCGCGTTTGCCTTCGAACAGCACACGACACGTCTGGGCACGCGTCTCGACGATCAGATTGCGACGATGGCGCGCCGGCTTGAGAAAGCCCTTCGCCGTACTCCAGCGAAAGCCTCGGAATGCCGTCTGCTGGAAGTAGCCGACGCCTTCCTGCGTCGCGCCGTTGTAGTCCTCGTTGAACGGAATGCCCGTATCCTTCGCGGCGGCGATGAAATGCTCGGCGATGGGACGCCGCAGTCGAAGATCCGACACCTTCAGCGGCCCGCCTGCGCCGTGATACTCGCTCGCACCGTGCTCCTGATCTTCGGACTTGCGGAAGTAGGGCAGCACGTCGGCATAGCGCCAGCCGCGATTGCCCAGCTCGGCCCAATGGTCGTAATCCTCGCGTTGGCCGCGCACATACAGCAGACCGTTGAGCGAACTCGATCCACCGAGCACCTTGCCGCGCGGCCAGTCGATCTGACGGTCTGCCACGTTGGCGTCGGCCTCGGTGCGATAGCACCAGTCCAGCTCGGGGTCGTGCATGGTCTTGAAATAGCCGACCGGGATGTGAATCCAGGGATTGCTATCGGGCCCGCCGGCTTCGAGCAACAGCACCCGGTTCGCGGGATCTGCGCTCAGACGATTGGCGAGCACGCAACCTGCCGAGCCCGCACCGACGATCAGATAGTCGACCTCATGTTCCATACCGCCTGTCTCCTGCTTGACGTTTGCGTCCCGTTTGCATCCCCATCGGATGAAACGATTCGTTTCGGTTTGTTTCGATCCAATGTCGGCGAGCGAAGGACAAATGCCAAGCGAAAAAAAGCCGGAGACAGGAAACTGAAACGGATTTCGCGCTTGCCGTCTCATAACCGAGCGATTGCTGCGGCGCATCTGCGGGGTTTTACTTAGTCGATGCTGCGATGACGAACGATGCGCGCGCGACGTGGCCGAACGTGAATGCCGCGTCGCTCACGGGTAATCCCGGGGCTGATCGTCGATCAAAAATTGGTATATTTTGTTTCTTTTATTGATCGAAATGCATTTCGGGTGGACGCGCTCAGGAGGCGTTTGATGCGGGAAGCGCAGCAGGAAGCGAGACTGGAAACAAGGCAGGACGCGAAGCAAGACACACAGCAAGTCACGCGCGACACCGGCACGCTGGACGACGCCGATCTGCGCGCGAGCGACGAGGCGCGCAATCTTCGCGCGCTGGCCGTCATCGAGCGTCTGGCGATGGCCGGGCAGCCGTACACGCTGTCGCAACTGGCCTCGCGTCTGTCGATTCCCAAGGCCACGCTCATGCGGCTGATCGAAGCGCTGGAAGTGTGCGGCTACGTCTCGCATGTTCCCGATTCGCGCGGCTCGGAGCGCGGTCTGTCGCTGGGCCCGCGTGCGGCGCGTCTCGCGCTCGTCACGCTTGCGAACAACAACTTCACGCGGGCGGCGAGATCCTTACTGCGTGCGCTGGTGGATCGTGTGGGCGAGACCGTCAACCTCACCGCGCTCGACGGCGACGAAGTTCTCTACATCGAACGGGTAGAAACGAACGAACCGCTGCGCATGCAGATGCACCCGGGCATGCGCGTGCCGTTGCACTGCACGGCGAGCGGCAAGCTGTTTCTGTCGCAGATGCCCGTGGCGGAGCGTCGTGCCGTGCTCTCGCGACTGTCGCTCAAGCGGATGACACCGAGAACGATTACGGACGTCAGCCTGCTCGAAGCCGAACTGGACCGGCTCGCCGCGCGCGGGATCGGTATCGACAACGAGGAGTTCGTGCGCGGCATGGTCGCCGTCGGCGTGCCGGTGCGTGCGCCGGAGGACGGTCACGTGCGCGCGGTGCTCGCCGTGCATGGGCCGACGGCGCGCGTGACGCTGGAGCAATTGATGGGATTGGTGCCGACGTTGCGCGAGACGGCGACGGCGCTCGCGCCGCTGCTCGACTGGCAGCGGGCAAGCAAGGCAGAGGCGTTGGCGAAAAAAGCGGAAGCGGAGAAAACCGAAGACGGCGCGGATCGGGCGAAGGTCGTCTGACGAGACCGTGACACCCGCGCGATCGATGTTTCAGAACGTCTTCGCCAGTTCCTTGGCCGCTTCCTGAAGACGCGGCACGAACTCCATCGCCCTGGACAGCGACGTACGCGACACCGGCGCATGCACGGCCACTGCCGCGATGCAGGCCCCGTCTTCCTTGAGGACGGGCGCCGCCACGCATGCAATACCCAGCACGAACTCTTCGTTATCGACAGCAATGCCTTTGTGCGCAATGCGGTCGAGTTCGCTTTCCAGCAATTCAGGATCGGTCAGCGTGTTCGGCGTGAAGCGCTGCAATTTCATTGCACGCAACAGGGCGGCGCGCTGCTCGCGAGGCATCATCGCCAGCAGCAGCTTGCCGCTTGCGCTGCTGTGCGCGGGCACGTGCGAACCCGGTTTCAGATCGAGACGCAGCGGCCACGGCGCTTCCAT
Source organism: Pandoraea sp. LA3 (assembly GCF_022696215.1). Taxonomy (NCBI): domain Bacteria; kingdom Pseudomonadati; phylum Pseudomonadota; class Betaproteobacteria; order Burkholderiales; family Burkholderiaceae; genus Pandoraea; species Pandoraea sp. LA3. The sequence goes on along the minus strand of NZ_PTPY01000022.1, from coordinate 171,661 downwards.
ACGATCGAGATAGAGCACCTCGGTCTCATGCAACATCGTGAGGTTGCAGGTCTCGCCGAGATCGGCCACGAGACGCCCGAGAATCGCATGGCGCATGCGTCGCGCACCGGCCTGCATCATCACGCCGAGGCTCAGTTGCGCCAGACGCGGGCCGATCACATAAGCGTTCTTCTGGCCCGGTTCGCGAATCACCAGTCCGCCGGCTTCGAGCGAGCCGAGCATGCGGTGCAGCGATGCTTTCGGCATCTGAATGTCGTGCGCCATGTCCGCGAGCGAGACGGGCGCGTCGGCAGCGACGAGATATTCGAGCAGCGCGAACGCCCGCAGGGTCGGCGTATCCGCCTTGTTGTCGGAGGGGGAGTCGTGCTGAATCGCTACGTCGTTCATATGCGCCGTTCCGGAAAATGGATCAGCGGTATTGTACCCAAACAGGTTCTCGACCGGCATTGGCAAGGTTCCGATGCGTTTCAGTTCTCCCGAATCTAGACGAGCCGTCGGGCATCGTCAATCCGTGTTTTAATTATTCGGAACAAATTGTTTCTAAAAATGGTTAACGCTATGATGCCACCATGATGCGCCGACAGCGCTTTGGAAATGGATGGGAGACACCGTGGTGGACATCGCAACCCAGCAGCCGGATCGCAGCGTCGATGCGCGCACCGTATTCGGCATCGACACTGATCTTCAGGTGCCGGCATTCAGTGAGCGCGACGATCACGTGCCCGAGATCGACGCGGCGTATCGCTTCAACCCCGATGTGACGCTCGCGATTCTGGCCGGCTTCATGAACAACCGTCGCGTGATGGTGCAGGGCATGCACGGCACGGGTAAATCGACGCACATCGAACAGGTCGCCGCGCGGCTGAACTGGCCGTGCGTGCGCGTGAATCTCGACGGCCACATCAGCCGTCTCGATCTCGTCGGTAAAGACGCCATCGTCGTGCGCGACGGCCACCAGATCACCGAATTCCAGGAAGGCATCGTGCCGTGGGCGTTGCAACGTCCGGTGGCGCTGATCTTCGACGAATACGACGCGGGACGCCCCGACGTCATGTTCGTGATCCAGCGCATTCTCGAGCGCGACGGCAAGTTCACGCTGCTCGATCAGAATCGCGTGATTCATCCGCATCCGGCGTTTCGGATGTTCGCGACGACGAACACCGTCGGTCTGGGCAATCTCAACGGTCTGTATCACGGCACGCAAGTGCTCAACCACGCGCAGATCGACCGCTGGAACGTGGTGGCGACGCTCAATTACCTGTCGCGCGAAGACGAAGCGGGCATCGTGCTCGCGCGCGTGCCTGCGCTGGATAACGACGCGGGGCGCACACTGATCGATTCGATGGTCAGCGTGGCCGAACTCACGCGCAAGGGCTTTGCGACCGGCGATCTGTCCACGCTCATGTCGCCGCGCACGGTCATCAACTGGGCGGAGAACGTCGGCATCTTCCGCGATGCGGGACTCGCGTTCCGTCTCACGTTCCTGAACAAGTGCGACGAGGCGGAACGCGCCGTGGTGGCGGAGTATTACCAGCGCGCGTTCGGCCATGAGTTGCCGACGAACGACGGCGGCCGCTCGCTGCTGGCCGATGCGTCATGACGATCTCGGAGCGCGAGGCAGCACGGCGCGCCGCGGCGGGCGAGGCGCTGTGCGCCGCCACCGTTCGCGCGCTGACGGGCGATGCCGCGCTGCATTACAGCGGCGCGCGCCTGTGCCGGAACATGCGGCCGCTGCCGTTGCATGCACCGCATCTCCAAACGCTGCCGCCACCTGCCGACCCTTTGCATACTCTGCGTGGCGCCGCCGATGGCGCGGCGCTACGACTGCGTCACAGCGACGCCGCCCTGCATCGTCGTCTCCTGCCGGACGCGCCGCTGGAGCGTCTGCTCTTCGAGTTGCTGGAGCAACTGCGCTGCGAGACGTTCATTCCGCCGGGCATGCCGGGCGTCGCGGCCAACCTGCGAGAACGCTTCGAAGCGTGGTCGCGCGCGATGCACGCCACGGGCGTGGCCGACAATCATGTGGGGCTGCTGCTGTACACCGTCGCGCAGATGAGCTGGTCGCGCCTGACCGGTTATCCCGTCGTGGAAGACACCGAGGGGCTGATCGAAGCCACTCGCATGGCGATCGCGCCACGCATTGGCAGCGCGCTGGCGGGCATGCGGCGCACGCGCACCGATCAGGCGGCGTTCGCCGTCTACGCGCTGGCATTGGCCGCCGACATCGCTGGCCTGATTCGCGCGGCCGGTGGTGAGCCGGAGGAAAACGATCACAAGGACGACGAAGACGAGAAGGGCGTGCGCAACGCGTTCTCGCTGTTTCTGGACTTCGACGAACAGGAAGACGACGGCATCACGCTAGCCCATTCGGGCGACAGCCGCGTGCTCAAGGCGTCCGAGCAGGGCTATCGCGTGTTCACCCAGCGCTATGACCGTGAGCTTTACGCGGGCACGCTCGTGCGACGCGCCTTGCTGACTGAATTCCGCGAACGTCTGGACGAGCGCATCGTCGCGGAGGCCATCAACGTGCCGAGGCTCGCGCGGGCGTTGCAGGCGGCGCTTGCCGTGCCGCAGCGCGACGGCTGGTCGTTCGGCGAAGAGCAGGGACGTATCGACGGACGCCGTCTCGCACAACTCGTCAGCTCACCGGCCGAGCGACGGCTGTTCCGGCTGGAAAAGCACACGCTGATTGCCGAGTCGATGGTGAGCTTTCTCATCGATTGCTCCGGGTCGATGAAGGCGCAGATCGATGCCGTCGCCATGATCGTCGACGTGCTGTCGCGCGCGCTGGATGCCGCGGGCGTCACCAACGAGATCCTCGGATTCACGACCGGCGCCTGGAACGGTGGACGTGCGCGCACGGACTGGCTCGCCCGCGGCAAGCCGCGTTTCCCCGGCCGCCTGAACGAGGTCTCGCATCTCATCTTCAAGGATGCCGTCACCAGTTGGCGACGCGCGCGCACCGACATCGCCTCGCTGTTCAAGGCGGATCTGTTTCGCGAGGGTGTCGATGGCGAAGCCGTCGAGTGGGCGTGCGAGCGTTTGCGCACGCGCAGTGCGAACCGGCGTCTGCTGATCGTGATTTCCGACGGCAGCCCGATGGACGCCGCCACCAACCAGGTCAACGATGAACACTATCTCGACCATCACCTGCGCGACGTGGTGGCGCAGCAGCAATTGCGCGGCGATGTCGAAGTGATGGGGCTCGGTGTGGGCCTCGATCTGAGCCCGTACTACCGTCACTCGCTGGCGCTGGACCTCACGTCGCTGCCCGACATGACGATGCTGGCGAGGCTCGTCGACTGGATCGGCAGCGGTGGACGGCGCAGCGGCGGCTGAGGTTGGCTCCAGCGCTAACGTCGGCGTTGCATCACACCATCTCCAGCACGGCATCGACCATCAGATGCGCCCCCAGCAGGATCAGCGTAAGGAACGCGAGACGCCGTGTCGTCACGCCCGAGAGGGGCGGCGGATGGCGTCGGGCGAAGAGCGTCGCGAAGGTCACCACGGGCAGCGCGATGGCGGCCTGCCACCACATCGATGCGGGCAGTTGCCCGGCAAACGCGCTATAGGTCGTACGAATCGATGCCGTGACCGCGAAGAGGAGAATCAAGGCGCAACGGATCTGCACCAAGGTGAGCGGCTGACGATAGAAGTAGAAGATCAGCGGCGGCCCGGAGATCCCGAACATTCCGCTGAGCAAGCCGCCGAAGATGCCGCTGAAGAAGAAGCCCGTATCGCCGGAGCGTTCGGTCTTCGGCGCAGGCCGCAGCGCGGAGCCGATGCCGCCGTATAGCACCACGGCACCGAGCAGCAGATGCAGCACGTTCGACGCCGTGCCGTTCAGGTAATCGAACAGCAGCACGCCGACGATCACCGACGGAACGATGCCCAGCGTTGCCGCCCGGACGGCGCGCCAGTCGATGAGATGCAGCGTGCCGGGCAGGGCGAGGGCGCTGTTGACGAGGGTGACCAGACTCACCAGGATCGCCACGCTGGCCACCGGCGCGAGCCCGAAGCCGCTCGCGCCGCCCAGCACGATCATGCCGAGCCCGAAGCCCGTCACGGTCTGGAAGTACGTCGCAAAGCCCAGCAGCAACATCAGCGGCAGCGACGCCTGAATCGTCTGCCACGTCATACCCGGAGGGCGAGCGGCGAGGTCCCGGTCAGCTTGGCGCGCGCGGCCTGCGCCTGCACGCAGGTCACGCCGATGACGTAATAGATGTCGTCGGCACTGCATCCACGCGACAAGTCGTTCGCGGGACGATTCAACCCCTGCAACAGCGGCCCGATGGCCTTCGCGCCGCCAATCCGTTCGGCCAGTTTGTAGCCGATATTGCCGGCGTCGAGACTCGGGAAGATCAGCGTGTTGGCATGGCCTTCGATCTGCGAATGCACGACCTTGCGCTGCGCGATCTCGGCCACGATGGCGGCGTCGAGCTGCACGTCGCCGTCGATGGCCAGTTGCGGGCGCGCTTCCTTCACCAGACGCGTCGCTTCCACGACCTTGTCGACGGCCGCGTGTTTGGCGCTACCGCTGGTCGAGAACGACAGCATGGCCACACGCGGCGGCTCCATGAGCAGCGCGGCGGCGCTGTCGGCAGCGGCCAGCGCGATCTGGGCGAGTTGGCCGGCGTCGGGATCGACGACGAGGGCGCAGTCCGAGAAGATCAGCCCGCCCTTCATCGTATGGAACGGCTCGCAGAGCATCATCAGGAAGAAGCTCGACACGAGTTTGAACGACGGTTGCACGCCGATGATCTGGATCGCCATGCGCACCACGTCGGCCGTGGTGTTGACGGCACCGGCGACGGACCCGTCGGCATGACCGAGGCGCACCATCATGTTCGCGAAGCCCAGCGGCGTGCGCATTTCCTCGGTGGCCTGATCGCGGGTCATGCCCTTCTTCGAGCGAATGCCGTACCAGATGTGCGAGAACGCCTCGGTCATGTCCGATGTGGCGGGATCGATCAGCTCCATGCCGGTGAGATCGATGCGTGCGGCGTCGGCGGCGCGCTGTGTCTTGCCGATGTCGCCGACGAGCACGATGCGCGCGATGCCCTCACGCGTGGCGTGTGCTGCGGCGCTCAGGACGCGTTCGTCGTCCGACTCGCACAACACGATGCGCATGGGGGCACGACGCGCGGTATCGATGATGCGGTTGATGGCTTTCATGATGTCTGCAAAATAAAAAAAGCGCCCCCGGCACCCACAGAGCCGGGAGCGCAATCACACGAAAAAAGCCTATCGCGTCAGACGTAGTCCTTGTACTTGTCGAGCATGCGCACCGGCTTGGAGAGCGCGTCGCGGCGGAACGGATCGCCGAGTTCGCGGGTGCACATGATTTCGATGATGGTCGTCTTGCCGTGATTCATCTGCAGATCGATGGCCTTCTTGAGCGCCGGGCCGACGTCTTCCAGACGATCGACCACGATGCCTTCGGCGCCCATGGCACGGGCGATGTTGGCAAAGCTCGGGCTATCCAGTTCACCGGCGACGAAGCGACGGTTGTAGAAGTCCACCTGGTTCTTCTTCTCGGCGCCCCACTGACGGTTGTGGAAGACCACGGCCGTGACCGGAATGTTGTGGCGCACGCACGTGAGCGTTTCCATCAGGCTCATGCCCCACGCGCCGTCGCCCGCATACGAGACGGCCGGACGGTGCGGTGCGGCCACCTTCGCGCCGATGATCGTCGGGAACGCGTAGCCGCAGTTGCCCCAGCTCATGGCGGCGAAGAAGCTGCGCGGTTTGTTGAAGCGCAGGTAGCTGTTGGCGACCGAGTTGATGTTGCCGATGTCGGTCGAGACCATGACGTCTTCCGGCATCGCCTTTTCCAGCTCGCGCAGGACCTGACGCGGATGCAGATACTCGCCGCCGTTGAACGTCTTCTCGCGCTTCTGCTCTTCGATCATGTCGAGGCTGTACGGATCGCGCTCGTGGGTCCACTCGTCGAGTTCCTTCTCCCACGCCGCCTTCTCGGTGGCGATCTGATCGGCGCGGGCAGCACGCGTGGCGTCACAAGTGAGCGTGCGCTCGGCCAGACGCTGCGACAGCGCCACGGCGGCGGCCTTCGCGTCGCCACAGATACCGACCGAGATCTTCTTCACGAGGCCGAGCATCTTGTGATCGGCGTCGATCTGGATGATCTTGGCGTTTTTCGGCCAGTAGTCGAGACCGTGTTGCGGCAGCGTGCCGAACGGTCCGAGGCGCGAGCCGAGCGCCACGACCACGTCGGCCTGCGCCAGCAGCTTCATCGCGGCCTTGGAGCCCTGATAGCCGAGCGGGCCGCACCACAGCGGATGGTTGGCCGGGAACGAGTCGTTGTGCAGGTAGCTGTTGACGACCGGTGCGCCAAGACGCTCGGCAAGTGCCTTGCACTCTTCGACGGCATCGGCCATGACCACGCCGCCGCCCGAGATGATGACCGGGAACTTGGCCTGAGCGAGCAGTTCCGCCGCTTCGTTCAGACGCTCTTCACCGCCGGCGCCACGGTCCAGACGTTGCGGGCGCGGAATCTCGGCCTTGATTTGGCCGTAGAAGTAATCACGCGGAATGTTGAGCTGCGTCGGGCCCATTTCAGCCATCGCGCGGTCGAAGCAGCGGCCGGTGAATTCGGCCATACGCGCCGGGTGCGTCACGTGCCCCTGGTACTTCGTGAATTCCTGGAACATCGGGAGTTGCTTGGCTTCCTGGAAGCCGCCCAGACCGATACCCATCGTGCCGGCTTCCGGCGTCACGATCACGACCGGGCTGTGGGCCCAGTAAGCGGCGGCGATGGCCGTCACGCAGTTGCTGATGCCCGGGCCGTTCTGACCGATCACGACACCGTGACGGCCCGACACGCGGGCGTAACCGTCGGCCATGTGGCCCGCGCCCTGCTCGTGCACCACCGGGATCAGACGGATGCCGGCCGGCGCGAAGATGTCCATCGCGTCCATGAAGGCCGAGCCCATGATGCCGAACATCTCGCTCACGCCGTTGGCGACCATCGTTTCAACGAACGCTTCCGAGGGCGTCATCGTTTGCGGACCGGCATCGGACGCCGTCATTTGCTGGGTGGCCGTAGCCGGGTCTTTGGCATTCATGGGGTGTCTCCAGTGAAAAATAAACGGAACAAATAATTCCGATTTCGTTGCTTGTATCGAAATCTAGGGGATTAAATCGCCGTGGTCAATTGGTATTTTTATTATTTGGTACGTTTTGTATTGAAAAATACAAAAGATGGCCAACGGATACGCCGTCGCGCGCCGTGCGGCGGGAGGCCCAGAAAAAATGCCCCGGCAGGCGGGGCGGGAAATCCGGACATTCCACGGGGCGTGATCAGAACGCCGGGCGGTCCTTGCGGAACGCGTTCTTCACTTCGATCTTGCCGTCGCGCAGGGTGAAGACATCGACCATGCGCGCTTCGACGCGTGTGCCGTCCGCTTTCGTGCCGCGAAACGTCGATTCCGAGACACCCCGGTCGCCGGTGACGAAATGGCTGCCTTCCGTCCACGAGGCGTCGGGGAAGTTTTCCCATGCGGACTGGAATGCGGCGCGCACGGCTTCGCGTCCCTCGAAGGTGCGCCCGAGCATGTCGGGACCGGCGACGGCGTGGAACACGCAGGTATCCGTCATGCATTCCATGAGGGCGTCGATGTCGTGGCGGTTCCAGGCGTCGTTGAAGGTCGTGAGCAACCGGATCGCGGCGGAGTCGTTCTGAGTCGTCATTGCAAATTCCAGAAAATCGGAGAAATCGGAGGAGGAGGCGAGATCAACGCGCTTCGTCTTGCGCGTGGTATCGCTGATAGAGAAAGCGTTGGCCGATGCGGCGGAATGGCGCGAAGCCCTGCCATTGCACCGTGCCGAACACGTTCGGGTATTGCAGCGCGGAGTCGTAGATCGGCAGATTCCACGACGGGTCGCGCTGGCCGGCGATGCGTTGCGCGAGGCGGCGTCCGGCGTGGGCCGAGAACGACACGCCGTTGCCGCCATACCCCACCGCGTAAAAGAGGCTCTGACGCGGGTCGGGTTGCGTGACGCGCGGCATCATGTCGTGACTCACATCGACCCAGCCCCACCACGAGTAGTCGATGCGAATGCCCCCCAGCGCCGGGAACTTGCGATGCAGGCCTTCGACCAGCACCGCCATATGTTTCGGATTCTGCGCATCGGCGCCGGTGATCGAACTGCGGCTGCCGATCTGCAAGCGGTTGTCGGGCAGCAGACGGTAGTAGTAGCGCAGCGTGCGCGTGTCGGTAATGACTTCGTGCGTGCGGAAGTTCGTGGCGGCGATCTCTTCCGGCGTGAGCACACGCGTGACGAGCGAGTTCGAGAGGATCGGCATGATCTTCGAGCGCAGTGCCTTCGTCACGTCGTTACGTGTGTAGCCGCCCGTGGCGAACGCGACCGCTTTAGCGCGCACCACCCCGCGCGGCGTGCGCACGTGATGCACGCCATTGATCGTCTCGACGCCCAGTACCGGTGTCGACGGATGCACCCGGGCGCCGAGCGCGCGCGCCATGCGCAGATAGCCGAAGGCGAGTTTGAGCGGGTGCACACCGATACCGTCGGGTTCGTGCAGCGCGCCGCAATTCTCCTGATCGTTGACGTATTCCTCGCTGACCTCTTCGCGCGAGAGGATGCGCGTGTCGTAGCCGAACACGTCGTGCATGACCTTCGCCTCGTTGCGCAGGAAGTCCATCTTTCGATCGCGGTGCGCGATGTAGAGATGGCCGCCGGGCTGCGGATCGCACTCCGGCACTTCGGCGATGAGCGACTTGAACGTGTTGAAGCCTTCGCGAATTTCGGCGTCCAGACGCAGCGCGGTCTCCTTGCCCCAGCGGTCGATCCATTGGGAGCGATAGAGACGCCCGCTGGCGTTCTGACCCTGACCGCCGTTGCGGCTGGTGCAGCCCCAGCAGGTCTGGTTGGCTTCGAGCACAGTGGCGCGAATGCCGTGTTCGCGCGCGAGGAAGAGGGCGGTGGACAGGCCGGTGAAGCCCGCACCGACGATGACGACGTCGACATCGGCGTCGCCCGCCAGCGGGCCATCGTCTTCCGGCGGCTCACCGGCGGTCGCGACCCAGTAAGTCGGCGCGTAGTCCATGCCCAGACCGGGACCGGACGAGACTAGCGGATCGTAAAGCGGATCGTACGGCGCTGCGGCGTGACGATCCAGCGCGAAGGATTCAATCGTACCCACGTCAGGCTCCTGAGGAAATGAGCCAATACTGCCAAGAACAATTTCGCGGGATTAGTACCACCGGCAACTTGTGATGGTGCCAGCGCAAAGCGGCACGGCTGCGGGGAATATGCCCTTTGCGCTGACGTCGGCTGGCACTATGGATGTTCGTCGTTTTGCGCCAAACGCGTCGCACTGGTCCTGCCCTTGCGATTCGCTGAGCGTTCGCCTTCTGGCACCACACTTTTCTGGCATGTGGCTCTAAACGGCGCGAATTTTGGCTGGGGATACTGACCCGGTCGAAAGGTTCGCGTCGCCATCCGGTGCGTGAGTCTGTCATGCGCAACGGAGATTGGACATGCTCAGATTGTTGATTGGCCTTGGGTTGCCGTATCTCGGCGTGGTGGGACTGCTGCCGTGGGCGGCGTCCGTCGAGCGCTATGTGCTGGGCGTGCCCTTCATCTACGGCTGGATCTTCCTGTGGTTCGTGCTGACGTCCGTGTGCCTGTGGCTGTGCTGGACGCTTTTCGATAAGCACACCACCGAAGCATCGGCGTGATCTCTCTTTTCCATTCCCGATGATTCTCACGGCGTGACGCGCGCTCGCGTTACGCCTTCGATGGCGCACGCCGGTCGCTGCCGTGACTGACGCCGCCACGTTCCGCATTTCCGGAGACTGTGTCGATGGCAACCCTCATCTTTGCCGGCTTCATCCTGTTGTCGGTCTATCTTGCGCTGCGAGCGCGTGGCGGACGCGGCCCGCAGAGCGTGCACGACTTCTTCGTGGCGTCGCGTCAGTTCGGCGCGTGGCTGGTGTTCTTCCTGGCTGCCGGAGAGATCTACAGCATCGGCACGATGGTCGGTTTTCCCGGCGGCATCTACGCGAAAGGGCCGACCTACGGTGTCTGGTTCCTCGGCTACATCCTGCTGGCCTACCCGGTCGGGTATTTCCTCGGCCCGAAAATCTGGGATGCCGGCAAACGCTACAACGCCATCACGTTGCCCGATCTGTTCAAGGGGCACTTCGAGAGCCGCTTCCTCGAACTCGTCGTTGCGGTGACGGCCATCGTGTTCCTGCTGCCGTGGGGCCAGTTGCAGTTCACCGGACTCGTGGCAGCGCTCAAGGGGCTGGGGTGGAATTTCCAGCCGCTCTGGCTGATCTGCTTTTCCGCGATGCTGGCGTTCGTCTACATTGCGATTGCCGGGGTGCGTGCGTCTGCCTACATTGCTGTACTCAAAGACGTGCTGATGGTGGCGGCCATCGTCATTACCGGTGTCGCGGTGGCGTGGGAGTCCGGCGTGACGCCCGTATTTCAGGCGGCGAGCCAACACGTGAGCAACGCGATGACCACGCAGCAACTCACGTTCGCGATGACGACCATCGTGTTCCAGTCGCTCGGCATGTACGTGATGCCGTTCGGCGTGCAGAACTTCTTCACGGCGAAGAGCGCGGCCACGATTCGTCGCACGCAGATCGCCATGCCGCTCTACATGCTGATGTATCCGTTCCTCGTGCTCGCGTCGTACTACGCGATCAGCCAGAACATTCAACTGGCCTCGCCGAACGAAGCGTTCTTCGCAGCGGTAACGCAGTTGCTGCCGTCGTGGCTTGTCGGCCTCGTGGCGGCCGGCGCCGCACTCTCGGGCCTGCTCGTGCTCGCCGGTATCTGCCTCGCGCTCGGCCCCATCGTCACGCGCAACATCCTGTCGGGCATGCCGGAGCATCGGCAGAAGGCCAGCTCGAAGGTCGTGATCGTGCTGTACCTGCTGGGCTCCATCGTCTTGACGCTGCTCACCCCGAATCTGATGCTCACGCTGATCAACATGGCGTATTACGGTGTGACGCAGTTCCTGCCGGGGGTGATCGCCGTGGTGTTCCGTCTGCGCGTGCGCGCGATGGCCATCGCCGCCGGCGTACTTGCCGGGCAAGGACTGGCGCTCGTGCTCTACTACAGGAATCCGGACCTCGGCGGCATCAACCTCGGGTTGATCTGCCTGGTGGTCAACGTCGTGGTGATCGCCGTGTTCAACCTGCTCCTTGGCAGCCGTCCTTCCCCCACGATGGACGCCGGCGTCGGCGCGCTTTCCTCCTACAAGAAGTCACAATGACAGACAGAGACAACACCGCCCTGCGTGGCGACGACATTCGCGTGTTCGTCGCCCGCAAGATCCTGACCATGAATCCCGCGCAGCCGGTCGCGACGCACGTTGCCGTGTGCGACGGCCGGATCCTCGCCGTCGGCGGTATCGAAGACGTGCGTCGCTGGACCGACGCGACGCCCATCGAGACGCTGCGCGACAAGGTGCTGATGCCCGGCCTCGTGGAAGGCCATTGCCACCTGATGGAAGGCGCGATGTGGGACGCTGTCTATGTCGGCTATTACGACCGGCGTGGCCCCGACGGGCATTTGTGGGAAGGGTTGAAGACGCCGTCGGACGTGCTCGCACGCCTGCGTGAGGCCGAGCAGCGGATGGCCGACGCGCACAAGCCTCTGCTTGCATGGGGCTACGATCCGATCTTCTTCAAGGACGCCCCGCTCGTCGCGCGTGATATCGACGCCGTCTCGATGACACGCCCCATCGCGATCCTGCATGCGAGCGTGCATCTGATGAACGTCAATACGCCGATGCTGGAACTCGCCGGCATCGATGGCGGCACGGACGTCGAAGGTATCGTGATGGGCGCCGATGGCGAGCCCACCGGCGAATTGCAGGAGTTCGCGGCCATGTTTCCGGTGTATCGCGTGATCGGCGAGGGACTGTCGATTGCCGCGAGCGAGAGTCCGCGCGCAATCTGGAACTTCGGACGTGTCGCGCAGCTCGCCGGCGTGACGACGGCGACCGACCTCGTCAACGACCTGACGCCGTCGGGCAACGCGAACCTGCATGACGCGACGGCCGATCCCAGCTATCCGATTCGCATCGTCCCGGCGTTCGCGCCGCAGCGGTGTCCGGAAGGTGGCCCGCAGCGCGTGTTGAGCGCGTGCGAGGGCAATACCGACAAGTTGCACTACGGCCCCATCAAGTTCATCGTCGACGGCTCGATTCAAGGATTCACCGCACGATTGCGCTGGCCGGGATATCACAACGGCAAGCCCAACGGGCTCTGGCTGATTGCGCCGTCGCAACTGGTCGAGACATTTCTGCCGTTCCATGCCGCGGGTCTGCAACTTCACATCCATACCAATGGCGACGAAGCCACCGATGTCGTGCTCGACGCGATTGAGGCGCTGCTGGAAAAGCACCCGCGCACGGATCACCGTCACACGTTGCAGCATTGTCAGATGGCCGACGTCGCACAGCTCACACGCGCGCAGCGGCTCGGCATGTGCGTGAATTTCTTCGCGAATCACGTCTACTACTGGGGCGACGCGCACTACGAGCAGACGATGGGCCCGGATCGTGCCAACCGGATGGATGCCGCCGAGATCGCGCGTCAGATCGGTTTGCCGTTCGCGCTGCATTCGGATGCGCCCATCACGCAGCTCAATCCGCTGTTCACTGCGTGGTGCGCGGTGAAGCGGGAGACATCGTCGGGGCGCGTGCTGGGCGAGTCGTTGTGCCTGCCGGTCGACGACGCCTTGCGCGCCATCACGCTCGGTGCCGCTTTCTCGTTGGGAATGGATCATCTGATCGGCAGCATCGAAGTGGGCAAGTATGCCGACTTCGCCGTACTGGAGGACGATCCGTATGAGGTCCCCGTCGACGCACTTCGTCAGATGCCCGTGTGGGGCACGGTGCTGGGTGGCGAGATATTCCGCGCACCGGCATGACGACCACGTCAATGTCCAGCCCGATGTCCGCCGACAAGTCAGGTCGCGCACCTGTGCCGATGATCGTGCTGGGCGGCTATCTCGGGGCGGGAAAGACGACCATCGTCAATGCGCTGCTTCGTAACGCGGATGGCTTGCGAATCACGGTGCTGGTGAACGACTTCGGATCGATCAACGTCGACGCCTCGCTCATTCGAGAGCGAGGCGACGACGTGATCGGTCTCGAGAACGGTTGCGTGTGCTGCACTATCGGCGGGCGCCTCGTCGAGACGCTGATCGCCATCGGCGAGCGCGAGGTGCGTCCCGATCTGTTAGTGATCGAAGCCAGCGGCGTGTCCGACCCGATGCGCATCGCGCAGGTGGGGCTGCTCGACAAGGCATTCCGCTTGCACGGCATCGTGGTGGCGGTCGATGCGCAAGGTATCGGGCAGACGCTGGCCGATCGTTATGTCGGCGACATCGCGCACAAGCAACTCATGGCGGCAAGCACGCTGGTGATGACGAAGACGGATCTCGTCGCGCCCGACACGCTGCAATCGCTACGCGAACGGCTAGCCGAACTCGGTGCAACGCAGGTGGTTGTAACGGCGAACAACGGCGTTGTGCCGCCCGCCATTCTGTTTCCGGATGAGGCGCTGGCACTGCCGGGGTGGCTGGGCGGACGACCGATGCGCATCTCCGGACATTCGTTGCCCGCAGGCTTACGAAGCTTTGTGTGGCGAGTCAATGGCGTGTCGGATCGTCATCGTCTGAAAGCGGCATTGACGATGTACCCGGGAAAACTCCTGCGGGCGAAGGGGTTCGTGAACCTTGCTTCGGGCGGTGCGAGCGAGGTTCACGTGGTCGGTACACGGGTGGCGATCTCGAAGCGGCCCAACCTGGCGTTGCACGAATCGTCGATGGTCTTCATCGGCGTGCTGTCGGACGACGACGTTGCGCGCCTTGACCACGCATTGCAGGCCACGCTGACCGAGCCATCGCCCAGCGAGGCGTAGACGAATTCAGAAAGGATCGGGCGACAGGGCGTTCTAGTCTGGAATGATTCCATTCCAGGTGTCGACGATCATGCCTCCTATCACCTCAGTCAGCGGCTGTAACTTCCCGATTGCCAGCTATCCCGACGCCACGTTGAGCGAGCGGCGCCTGAATGCGCGGGAGCGGTTCGACGCGGACATGACATCCGGAGCGCCGGTGCCGGGCGACGTCTACGAGCGCTTCATCCACGACTTCAGTTACATGGGGCCGATAGACATCGCCATCGACGTGTTCAGGAACGGCGATGCCAAAATGCAGGCGCTGCGCGCGGCAGCGCTGGGGCACATCGCGTCTTATCCAGAGGGGCGTCAATTTCTGGCACCTCGGGACCGCCGACTTTCCCATTCAACGTTGGATCCGTCGAAACACCTGTTGAGACGGATCGCACCGGAGACCCGGCGGAAAATGCTCACGACCGCCGAGGTCGACGCGCAAGGGAAAATCATCCTGACGATTCCGGGAAGTCAAATACGTTTTCCTTTGACCGAGGCTTGCTTCACGGGCAAGCAGGCGGAACTCACGACAGACGAATGTCTGGCGCTGCTGCTTGCGAAGGATGAGAAAAGGCAGACGCTGTTGGCGCGTGCCGCGAGTCTCGATCCGGCTTCCCATGATCCTGCCCCGTATTTCCAGGTGTGGTGGCATCTGCTCGACGCCGTCATGACCGAGACCGCGTTCAGCCGTAAAGCGAAAAACGTGGACTATCAGCGCGTGGCAACCCTGTTCCAACGCGCAGGGAAGTGCGAGATGGACGCGAATCAGCGAATGCAGGTTCTGCGCGGTAGTGGCCATGCGCTGTGTCGAGCCGAACTGTGGAGCGAGTCGGCACGGGAATTCGTGGATTTGGCGGGCTTCTACGAGACGTACCGCCGTGAGAACATCACGAGGCTGCCTCCCGACGAAAGGCGGGTGCTTGAGTTTCAGGCATCCTCGGCCTATCTTCGGTCGGCCGAGCTTTTCATCCGGGGCAACGACACCGCTTCGGCTTTGAGCTGCGTTGACATGGCGTGGCGTGGATTCGAGCGCCTGCTGCAAACCGGGGAGCATCGACTCGCGATGGATCTCGCCGATCGATTCCACAAATGCTATCTGCACATCGACAAAGGAGCCGAGGCGCAAGTCTTTGCTGCCACGGTGTTGCCTTCTGCGCGTGAGATCGGGTTGCCGGGCACGATTGCCGAATGGGAGAGCAGAGCTGCCGTGCCTGAAACGCATGTGGCCGACATCGCGCCGGATGGGAAGAAGGCGCAATAGGGCACGGCGATTCGTGATAGTTGAGCGTCCGCGGAGGGGCGCAGACTGCTCACATCGGGTTCTCAACGAGGCAACGCTCATGCCAAACACAGTCACGCAGGGAAATGTCAACTTCCCGCTCCTGAACTATCCGAATTCCAATCTTAGCGACGCGCGATGCCGCACATTGGGCGAGCTCAATGCCCATATTTCGGCGGGACGATGTCCGTCCGATGGAGTGTTCAGCGAGTTCCTGAGGAACTTCGTTTACCTCGGCCCGTTAGACGCTACAAAGAACGCCTTGTGCTGCGGAATCAAGGCACGGTTACTGTCGTGTGCAGGCCTTTGTCATATCGGGTCGTCTGGCCCGGGTAGGGACTACTTGGAGAGAGACGGAAAACTGGAATTCGCGGGGCGGGACGCCCTGATTCTGCTCAATGAGCTTCCGTTGGACATACGGCAAACCATGCTGGATAACGCCCGACTCGGGGACCGTTATCAAATCATTCTCGAGTTTCCCGATATCGAGCTCAACATCCCGATGGGCAGCGAGTGTTTCGGCGATGGACAGGGGGCGCTGACGATGGCGGAAGCGAGAGCGCTTCTGCTCGGACGCGACATGCGCGAGGTGTCGCTGCTGGTTCAGTTTGCGCAAAAGATGACGCAGACCGATGTGGCGTGTTTCGACACTCACATCTTGCATGCGTGGCTGAGTGCCATTGATCGCTGCGTGGACGGTAAGGCGGCGGGCAGCTTCAGCAACGAGAGAGAAGACCTGCTTGCACTGGGTGTCGCATTGCGGACCTTTGCGAACAAGTTGGCAGGGGGCTCGCCCAGAGATGACGTGCTACTCAAGCGCATTCTGTATCAGCGACGAGGGGCGTTCGCCAAAGCCGGCCATCCCGGCGAGTGCGGTTTGGCCCACAACGATATTGCGATGCTCTTGCTGCATTCTGGCGACAAGGATCTGGCCAAAAGGGAGTTTACGAGCGCGGGTCACGAGTTCGACAAGGCGATGAGCTACTTTCTGGCATCAAACATGATTTCAGACGCGAAGGAATTTCACGACCACGCAGTGAGAGCATTTCAGAACGCTGAGAAGAACGATCTGGCTAATTCGGTCGACGTGAGATTTCACAAGTCCGTCGAGGCGCGGACGCCCGACGAAACTATGCCGTTCGAATCCCTATCATCATCGAATACCAGAACGGTATGGGAGCGGATGGCGCGGGGCTTCGTTCCCGTGGAGCTGCAATTGGAAGGCGATAGGTTTTCGCCCTTCGACGACCGCGTCAATTCGTCCACGCCAAGACCTTCAATGGACGCAATTTCCGGCATCTTCCAAAACGAGAGTTTCGAGAGCGACGCCGCCCTGTCGACATGACAGTAGGGCGGTGACCGCATAGACGAATGGCCACAGGGTGCGCGGCGATATCAGACGTTTGCGCTCCGCTGCCCAGGCTCGCACTCACTTCAACGACGATTTGACGAGGCAACGCTCATGCCAACCACTCCAATCACTCAACCTTCCTCGAGCACGAACTTTCAGGTGCAGGGTTATCCGGATCAGATGCTCAGCGAACGTCGCTTGAGCGAGTTGAGTGACTTCAATCGCTTGATGAATTTGGGCGGCAAGATCCCGGATAGCACGATCTCCGGATTTCTCGCGCGCTTCCGATCCAAGGGCGTATTGGATACCGTGTCCAACACGTTGTCCGGTACGGAAAAGGCGCGCATTCTCGCCGGCGCGGCGCACTGCCATGTCGCGTCGTTTGGGCAGGGGCGGGACTATCTCGAGCGCCACAGTCCGCATCGCCCGGTCAATGACGATGCCGCGAATCAACTGGCCGAGCTGACGTCTTCCGTCAGAGATAACGTGATGGCCACTGCCGGGATCGGGGAGGATGGTCTGATCGTCTTCACCTTCCCGGATGTTCCGTTGTGCTTTCCGTTGACGATGTCGTCGCTCGGGACTGGCGATAAGGCCCTGCTCCGCCATGAGGCCAGACAGTTGCTGCTGAAGCCGGATGGCAACGAATCTTCGCTCCTGGCCGCTCTGGTGAAGCGGATGGCGAACCCACAACCCCGGGATTTCGATGCGGAGGTCTGCGAGGTCTGGATTGCGCTCATTGAGCGTGGTCTTTCGGATGATGAGCTAGCCGCGTTCAGCGACGATCAAATCGAGATCCACGTGCTTGGGAGTGCCCTGATGGCGTTGGCGCGCCGGCTTGAGGAGGTCCCGAACGCCGACACTTCACGCTTGCTATGGATGCTGACGACAGGCGCCGATGCATTTGCGAAGTCTCAAGACGCCAAGTCGCATGGTATTGCTTTAATGAGAGTCGCGGATTTCCACAAAGGCCGTGGTGAGGGGGATAAGGCCACGGCGGCAAACACGTTCGCCGCGAGCGTGCTCGCGAAAACGGCGCTTCAACGACTAGAGGATGGGAACGTCGAAGACGCCAATCATTGCGCCAGACTTTCGAAAAGGGCAAGAATTCTGGCGGGGACGCAGGATTTCGAAGCCGAGCAACACTCGCCGATGTTAGACGTGAACTTCGGATACGACGACGCCTATTCGCTCTCGCAACTGAGCGATTTCGTCAGTCAGGGTCATTTTGATGAGGAGTGGGAATCGTTAAACGAGTCAACGCAGGCGCAATCGTCGAGGTGGTTAGACGAGTCTCTGCGTGTAAACAGCGGTGACGTCGAAAGCGAAGGAGGGATCTCCGATGGCGACGGCGAAGCTAAGGTTGAGGAGACAAATCTCGGTTTCACGAGTGACGATAGTCATTAATTTTTACGGTGGGCGACAGCATTGCGCGTCGCCCACCGCAACCCCGATCAGAGATCGAACTCCGGATCCGGGGAGCGCAGCTTGCGCCATATCGACCGCACGGTGAAGGCAACCAGCAGGACCGTCAGACTCGCGACACCGAGCGCCAGGGGCGTGCGTTGATCGGGGATGAAGGCCATGGCGCCGACGATGGACAACATGCCGATGATGGCGACCCAGGTCAGGTAGGGGTACCCCCACATTCTTATCTTGAGCTTGCCCGGCGCCTCGCGTTCCAGACGCTTGCGCAGCTTGAGTTGCGAGAAGGCGATTAGCACGTAGACGAAGATCGCCACGGTCCCGTACGAGTTCACGAGAAAGGCAAACACCGTATCCGGTGAGACGTACGACATGACCACGGCCGCGTAACCAAACAGCGTGCCGACGAGAATCGCACGAACCGGCACGCCCCGAGCGTTGAGTTTTGCCAGCGAACGCGGCGCATCGCCCCGGCGCGTGAGCGCAAACAGCATTCGCGACGACGCATACAAACCGGAGTTCAGCGCGGAGAGCACGGCGGTGAGCACGACGGCGTTCATGATGTGCGCAGCCGCAGGGATGTGCATCGCTTCGAGCGCACTGACATACGGCGTCGCCATGCCGGTCGAGTTCCAGGGCACGAGCATCACCACGAGCAGGATCGAACCGATGTAGAAGAACAGCACGCGTCCGATCACGGAGTTCGTGGCGCGTGCCACCGCCTGCTGCGGTTCGGCGGCTTCGGCGGCGGCAATCGTCACGATCTCTGCCCCGAAGTAGAAGCCTGTGGCTGCGACTGCGCCGGCCATCACCGGCCCGACGCCGTTAGGCATAAAACCGCCATGCGAGAGCAGATGTCCGGTGCTCGCCACCGCGCCCGGCCACATGCCGAACACGAACAGTGCGCCGAGGAACAGGAAGACGACGATGGCCGCGACTTTGATCGACGCGAACCAGAACTCGAACTCGCCGTACGACGCCACCGACACCAGATTGGTCAGCGTGAGCACCACGAGCAGCACGAGGCTGATGGTCCACGCGGGAATGTCCGGCAACCAGAACTGAATCAGATTGGCCCCGGCCACGGCTTCGACCGCGACCACGATCACCCAGAAATACCAGTACATCCAGCCTGTCAGAAAGCCGGCCAGTTCGCCGCCTATGGGCTTGTCGTTCCACGCGAGTCTCGCGTACTCGTAGAACGAGCCGACGGCGGGCAGCGCGCACGCCATCTCGCCGAGCATGCGCATGACAAGCACCACTAGCGCTCCGGTGATCAGGAACGACAGCACGGCAGCCGGACCGGCGGCATGCACCACCACGCCGCTGCCCACGAAGAGTCCTGCGCCGATCACGCCGCCCAGCGCGATCATGCTCATATGACGTTGTTTGAGGCTCGATTGCAGATGCGTTCCGGTGTCACGATTGGCCATGGCGACCTCCCGTGAGCGGCGCGACGATGCGGGGAAAGACTGCGAGGACTGCAACGAGGGGGGAACTGCCGATGAATGTCTCAACTGCCACACAACCTCCTGAATGCCTTGTTCGACGGCAGGTGCGGCGAATCGGGGGCGCCGCCCTGCGTCTTTCTTGTGATGACCAACGTGACCGCTTACGTCTTGTTGCCGTCTGATTCCTGTCTACGGTATGCCTTGTCAGACTTTGCCTTTCCAGGGCACCAGCACACGTTCTAGATAGCGCATGATCAGATCGAATCCGAACGCGAAGAAGCCGATCACGATGATCCCCATGATCACGATGTCCGACGCGAGGAATTCCGCCGCGTTGAGCACCATGAACCCGAGACCGCTCGATGCCGCCACCATTTCGGCAGCCACCAGCGTGGTCCAGCCCACACCAATACCAATACGCATGCCCGTGAAGATTTCCGGCAGCGCCGATTTGACGATCACGTGCATGACGATCTGACGCGGCGACGCGCCCATCGAATACGCGGCATGAATCTGTTCCAGCGAGACCGAACGAACCCCCGCCCGTGCCGCGATGGCCAGCGGTGCGAAGATCGCCAGATAGATCAGGAAGACTTTCGAGAACTCGCCGATGCCGAACCAGATGATCACGAGCGGCAGATAGGCCAGCGGCGGCAGCGGACGGTAGAACTCGATGGGTGGATCGAAGACGCCGCGTCCGATGCGCGAGACGCCCATCAGGATGCCGACCGGAATCGCCGTGATACACGCGAGTGCAAAGGCGCCGAACACGCGATAGAGGCTGGCGAGCGTGTGCTGCCACAACGTCGATCCGGCGAAGCCCTCCGTCGAGACCTGAATGAATTTTTCGACGATGGCGCGCGGTCCCGGCAGGAACAGCGGCTTGATCATGCCGGACGACGTGATCGCAACCCACAGCAACAGCAGCGCGAAGACGGTCACGACACTGATCGCGAAGCTGGGCCCCTGGCCGGGTGCGCCGAACGACTCGCCGGCCTTGACGGGGCGCGGTGCGAACATGCGCGCGAACAGGCCGCGCTTGCGCGGTGAACTGGCGGCACGCGCCATGCCGTTCGAGGCGGAGGGCGTGGCGGCGTGCGCGTGAGGATTGGTGACGGGTTTGGTCATCATGATGGCTCGTCTCCCGCGTCGCTCAGGCGGCGACCGCGCCGGCAGACGTCGTCTGCCCGGCACGCTCGTCGCCGTAGATGATGCTGAGCACGGTTTCGCGCATGGCGATGAAATCAGGGCTCGACTTGATGGCGCGCGCATCGCGGGATTCGAGGTAGCGCTTGTTGAAGTCGAGTTCGTAGGTGTGCGTGATGCGTCCCGGGCGGGGTGACATCACGATCAGGCGACTGGCGAGGAACAGCGCTTCCTCTACGCTATGCGTGATGAAGAAGATCATCTTCTGCGTTTCGCGCCAGACGTCGAGCAACAACTCCTGGATGGTCTCTCGCGTGAGCGCGTCGAGTGCGGCCATCGGTTCGTCCATGAGCAGCATCGACGGATTGCAGGTCAGTGCGCGAGCGATCCCCACGCGCTGCTGCATGCCGCCCGAGAGCTGATAGATCATGTGATGGTGAAAGTCCTGCAAGCCGACGAGCGCCAGATTGCGCGCGGCACGGGCGCGGCGCTCGGTCTTGGGCACGCCTTGAAGCTTGAGTCCGAACTCGGTGTTCTCCATCACGCTCAGCCACGGCAGCAGGGCGTGCTTCTGGAACACCACGCCACGGTCGGCGCCGGGGCCTTCGATGGGCGAGTCGCCGAGCAGCAATTCGCCGGACGTCGGCGCGATGAAGCCCGCCATCAGACTGAGGAGCGTGGTCTTGCCGCAACCCGAGGCGCCGAGCGCCACCACGAAGTCGCCGGGCGCGATGGTCAGATCGACATGGGCGAGCGCCTGCACCTGCTCGCCGGGGCGCCGGCCGGGATACACGACGCTGACGTCGTTGACGATGAGTTGTTCCATGAAGCCCTTCTCCAGCAGATCCAGCGATCGGGGAGGGACCGCCGCGCCGGACCTGCCGGCATGACGGCCCCGGTGCGGCTTACTTCAACTTGAGTGCGGCGTCGACATAGCGCGCCGTGACATACGGCGTGTAGTCCGCCTTGACGGCGTTGATCTTCTGCTGACTCTTCAGAAACTCGGCGGTGTCCTTGAGCGCCTTGGCCGCACGGCTGTCCTTGCCGCCGCCCAGCCACTCGGCCGACGCCTGCTGCTGCGCGGACGGATAGGCGTAGAGCGAGAGCGCGCCGGGCACGTCTTCCGGTTTGCCGCCGATGGTCTTCACGATGGACTTCACCTGCGGGGATGCGGGCGTCCATGCCGCCTGATTCTGGCGATAGGCCGCATCGGCGTCGGCGATCACCTTGACGAACTTCGCCATGAAGTCGGCATTCGCTTCGCCCCATTTGCGGTCGACGGCAATCCCGTCGAAGGTCGGCTTGCCTTGCTTCGACAGCTCGCCGGACGTGATGAGCACGTGTCCGCTTTGCTTGATCTGGGCGAGCGCCGGATCCCACACGTAGGCGGCGTCGATGTCACCCCGCTCCCACGCGGCGACGATCTGGTTCGGCTGCATGTTGAGCACCTGCACTTCGGTCGGCTTGATGCCCCACTGTTGCAGCGCGAACATCGTGTGGTAGTGCGTCGTCGAGACGAACGGCACGCCGATCTTCTTGCCCTTCAGATCGGCAGGCGTCTTGATGTTCGATGCATTGCGCACGACCATCGCTTCGGCCTGGTTGATGTCGTCGAGAATCCAGAACAGTTGCAGATCCAGCCCCTGCGAGACGGCGGCCGCCATCGGGCTGGAACCGAGCACGCCGATCTTGATGTCGCCGGAGGCGAGTGCGGTGGCGACCTTCGCGCCCGATTCGAACTGGCGCCAGTGGATCTTGTAGCCCGTCGCTTTCTCGAAGTCGCCGCTCGCGATGGCGACCAGCCACGGATCGACGATCTGCTGATACGCGATCGTCACCTCCTTCTCCTGCGCCTGGGCTGTCCCAGGCAGCGTCAAGCCGAGCATGAGCGTCGCGGGAAGCGCGGCTGCCGCCAACGCCGTGGCAGCGAACACCCGTCGCAGCCGGTTCGGAAGTCCAGTCATGGTTCACCTCTAATCGGAAAGTTTTCGGTGGAACACTCGGGTTGACGCATCCGCTATGACAAATCGGCGTCAAGTGACTGCATCATTGCCGCGCACTTTTTTG
The DNA here is from genome assembly GCF_022696215.1 of Pandoraea sp. LA3. NCBI lineage: Bacteria > Pseudomonadati > Pseudomonadota > Betaproteobacteria > Burkholderiales > Burkholderiaceae > Pandoraea > Pandoraea sp. LA3. The sequence continues at coordinate 148,978 of NZ_PTPY01000022.1, read as the reverse complement.
TTCGTTAGAGCCAGTTGGCCGCATTTGATGATGCCAACTGGTCCAGTTACGGCGAAATCGCCCGCCAAGGCGCATGGATGCTGGCATTCGGCCCTTTTTCTCGCGTCTGCGGATAAACCCCAATTCGGAATAAACGTCACCGTCTCATGAGTAATAATTGACGTTCTGGAAGTGACATAAGAAAGGGGACGCGATGTCGAGCCGGATTTCTGCGGCGATGTGGAACCAGTTGTTCTCGGTGTCGGCGCGAGCGGGCATGAGTTTGCAGAGCCAGATTCGCCAGATGCTGGTGTCGGCGATTCTGGATGAGCGTCTGATGCGCGGTGCTGCGGTGCCGTCGTCGCGCGAACTGGCCGAGGGGTTGGGCGTGGCGCGCAACACGGTGGTGCTGGCGTATCAGCAACTGGTGGACGAGGGGTATCTGATCGCGCGCGAGCGGCGCGGCTACTTCGTCAATGGCGATATCCTTGCGCCGCGCGTCGGGTCGCAAAGCGCGTCGGCGCGTGATGGCCGTGGCGCAGCGCAGGCGCCGACCGATGACGACGCGGCTGGCACCATCGCGCCGCTGGACCCGTCCACGCCGGACTGGGAGGGGCGATACGTCGTGCGTCCGTCGGCACAGCGCAACATCGTCAAGCCGATCGACTGGCAGCAATACCAGTACCCGTTCATTTACGGGCAGTTCGATCCGACGATGTTTCCGACGGCGGACTGGCGCGAGTGCTGCCACAAGGCGCTGACCGTCATGGAGATTCGCGACTGGGCGCCGGACATGATCGCGCGCGACGACGAGACGCTGATTCAGCAGATTCGCACGCGCGTGCTGCCGCGTCGCGGCGTGTGGGCCGACGCCGACGAAATCGTGCTCACCAACGGCGCGCAGCAGGCGTTGTATCTGCTGGCCGATCTGCTGGTCGGTGCGCGCACGACCGTCGGCATCGAAGATCCGGGCTATCCGGATGCGCGCAACATCTTCGCGATGCGCACGCCGAAGCTGATCGGCCTGCCGGTCGACGAACACGGCCTGCCCGTGGACGACCGGTTGTCGCAATGCGATTACGTGTACGTCACCCCGTCACATCAATGTCCGACCACGACGACGATGCCGCTGGCCCATCGTGAGGCGTTGCTGCGTCGTGCCGAAGCCGACGATTTCGTGCTCATCGAAGACGATTACGAAAGCGAGAACAGCTATTCGGACATTCCGATTCCGGCGTTGAAGAGTCTGGATCGCAGCGATCGGGTGATCTATATCGGCAGCCTGTCGAAGTCCTTCGCGCCGGGATTGCGGCTGGGATATATCGTCGCGCCGGCGGCGCTGGTGAACGAGCTGCGCGCGCTGCGGCGGCTAATGATTCGTCACCCGTCGGCATTCATTCAGCGTTCGTTCTCGATGTTTCTCGCGCTGGGTCATCACGATGCGCTGCTGCGGCGTCTGGCCGACACCTACGCCAAGCGCGCCGAAGTGTTGAGCGCGGCGCTCGAAACCCACTTGCCGGAAGTGTCGTTCGTGCGCGTGAAGGGCGGTGCGTCGTGCTGGGTGCAGGGGCCTGCGCAGCTCAATGCGAACGTGCTGGCGGCGAGGGCGAAGTCGCGCGGCATCCTGATCGAGCCGGGCGACGTGTTCTTCATGGGGGATGCGCCCCCGCGCAACATGTTCCGGCTGGGCTTTTCGTCCATTCGGCTGGAGCACATCGAAGCGGGAGTCGTCGCGCTCGCGGAAGTGCTGCGCGAGACGATGGCAGAGGCGGCGCCTGCGGCGGAGTAACCTGCCGGTCCCGGCGGGTGCCGGGGCCGCCGCGCATCAGGCATGCATCAGGCGCGCGTCGAGATGCCGACCGTCTGACCTTGCAGGCGCGTCATGATGTCCAGCGCCTGTTGCAGACGCTTCGCATTTTCGGGGTCGTTCAGGGCGAGCGCCCCGGCGATGCCCTGACGTGCCCGATCCGCGAAATCGATGCGTTCGGGATCGCGGTCCGCCGGAATTTCAGGGCTGCCGTCGACCGGCACCTTCATCGTCATCGCCATGAACGGCGAGCTATCGTCGAGCGACATCTGGCCGCTGCGAATCTGGCCGTTGACCCAATCGCGCATCTGTTGACGCGTCATGTCGTGGAAGTCGATCTGGCGCGTGCTTTGCTGTGCGCCGGTCGCGTCGCCGGTTTGCTGCGTTTTTTCCGCCAGCACGGCCTGAAATGATCCGATGTCGGTCCGCCCGTTGCCGGTGCTCGTCTGTTGGCGACCCGTGAGCGTGTGCGTGATACCACTATCGATTTTCATAGGGATATGTCAGTTATCCTAACGATAAAGGGGGTGTTCGTTTCCCGGGACAGTAGAGGTTCACGTGTCGCGCGTCAATGCCTTTCGTGTCGGGCGGGGTGCGCGTTGCGAAATCGGGGCTCGTGGACGGAAACCTGCCGGTGCGGAAAATTCATCGCGGCACGTTATCGCCGGGTGTCGGAACGCACGGGATTCCTGCGCCTTAGTAAGGCTGGTTCGGATAGCATGAAGCCCTCGCTCAAGAGCATCCGACTACCGGGAGACACATGAAAGCCATTCGCTGGGCGGCCGCCGCCGCTGTATTGATGATCGGCGCTGCGGCCCACGCTGCACCGTCCGCCACGTCAGTAACTTCCGCTTCAGCCTGCAACGACCCGCAGGATCAGGCGACGATGAACAAGTGCGCGATGGACGCCTACAAGGCCTCCGACAAGAAGCTAAACGACGCCTTTCAGACGCTGAACAAGAAGCTGAGTCCGGAGGGCAAGGCCGCACTGCAAAAGTCGCAGCGGGCGTGGATCGCGTGGCGCGACGCGCAGTGTACGTTCGAGACGATGGGCTCGGACGGCGGCAGCATTCATCCGCTCGTGATCACCACCTGCTTCGACGAATTGACGAAGGCGCAGACCAAACGTCTGGACAGGATGAACAACTGCGAAGAAGGCGACCTGTCCTGCACCCGTCCGTGATCTGACTCATGCGTCGCGCCCGGCAGCGGGCATTCATCCACCGATGCCCCCTGCCGTGCGCTGCCTCAGAACGTATGACGCAACCCCAGCGAGACCCCCATCTTGCTGCCGTAGGTGCCCTGTGAGGCAATCAGCGTGTACTTGCCGCTGATGTTGTTGTGGTCGACTTCCAGATAGACGTCCGTGCGCTTGCTCAGTTGGTAATCCGCCATGCCATAGACGGCGGTACGCTTTCCGCCCGGCTGCGCCTGCCAGTCGACGAAGCCGCCCACGCCCAGTGTGAGCGCCGGTAGCGGGTTATAGCTCAGGCCGAGCAGCATGACGTTGTTGCGCGTCTCGACCTCCGTCAACTGGCTATGCAGATAGCCGGCCGTGGCTTTCCATGCGCCGAACGCTGCGCCCGTCGAAAAGCCGAACGTGTTGCGCGACTGCGTGCCGTCCGCCGACGTCAGGCGCTGATAAACCAGGGTGCCGTTCACCCCGCCCGCCGTATATCCCGCCGTCACCCCCACGCCCGAATTCGCATGCGTATCGCTCGCGGCATTGCCGAAGGTGTAGGCCGTACCCAGCGAAAAGCCGCCCGCATCGAGGGTGTACTTCACCGTGTTGTCGAGACGGCTGCCGACGTAGTTGCTGGCCACGATCAGCGTGTCGAGGTTCGGGTTGTTGAAGATCTGCGCCGCACCCATCGCCGTGTAGCCCACGCTGTACTGACGCCCGATCGACAACGCGCCATAACTGCCGCGCACGCCCACGAACGCCTGACGGCCGAACAGTCGACCCGCACCGTTCGACGACGCCTGCCCGAAGCCGGCGCTCTTGGTGCCCTGCAACGACGTGCCGTCATCCAGACTGAAGCCGCTCTCCAGCACGAAGAACGTTTCCAGATCGGGGGCGAGTTGCTCGGTGCCCTTGATCCCCCAGCGCGAGCCGGTGAACGAACCTTGCGAGGCGCTGAACAGCTTGCCGTCGCTGGCGCTGGCGTTGGTCTCGTAGCGAATGGCCGTGTCGATGAGGCCGTACAGCGTGACTTCGGCGTGCGCGCTGGTGGACGCGAGCAGCAGAGGCGTTGTGCAGGAAAGGCAGGCCGCCGCGTACGTGATGCGGCGTCGTGTTGCGAAAAGCATGACGGGTGTCTCCGATGTGTATTTTTGGATGTCGCGGGTATTGCTGGTGTTGCTGGTATTGCCAGGGGATGCGGTGAATCAGGCCGGTGGCGATGCCCCGTGCGGGGCCACGGCGAAGACGGCGCTGGCGGTGGCCAGCAGGCGGTCGTCCGCGTCGAGCACCTCGGCTTCGCAGAACGCGAGCGAGCGGCCGCTACGGCGCACCCTTGCATGCGCCGTGATGCGTCCGCGTGCCGGGCGCAGGTAGTTGATCGTGAGGCTGGCGGTGCCGAGGTTGTCGACCGTGCCGCTCGCGCGCGTCGCCATGCCCATCGCCGTGTCGAGCAGCGTGGCGATCAGGCCGCCGTGCGCGTTGCCGTGGCGGTTGGTATGCCGGTCGAGCACATCGCACGCGAGGACGGCCGTGCCGTCGCCCGATTCCAGCAGCGTGAAGCCCTGATCGAGGCAGAACTGCGATTCGATACGCAGCGCGCCGGCGGGCACGGGGGACGTGAGTTGCGTCATTGGGCTGCGGTGGCTGCGGCCGCAGACGTGCTCGCGCTCAGCATCGGATTCAGGCCGGTGCGTGCGACCCGGCTGGCGAGCTGACGCCCGAGCGCGGTTTCGCACGCTTGTGACGCGGTCATCATGGCGGCCAGATCGATACCTGTATCGACGCCCATCGTCTCCAACACGTTCACGAAGTCTTCCGTGCAGACATTGCCGGTCACGCCGCCGCCGTACTGCACCTTCGCCGGATGGCCGCCGGTGCCCCCGAACGCGACATCGAAGTGGCTCACGCCCGCTTCCAGTGCAGCGAGGTAATTGACGATGCCGGTGCCACGGGTGTCGTGAAAATGCGCGATGGCGTGGACGTCGGGGAAGGACGCCAGCATCTGCGAGAACAGGGCCTTCGTCGATGCCTGCGTCGCCACGCCGATGGTGTCGCCGAGCGTGATGTATTGCACGCCGAGCGAGGCGAATCGCTCCACGTCCTGAAGCACGCGCGCGGGATCGATGGCCCCTTCGAACGGACATCCGAAGGCGACCGAAATGGTGCCAACCAGACGGAAACGGCCTTGCGCAGCCTTTGCCATCGCCTCGATGCGCAACCACTGATCGGCGCGCGACTGCTTCAGGTTGCGCGTCGAATGCGAGTCGCTGGCCGACACCAGCAGGCTGATTTCATTGACGCCGATGCCCGCATCCAGATCGACCAGCGCACGCTCGACGGCGCGCGTGTTGGCGCACGTCGCCTTGTAGTAGACGCCATCGACGCGCGGCAGCACGGCGAGCAGGGCGCTGGCGTCGGCGAACTGCGGCACGACGGCCGGGTTGGAGTAAGACGTCGCCTCCACGCGGCGGAAGCCGGCGCGTGCGAACCGGTCGATCAGATCGCGCTTGGTATCGGTGGCGAGGAATGCGGTCTCGTGTTGCAGGCCGTCGCGGGCAAAACATTCGCACAGGGTCAATTCGGACATGACGAACGGCGCAGCGCGCCAAAAATGAGTTCGGATGGCACGCATCAAATCATTTAATGTGATGCAATGTCAAATAAATTGTGGGCCGTGCGACACAGGGTTTACCGTAATTATTTATGTTTATTGAGGTTTTTCGCCGTGTGAGAAACGCTGCGTCAATAATTTTGTTTGACGACGTCACATTTGTTGGATTAGGCTAGCCGCCATACCCGTCTTACCCAAGGTTGATGAACCCGATGTCCCGAACCCTGACGCTTCCCGACTCCCTGCGCGTTGAAGATCGCGGCGCTGTGCGCGTGATCACCATGAACCGCCCCGACAAGCGCAACGCGCTGAACAACGAACTGACCCATGCCTTGCTGGCCGCGCTGCGCGAGGCCGACGCCGATCCCGGCGTGAACGCCATCGTGCTGGCTGGTGCGGGGCAGAGCTTCTGTGCGGGGGCCGACGTCAAGGAGTTCGGCGGCTTCGTTGCGGGTGGCTCGGATGCCGACGCCGCACAGGCGGCGCTCAAGCGTGCGCATCTCACGACATCGCTGCACCGCGCGTTCGCCGAGATCGGCACGCCGGTGGTCGGCGCCGCGCAGGGCTATGCGATGGGCGGCGGCGCAGGGCTGGCGCTCGCGTGCGACCTGCTGGTCGTGGGCGAGAGCCTCAAGCTGGGCTATCCCGAACTGAAGCACGGCATCGTGGCCGCAATCGTGATGGCGAATCTGGTGCGTCAGGTAGGACGCAAGACGGCATTCGAGCTGGTCTCGACGGGCGATACCGTCGACGCGTCGCGCGCATTGGCGCTGGGTCTTGCCAATCGTGTGAGCCCCGATGCCACGCTGGTCGACGACGCCGTCGCGCTGGCCGCCCGTCTGGCCGACTACGATCCCGTCTCCATGACCGCGACCAAGCGCCTGTTCCATCGCGTGGCCGATTTGCCGCTGACGCAGGCGTTCGACGTCTCGCTCGACACGAACATGATGATGCGCAGCTTTCCCAAGCGCGTGCGTCCGTCATGAGCGCGACGATGAAGCCGCTCGCCGGCGTGACGATTCTCGAACTGGCGCGCGTGCTGGCATGCCCCTTCGCAGACATGATCCTCGCGGAACTGGGTGCCACGGTCATCAAGATCGAGCAGCCGGGCAGCGGGGACGAAACCCGCACGTTCGAGCCGAAAGTCGGCGACGAGTCGGCGTATTACTTCGCCTGCAACCGCAGCAAGCAGTCCGTCACGGCGAACATGAAGACGGACGCGGGCCGCGCGATCATTCGCGATCTCGCCTCGCGCGCCGACGTGCTGCTGGAGAACTTCCCCGTCGGCACGCTCAAGCGCTACGGCCTCGATCAGACGGCGCTGCGTGAAGCCAATCCGAAGCTCATTTACGTCTCCTGCACCGGCTTCGGCCAGACAGGTCCGTATGCGAAACGCAAAGGTTACGACACCGTCTTTCAGGCGATGGGCGGGCTGATGAGCCTGACGGGCGAGCGCGGCGGCGGTCCGGTGAAGCCCGGGTTGCCGATTGCCGACCTGTCGTCGGGATTGTGGATCGCGATTGCCATTCTCAGCGCCTTGCAAGGGCGCACGCAGACCGGCGCCGGGTGTCACGTCGATTTCTCGATGCTCGACGGTCAGGTCAGTCTGCTCACGCTCGCCGCCGGACGCTACTTCGCGCTGGGCGAGGTGCCGCCGCGTCTGGGCACGGAGCATCCGGGCCGTGTGCCGTCGGCCGCGTTCGCGTGCAGCGACGGGGCTTACGTCCATATCACGTGCAGCGATCAGCACTGGCTGCCGCTGTGTGAATTGCTCGGACTCGACGCACTGGCCGCCGACGCCACGCTCGCGACCAACGCCGGCCGTGTGGAGCATCGCGATCGCCTGATGGCGGCGCTGACGGCGGCGATCTCTCGCAGGACCCGTCGCGAACTGTGCGACGCATGTGACGCCGCCGGTGTGCCCGCCGGTCCGATTCAGCATGTCGACGAAGTACTTGCGGATCCCCACGTGCTGGCTCGCGGCATGGTGAGCGAGTTCGAGCACCCGTCGGTCGGAAAATTCGGCGCGCTGCCGGTGCCGTTCAAGTTCGACGGCTTCGCTGATCCGGAAGTGGGGCGTCCGCCGCTGCTGGGCGAGCACACCGATCCCGTGCTCGCAGGACTCGGCTACACGCCGGAGCAGATCGCGGCGCTGCGTCGCGATGGCGCCATCTGAATACGATTGAACAGGAAGCTAACAAGCATGAAAGATTGGGAGACATTGGAAGTCTTGCGCGGCGCCGAAGGCACGGAGGGTGCCGAGGGCGCTGTCGTCGAGATCGTGCTCAACCGGCCGCAACAGCGCAATGCGCTCAATGCCGTGATGTGCGACGAATTGCGCACGGTCGTTCAGGCGTTGCGTGGCGACGATTCGGTGCGCTGCGTGATCGTGCGCGCCAACGGGCCGGTGTTCTGCGCAGGGGCGGATCTCAAGGAGCGTCAGGGCATGAGTCTCGACGATGTGCGTGCGCGTCGCATCAAGGCGTTCGCCGCTTATGACGCCATCGAGCAGATCGGCAAGCCGTGCATCGCATTGGTCGAAGGCCCGGCCATCGGCTCGGGCGGCGAGATCGCCATGGCGTGCGACTTCATCGTCGCGACGGACAACGCGGCGTTCCGTACGCCTGAAGCGCTTTGGGGGACCGTAGGTGCGACGCAACGCATGCCGCGCGCGGTGGGCAAGCGTCTCGCGAAGGACATGGCATTCACGGGCCGCACGCTCTCGGCGCAGGAGGCGCGCGAGGCAGGATTGGTGTCGCGCATCGTGCCGGCCGATGACGCGCTGGACGCCGTGCGGGCCATGGCGCAGACCATCGCCGCTGCACCGGCGCTCGCCATGCGACTGACGAAAGACTGTATCGACCGGGGCGTGGAAACCGATCCGGCCGGTGCGCTCGCCATCGAGATGCTGGCCATCGACACGCTGCTGCAAAGCCCCGACTGGGGCAGCAAGATCGCGCGTTTCGGCAGTGGGACGAGCAACGACGTGAATCACGCGGCCAATGGCGTAGATGCCGCCGCGAGCGTGACGAAGCAGGGAGGCCGCCATGCGTGAAATGGGCCACGAAGTCTATGCCAGCCAGTTCGGGTTGGAGGGGCCGGTAACGCTGCCCGCGATTCTCGCCGCGCGTGTGCGTGAGACGCCTACGGCCGAAGCGCTGGTGATCGACGGTGAGCGGATCGACTACCGAACGCTGGCGGCGCGCGTCGAGCAGGCGGCCGCACGCATGGTGCATCTCGGGGTGCAACACGGCGAGCACGTCGGCATTCTGATGGGCAACTCGGTGAGCTGGGTGGTGCTGTTCTATGCCGCCGCATCGATTGGCGCGGTGGCGGTCCCCGTCAATACGCGCTTCAAGTCGGACGAACTGAATTACTGCCTGAGTCAGGGCGACGTGCGCGTGCTGTTCTACACCGACACGTTCCTCAACATCGATTACACGGCGTTGCTGCGCAGCGTCGAACCGGCTTTCGATGCCGCATTGCCTGGCGATTTTCTCCCGTTGTTGCGGCGCGCGGTGATGGTCGGCGACCGGTCGCGCGGCCTGCCGCAGGCCGTCGAGCATTTCGACGATTTGCCCGACACCGCCGAGCTTCGCGCGGAAGTGGCGCGTCGCGCGGCGGCGGTGTCACCGGAGGACATTCTGCTGATTCAGTACACCTCGGGCACGACGTCGTTCCCGAAGGGCGTGTTGCTGCGACATCGCAACATGCTCACGAATGCGGCCGCTTCGGCGTTGCGCATCGGCGTGCGCGCCGATGATCGCTACTTCAGTGTGCGTCCGTTCTTCCACGTCGCGGGCACGACGATGTCGCTGCTCGTCTCGCTGGTCACCGGCGCCTGTCTGTTGTCGGTGCCGTCGTTCGACGTGGCGAAGGTGCTGACCATTCTCGATGAGGAGCGCTGCACGCTCACGTCCGGCAACGACACGATTTTCCTGATGATGATGGGGCACCCCGAATTCCGTCGCGAGCGCATTCATCTGCGCGGCGGCTGGGCGGCGGCCGGACCCGAGATCATGCAGAAGATTCACGACGTGATGGGTGTGCCGCACATGGTCGGCGCTTACGGGCAATCGGAAGCGTCGCCCAACGTGGTGCTGGGCGACTGGCGCGACCCGCTGGCATTGCGTGTGGGCGGCTGGGCGAGTCCGCATCCGGGCATCGAGATCCGCACGGTGTCGCCGGAGACGGGCGACGTGCTGGGGGCGAACGAGCCGGGCGAGATTCAGGTGCGCGGCTGGAGCGTGATGAAGGGCTACTACAACAAGCCGAAGGAGACCGCGCAGGCGTTCAGTGACGACGGCTGGCTGCGCACGGGCGACCTCGGCGTGATCGACGGCGAAGGGCGCATGCGCATGATCGGCCGACTGAAGGACGTGTTCCGCGTCGGCGGCGAGAACGTGGCGCCCGCCGAGGTGGAAGAGACGCTGTTCACGCATCCCGCCGTGCAACTCGCACAGGTCGTCGGCGTGCCCGATGCGCGTCTTGGCGAAGTGCCGGCGGCGTTCGTGGTGCTGCGCCCCGGGGCAGACGTCACAAGCGAGGCGCTCATCGACTGGTGTCGTGCGCGCGCTGCGAATTTCAAGGTGCCGAGGTATCTGCGGTTCGTCGATTCGTTCGATGGCATCGGCATGACGGGAAGCTCGAAAGTGCAGAAAAACAAGCTGCGCGACTACGCGATACGGGAGTTCGGCCTGTCGTGATGCGGTGAAGGCGTCGCACTAGGGTCGGACCTCATCAAAAAATCAAGATTGGAGGAGACATGACTTCACATACGACGACGGCGTCACAGCCGTTCGGCGGCACACCCGCGCCTGCGGCGAGTGCAACGGTGGTCGAGGAATCGACCTATCGCAAGATCGCCTGGCGCACGCTGCCATTGCTGTTCGTGTGCTACATCATCAACTACATCGACCGCGCGAACATCGGCATCGCGCAGATCCAGTTCAAGGCGGATCTGCACTTCAGCGATCTCGTCTACGGCATTGGCGCCGGGCTGTTCTTCGTCGGCTTTCTGCTCTTCGAGGTGCCGAGCAATCTGATGCTCGCCCGCATGGGCGCACGCAAGACGCTGCTGCGCATCATGACGCTCTGGGGCGCGGTGTCCTGCGCCATGATGTTCGTGCGCACGCCCACGGAGTTCTATGTCGCCCGCATGCTGCTCGGCGCGGCCGAGGCGGGTTTCTTCCCCGGCCTGATCCTGTATCTCAGCTACTGGTTCCCTGCGGAGCGGCGGGCGCGCGTGACTGCGTTGTCGTTCGTCGCCATTCCGATTGCGACGATGATCGGTGCGCCCACGTCGGGCTGGATCATGCGCAGCTTTCATGAGATTCACGGACTGGCCGGCTGGCAGTGGATGTTCCTGCTCGAAGGGCTGCCTGCTATCGTGTTGGGCGTCGTTGTCTTCTTCGCGCTTGAAGACAGGCCCGAGTCGGCGAAGTGGCTGAGTGCAGACGAGAAGGCGCGGCTCACGAGCGTGCTCGGCGAGGAGCGCCGTCAGAAGGCGAGCAAGGGTGGTCATAGTCATGGCGGTGGCCACGGCGGCACGCTGGCGGCGCTGCGCGACTGGCGTGTCTACGTCGCGGGACTCGTGTCGTTCTGTGCGTATGTGCTGGCCAGCACCATCGCGTTCTATGCGCCGCTGGTGATCCAGTCCACCGGTGTGAAGGATCCGTTCCACGTGGGGCTGCTCTCGGCGGTGCCGCCGGTGGTCGGCATCGTGTCGATGCTGATCGTCAGTCGTCATTCGGACCGCCATCGCGAGCGTCGCTGGCATGCTGCCGTGCCGCTGATGTTCGCGGCCGTCAGCCTGATGGTGATGCCGTATCTGTCGCACAACCTTGGACTCGCCGTACTGCTGCTCGCAATTGCGACGGCCGGACACCTGTCGAGTCTGTCGGTGTTCTGGACGATTCCGTCGACGTACCTGGCGCCCGCCAGCGCCGCGGCCGGGATTGCCGTCGTGAGCAGTATCGGGGCGCTGGGCGGGCTGGTCGGGCCGAGTGTGATCGGTTACGTGAAAACGACGACGGGTAGCCTGCCGCTGGGATTGCAGGTCGCGGGCTGCTTCGTGTTGTTCGGCAGCGTGCTATTGCTTGTCGGCATTCCAGCGCGGTTATTGCCCAAGGGGGCTTCTCGGTCCTGAAACGGCGTTGTGAACCGCTCGCGTCGGTAGGGTGGTTCGGGGCTGGTTTCGGGGTGTTCGCGGGTTTGACCGGGCATTGGCGAGGCGATAGCATGACGCCATTCCATTCCACCGTTCCGGCCCGCCCGACACATGCCCAAGCCTAACCCTTCGCGCTCGCCAGAACCGGCGAGCGCCGCACCGTCCGACTTGCGGCAGCTCACGTCGTTTCAACTGCGTCAACTGACGAACATCTACACGAAGGGGTCGTCGAGCGTCTATGAGCGCAACTTCGGCCTGACGCTCAACGAATGGCGTTCCATCGCGCTGCTCCACAGCAGCGCGGGCATGTCGCTCAATCGCCTTGCCGAGCAGGCGCAGTTCGATCGCGGGCTGATGAGCCGCACGGTCAGTGCGCTCGAAGCGCGGGGCATTCTCCAGCGCAGCACCGACAGCGCCGATGCGCGCGGCGTCGTGATCTCGCTCACGGCGACCGGCCGCGATCTCGTCAAACAAGTCTTTCCCGTTGCCGAAGAACTCAACGACCGGCTGTTGTCCGTGCTGACGCGCGCGGAGCGCGATGCATTGCCAAAGATACTTGACAAGCTCACGTATCAGGCGAGGATCATGCTGGATCAAGAGCGGGAAGAGGCTGGCGAAGACCTGTAACGTTGTTGGATTTTGCGCGGTAAATTGTTTGACATTGAATCATATGTCCCTTAGATTGACGAGCATCGTCAATGCGCGTCTGCGCGGTATTTCGAGGGAATTTTCATGCTTCAGACCCGCCTCACTCGGCTGTTGAATATCAAATATCCCATCATCCAGGCCGGGATGAGCTGGGCGTCGTCCAACGCGGCGTTGCCGATTGCCGTGTCCAATGCCGGCGGTCTGGGCGTGATTGCGGCCGGGCCGATGTATCTCGATGCCTTCCGCGACACCGTGCGCGAGGTGAAGGCGGCGACCCAAGGCGCGTATGCCGTCAACATCCCCTTGTACCGGCCGCAGGCCGAGCAGTTTCTCGATGTCATCGAGGAAGAAGGCGTGCCCGTCGTGATCGCGTCGCAGGGCGGTCCGAAGGCGCATCTTGCGCGCTTCCAGTCGCGTGGCGTTCGCTGGATACACGTGGTCTCGACGATGCCGCATGCGCGCAAGGCGGCGGACGCCGGTGTCGATGCTCTCGTGGTGGTCGGTGCGGAGGCGGGTGGACATCCGCCGGTCAATGGCGTGAGCACGCTCGTGGCCGTGCGCCGAGCCGTCGTCGAGTTCGATCTGCCGATCATCGCCGGAGGCGGTGTTGCGGATGGCTATGGCGTTGCGGCGTTGCTCGCGCTGGGTGCGGACGCCGTGCAACTCGGTACACGCTTTCTGGCCACCCGCGAGGCAGGCGTGCACGAGAATTACAAGCGTGCCGTGCTCGATACCGACATCGACGGTACGACGCTCGTCGGCGTGCGAGGGTTGCCGGTGCGCATGACACGCAACCGCTTCGCCGAACGCGTGCTGCTTGCCGACAAAAACGAGCCGGACGATGCGGCGTACGACACACTCTTCAAATCCAGCTCGCTCAAGCAGGCGGCGCTCGACGGCGACACCGACTGGGGCAAGGTGGAACTCGGCCAATCGGCCGGGCTGATCGGCGACCTGCCCGGTGCGGCGGACGTCATGGCCCGGCTCGTGGCGGAATGCGAGAGCGCAGCGCACCGGCTCGCGGGCTGACCCGCTCGGCCTCGGCCACCAACGCCGGCATGGACGACGTCCGCGCACGGATTGCCGCCGGTCGTCGATTTCGTCATTTTTTTGTAATTTCTGCGTCAGTTCTCTGACGTCCCCCGCTCCTTAGACTGGCTTCACGTTGTTCACCGCAACGTCCGTATTCGGATGAACGAAGTCACGAAGTCAACTCAAGGAGCTCACATGCCCACTCGCCAACTGCGCGCTATCGCTGCGCGTACTGCTACTGCCGGCGCGCTGTTTGCCGCCGCCGCTGCTGCCGTCTTCCCCGCCCTGTCCGCGCATGCCGCCCCGGCGGCTACCGGCCCGATCAAGAACATCGTGCTGGTGCACGGCGCGTTCGTCGGCGGTGCCGGCTGGCGTCCGGTCTACGACCTGCTGGTCAAGGACGGCTATCACGTCACGCTGGTGCAGGAGCCGCTGACGTCGTTCCAGGAAGACGTGACCGCCACCAAGCGCGTGCTCGACGGTCTGGACGGCCCGGCAGTGCTGGTGGGCCACAGCTACGGCGGAGCGATCATCACCGAAGCGGGAAATGACGAACACGTCAAGGCGCTGGTGTACATCGCTGCGCACGCGCTGGATGTGGGCGAAACCGAAGCCAGCAACGGCAAGAAGTTTCCGAATCTGACCAAAGCGGTCGTGAAGACGCCGGACAACTACCTGTACCTGAACCCGAAGGACTATCCGGCCGACTTCGCCGCCGACCTGCCGCGTGCGCAGGCCGAATTCGAAGCTAACGCGCAGATGCCGACGGCCGCCTCGGTCTTTACCGCCCTGATCCCCGATCCGGCATGGAAGACGAAGCCGTCGTGGTATATGGTGGCCAAGGCCGACCGCATCATCAACCCGGATCTGGAACGGATGTATGCTGCACGTGCCCATGCCCACACTGTCGAGATCGAAGGCGCCAGCCACTCGGTGTACGAGTCGCATCCGCAAGCCGTGGCGCGTCTGATCGAAGAAGCGGCGAACGCAGCGGGCAAGTAAGTCTGCGAGTAAGCTGGCGGTGACCGACGGTCGACCGCCAACCGGATGGCGGCCCTGGAGGCCGCCATGCCGCTATCGCCATTGGATTTTTGAGAGCCTGCCGACACCATGCGCATTCTGGTCATAGACGACGAAGCGAAGACTGGCGAATATTTGCAGAACGGCCTGACCGAAGCCGGGTATGTGGTCGACGTGGCGTCCAACGGCATCGACGGTCTGCATATGGCGCAGGAGCTGACGTACGACCTGATTCTGCTCGACGTCATGATGCCCGGCATGGACGGCTGGACCGTCATGCGCAAGCTGGGGGATCGCACGCGCACGCCGGTGTTGTTCCTGAGTGCCCGAGGCACGCTCGAAGACCGTCTCAAAGGGCTCGATCTCGGCGCGGACGACTACCTTGTCAAGCCGTTTTCCTTTGCGGAGTTGCTCGCACGCATTCGCATCATTCTGCGACGCGGGCAGCCACAGTCGACCGACGATGTCTTACGTGTCGGCGATCTTTGCGTCGATGTCACCAAGCGTCGCGTCGAGCGCGGTGGCGCGCGCATTACGCTGACCAACAAGGAATTCAATCTGCTGCACTTCTTCGTGCAGCACCCGGGCGAAGTCCTGTCGCGCGCGCTGATTGCATCGCGCGTGTGGGACATGAATTTCGACAGCGATACGAATGTGGTCGACGTGGCGGTGCGACGTCTGCGGCAGAAGATCGACGAGCCGTTCGCCACGCGGTTGATTCACACCGTGCATGGCGTGGGCTACCGCTGCGAGGAGATCGAATGACGGCCTTCTCCGGCACTACGGAAACGGTGCACGACAAACGCATGTCGCTCAGCACGCGGCTGGCGCTTGGCTTTGCGCTGATGGCGTTCGTCGCGATGGCGGTGGTCGGCTTCGCGTTGTACTGGAAGCTTGAGGCGCAACTGGTAGTGCGCGACGATGGCGCGCTGGTCACGCGTGTCGATCAACTGCGCACGTTGATGCAGGATGTCGACGCGCACGATCTCATTCGCGACAAGCCGCATCTGTTCGCCAACATGCTGGGGAACACCGAGTCGCTGCTGGTCGTGGGATACCCCGGCGAGCCGCCCCTCATCGAGGTGAATCCCGGGCGAGCGATCGTGCCGCCGGTCACGCCCGTCGCACCCGACGCTCCGTTGACGCTCGACGCCGTGCATCACACGCAGGCGGCTGATGGCACCCCGTTCATCTACGTCGCTGCGACCGCGCATGGGGTTGCCGGCCAGCGCGATCTGCAAATCATGTCGGGTCGCCTGATGACCGAGCGCACGCGCATGCTGAGCGATTACCGCACCCAGATATTCCTGTTTGCGACGACAGCGGCCTGTCTCGCGGCGCTGCTCGCGTTCTGGCTGGCGCGGCGGGGCATGCGTCCGCTGCGGCGGCTGGCGGTGCAGACCGCGTCCATCGGCGTCGGCACGCTCTCCACGCGGCTGCCGCAACGCGATACCCCGGCCGAACTCGATGCGCTCGTCGTGTCGATCAACGCGATGCTCGGACGGCTGGAGCGGGGCTTCACGCAATTGCAGCAAGTCTCGGCCGACATGGCCCACGACTTGCGCACGCCCATCGGTAACCTGCTGGGGCAGACGGAGGTCGGTCTCAGCCATTCGCGCGAGCCGGTGTATTACCAGCGTCTGCTGGGATCCAACTTCGAGGAACTGCAACGTCTTTCGAAGATGATCGACAACATGCTGTTCCTCGCGCGTGCCGAACACGCGGATCACGCTATCGACCGCCGTTCGCTGGACGTGGATGATGAATTCGAGCGCATCGCCGATTACTTCGAGGGGCTGGCAGACGAGCGTGGCCTGCGCATCGAGCGTGAGGGCGACGGCCAAGTGCTGGCCGACGCGCAACTGCTGCGTCGCGCGATGGCCAACCTGCTGGCAAATGCGGTGCGGCACGCGAACGAGGGCAGCGCGATTCGCCTGATCGCCGAGCAGCGCAGCGACGAGACGCTGCTGCATGTGGAGAACCTTGGCGCGACGATCGAGGCGGCGCATCGCGATCGTTTGTTCGACCGGTTTTACCGGGCGGACGCGTCGCGTCAACGGTCGTCCGAGTCCAGCGGTCTCGGGCTGTCCATCGTGCGAAGCATCATGCAACTGCACGGCGGCGCGTGGCGCGTGACGAGCGAGAACGGCGTGACGCGTTTTACGCTGGCGTTCCCGAAGGCGTGACGCCCGTGGGCGTCACGACCGAATGCCCTGATTTCCCGATTTTCCTATCGCGTCCCGCCGTTGATCGGGAAGTCGGGCTTGGCATCCTTCGCCGTCAATCCCCATTTCTTCAGCAAGAGATCGTAGGTGCCGTCCTTCTGAAGTTTGAGTAACGCCTGCCGGATCAGGTTGGCCAGTTGCCTGCCTTTCTCATCGACCCCGAAGCCGATCCCGTAAGGCGCTTCCGCGTTGTAGTAGACGACCTTGTACTTCGCGGGAAACTTGCTCTCGTTGTAGTACCCGATCGGCGAATCTACCCACGCCACCTGACTTGCGCCGGTCGACAGCGACAATAGCGTCATGTTCGAATCGGGGTAGGTGGCTACCGTCACCGGTTGCTTGCCCGCCTTCTGACATTTATCGCTCAGTACGCTGGCCTTTTCCATGGTCGCCGTGCCGCGTGGCAGCGCGAGTTGCATGCCGCAGAGATCGTCGAGCGATTGTAGTGTCTTCGCCTTGGACGGCAGCGCGATGACCGTCAGCCCCATGTCCAGATAATCGACGAAGGTCACGACTTTCTGGCGCGACGTGAAGTCCGAGAGCGACAGCAGGACATCGAAGCGGTTGGCGCTCAGCCCCGGAATCAGCGCATCGAAGGAGGATTGCGCGAGCCTGACCTTCAGATCGAGCACCGCCGCTGCGGCGGACAGCAATTCCGGCGTGAAGCCGACGATATTTCCGTCAGCGTCGACGAACTTGATCGGCGCGACATCGGGATTGACGCCTGCCGTGAGCGTGCCCCGATCGCGATAGAACTTCGGCACCTGCGCGGCCAGCGCCGGATCGACTTTGGGGGCGGGCAGGGGCGTTGTCTCCACCGCGTAGGCCGCGCCGGAGACGCCAAGTGACAGCGCGGCAAGTGCGGTGGCACAAGCGATGGAAAATACGCGACGTGTCGCGCAGAGGAAGTGACGAGTCATGCGAAGGCCTCGGTGAAAGGGACGTGCCGCGCACGTCCGGATGGCGATGAATGCCGGCGGGTCATGCGGCTCGCTGCGGGCTGTGGGCGAAGTCCCGGTGATGCCAGAGCAGGCAGTCGGCCTCCCGCGCGTCGTTAACGGTGGCCTTGACGATCTGGCCCACGATGATGCTGTGGGTGAATCCGTCATGCACCTTTGCCAACTGACATTCGAAGACGACGACCGCGTCGAGCAAGGTCGGCACGTCGAGATCGCCCGTGCGCCAATGCGCGGGATCGAATCGATCCGGGCCGCGCAGCGACGTGAAGCGTCGCGCCACCGGCAACTGCTCGGCCGATAGCAGATTGACCGCAAAGCGCCGGGTGCGAAGCAGGATGTCGTGCGCGGACGCCGACTTGTTGACGCATACGAGAATCGTTGCCGGGTCGGCCGACAGACTGCATACCGAGGTGGCGATCAGTCCGGCGGGCGTGCCGTCCTCATAAGTCGTCACCGCCGTGATGCCGCTGGCGAAACACGTCATGGCGTGACGGAAGACGTCGGCGGAAATTTGTTCGTTCATGCTCATACCTCATGATCTCCGAAGAAGCGGAGGCCTCATTCAGTCACTGTGAATCAGTCAATCAGTCGCCGTAATGCAGCGTACCGAGTCCGAGGTTGCCACGCAGCGTGCTGGCGGCGTACTCGGTGCGGAACAGGCCGCGACGTCGCAGTTCGGGCAGCACGAGCTCGACGAAGTCGTCGAGGCCGCCGGGAAGGATGGCGGGGCACAGGTTGAAGCCGTCCGCAGCGCCCTCGCGGAACCATGCCTCCATGTCGTCGACGATGTCCTCGGCCGTGCCGATGAGCTGACGTCCGCCCGAGGCCCGGATCTTGTAGAGCTGGCGAATCGTGAGATTGTCGCGACGTGCCATTTCGATCAGGCCGTTGCCGATGCTGCTCACCGGCCCGGAACTGATATCCGGCACCGGGCCGTCGAGGTCGTAGCCGGAGAGGTCGCCCAGCGTGCTGTACAGGATCGACAGGCCGCTCAGCGGATCGATCAGCTCCTGCAACCGATCGAACTTGTCTTGCGCTTCCTGCCGGGTTCGGCCGACGTAAGGCGTCAAGCCTGGCATGATCAGGAGTTGATCCGGCGTGCGGCCATATTTCGCGAGACGGCCTTTCAGATCGGCGTAATAGGCCTTGGCCGACGCAATGTCGAATGAGGCGCTGTACACCACGTCGGCATTCTTCGCCGCAATTTCCCGGCCAGCCTCGGCCGCACCCGCCTGCACGATGATCGGACGGCCTTGCGGGGTTCGGGCGGAGTTCAGCGGCCCCCGCACCTGAAAATGTTTCCCCTTGTGGTTGGGGACATGCAGCTTGTCCTCGTCGTAAAACACGCCCGAGGCCTTATCCCGGATGAAGGCGTCGTCTTCCCAGCTATCCCAGAGCTTCTTCACGACGTCGACGAATTCGTCGGCGCGTTCATATCGCACTTCGTAGCCGAGATGCTCGTCGCGATTGAAGTTCCACGCTTCCTGCTGCGACCAGGACGTGACGACGTTCCAGCCCGCGCGACCCGCACTGATGTGGTCGATGGAGGCGTACTTACGCGCGATGTGGAAGGGCTCGTTGTACGTGGTCGACGCGGTGCCGACGAGGCCGATGCGCGACGTGCACGCGCCGATGGCCGCGAGCAGCGTGAGCGGTTCGAGTTCGGCATTCTTCGCGTCGCGCGCTGCCGAACCGCGAGGCGTGTCGGAGGCCCTCACGCCGACGCCGTCCGCAAAGAAAATCATGTCGAACTTCGCGGCTTCCGCCTTGCGTGCGCTTTCGAGAAAGTAGTGGAAATCGATGGCGCCGTCGGCCGGCACATCGGGATGCCGCCACGCGGCCATGTGATAGCCCAGATAACGCATCGAGACGCCGAGTCTCATCATTCCGTCGTTTGACATGTCGAATCCTGTTTTATCGAGTTTGTTATCGCGTGGGATGGGCGGGCGTGCGTCGTCATCCGCGCACATTGGCGAGAAAACGTTTGCTGCGCTCCGTGCCCGAGCCCTGGAAGATGTGTTCGGGCGGTCCTTGATCGACGATGCGCCCGCCATCCATGAAGACGACGTGATTCGAGACCTTGCGGGCAAAGTCCATCTCGTGCGTGACGACCACCATCGTGGTGCCGGCGCTCGCCAGTTCCTTCATGACGTCGAGCACCTCCTGCACCAGTTCCGGGTCGAGCGCGCTGGTGGGCTCGTCGAAGAGCATGACCTCGGGCTCCATGGCGAGCGCGCGGGCGATGGCAACGCGCTGCTTCTGGCCGCCGGAGAGTTGGGACGGGTAGTGGTTCATCTTGTCCGACAGGCCCACTCTCGCGAGCAGATACTTGCCGCGTTCGATCACGTCCTTGCGCGCGGCGCCGCCGACGATGCGCGGACCGGCGAGCACGTTATCGAGCACCGAGTAGTGCGGAAAGAGATGGAACCCCTGAAACACCATGCCGAAGTAACGTCGCTGACGATCCAGTTCGCGCTTGGGCAGGCGCACGCAGCGTGTGCCGCGCATCTCGCTGCCCAGCACTTCGCCGTTGAAGGTCACCACGCCGGCGTCGATCAGGTCGAGCATGTTGATGCAGCGAAGCAGCGTGCTCTTTCCCGACCCGGAGGGGCCGATGATGGCGACCACGTCGCCGCGATAGAGGTTGAAGTCGATGCCGTGCAAGGCGGTGAACGTGCCGAACTGCTTCGTCACATTACGCATTTGCAGCAGCGGGGGCTGCGCGCGCAGATGGATCGCATCGTGGGTCGTGTTCATCACGGATGAACTCCTTTGCCAAAGCGCTTTTCGAGCAGGAGCTGACCGCACATCGCCAGACTGGTGAGGAACAGATACCAGAGACAGGCGACGGTCAACAGGGGAATGGTCTCGAAGGTCGTCGAGTAGATCAGTTGCACGGTCGTGAGCAACTCCACGTAGCCGATGACCGAGGCGAGCGATGTGTTCTTGAACATCGTGATCAGCTCGTTGGCCAGCGGCGGAATGATGACGCGCACGGCCTGCGGAATGACCACGTGCCACATCATCCGGAAGTCGCTCATGCCCATAGCCTTGCAGGCTTCGCGCTGACCCTTGTCGACCGCGCCCAGGCCGCTGCGAAAGATCTCGGCGCTGTGGCCGCCCAGGTAGATCGCCAGCCCGATCATGGCGGCGCTCAGGCGTGAGATCACGTTGCTCGTATCGATGTCGAACAGGTTCATGTTCAGGAACGGCACCGGCAGATAGAAGCGGGGCACCAGCGCCGAGATGAAGAACAGGAAGAGCAGCATGGCGAGCGTGGGCGTGGCCCGCACGATCCAGATGTAGGCGAAGGCTGCCCCGCGCAGTACCGGGTTCTCCGCCATGCGACAGGCCGCGACGATGCCGCCGAGGACCAGACCGAGCGCACTGGCCAGTGCCGTGAGGATCAGCGTGTTGCGCAGGCCGGCAAGCACGCGGGCATTGAAGAGGTAATGCCCGACAACGTCCCACTGCCAGCGCGGGTTGTCGATGAACCATTGGTAGAAAAGGATCAGCGCTACGCCGAACAGGCCGTACCAGAGCCAGTCCGATGTCTTCGGACGGGGATGGATGCGCTGGTCCGCAGGCGGTGCCGGTACGGCGTCGTCGCGCGCCGCCGGTGGCGGGAGCGTGTACGTGGTTTCGTTACTCATGGGGTGAGTCATCCTCTCGAATATTGGGGTAAACCCCTTTTTCAATACATCTCGTTATTGCCGGTTTTTTCGTCGCCTGACCCCATAGAATGGGGAGATGTAAGAAGGTTAGAAAGTCAAAATCCGCTTGTGAAATGCTTTCTTTTTGCAAATCGATAATGTTTTGTTATTGGGTGCGCAGATGAAACTCCGCCAACTTGAGGCCTTCCGTGCCGTGATGCTTCACCAGACGGTCACGCTCGCGAGCGAGATGCTGCATATCTCGCAGCCCGCGACGACGCGTCTGATCGCGGATCTGGAGCGATCGCTGAAATTCCGGCTGTTTGAGCGCGTGAAGGGACGGCTGTATCCGACGGTGGAGGCGCGTGCGCTCTACGAGGAAGTGCAGCGCTCTCTGGCGGGCGTGGATCGCATCGCCCGGGCGGCGGACGAGATTCGGAACATGCAGCGCGGCACGTTGCACGTGGCCGCCGCGCCGGCGCTGGCGCTTTCGTTCCTGCCGCATGCCATTTCGGACTATCTGAAGACCCGGCCCGAGGCGCATGTCTCGATGGTCATGCATTCCACGCGTTCGATCGTCGACATGGTCGTGGGGCAGCGTTGCGATGTCGGCTTCGCCCGTCTGTCCCTGAGCCATTCGACGGCCCACGGCGAGCGACTGGTGGCGGCGAAGATGGTCTGTGCGCTCCCTGCCGGGCACCCGCTATGCGACCGGGCGGCCATCGGTCCCAAAGACCTGGCGGGCGAACGTTTCGTGGCGCACCCGCGCAGCGTGGAGGCGCGACTGCAAATCGATGCGTTGCTCGCGGCGCATGGCGTCGAGGTCAAGCTGCAAATGGAGAGCCAGATTTCCTACGCGATCTGCTCGTTCGTCGAGGCGGGGGCCGGCGTCGCGCTGATCGACGCCTTCAGTGCCTGGAGCTATCGGGGGACGGGGGTGGTATTCAAGCCGTTCGAACCGGCGATCTTTACCGATACGTCCGTGTTGACGCCGTCGCAGCGGCCCACACCGTTGCTGCTGAACTCGTTCGTGGAACACGTGCGCGCGTTCGCGAAGGAGAAGCTGGGCGACGCCATCGTTACCGGCACATGATTCGGCGGGGCGGCGTTTCGTATAATTCCGCGCTGGCAATATTCCTTCCCCTAATGCGGGTATCTCGCGGCAACTCGCAGAGCTCGCAGGCATTTGCAGACACCCGTATGAACAGCAGGAACAAGGCGACACTCATTGGTCTGAGCGCAGTAGTGCTCTGGGCGTCCATCGTGGCGCTGATTCGCGGGGTGAGTGAGAGTCTCGGGGCGACGGGCGGGGCCGCAGCGATCTACACGGTGGCGTCGTTGTTCCTCGTGACGTCTGTGGGATTTCCGAAACTCGGCACTTTCCCGCGCCGTTATCTGCTGTGGGGCAGTGTGCTGTTCGTCTCGTACGAGCTGTGTCTGTCGCTGTCCATCGGCTACGCAAATACGGCGCGTCAGGCGATCGAGGTCGGCATGGTCAATTACCTGTGGCCGACGTTTACGCTCGTGAGCGCGATCGTGTTCAACAAGCAGCGGGCCAACTGGCTGGTCGTGCCCGGGTTCGTGCTGTCGATGCTTGGCATCTGCTGGGTGCTCGGTGGCGATCAGGGGCTCGATCTGCCGGGCATGGCGCTCAACGTGGCCGACAATCCGCTGAGCTACGGTCTGGCGTTCGTCGGCGCCATCATCTGGGCCGCGTACTGCACGGTGACGGCCAGAATTGCCGACGGCAAGAACGGTGTCACGCCGTTCTTCATGCTCGTTGCCGTGGCGTTGTGGCTCAAGTACTTCGCGGGTGGGGGCGGCGCCATGACGCTCGATCTGCATGCCGGCGTCTACCTCGTGCTGGCTGCGGCGGCGATGGGCTTCGGATACGCCGCGTGGAACGTCGGCATTCTGCGGGGCAACGTGACGATTCTCGTCGGCGCGTCGTATTTCATCCCGGTGCTGTCCGCCGCGCTCGCGGCACTTGTGCTGCACACGCCGCTGTCCGCGCCGTTCTGGTGGGGCGCCTGCATGGTCTGCGGCGGCTCGATTCTCTGCTGGCTCGCTACGCGTGCCGGGCGCCGTGAGGCGCAGGTGCGCACGGGCGACGGCGTCTGACAAGCCGATACGGCACTTCATGCACCAAAGGGCAATGCGTTGCCCGAAATCCCGATAGTCCTCTGGCCGGTCCTGCGCAAGACTGGTGAGCCTGCGTCGCACGCCCACCCGCCCGGCAAGGAGACTTTCATGGCCAAGGCAGACCCCACGTCGGACGATGTCTCGGCCATCGATCTGTCGCTGGTACAGGGCGATCTCGGCTTCCATCTCCAGCGACGCCTGCGGCTCATCCCCGACATCGGCATGGGGACGGTGCGACGGGCGCTCATCTTCGCCGCCGTCAGTTGGCTGCCGCTTGCCGTCTGGGCGGTCCTGACGGGCCGCGCCACGCACCATGACAACCCGGACGACACGCTGGTCGCCCACTTCGGCATTCACGCGCGCTGTCTGATCGCCATCCCGTTGATGATTGTTGCCGAGGGGATTGCGCAGAAGCTGATGCCGCCGCTTTTCCGCTACTTCGTCGACAGCGGCATCGTCACGCCGCAGACACTCCCCGAGTTCAGGGAAAGACTCACGCGCATTGCGTTGCTGCGCGATCGTACGGTGCCCTGGGTGATCATCTTTGCAGCGACACTGGCGTGGTCGACGGTCGGCGCCGTGGTCGAGCGTGCCGAAGACATGACATGGATGAGCCCGGGCGACGATATCGCCAGCATCACCTTCGGCGGATGGTGGTTCATTCTCGTCATTCGTCCGCTATTCACTGTCTTGCTGCTCGCCTGGCTGTGGCGGGCGTGCCTGCTGTTCATTCTGTTGTGGAAGCTCGGCAAGATGCCGCTTGCGCTGGTGCCTTCGCATCCCGACCGGGTTGCCGGCCTCAGTTTCGTCGAGCGCATGGCGTTCGTGTTCAGCCCGGTGGTATTCGCGATTTCGGCTGTCGTGGCTGCGTCCTTCGCGCACGAGGTCGTCTATCACGGGGCAAGCGCTTTGCAGATGAAGACCTTGCTGATCGCAAGTGCGGCGCTCATCTCCATCGTGTTCCTCATTCCGCTGTTGCCGTTGGCGATGCCGCTGGGAGCGCTCAAACGTCGCGCCATCTTCGAGTACGGGAGCCTCGTCGGGCATCACGACCGGTTGGTGCATCAGCGATGGATTCTGCATCGCGACGTGGGCAAACCCGAGATTCTGGATGCCCCCGAGCTGGGCCCCGTCGCCGATATCCATGCAATCTACGAGGCGGTGGCGCGCATGCGGTCGATGCCGTTGAGCAAGTTGTCCGTGGTTGCGATCGTGATCCCCGCCACCGTGCCCATGCTCTACGTGGCGGCGCTGCAATTGCCGCTGTCCGCCGTGCTGGGCAAAGTCGTCAAAGCGCTGGTCTGACGGGGACGCCGCCATGACAACGCCTTCGACGCCTCCTGCCTCGCCGTCTTCATCGAATTCGTCTGCGTCATCCCTCCTTGCGGAGCCGCCACAAAATACCGGCGGATGGTTCGGCACACTGGGTCTTACGCTGCTTGCCGTGGTGCTCGCGGTCGTGATCGTGATCGGCGTACGGGCGACGTTGCTGTACGAGGGGCGTCGTGCCGTGCTCGATCATGCGCGCGAGGCGAACCACCGTGCGGCGCTGCTGACGGCACACGTCGTCGAGCGCGACATCGCGGCGTGCATGCGCGCACCGGACGGTGTGGGCAAGGCCGATGCCATGTCGCGGTGTCTGGCGCAGTTCGAGCAGCGCCCCGACGGCAAGGGGGAGCGTTCCGCCATCGATGCGGGGTACTTCCCGCGCCTGTTCGCGGGCGTCGTTGCCGGCTCGCACGACACCGTTTCGTTGCTCGGCCCCGATAGCAGCGTGCTCGCCAGTACCGACCCGCAACGGCGGGGCACGCATCCGGCGCGGCCCGCTGCCGCTGCCGGCGCTACGCCTGCGGATGACGTCGACGGTGACTTTCTCTACGTCTGGCAGCCGCTCACGGACTTGCCGCTGCATATCGAGATCCGGTCCGCCAAGCGGGAGATTTTCGCGGACTGGCGAGATCGCGCCTTCTGGGTCGCGGGCCTGACGGCGGCGCTGGGTGCCGGTTGTGCCGTGCTTGCAACGCTGCTGGGCCGACAGCGACGTCGCCGAAAGCTGGCCGAAGCCGCGCTGCAACGCATGGCGAGTACCGACCCGCTCACGGGGCTGGCCAATCGCCGGACGCTGGACGAAGCGTACGACCGAGAATGGCGCCGTGCACAACGCGAACACGCGCCGCTGTCGCTGCTGTTCATCGACGTCGACCATTTCAAGACGTTCAATGATCGGTACGGGCATCCCGCCGGCGACGAGGCGCTCGTTGCCGTCAGTCATGCGATATCGCGCTCCATCCGCCGTCCCGGCGACGTTGCCGGCCGATATGGCGGCGAGGAATTCATGGTGATTCTGCCGAGAACCGACCCCTGCGGGGCGCGTGATGTCGCCGAACGCATACGCGTTGCCGTGCGCGCCGCCGCTATCGAGCACGACGGAAGTCAGCACGGGCACGTGACGGTGAGCATCGGTGTGGCGGGAACGGGGCCGATCCCGTTGGGCACACCCGACCTGCTGCTGCAAGCGGCGGACGAAGCCCTTTATTCAGCGAAAAGCGGCGGTCGCGACCGCGTCACGATTCACGCAACCTATGGAGGTGTCCCATGTCCGGCGATCTGACTCTGGAGCAGCGCAAGGCGGCTGGCAAGATGGCACGCGAACGGGCGGCGCGCGCCCAGCAGGCGGAAGTCGGGAACGTGGACCGTGATCCCGTCGCGTTGCTGCGGCAGAACAGCGCCGGGCGGGTGGATGCGCTTGTGCCACTGCGATACGGCCGCATGTCGGTCTCACCGTTCACGTTCTATCGCGGCAGCGCGGTATTGCAGGCGCACGATCTGGCGAAAACACCGTCGACAGGCTTCCACTTCCCGATCTGCGGCGATGCCCATCTGATGAACTTCGGCGGGTTTGCGACGCCGGAACGTCAACTCGTGTTCGATCTCAACGACTTCGACGAAGTGGCGCCAGGGCCGTGGGAGTGGGATCTCAAGCGGCTCGCTGCGAGCTTTGCCATCGCGGGCGAACACATGAGCGTGGATCGCGGGACGATTCGTGACATTGTGGCGATGGCGGTGCGCGAGTACTGTGAGCGCATGACGGAGTACGCGGGGTACAGCGCCCTCGATCTCTGGCATGAAATCGTCACCTTCGAGCGCATGGCCGGGACGGCGGTGACGAGCGAAGGGCGGCGCCTGATCCGCAAGACGGCGCAGAAGGCCGCAGGTCGTTCACACGAAGCCATGCTCGACAAGATGGCCAAGCTTCAGGACGGCAAGTGGATCATTCAAGATGCGCCACCGGCGCTGTTCCATCCGTCCGGACCGAATTCGCTGCTGGGTAACGCGCAGGCCTGGTCGGATACGAAGGCATGGAAGGGCAAGCTCGCGCAGGCGTTCGACGAGTACCTCGGCACACTGCCGGTCGACAGGCGCGCACTCATCGGGCAGTTCCAGCTTCAGGACATCGCCTTCAAGGTCGTGGGTGTGGGCAGTGTCGGCACGTTCTGTCTCGTGATGTTGTTCGTCGACGCGCATGGCAAGCCGCTGTTCCTGCAAGTCAAGGAAGCGCGTGAATCGGTCATCTCTCACTATTTCCCGACGGGCAAGGTCACCCATCAAGGGTTGCGCGTGGTGGCGGGACAACGACTGCTGCAAGCGGCGAGCGACGCTTTCCTCGGCTGGACGACCGGCCCGAACGGTCGCAACTTCTACTTCCGCCAGTTGCGCGACATGAAAGTTTCGGCAGACGTCGAGCGCATGAGCGACACGATTCTGTCGGGCTACGCGCGCATCTGCGGCTGGGCGCTTGCACGGGCGCACGCCAAGTCGGGCGGGATGGCCGTGGAGATATCGTCCTACGCGGGCGACGGGAAGCGTCTGGCCGATGCCATGACCGAGTACGCGCTGGCTTACGCGATACAGAATCAGAAGGACTATGACGCCTTCATTCGTGCCTGCCGCTCGGGCAAGCTGGTGGCGCGCAGCGACGAGGACATGGCGTCTGATTTCCGCGTGTGAGGATGGTGCGATATACGACAGACACGCCGGTCTGCGGGCTACGCGCACGCTTGCGAAGTCATGCGACGTTGCGCGTCGCCCGCTCCACTGCGGCCAGCAGGTCGCTGCCGAGAAACGGCTTTTTCAGAAGCTCGTGCGCGCCGATGGCATGCACGGCTTCGCGTAGGGGCGACGTGTCGTGGGCGGTGACGAAGACCACCGGCGGGCGCGGCAAGGGCAGCGAGGCGTAGAACGCCGGTCCGGTGGCGCCCGGCAGCTGGATGTCCGCGACGAGGCATCGGGCACGTGTCATGGCCTCGACGATGCCGGCGTCCGTTGGATTGGAAAACGCACGGGTGGGGTAGCCGGCGATGCTCAGCAGTCGCTCGATGGCACGACGCAAGCCTTCGTCATCTTCGAGAATCGCGACGAATGTTTCCGACGGTGGCGGGCGGCGAGCATGTTCCATATGACGTCATTCTTCTGCGGAACCTGCACGGCCTTCTATCGGGACTTGGGGCAAAACCGATTCCCCCTGGGGCAATTCAATGCGGCGTGACTTGCTCGAACGAATCGCCGCTCCGTGTCGATTCGCCCGCGAGCGCGGTGGGTGCAAGCGGCAACCAGAGAACGAACTCGGTGCCGCGAACCGCTTTTCGCCGTGCGGTGACCGTGCCTCTGTGCGCCTCGACGATGGAGCGCACGATGGACAACCCCAGACCGGTGCCGCGTGACTTTGTCGTGTAGAACGATTCGAAGAGTTGTTCCACGCTCTCGTCCGGTATGCCGACGCCGTTGTCACCGACAATCAGCTCAACGCCGTCCTCCCATGTTTTCGTTGCGATGGACAACACGCGATCCGGATGCTCGGCATTTTCCATCGCGTCCATGGCATTGATCGCGAGATTGAGCAGTACCTGCTGTAACTGCACCTGATCGGCGAGGACTTGCGTGCCGTGCGTGTCGAGCGAAACATCGACCACGATGCCACGACGTCGCGCTTCCGGACGGACAAGCGAGGCGGCGCGCTCGAGGACGGCATCGAAATCGACGGGCGTGAAGGTAATCGATTGCTTCTGAAGCAGGGCCCGCAGACGCACGATGACATCGTTGGCGCGCAGGGCGTCACGCCTGACGTCGTTCAGGATTTCGCCAATCTCGCGCATGGCGTGAGCGTTGTCGGGGGCGTCGCGCATCAGGAGACCGGCGGCGTCGACGTTGCTGAGAATGGCCCCGAGCGGCTGACCGACCTCATGGGCAATCGATGCGCTCAGTTCGCCCACCGTGGCGATGCGTGCGGCTCGCGTGAGGTCGGCCCGCCGTGTGGCGGCCTCGTGTTCGGCGAGCTTGCGTTCGCGGCGTTGCTTGAGCAGGGCGAGAATAGTGATCGACTGCGCGGCGATGACGAGCAGGACAAGGAGCGCCTCCACCGGCGGCGCTCACGAGGCCTGCAAATTCGCTTCGGGAGCTCGCCGCTCGGCGTTGCGCAGCAATTCGGCGAGCGACGACGCCCCGAGCTTGCGCATGAGATCGGCCCGGCAACTCTTGATGGTCCGCTCGCACAGACCGAGTTCGGCGGCAATCTGCTTGTTCCGAAGCCCTTTCGAGATGCCCTGCAATACCACGCGTTCACGGCCGCTGAGCGTCGAGTCGGTGTCGCCGCTCAGCGTCTCGCCCGGCGGGGATTTCGCATGTGCCAGACTGATAGCGGTCTCGACAGCGCCAACCAGGGCATCGCGTCCAAACGGCTTGATCAGAAAATCCACGGCGCCGCCTTTCATCGCTTCGACCGAACGCGCCACGTCGCTGTAGCCGCTCATGAACACGACCGGTAACGAGGAATCCTGACGACGCAGCGCGCGTTGAAGGTCGAGCCCGCTCGGGCCGCCAAGCTCGAGATCGAGCAGCACGCAGCCGGGACGAGCGTCGGGCTCGCTGACGAGAAATTCCCCCGCCGAGGCGTACTCCTTCGTGTGATAGCCCGACGCGCAGAGCAGGCGCGAGAGCGCCGCGCGCATGGAAGCGTCGTCGTCGACGACATGCACTACCGAATCACGACACTCGTTCATGGCATCCCGCGTCATACGCGCCTCTGTCAGATTCCCCGGTTCGGATATGCCTTCATCCGGCGTAAGAATTTTTCCGGTGAAGGTTATTTAAATTACCAAAACAAGTATTCGAATAATTCCTGTGGAAATTGTTAAGGAGATTTTTAATGGATATCTCGAATATCGAGCGTTTTTGAATTGATAGCACCTCTGAATAAATTCGTAAAGACCGTTTTTTTGATGCGACGTGAGTGATCTCTCGGCATACGGCCGTTTTAACGGCATATGTGCCGGCTTCGCCTCCGATGATCGTCATGGCAGCTCATATGAGAATGCGCTGCTGCGCTGTGAGAATTCGGGTCTCGGATCGTGTTCCCGTTGCCCCAGGGGGCGGATGCTTTTTCCCCAAACACCTATGTCAATGTCGAAAACCTCCGCAGAGAATGACTTCCGTTGATTCACGATCACGATGTCGTAACGATTCTCCATGTCTGTGCGGAGGAATTCATGAAACGTCAGTCGGTTGTTGCCGTGATTGCGCTGATCGCTGCGACCCTTTCCGGGCAGGTGGTGCACGCGCAGTCGTCTCCTGTCGCGCCCGCGGATGCGACGCGCGCCACGCTCGATGCGAATGCGAAGCTTCGCAATTTCCTTCCCTTCGCGAACAAGCAGGATTTCGAAGATATCCAGCGCGGTTTCATCGCCGATTTGTCGGATCCGGTGATCAAGGGTGCTGCGGGCAATACGGTCATCGACCTGACGCAGTACGACTTTCTGAAGCAGAACATGGGGGGGGAGGCGCCGCCCACGGTGAATCCGAGTCTGTGGCGGCAGTCGCAACTTCTCTCGGCGCATGGCCTTTTCAAAGTGGTCGACGGCATCTATCAGGTGCGTAACGTCGATCTCGCGAACATCACTTTCGTGCGCGGCAAGACGGGGTGGATCGTGATCGATCCGCTGACGTCGGTCGAGACGGCGAAGGCATCGCTCGATCTCGTGAACAGCAAAGTGGAGAAGCTGCCGGTGACCGGCGTGATCTTCACGCATAGCCACGTCGATCACTTCGCCGGCGTTCGTGGTGTTGTCGACGAGAAGGACGTGCGCTCAGGCAAAGTGCCACTGGTCGGCAGCCGGGACGATCACATTGTTCGAGTCGAGCAAGCTCATCAAGAAGACGGGCGAGACGCTCAACATCGACGGTGTGGACATCGTCTTCCAGATGGCGCCGGGCACCGAAGCGCCGGCGGAAATGCTGTTCTACTTCCCGCAGTTCAAGGCGATCGATCTGGCCGAGGATGCCACGCACACGTTGCATAACATTCTGACGTTGCGCGGCGCCAAGGTCCGTAGCGCGCAGAAGTGGGCGCACTATCTCGACGAAACGTTGCGCCTCTGGGGCAAGGATGCCGTCGTCTCCTTCAGCAGTCACCATTGGCCGCAATGGGGTAACGAGCGCGTCGTGGAGCATCTTGAGAAGCAGCGCGACCTGTATCGCTACATCAATGACCAGACGCTTCGCATGGCCAATCAGGGCATGACGATGCATGAGATCGCGGACCAGTTCCAGTTGCCCGATTCGCTGGCCAAGGAGTTCTACAGCCGGGGCTATTACGGCAATCTGAAGCACAACGTGCGCGCGACATACCAGTTGTATCTCGGCTGGTGGGATGGCAATCCGGCGAACTTCGATCCGTATCCGCCGACCGACGAGGCGAAGCGCTACGTGGCCCTCATCGGCGCGGACAAGATGCTTCAGGGAGCGAAAGCGGCTTTCGACAAGGGCGATTATCGCTGGGCGGCGGAACTCACCAACAAGGTCGTGTTCGCGCAACCGACCAATCAGGCCGCGCGCAATCTCGAAGCGGCATCGCTCGAACAGTTGGGCTATCAGGCGGAGTCGGGCCCAGCACGTAACTTCTATCTGAGCGGTGCGCAGGAGTTGCGGGGCGGTGTCCACAAAGTGGCGACACCCAACACGTCGTCACCGGACATCATCCGCGGCATGACCACCGAGATGTTCCTCGACTTCCTGGCCATTCACCTGAACGGGCCGAAGGCGGCGGGCAAGGCGTATGCGTTCAACGTCGACTTCCCCGACACAAAGGAGAAGTACGCGCTGACGGTGAAGAATGGGGTGATGAACTACAGCAAGGACACCGTCTTGCAGACGGCAGATGCCAACATCAGCCTGAATCGAACGACGCTGGACGACATTGCGCTCGGCAAGTTGCAGCTTGGCAATCTGGCCGACAGCGGACAGGTGAAGTTCGACGGCGACCGCGCGAAGTTCAAGGAAATGCTCGGTCTGTACGACAAGTTCGATTTCTGGTTCACGATCGCGGAACCGTGATTCGTACGGACGTCCCGCTGTAATGAAATGCCCGCCCGTTCGACGACGTGCGGGCATTTCCAATTCTCGGATCGGTGAAAGCGTGTGGCGCGCTTAGTTGGGCGTCGGCGCGTTCTCGGCGATCAATCCCTGCGATTTGAGCGCAGTCCACAATTCGGCGGGAATCGGTGCGCTCGCGAGCGTCTGATTCTCTTCGATACGCTCGGGACGGCTAGCACCGGGAATCGCACCGGCCACCGCCGGATGCGCCAGCGAGAACTGGAGCGCCACGGCGCGAATGTCCACGCCGAACTGTTGGCAGACGTCTCGAATGCGGGCGACACGCGCGAGCAACTCCGGCGTTGCGGGCTGGTATTCGAAATGCGTGCCACCGGCGAGGACGCCCGAGTTGTACGGACCGCCGACGATGATGCCGAGATCGCGTTCTGCGCTCATGGGCATGAGACGGGCGAGCGCACCCGCATGGTCGAGCAGCGTGTAGCGTCCGGCCAGCAGGAAGCCGTCCGGGTCGGCGCGCTCGATGGCCAGCTCGCACGGTTCGATGCGGTTGACGCCGAGTCCCCAGCCCTTGATGACCTTCTCGTCGCGCAGTCGCGTGAGCGCCTTGGCGGCGCCTTCCATCGCGACGTCGAACACTTCATGCCAGCGATCGCCGTGAAAATCCACCGCCGGGTCGTGAATCCATACGTAATCGAGCCGGTCGGTGCGCAAGCGCTTCAGACTGTCTTCGATGGAGCGCAACGTGCCATCCGCCGTGTAGTCGTAGACGATCTTGTTCGGCAGTCCATGCTCGAACAGGCCGCCTTTCTCGCCGAGGTCGCGTTGCGAGGCGTCTTCGTGTTCGTCCAGAATCAATCGGCCGACTTTCGTGCCGATCGAGTATTCGTCCCGGGGACGTCCGGCGAGCGCTTCGCCCAGACGCAGTTCCGCAAGACCGGCGCCATAGAGCGGCGCCGCGTCGAAGTAGCGGATGCCGCTTTCCCATGCGGCGTCGACGGTTGCGATCGCTTCGTCGTTCGGGATGTCGCGATACATGTTGCCCAGCGGCGCGGTACCGAAGCCGAGGCGGGAGGGGAGCTTGACTCTCATGGTCGATTCCTTACTTTGCGACGGCGATCAGGCGGCTGCCCTGACCATCGTCGGGTAGTCTGTCAGGCCGCGGGCATCGCCGCCGAACAGGGTATCCCGATGGTGGAGCGCGAGCGGTGCGCCCACACGTAGCCGCTCCGGCAGATCGGGGTTGGCGACGAACGGGCGGCCGAAACCGATCAGATCCGCCCATCCCTCGGAAAGTGCAGCACGCGCGCGCTCGGCGGTGTAGCCACCGGCGTAAATCAGCACGCCGGGATACACCGCGCGCAACTTCTGCTTGAACGCCACCGGCATGAGCGGTGCGTCGTCCCAGTCGGCTTCCGCGATGTGGAGGTAACCCACGCCCAGCTCGCCCAGCAGCTTCGCCGCAGCGAGATACGTGGTTTCCGGATCGGCGTCGACACAGCCGTTGAGCGTCGTGAGCGGTGCGAGACGAACGCCGACACGCGAGGCATCGCCCGTGCCCTCGATCAGCGCTTCGGTGACTTCGCGCAGGAAGCGCAGACGGTTTTCCAGCGAACCGCCATAGGCATCGGTGCGGGTATTGGCGTTCGAGTCGATGAACTGGTTCACCAGATAGCCGTTCGCGCCATGCAGTTCCACGCCGTCGAAACCGGCGTCGATGGCATTGCGCGCGGCGGCGCGGTACTGATCGACGATCTCGCCGATTTCCTTCACGCTCAGCGCGCGCGGCAGGGAAGCCTGCACGAAGCCGGGCGTGGTGCCATCTTCACCAGCGATGAAGACGTTCACGCCGTCGGCCTGAATGGGCGAGGACGAGACCGGCTGACGTCCGCCGAGCAGGCTCGTGTGGCTCAGACGGCCCACATGCCAGAGCTGCGCGAAGAGATGGCCGCCTGCCGCGTGTACGGCGTGGGTGACCGTGCGCCATCCCTCGACCTGCGCGGGCGAGTGAATGCCGGGCGTCCATGCGTAGCCCTTGCCCAGCGGGGCGATGTAAGTGCCTTCGCTGACGATGAGGCCGGCACCGGCGCGTTGCGCGTAGTACTCGGCCATGAGGGCGTTCGGTACGTCGCCGGGCTGGCTCGCACGCGAGCGCGTCATCGGCGGCATGACGATGCGGTTCGGCAGCGTGAGCGCGCCGAGTTGCATCGGTTGAAACAGAGGATCCTGCGTCATGATGATTTCCGTAGAAGCGTTCCGTGGGGATGTCTTTGCGTGTGTTGCGAGACGTCCATGCCGGAGCGCGGCGAGGGCAGGACGAGCGGACAACCGTTCGTCCTGTCACACACGTAATTAGTCGTCCCAGCGTGCAGCCAGACCGTCGGGGCTGACTTCGCGGCCGTTGCGATCGAGTGCGGCGATCTGGGCCATGTCGTCGTCCGTGAGGCGCAGCGTCTGCGCCAGCAGGTTGCTCGCGAGGTTCTCGCGCTTGGTCGACGATGGAATCACCGAGAAGCCGCGTTGAAGCGTCCAGGCCAGCGCCACCTGCGCCGGCGTGGCCTGATGACGCTCGGCAATCGCACGCAGCGTCGCGTCGCCCAGCACCTTGCCGTACGCGAGCGTCATGTACGACGTCACGTGAATGCCCTGTTCTTGCAGGAAGCCGACGAGCTTCGGGTTTTGCAGATACGGGCTCAGCTCGATCTGGTTGGTGGCGATGGCGTCGCGACCAACGGCGGCGATGGCCTGCTTCGTCAGGTCGATGTTGAAGTTCGAGATGCCGATCTGACGCGTCAGACCCTTGGCCTTCGCGTCGGCCAGTGCGGTCATGAACTCGTCGAGCGAGACGCCGTTGCCGGGTGCGGGCCAGTGAATCAGGGTGAGGTCCACGTAGTCCGTGCGCAGCTTCGAAAGACTATCTTCGAGGCTGGCGGCCAGCTTGTCCTTGCTGTAGTTCTCGACCCAGATCTTCGTCGTGAGGAACAGGTCTTGGCGGGCGACGCCGGACTCGGCAATCGCCTGACCGACGTCGGCTTCGTTGCCGTAAATCTGCGCCGTGTCGATGGCGCGGTAGCCGAGTTCGAGGCCGGTGCGTACCGAATCGATGACGACCTGACCTTGCAGGCGGAACGTACCGAGACCGAATGCGGGAATATTGCTCATCGTGAGCTCCTGAATGTGAATTGGGTGGACGAAAAGGTGTATCAGTTGCTCGCCGGTTGCATCGGCGTGCGTTGTGTTGCGAGCTGGATCAGCACCAGCAGCAGGCCCGATCCGGCGATCAGCGCGCCCACGATGGGAACGGCCGTGTAGCTGTAACCCGCCGAAATCGCGGCGCCACCGGCGGCGGCCCCAACGGCATTGCCGAGGTTGAAGGCGCCGACATTGACCGACGAGGCGAGGCCCGGGGCTTCGGCGGCAGCGCGCATCACGCGCATTTGCAGCGGCGGCACCAGCGCGAACGTCGCGATACCCCAGACGAGCACGGCCAGCGCAGTGCCCAGATGCGTACGGGCCAGCAGCGGGAAGGCCAGCATGATCGCGACGAGCAGGACCAGGAAGACGATCAGGCTCACGTTGATCGAGCGGTCGGCGAGCTTGCCGCCGGCAATGTTGCCGACCGAGAAGCCGACCCCCACGAGCACGAGCATGGCCGTCACGAAGCTCGGCGACGCGCCGGTAATGGCTTCGAGCGTCGGTGCGATGTACGTGTACAGGGTGAACATGGCGCCTGCGCCGAGCACGGTGGTGGCCATCGCCATCAGCACGACAGGACGCGTGAGCACCGAAAGTTCGCGACGGATGTCGGGCATGCGTCCGGCTTCCCCCTTGGGCAGCGCAAAGCGCAGCGTCAGCATGGTGATGACACCGAGGCCGGCTGTGGCCGCAAACGACATGCGCCAGCCGATGGTTTGTCCGAGCCAGGTGGCCGCAGGTACACCGCCGATGTTGGCGATCGTCAGCCCCATGAACATGGTGGCGACGGCACTGGCCTGCTTGTCACGCGGCACGACGCTCGCGGCCACGATGGAGCCCAGACCGAAGAATGCGCCGTGGTTGAGACTCGTCACCAGACGCGCGAGCAGCAGCGTGGTGTAGTTCGCCGA
This sequence comes from Pandoraea sp. LA3, assembly GCF_022696215.1. Classification (NCBI taxonomy): domain Bacteria; kingdom Pseudomonadati; phylum Pseudomonadota; class Betaproteobacteria; order Burkholderiales; family Burkholderiaceae; genus Pandoraea; species Pandoraea sp. LA3. The sequence goes on along the minus strand of NZ_PTPY01000022.1, from coordinate 113,062 downwards.
CACGGCCGAGAGCAGGTTGCCGAGGGTGAAGATGCTCATCAGCGCAATCAACGCCGTGCGGCGCGACCAGCGCGACATGATGAGGGTCATGATGGGCGCGCCGATCATCACGCCGAGGGCGTACGTCGTGATCAGCATGCCCGCGGTCGGAATCGAGACGTGAACGCCTTCGGCAATGACGGGAAGCAGTCCCATCGGCGAAAACTCGGTCGTGCCGATGCTGAACGCGCCGATGGCAAGGGCCAGCAGCGACAGCGTGGCGTGTGCCGACGACGTCTGGGCGGATGGGGAAGATGACTGGTTCATGACGGGAATACCCGAGGGGATCAAGATGAACGGCAGTGTGCGCCCTTTACTTTTGCGGAAAAAGTAGCCTATAAAAGAAATTATTTTGATTTCAAATCAACAATGAAGATCACGCTCGACGAACTGCAAGCCTTTGCGGCCGTGGTGGACACCGGGTCGATCACGGCGGCGGCCCAGCAACTGGACCTGACGGTGTCGGCCACGAGCCGGACGCTGGGCCGGCTGGAGGAGAAGCTCAAGACCACGCTGCTTCGCCGCACGACCCGCCGGCTGGAACTGACGGAGGAGGGCAGCGCGTTTCTTCAGAACGCGCGGGCGATCATCGATTCGGTCGAGAGCGCGGAAGAGCAGATGCTCACGCGGCGCGAAAAGCCATCCGGCCGGCTGCGCGTCGACGCGGCAACGCCGTTCATGCTGCACGTGATCGTGCCGCTGGTGCCGGGCTATCGCGAGCGCTATCCGGAGGTGGAGCTGGAGCTGAACAGCAACGAGGGGTTCATCGATCTGCTGGAGCGCCGCACCGACGTCGCCATTCGCATCGGCCGGTTGAAGGATTCGACGCTGCATAGCCGTCTGATCGGCAACAGCCGCACGCGCATGTTCGCCAGTCCGGCGTATCTGGCCGCGAACGGACAGCCGCGCAAGGTCGGCGATCTGGCCAAACACACGTTGCTGGGCTTCTCGCAGCCGGAATCGCTGAACGTCTGGCCGATTCTGGGGGAAGACGGCGAACCGCACCGCATCGAGCCGGATGTGATGTCGTCCAGCGGCGAGACGCTGCGTCAACTCGCGCTCGAAGGCGCGGGGATCGTCTGTCTGTCGGAATTTATGACGAAGCGTGACTGCGAGTCGGGCCGTCTCGTGCAGGTGCTCGCGCGTCAGACGCAGGACGTGCGTCAGCCGATCCATGCCGTGTACTACCGCAACACGGCGATCTCGGCGCGCATTGCGTCGTTCGTCGACTATCTGGTCACAGCATTACGCGAGCAGACGGAGAAAGGCGGGGCGGCGGCGTGGGTGGCGCAGTGAGATGGGGGGAGCTCACTGCGCCGGTTGCTACAAGGGGAGGGCGGGAACGAGGGGAGGACGCCGGAGCGTTCGCGCGCAGACCTGCCAGCGCGCCGCTCGGTTCATGACGTCAGGCGACGACGGCCTGACGCGGGTCGGCGCTGGCCAGCGCCTGTGCACGTGTGGCGTCGCTCGGCGGATAGATCCACACGCTGTTGATTTCGCTTTTCAGCTTCTTCGCCTGCGCGCCGGTCAGCACCACCTGACGATCCCAGCCTTCCGTATAAACCGCGCCCCACGGGCCGAGGTCGAGACACGTCACGTACTTCGGCTGATGGTACGGAATCGGCGCTTCACCGAGCAGATCCGCCGCGACGTTGTGACCGGCCGAGCGGCCGAGCGAAATGGCGTGCTGGCACGCCATCATGGTCGGATTGCCTGCGTCGTCGGTCGCCGCGCGTGCGCAGTCGCCCGTGGCGTAGACCTCGTCGAGACCGAGCACTTTGAGGTTGGCGTCCACCAGCAGGCGACCGAACGCGTCGCGCTCGGCGGGGATCTGCGCCGTGAGCGTGTTGGCGCGCGCACCGGCCGTCCAGATCACGGTGTCGGCGTCGATACGTTCACCGTTCTCCAGCGTGACGCCGCGTTCGTCCACACTGGCGACGCCTGAGCCGAGTGTCCACGTCACACCCAGTTCGGTGAGCGCTTGCGTGATGATCGGACGCGGGCCGGGGCCGAGATCGGGGCCGACGGCGTCGTTACGTTCGACCATGACGACGCGCACATCGGTGTTCTCGCCCAGGATCTCCCGCAAGCGCGACGGCATTTCCGCCGCCGTCTCGATGCCGGTGAAACCCGCGCCGGCCACGACTACCGTATTGCGTTCCGGGCTGGCCGGACGGCTCGCCAGACCGGCGAGATGGGCTTCCAGCGCCATGGCGTCGGCGATCTGGTCGACGTTGAACGCGTGCGCCTGGAGGCCCGGAATCGGCGGGCTGAAGAGGCGACTGCCGGCGGCAAGCACCAGACGGTCATAGCTGATGGCGCCATGCGGGGCGTCGGCGTCGATATCGGCAATCGTCACCATACGATGCTCGACATCGATATGGGCGACGTGACCCTGAATGAACTGGACGCCGACCGTGTCGAACAGCTTTTGCAGCGGGGCTTTCATGCCGCCGGGGTTCTTTTCGTACAGGCGGGGCCGGATGTGAAGATGCGGCTCCGGCGCGACGAGGACGATTTCCACGTCGGTGCGTCCGGCCATGTCGAGCAGGCGGGCGGACGCCAGCGCGCTCCACGTACCGGCAAAGCCGGCGCCAATCACAAGAATACGTTGGGTCATGCAGGTTGCTCCTGAATGCGTCGGGGGGAGAGAGGGTCTTCGAGTCACCGGTGTGCGGTGATTCTCGGTTCGGCTCAGATCTGATAACGCCGATTCTATGAGTCGGAGTTTAGGGGCGCAAGCGATTTTTGGCCGAAATGGCGGTCTGCCGTATCTTGTCCCAATGCGTTCGACACTTCTTGTCCCTGTTACGGGAGGACACGGTGTGCAGGGGAATCGTGGGAGGGGGGAGCGCAGGAGGGGCAGCTACCGGACCCGGCTTGTCCCGGACGTTTCGTCAGTTCTTGTCTCTGGTCCGGCGGATACCGCGGGACTACAGTCGGCGGTGGACTACTGTCAGAGAGATCATGAATACCTTGCTTACTTTCCAACATCTTGAGACGCCGGACGACGTCCGCGCGGCCTACGCCGTCATGAAGGAATTGCGTCCGCACCTCGTGAGCGCCGACGCTTTCGCGGCGCAAGTCGAGGCGCAGCGCGCTCAGGCCTACCATCTGCTGGGGGTTTTCGACGGCGAGCGGTTGTTGGGGCTGGCGGGCTACCGCCATATGACGAACCTGATCTACGGGCGTTTCATCTATGTCGACGATCTGGTCGTTGCCGCCGACAACAAGCGCGGTGGCGTCGGCTCGAAGCTGCTAGGCGAAGTGCGGAAGATTGCGCGCGACGCCGGGTGCGCCAATTTCGTGCTCGACACCGGGCTGCATATGCCGCTTGCCCAGCGGTTCTACTTCCGCAACGGGATGCTCGCCAAGGGCATGCATTTCACCGAGTCGCTGGCCACGTCGGACGAGGTGCGTCGATGAGAAGTCTGTTGCTTAATGCCAGCCCGCATGGCCCGTCGAGCCGTGCGTTCGAGATGGCACGTACGTTTCTCGAGAACAACGCGAATCGCTACGGCGACGCACCGGGCATCGTGCGTGATCTGGTCGCTTCGCCGCTGCCGCCGATTTCGAGCGACTATGCCGCCGCCATTACGTCGCGGGAACCGGATCGCACGCATTTCGAACTGTCGGACCGGCTGATCGAAGAGCTGGAGACGACGTCGTTTCTCGCCATCGCGACGCCGATGCACAACTTTACGGTGCCGGCGGCGCTCAAGCTGTGGATCGACTATGTGGTGCGTATTGGCAAGACGTTCGCCAACACGCCGGAGGGGAAGGTCGGTTTGCTGAAGGATCGTCCGACGATCGTGATCGTCGGGTCCGGCGGCTTTCATACGGGCGACAACGCACGTCAGCCTGACTTCCTTACGCCGTATCTGCGCCACGCGCTGCGTTGCATGGGCATCGAGGACGTGACGTTTTTCCTGATGCAGGGTCTGGTCGCCGGCCCTGAAGCGGGCGAGCGCGCGTTGCTCGACTGCCGTAGCGATCTCGCGCGCTATCTGACACGCTGACGGCGCACCGCGCACCGCGCACCGCGCGCCGTGCTACGCGCGCAGATGCCTCAGTGGCCGCGTCGCGCTGCGGCGCGCTCGTCGAACCACGTGATGACGCGCTTGCCGTACGCGGCAGGCGCTTTTGCATTCACACCGGCGGCCAGATCGGCGAGCGTGTGCTTTTGCAACTCCGCTCGCATGACCGCCTCGGCCGACGCCATGACCGCGCTGATCGAGCACTTGCCCTTCGACGCCCAGGCCGGGGGATCCCCGTCGAACACCGCGCATTGACGCCGCACTTCGCGGCAGTCAAATAGCGCCTTCTCGCCGTCGATGGCGACGATGACGTCGTGCACCGTAATCTCGTGACTGTCTCTCGCGAGCGAATAGCCGCCGCGCGCGCCTTCCGTCGACATGACCAGCCCCGCTTTCGACAGGCGGGTAAAGAGCTTGGCGGCGTACTCCACGGGAATGCCCTGCATCTCGGCCAGATCGCGCACGCTGGCGTCGCGCACCCCGGCAGACGAATCCGCAAGATAAAGCAGACAGTGAAGGCTGTATTCGACGCCGGTGCTGATGTATGACATGGTGATGGGCGGTCTAGGGGGGCGGGCAGCGAGTGCTGCGTGTCCGGGCTTCGGCGTCGTTCGTCGATGTACGATAAACGGCGACTCACACGGTCGGTGTAATGTTGGCGCGATTATACGCCGCTACGTCAATCTTCGTTTTCGGGGGCGTCCCTCCCTTGCGTCGCATTTCAGTGATGCCGGACATTCATCCCGCTGTTGAGCGGTCGTGTCACACGTTATTCTTGCGTAGCGTGCATGGTGGACGATCTGTACGATAGTCGGGCTCGCGCCATGCGCGCCTCATGCTCGATATTTCCCGGGAACGTCCATTCGCATGACAAAAATCATCCACATTACCGACACCCATCTCGTCACGCCGGGTGAGCCGCTTTACGGACTCGATCCCTACGCCCGCCTCGTCGCGTGTGTCGACGATATTCTTGAGCATCACACGGACGCCGAGTGTTGCGTCATCACGGGCGATCTGACGCATCGTGGCGAAGCGTCGGGATATGCGGCGTTGCGAGAGCAGCTCGACCGCCTGCCTTTCCCAAGCTTCCCCTTGATGGGCAACCATGATCTGCGTTCGGTGTTCACTGGTGCGTTTCCCGAGCGGCTGCGTGATGAGAACGGCTTCGTGCAGGGTCGGTTCGATGTGGGCGATGCGTCGCTGCTGATGCTCGACACGCTCGACGAGGGGCAGCACGGCGGCCTGTACTGCGAAGCGCGGCGTGCATGGCTTGCGCGCGAGCTGGACCGACTGGGCGAGCGTCCGGCATATCTGTTCATGCATCATCCGCCGTTCGACATCGGTATCGCGAGTCTCGACAACATTGGTATGGCCAATCCCGAGGCATTCCTTGCACTGGTTGGCGGCCGCAAGAACATCCGTCACCTTTTCTTCGGCCATGTGCACCGTCCGGTGTGCGGTAGCTGGCACGGCATTCCGTATTCGACGATGCGTGGCCTGAACCACCAGGTGCCGTTCGACATGCACACGGTGTTTCCGGTGCGTCAGAGCCATGAGCCGCCGGCATACGCCGTGGTGCTGCTGGCGCAGGATCAGGTCACGGTGCATTTCCACGACTATCTGGACAAGTCGTGGCTTGAGGACGACGAGGACGATGGGGGCGAGAGCCGCATGTAAATGTCGCCGCCCGTCGGGTGGTCGGTGTGATGGGGTGGGCAGCGCTCGTTCAGGGACGGGAATCCCGGGATTTCGTTAGAATCTGTCCCAGACCGCTTCATATAACGATTATCGGAGGCAGACATGCCCGGATTACTCCCTGACGTCGACCACGATGGGCTCCTCGAATACTCGGTCGTGTACACCGACCGTTCCATCAATCACATGTCGCAGCGCTTTCAGGGCGTGATGCGCGATATCTCCGATGGCCTGAAAAAGGTCTACAACGCGAAGTCGGTCGTGGTAGTGCCCGGTAGCGGCACGTTCGGTATGGAAGCGGTGGCGCGTCAGTTTGCGACGAACAAGAAGTGCCTCGTGATTCGCAACGGCTGGTTCAGCTTCCGCTGGTCGCAGATATTCGACATGGGCGGCATTCCGTCCGAATCGATCGTGCTCAAGGCGCGTCCCGTGGAGTCGGGTCGTCAGGCGGCTTACGCCCCCGCACCCATTGACGAAGTCGTCGCGACGATCCGGGAGACTAAGCCGGCTCTGGTCTTCGCGCCGCACGTCGAGACCGCGTCGGGGATGATGTTGCCTGACACGTATCTGCGTGCCGTGGCCGATGCCGTTCACGAAGTCGGTGGCCTGTTCGTGCTGGACTGCATTGCGTCGGGCACGGTGTGGGTCGACATGCAGGCGTGCGGCGTCGATATCCTGATCAGCGCCCCGCAAAAAGGCTGGAGCGCTTCGCCGTGTTGCGCGCTGGTCATGCTCAGCGCGCTGGCGCGCGAACGTATCGAATCGACCACGAGCACCAGCTTCGCCTGCGATCTGCGCCAGTGGCTCCAGATCATGGAAGCGTATGAGAAGGGCGGTTTCGCCTATCACGCCACGATGCCGACCGACAGCCTCGCCACGTTGCGTGACGTCATCAAGGAAACCGAAGCCTACGGACTCGAGAAGGTGCGCGCCGAGCAACTCGAACTCGGACAGCGGATTCGCGCGCTGCTCAAGGAAAAGGGCTTGCGCAGCGTGGCGGCGCCGGGCTTCGAAGCGCCGGGCGTGGTCGTGAGCTATACCGACGACGACGGTATTCGCTCCGGCAAGAAGTTCGCCGACGTTGGCGTGCAGACCGCGGCCGGTGTCCCGCTTCGTTGCGACGAACCGGAGGACTTCAAGACGTTCCGCATCGGTCTGTTCGGGCTGGACAAGCTCAACGAGGTCGACGGCGCGGTGGAGCGATTCGCCAAGGCGCTCGATCAGGTGTTGTAAGGCATTGCCGGGCGCGCATCGCGTCCGCCAGCCATCAAAGCAAGGCGGCCCTTCAGGGCCGCTTTGTGTTTCTGCGAGGTTCGCGCTCGCTCACGTGTTCGCTCATGTGCGCGGGCGCGCTTATGCTGACGCTTTCGCGGCGAGCGCCCGAATTCGCTCGGCGACGACTTCGTCGAGCGGGTTGTAGACGATCATGCTCAGGTCCGGGCGGCCGTCCACGGAAAACGCCGAGTACTCGAGCGCGATCGGCCCCAGTTCGGGATGCAGCAGCCGTTTGAGGCCATCGCCATCGTTGTGTCCAAGCACCTCGTTATCTCGCCATAGCGCGTCGAACTCGGGACTGATGCGGCAAAGCTCGTCGACGAGTTCGCTCACTTCCGACGACAGACCCGCGCGTGCCACGTCCGCCCGGAATCCGCCGACGACAAACCGCGCGATGCTCTCCCAGTCATGCTGCCGCGCCCGCGCGCCCGGATCCCGAAACAGGAAGTACAGGATGTTTCGCTCGCCCGGCGGCAACTTGCTGTAGTCCGTGAGCACCACCTGCGCGGCACGATTCCAGGCGACGATATCCCACGTGGCCGTGCGGATGATGGCCGGGCTGGCATCGAGCAGGTCGATCAGCCGCTGGAGCCGGGGATTGACGCTCTCGACCGCCCGGTAGCGCACCTCGGGCGGACGTCCCAGACCGAGCATGAAAAGATGCTCGCGTTCCGCATCGGTCAGCATCAACGCGCCGGCGACGCGCTCAAGGACATCGGCCGACGGGGCGCCGCCGCGCCCCTGCTCCAGCCACGTGTACCAGGTCGGGCTGATGTGTGCGCGCTGGGCGACTTCCTCGCGTCGCAACCCCGGGGTTCGCCGGCGTCCGGAAAAGCCGAAACTCGCAGGGTCCAGACGCGTGCGTCGGCTTCTCAGAAAGTCGCCGAGCGATTTGGCCGTGTTGACTGACATGGGAATCCTGTTAGTCGCTTTACTATGATGAGGTCACTACTTTAACGGGATAACGAATGGACCGATAGTGATCGTCATGGCGCGGCATCGCGCCGCGAACACGACGGAGAATTCACCATGCGTATCTTTCTCACGGGGGCGACGGGCTTCATTGGCTCGGCGCTGGTCCCCGAACTCATCAACGCCGGGCATGAAGTGATTGGCATGACCCGATCCGACGCCGGCGCTCAGGCGTTGCGCGATGCCGGTGCCGAGGTGCATCACGGCACGCTCGAAGACCCGGAGACCTTGCGCAGTGGCGCGGCCAAAGCGGATGGCGTCATCCACGCAGCGTTCGATCATGACTTCTCGAAGTTCGTCGAGAACTGCGCCAAGGACACCCGCGCCATCGCGGCCCTCGGCGCCGCGCTCGCCGGTTCAGACCGGCCGCTGATCATCACGTCGGGCACCGGCATGGGCTCGCAACACGGCGCACCCGCGAGCGAGGATGTCTTCAACACCGCGCATCCCAATCCGCGCATCGCGTCGGAACTGGCAGGCAACGCGCTGCTGGACGCCGGGGTGAACGTGTCGGTGATGCGACTGCCGCAGGTCCACAATCCGCTCCGCCAGGGGCTCATCACACCGCTCATCGCGATTGCGCGGGAGAAGGGCGTCGTGGCCTATGTCGGAGACGGCGAGAACCGCTGGCCGGCGGGCCATCTGTCGGACGTGGCGCGGTGTTACCGGCTGGCGCTGGAAGCCGGCGTGCGGGGCGCGCGCTATCACGCGGTCGGGGAGGAGGGGATCAGCAGTCGCGAGATCGCCGAGGCGCTGGGGCGCGGTCTGAACTTGCCGGCCGTCTCGTTGACGCCGGAGCAAGCCCCGGCGCATTTCGGATGGATGGGGATCTTCGTCGGACTGGATATGTGGGCGTCGAGCGCGCTCACTCAGGCGCGTCTGGGCTGGCGCCCGAGCGGCCCGACGCTGATCGCCGATCTCAACGAAGCGCGTTACTAGTCTCGTGACCCGCCGCGGCATCCGTCAGGGCGTCTGCCTGCGCAGGCGTCCGGCCTTGCGGGAAGCGCATGTCGCGGTACTTCACGAAGTGCGACCCGCGCACGAGCCGGTAGCCTGCCCAGATCAGCAGGAACAGCGGAATGCCGATGTACGTCGCCACCACGCCGCCCCAGTCGATCCGGTCCTGAAGAAACGCCTGATAGTTCTGACCGAGCGTAATGATCAGACACAGGACGAAGGCGAAGATCGGGCCGAACGGGAAGAACGGTGAGACGTACGGCAGATTGGCGAGGTCGCGACCCTGTTTGACGTAGCCGCGACGGAAGCGGTAATGGCTGATCGCAATGCCGAGCCACGCGATGAAGCCCGTCATGCCGGACGTGTTGAGCAACCAGATGTAGACGGCATTCGGGCTGAACACGAACGTAAAGAAGCACAGTGCCGCGACGGCGGCCGTGGCAAACAGCGCCCACATCGGCACGCCGTTGCGCGAGATGCGACCGAAGACGCGAGGCGCCTTGCCGTCGCGCGCCAGGCTGTAGAGCATGCGCGTGGCGGCATACATTCCCGAGTTGCCTGCCGAGAGCACCGACGTCAGCACGACGGCGTTCATGACCGAAGCCGCGCCGAGCAGTCCGGCACGCTCAAAGATCAACGCGAACGGGCTCACGCTGATGTCGGTGACGTCGTTACGCAGCAGATGGGGATCGGTGTACGGAATCAGCAGGCCGATGACGAGAATGGCGGCCACGTAGAACAGCAGAATGCGCCAGAAGACCTGACGCACGGCGCGCGGCAGATTGCGTGCCGGATCTTTGGATTCACCGGCGGCGATGCCGATGAGTTCGGTGCCCTGAAACGAAAAGCCCACGACCATCGCCACGCCGATCAGCGCCGCGAAGCCGCCGGCGAAGGGGGCATTGCCGATCGTCCAGTTGGCCACGCCGCCACTCTCACCGCCACGAATGATGCCGAGCAGCATCATCACGCCCATGACCACGAACGCCAGGACGGCGATCACCTTGATCAGCGCGAACCAGAATTCCGCTTCACCGAAGCCGCGCGCGGAGAGCGCGTTGAGGCAGAAGGTGATGGCAAGGAAGAGCGCGCTCCAGTAGACGCCGGGCACGTCGGGGAACCAGTACGCCATGACCAGTTGCGCGGCCACGAGGTCGACCGCCACGGTGACGGCCCAGTTGTACCAGTAGTTCCAGCCCAGCGCGAAACCGAACCCTTCATCCACATAACGGGCGCCGTACGTCGAGAACGATCCGGACACCGGCATGGCGGCGGCCAGCTCGCCCAGACTGGTCATCAGGAAGTAGACCATCAGGCCGATCAGCACATAGCCCAGCAGCGCACCGCCCGGGCCCGCCTGCGCGATGGTGGCGCCGGACGCCACGAACAGGCCGGTGCCGATGGAGCCGCCCACGGCGATCATCGTCAGGTGGCGGGCAGAGAGGGAGCGGCGCAGTTCCGACGGTGCAGATGCCTGCGCCTCGACGCCCTCGCGGAGCGGGTCATGTTCCGATGTTGCCAATGTCTTGTTCCTTCAGAGCCTTGTGAGCGAAGCGAAGCCCCCGTGCGGCCGTCGCGGCGGCGGCTGTCGCGCATGACGACGCCGCGCCTGTCTTCCGGAAACGGCCCGTCGACTTCTGGTTGTGGGGCCCGCAGGAAGGTGCGCCCGGTTCGCTGACGCAGAACCGGCCGGGGGGTATTGCAGAGTGGGGTGGATTGTACTGCGGGACTGCTTTATCAGGCTACTTTCTGCTTGCGTGCGTCGATAGTTCGCATCAAAACGCTAATTTATGCGGATTTTCGTCAGAGTTTCATCACCATCTCATGCCACGCCATGCCGCCGTGATCCGAGGGCGACGGCTTGACGTAGTGGTAACCGAGCCGTTCGTAGAGCGGGATGTGACGTTCCTTGCACATCAGATGGATCGTTGCTTTCCCGGCGGCGCGCATGCGGGCGATGAAGGCTTCCATGAGCGTGCGGGCATAGCCGCGACCCTGCTCTTCAGGGGCGAGCACGACGGACATGATGACGACGTTCGGCGCGGCGGCGTCATGGCCGATCAATTCCTTGAAGGCTTCGTCGGACATCACGACGTCGTAGGCGCACCCGGAATTGATGAACCCGATGATGTTGTCGTCGCGCGTCATGACGAGAAACCCTTCGGGGTACTGTGCGATCCGCGTGGCGATCTTCTCGCGCGTGGCGGCTTCGTCGCCTTCGTAGGCGCTGATTTCGATTTCGTAACAGCGGTCGACGTCGGACGGGCGCGCGTTGCGCAATTGCACTGAAGGTTGCATGGTCGTTTGACGATGGTGGGGGGAGGCCGACATCATACGCGGCTCTGGCGACGGCGAAACTGTCCCGGCAATTCACCGATGTGCTGGCGAAACGCTTTGCCGAAGGCCGCTTCCGACTGGTATCCCACGGACATGGCGATATCGCCCGCATTACGCCGCGTGCGCAGCAGAAGATCGCACGCCACGGCCATGCGCACCCGCGTGAGGAATTCGAATACCGTCATGCCCGAGCGTTCGTGGAAACGGCGCGCGAAGGTGGCGCGCGACATCGCGGCGCGTTGGCCGAGCGTATCGATCGTCCACGGCTCCCCGGGGTCGTTGAATACCGCCTGCGCCGATGCGTGCAGCCTCGCATCTGAGAGCAACGCCAGAATGCCGGCTTCGCCTGCGGGTCGCTCGCAACAGCGTCGCAGCGCCATCGCGAACAGCGTCTGACTCAGCGATGTGACGATGGCGAGCGCCCCCGGACGCCGGTCAGCCGCCTCGACACGCATCAACTCGACAATGCCTTGCAGCGCGTCCGACGGATCGCCCGTGAGCGAGACATGCACGGGGTCGGGGAGCGCGTCGAACAGCAGGTTGCCGGGACCGGACGCGCGCACGAAGTGTCCGCACAGAATGTCTGCCCCCACGGGGCGGTTCGTCTCGTCGCCTGCGAGCCGCTCGGGCAGCAGGTCGCCATGCGCCAGCCGGGTACGGACGGGCGAGCCGGCCGCACTTTCGTCGCGAATGACATGGGCGCCGCCACGCGGGAACAGGATGAAGTCCCCGGTGCGCGCGATCAGGTGCCGGCTTCCGATGTCGATGCGACACGCGCCCGCGAGCACGAGGTGAAACGGCGAGATGCCGTCGGGGGCGGCGTCATGCGGAATTTCGTAGGCGCCCGACAAGCGGCAGCGCAAATCCAGCCCGGCTTGCGGGTCGGCCATCTGAATCAGTCGCGTCAGCGTGTCCATGAGACGAATGCGCTAAAAATTGAGATTCAATGATTCTATTCGTATCGATGTCCGGCGCATACTCGCCTCACCCAAACCGTGATTGCCGAGGTCACCGGCGGCGACGCTCACGAGCGTCGACGTGCCGGGGCCTCCGACAGGAGAAAACCTCATGACAACGCATGCGCAGGTGCCAATCGCCGCGACGCCCACCACACTCAGTCAGTTACCGGTCGCGTTCTTCGGCTCCGTGATGGGGCTGACCGGCTTGTCCGTGGCGTGGCGGCTGGCCCATGCCCAGTTCGGCGCCGCATCGTGGGTCGGCGAAGCGATCGGTGCGGTGGCGCTCGCGTTGTTCGCCGCACTCGTCGTCGCCTATCTGGCCAAGGCCGTGCTGCACTTCGACCGGGTGCGCGCCGAGTTCTCGCATCCGATTGCCGGCAACATGTTCGGCACGCCGCTGATCAGCCTTTTGCTCACCCCGCTGTTGCTCGCCGACAGTCATCCGGGACTGGCGCGCGGTCTGTGGTACGCGGGTGCGACCGGGATGGTGGTGCTCGCGTGGTGGATGGTGATGCGCTGGATCAGCGTGCGTCAGCAGCCTGAGCATGCAACGCCCGCGTGGATCGTCCCGGTGGTCGGGTTGCTCGATGTGCCGCTGGCGGTGCCTGCTCTCGGCCTCTCGCACGAGATGCACGGCCTGATGGTGTTCGGCACGGCGGTCGGCCTGTTCTTTGCTGTGCCGCTGTTCACGATGATCGTGTCGCGACTCATGTTCGCCGAACCGTTCCCGGTGTCGTTGCAGCCGTCGCTGCTCATTCTGGTCGCACCGTTCTCCGTGGGCTTCTCGGCTTATACCGCCACCTCCGCGGCCACTGTGGGCAGCATCGATGGCTTCGCGCAGGCGCTCTACATGATCATGCTGTTCGTGCTGGCAGTGTTGCTGGTGCGCCTGCGCGGTCTCGCCCATTGCTGCCCGTTCCGTGTGTCGTGGTGGTCGGTGAGCTTCCCGCTCGCGGCGTCGGCCGCCACGGCGGTGAAGTACGCCGGGTTTGCGCAGCATCCGGTAACGGACACGGTGGCGATCGCGCTGCTCGGTCTGGCGACGCTGGTGATTGCCGCGCTGTTCGTGCGCACCGCGTGGGGCGTGGCGAGGGGCGAACTGCGGACGCTGACTTCATGACGCCTTGCGTCCAAATCATTCCGAAAATCTTCAGCACCACGTAGAATGCGTCGCTACCGACGGCCGGAAGCTGGTGAGAATCCAGCGCGGTCGCGCCACTGTGACTCGTCATCGCGACGGGAAGTCAGACCTGGCCGTCGGGTTCATCGACCATGTTTTTGGGGCGCGAAACCCCAGGAGACGCTGAAGTACCATGCCTCAATCTCGTTCGACGGCCTACGTCAGGGCCCCGGCGGCGGGCGCGCTCGCGCTCAAGCAAACCGCATTCATCGCCTTCTCGCTGCTCGGTGGCGCTTGTGTTCCGGCGGTTGCCGCCGAGGATGCCAACCTGCCACTCGTCACGATCAACGCGCAGCATGCGCGCGACGACGCACCGCTCTCCACGCCGACATCGACCGGCTCGCGCCTGAATCTGTCGAGCCTCGACACGCCGGCGAGCGTCGAGACGATCACGGCCGCACAGATCGAAGCGCGCGGTGACCAGACCGTTACCGATGCGGTCACGCGCGCCACCGGTTTCACCAGCAATGCGGCGCCCGGCAACGGCGGCACGGCGCTCGCGGTGCGCGGCTTCTCCGGTCAGGAGTCGGTGATGACGCTCTACGACGGCACCCGTCTGTATCCCGGTGCCGGCACCATGACGTTCCCGTTCGACACGTGGCAGGTGGAGCGCATCGACGTGCTGCGCGGACCGGCGTCGGTGCTCTACGGCGAAGGCGCGATCGGCGGTGTGGTGAACGTGGTGCCGAAGCGCCCGCAACGCGAGTACGCGACCACGATTCAGGTGGGCTTCGGCACCGACGCTCAGAAGCGCTTCGCGCTCGACACGACCGGCGCACTCGGCCCGATGCTGTCGTATCGCTTCTACGTGAGCGACAACCGCAGCAACGGCTGGGTCGACCGGGGCAAATCGCACACGACGTCGTTCGGCGGCGCGGTGAAGCTCGACGTCTCCCCGAAGCTGTCGTTCACGCTCGACTACGATTACGGCCGTCAGATGCCGGCGACGTACTTCGGCGTTCCGCTGAATAACGGCACCATCGACTCGACGCTGCGCTACAAGAACTTCAACGTCGGTAACGCGCTGATCGCCTATTTCGATCAGTCGACGCGACTCACCGGCGTGTATCGCGTGGCGGACGGCATCACGCTGCGTGACCAGTTGTACTACCTGAACACCAACCGGCACTGGCGCAACAGCGAAGCGTACGAGATGGATCCGTCGACGCGGCTGGTCACGCGCAGCGATTACATCGAGATCCTCCAGCACGAGCATCAGGTCGGCAACCGGCTGGACGCCACCGTCGACCGCAGCATCGCGGGTCATGCGAACCGTTTTGTGGTGGGTGTCGAGGCGAATCAGATCTCCTTCCAGCGCGACAGCAATACGCCGTTCGGCGGCTCGTCGGTGGTGAGCGCCGACGGCTTCGATCCGGGCGTGTTCGCGAGTCCCGATCCGACCGTGGCCGAGTTCCGCACGCTCACGCGTCAGGTCGCCCTGTTCGCGGAAGATCGTTTCGACATCACGTCGCGCCTGTCGGCCGTAGGCGGCATGCGTTACGACTACCTCGACTACTCGCGTCGTCAACTCGCCACCGGCACCGAGTTCGGCAAGACGTTCTCGAACGTCGGCTGGCGTCTCGGACTCGTGTATCAGCTCAGTCCGTCGGCGTCGGTCTACGGTCAGTACACGCGCGGTGCCGACAGCATCGGCTCGCTCGTGACGCTGTCGCAATCGCAGACGAAGTTCGACCTGGCGACCGGGCAGCAGTGGGAGGCCGGCGTCAAGCAGGAACTGCCGGACGGGCGCGGCTTCTGGACGCTGGCCGTCTATCAGATCGTGAAGAAGAACCTGCTGACGACCGATCCAGTGAATCCGACGCTGACGCAGCAAGTCGGTCAGCAGTCGTCGCGCGGTATCGAATTGTCCGGGGCGTTGAAGCTTGGCTATGGTTTCTCGGTTGAGGCGAATGCCTCGCTGTTGCGTGCGCGTTTCGATCAGTTCGACGAGAGCGTCGGCGGGGCGGCGGTGTCGCGCAATGGCAACGTGCCGAACAACGTGCCGCAGCAAACGGCGAATCTCTGGCTGACGTATTCGCCGATGCACGACGTGGTGGTGGGCACCGGCCTGCGATACGTCGGACGCCGCTACAGCGACAACGCCAATACCGCACCGATGCCGTCTTACACGGTCCTTGATGCAACAGCATCCTGGCAGGCGACCAAGCGCGTGAACGTCGCGCTCTATCTGCGCAATCTGGCGAACCGGGCGTATGCGGTGACGTCCGAGTCGCCGGTCGAGTGGCTGCTCGGCCCGTCTCGCTCGGCGCAGCTTGTCGCGACGATGAAGTTCTGAGGGCGTTCGACGATGCCCGGCGAACTTCACATCGCACAACTGAGCTGGTCGCCGGCGGACCTGTTGCGCCCCGGCGCCGCACCGCTGCTTCAGTCGATCACGCTCGATGTCGCACGCGGCGAGTTCGTCGGGCTGATCGGGCCGAACGGCAGCGGAAAGTCGAGTCTGCTGCGCTGCGCATTCCGCTATGCGAAGCCGCAAACCGGCGCGGTGACGCTCGACGGTACGAACGTGTGGCACGTGTCGCCACGCTGGTCTGCGCAGCACATCGCCGTGTTGTTGCAGGAGTTGCCGGACGATTTCGGGCTGAGTGTCGAGCAGGTCGTCTGGATGGGGCGCACGCCTCACAAACGTCTGCTCGATGCCGATACGCCCGACGACGCCGCGCTCGTCGCGCGTGCGTTGCGCGATGTCGACATGACGGCCGCGCGTGAGCGGGCATTCGCCACGTTGTCAGGCGGCGAGAAGCAGCGTGTGCTGCTCGCACGCGCTCTAGCGCAAGAGCCGGACGTCCTGATGCTCGACGAGCCGACCAGCTTTCTCGATCTGCATCATCAGGTCGAACTGATGCGACGCATTCGCTCGCTGAACGTCACGACGCTCGCCACGATTCACGACCTCAATCTCGCGGCCGCCTATTGCGACCGGCTCTACGTGCTGGCCGGTGGCGAGATCGTCGCGCACGGCGCGCCGGACGACGTACTCACCGTCGATCTGCTCGCGCGCGTGTTCCAGGTCGAAGCGCTGGTCGACCGGCATCCCGTCACACACCGTCCACGTATCACACTCGTTCATCCGCTATGTCCCCAACTGTGAAGCGCTTTGTCCTGACTGGCTCGATGGCGTTGGCTCTTGCGCCAGGTTCCGTGCTGTCCAACACCGTCGCGGCCGCGCCGCACTATCCGGTCACTGTGCAGAGTTGCAACCGCGCCGTGACCTTCGAGCGTGCGCCGACACACGCGGTCAGCAACGACGTCAACCTGACCGAAATGATGATCGCGCTCGGTCTCAAACCGCGCATGGTCGGCTTCACAGGAATTAGCGGATGGAAAACCGCCAATGCCGCGCTGCGTGCACAACTGACCGGACTGCCCGAACTCGCGCAGCGCTATCCGTCGATTGAAGTGTTGGTGCAGGCCGGTGCCGACTTCTACTTCGCCGGGTGGAACTACGGCATGCATGTGGGCGGGCCGGTCACGCCCGCGTTGCTCGCGCCGTTGGGCATCCGCACGTATGAACTGAGCGAGTCGTGCGGGCATGTGATGCCGCGTGGTGCAGCGTCGTTCGACGACGTCTACAACGATTTGCGCAACCTCGGGCGGATCTTCGACGTGGAGCCTGCGGCGAACACGGTCATCACGCAGATGACGACGCAGTTGGCGGCGGTGAAGCGTCGCCTCGACGGCAAGTCGCCGCCTGTGCGGACGTTCGTCTACGACAGCGGCGAGGACAGCCCCTTCACGGCGGGACGTCTCGCCATGCCCACGGCGCTCATCGAGGCTGCCGGCGGTCGTAACGTGATGGACGACGTCACGCAAAGCTGGACACGCGTGAGCTGGGAGACCGTGGTGGCGCGCAACCCGCAGGCCATCGTGATCGTCGATTACGGTGCGGTCACGGCGGCACAGAAGATTGCTTTTCTGCTGAATCAACCGGCGTTGCGTCAGGTCGATGCGATTCGTGCGCGCCGCTTCATCGTGGTGCCCTACGACGAAGCGACGCCCGGCATTCATAACGTGCAGGCAGTCGAGACGATTGCGCGCGGTCTGCATCCGGCAGCTTTCGCGAAATGACGCGCGCGGACGCCGGCTTGGCACACGTCGTACGCGGGGCTCACATCGGACGTATTGCGATTGCCGTACTGACGCTCGCGCTGGTGGTCTCCATCGTGCTGGCGTCCGGCATCGGGCCGACGGCCATCGCGTCTTCGCTGACGATGCGCATCGTATTGGCGCATCTGACGAGCGGGACGCAGGGCGTGGATGCCGCCGCGCAAGGGTGGACGGCGTCGCAGGACGCCGTGGTGTGGTTGATCCGCCTGCCGCGCGTGTTGCTCGCGGGCATCGTGGGGGCGGCGCTGGCGATGGTCGGCGTTGCGTTGCAGGCCGTGACGGCCAACCGGCTGGCGGATCCCCATCTGCTCGGCGTGAGCGCCGGAGCGACCTTCGGCGCGGTATTTGCGACGCTCTTTCTCGGCGCGATCTTCGGGCCATTCACGCTGTCGCTGCTGGCGTTCGCCGGCGCGGCGTTTGCAACGCTCGCGGTGATCGCGCTGGCCCACCGTCAGGGGCGGTTGGAACGGGACCGGTTGTTGCTCTCGGGCATCGCCGTATCGTTCGTGATGCTTGCAGGGGCCAATCTGTTGCTCTATCTCGGCGACCAGCGTGCAGCGTCTTCCGTGTTGTTCTGGACGTTAGGCGGATTGGGGCTGGCGCGCTGGGACATGCTGGCGATTCCGGCTGCGATCGTGCTGATGGGCGGTGTCGTGCTGATGGGGCGCCGTCGCGAGCTGAATGCGCTGATGACCGGCGATCTCGCGGCGGTGACACTCGGCGTGAATGTGCCGCGTGTGCGTGCGGAAGTGTTTCTGATCGGTGCGCTCGTCACCGGGGTGATGGTGGCCGTGAGCGGCGCGATCGGGTTCGTCGGGCTGGTCACGCCGCACGCGTGCCGTCCCGTCGTCGGTGCCGAGCACGGACGGTTGTTGCCGGTCTCGGCATTGCTCGGCGCGGTGCTGTTGATCTGGGGCGATGTGCTGGCCCGCACGCTGATCGCCCCCGAGGATCTGCCGATCGGCGTGGTGACGGCGCTGGTCGGGGGCGGATGTTTCGTCGCGTTGCTGCGGGTCCGGGGGTAGGACGCGTGACGTATTCGATGTTCTTTTGCGATACGTTGGACTCGTCATCAGGACGCGGCTAAAACTGAATCGTCGCCGTGATCGAGTCCTGATAGGTGTCCGGTGCAGGTGTCGAGGGTTGAGCCAGGATGCGCCCGTAGATGGGGATGGTCGTCGTCGCCCCTGTGCCGGTGCCGAGGTAGGGTGAGGTGCCGCCCGTGCCGTCGCCCCATGCGGTGGCGTAGTTCGAGTCCGTATAGAGTTGATACGGTATGGTGGCGCCGAGCGTCTGACCCTTGAGCGTGCGCGCGCCGACTTGCCCGCTCACGCCGCCGTTGAACAGAATCCGGTAAGCGTCATTGTTCGTGCACTGTACGGCAAGCGAGCCTTGTGCGGTCAAGGTGTTGCGCAGGGTGGACGATTGCGGGAACGTGAGACCCGTCGCATTGATCGTGCAGTTGTTCGTGACGGTCACGTTGACCGTGAACGGGCTGGTCGTGCCGGTCGTGAATCCCCCGGCGCCGCAAGCCGGTGGGAACAGCGTGTAGAACTGATAGGACAGTGTGACGCTGCTCGCGGGATAGGTCGTCGAGTAGACGGTGCTGCTGTTGTTGGTCGTCGGCACGGTCGTCTGATTGGCCGTGATTCTCGCGTAAATGCTGATGTTGGTGCTGCCGGTGTAACCGAGGATCGAGTTGCTGAAGGTCGTCGTCAGCGCACTGGCGGGTGTAGTGCTCCAGGGCGTTGCGTGCCCGCTGTCGACATACAGATCGTAGGCAATGGTGTTCGTGCTGTTGGAGAGCACGCGTGGGGACGTTGCCGAGAAGCCCAGGCAGATTTTCACGTTCGGCACCAGATTGAGCGTCGGCCACGTGCAGGTGACCTGCACGGTTCCCGTCGTCGTCACGGCGGTGCCGGCGATCGGACTGAACGAAGGGAATGCGACGCTCGGTGCGCCCAGCGAGCAGGTCTGGGCCTGGGCCGAGGGCGCGACGAACCACGTCGTCAGGCACAGGAGCGAGAGCAGGAGCAGGCGCTTCATCGGGCTCGCCCCGGCATTCGCGCACGCTCAGGTGAAGCCGGTGGCGCCTGCGGCGTGCAGAGCAGCGGCCCGATACGGGCCATCGCGCCCTGAGTGGCCGGATCGTAGGCGAACGTCGTGCGGCATGTGCCGTTGTCCTGCGTGACCACGAGCGAGTTCTCCGGTAGTAAGCCGTCGATGAACGTCTGGCCGTCGTACCCGACGACCGATTGCGCGCCGCTCTCGGTGTGCGTCACGCGCGCCCCGAGTTGCAACGGTGTGCCGTCCGACGTCACCAACGTGATGAGCGCGGCGCGATAGCGGTGCACGGGGAACGAGACCAGCACCCCGGCCCCCGATTCTGGAACCACGGTGCGTGCCGCCGGCATGATGCGCATGTCTGCCGGCAGGTCCGTCGCGTCGACGGTGAGACGATTGGCCTGATAGCCGTTGAGGTCGGGAATGACGAGGGCACCGCCGTCGCTGGTGCGTCCGATCGGCAACTGTTCGCGCAGGACGGGGACGTTGGCGTCAGCGTCCGTCTTGACCAGTGCGAAGCTGTCGAAGATGCGACGCGCCGGGTAGACGCCGCCATCCATCGCCACGAGCGCGCCGGTAAGGCCTACGCCCACACGCGTTTGCCCATCCCACGTCTGCGCCTGCGCGGACGCTTGCCCGTAGCGGCCCAGATACTGGGCCTGCGCCTGACCGATACGTACGCCGTCGTTCACACCGCCGAGCATGTTCCATCCCCACCCGCCGCCGTAGTCGGGGGTGCGTGTGACACCGGCGAGCGCCTGCGTCGAGCCTTGCTGACGAGCGAGCGATACCGACGCCACGGTGTTCGGCCCCAGCGTGAAGCTGAACATGGCGAACACGCCGTAGCTGCGCGAATTCGCCATGTCCTTGAACGCTCCCACATTGAGCGAACCCGCTGCACGCACCGGCCACGAGACGTTCGCAGAAATCACGCGCGACGACGGGAAGTCGGGACCGCGCATGCCGATGTAGCTCAGCGAGAGCGTGCGGTTCTCCCAGAACGGCGTGGATATCGTGACACGGTCCATGGTCGTCGGCACACCGGAGCCACTGAGCGTGGCGAGATCGCGGAAGTCGCCGACGGTGCGCTGAAACAACGAATCGAACGAAAAGTTGCGCGACAGATACTGATAACCGATACCGATCTGCGCGCCGCTGGCGCGGCCGGTCGAACCGGACAGTGATCCGCTCAGCACGCCGTAGCCGGACAGCGATACGAGCGCACCGGCCCCGGCATTGAACACGCCGGATGACCCTTCCGCGTGGTATTCGGTCGTCAACCGATCCGAGATGCCGTAGCGGTACACGCCCGACGCGGCAAAGCGCCGGTCGTAGCCCCATGAGCGGAAGCCGTAGTCGGTGCGGGGCATGCCCGCTTCGAACGAGTAGCTCGACAAGCCCGCCGAGAGCATGCGGGTATCGATGTAGAGCGGCACGTTGATGACGCTCTCGCGCCCGAGCGCGTCGCGCGTGACGACGCTCGCCTGAAGGTTGCCGATGAGCCCCGGCGTTTCGCGTATCACGAAAGGACCGGCGGGCACGTTGCCGCCGAAGCGTCGAATGCCGTCGAGATAGACATCGACGGAAGACGGTACGGCGGCCGATCCGCCCAGCGCCGGGACCGGGAACGTGACGAGATCGGGGCGCAAGGCGAAGTTCTTGCGCCATTGCACGCCCGCCATGCGGATCGAGCGCGACCACGCGAGCGAGCCGGAGATCGTGTCGCCCAGTTGCAGGGTCGTCATCTCGGCAGGATTGTCGTGCCGCCACGACGTGTCATAGCGCAGATAGGCCGGGCTCTGCGACCAGGTGTCGAAGACCCCCGTCTGACTGAAGACGCCACCGGGATGGAAGTACCGCAGTTCTGTCCAGCTCGACGCGCGCGTCGTGCGGTCGTGTTCGACCAGCGCGTCGTAGTTCAGCAGGAAGCCGCGCGACGTCATGGCGTTTGCCGCGCGTGGCACGACGCGCCCGATCTGAAACGGCACGCGCAACGTGTCGGGCACCGCGATGTCGATGCTCTGACGCGCAGCGTCGTAGCGATACTGCACGCCGCCGATGGTGTCGAGCGGGACTTGCGTCTCGCCGGACATCTTGAGCTTTCCGACGTCGATGCCCAGCGCCTGCAAGTCGTCGGCGCTTGCACTGAAGCGTCCGTCGCGCATGAAGAAGTGGGCGATGGCGCCGGTCGCGGCACCGTTGACCGACACGTCGAGGTAGTAATCGCTGGGGGTGACTTCCGCCGCGTCGGGATGCGCGAGCGGCACCAGTGTGCCGACCAGCAGGCTCGCGGCCCAGCGGATGATCCATGACTTGCGACGCGGCGTGTGACGCGAGCCGCTTGCCGATGCGCGTGAAAACGTGCGTGACGCAACATCCCGTGCCGATATCGACACGGACGCGGGAGCGACGGTGAGAGCGTACGCACCGGGACGCCCGCGCTCACGGCCCGCCATCGATATCGACGACGAAGCGCGTGGGAACCGTGTTGATCGCGGCGTCTATCGCGAGCGGCGACGCGGGCGGCTTGCCCGCCGGCCAGGTGACTTTGAACAGACGCCGCTGACCGGCCAGTGCGTAACCGAGCAGACCGTTGGTCACAGGCACGGTTTTTCCCGCCGCATCGATGAAACGGGTCGCACCGATCTGCGCGCGGCTGCCGCCCCGGTTCTCGGCTTCGAGCTGCCATTCGCCACCGATGCGCCGGAACGTGAAGTGCAGGTCAGGCTTCTGGGTTGCTGTCGCGGGAACCACAAAGACGGGGATCGAATAGCGCATGCGAATCGAGATGCCGCTCTGGGCCGGTTGACCCGGTTCGGGCAGTTCGTCGACGAGCATGCGGTAGCTTTGTTCGACGGCTGGGGGCGCATTCGTCATGCGCACCAACCGAACGATCTGCGAGCCGCCCCCGTCGATGCGCAGGATGGGCGGGCTGGCGGCGAGCGCGTCGGTGGGGGTGAGCTTGTCCTCGCCGTCCTCCTGCGTCCACGTATAGATCCGGATCTGACCGTAGACCGGCATGTCGCCGGGGTTGCTCAGTGTCAACCCGGCAGCATTCTGCTTGGCCGCGAACTCTACGTTGACCGGGGAAATCTGCAGGGTGGCGGCGCTGGCCGAGACACAGACGACGGTGACGAGACACGCACCTGCGCCGCGCGCGACGCAGCGCTCCGCCCGCTGGCGGAAACCTCTCATAGGCCGCGCCCCGCTAGAAGTAGACGGTCGCGGTGATCACCGAGGAATACGTGTCCGGCTGCGGGATCGCGCCAGCCGAAGTCGGGACCTGTCCGTAGACGGTGAACGGCTGCGCCGTACCGTTACCGGTTCCCGCTTGCGTATTGGTGCCCTGCGTCGTGCCCCAGACCGTGGAGTGATTCGAGTCCGTGTAGAGCCCGTACCCGATCGTTGCCGTGTTGCCGCTGGCGGCGCCTGCCAGCACGCGCGCCGCAACGGTCGAGCCGGACGCCGAACCGGCGCTCAACCCAACGTTGTAAGGCGTGGTGTTCGTGCAGGTGACCGAGACGGTCGACGTGGCGGTCAGCGCGGTCGCCAGGGTCGATGCCGACCCGAAGTTCATCGGCGTGGCGGTGACCGTGCAACCTGCCGTGATGATCAGCGTGACGGTGAATGTCGTGGTGCCGGTGCCGTTACTGTAAACGGCCGCCTGCGCAGGCATCGGCGGGACAAGCAACAAGCTTGCCATCAGGAGGGTAATGCGCGCAGCTGGTTTATTCATCGTCGGTTTCTCGCAAAACGTCGGAAGGACCTAGCGGGCACAAGGCGATGCAGCCGCCGTTGCCGCATACCACTTGTCACACAAAGTACGTCGCACTACTTAGTGCTAAGTGTATATCGCACTACTGAATTTATGTCACGCGTGCGTTTCTACCATGTTCATTCCAAATGGATGTTTGAAATGGAAGCGGGGTGCACGTTCATGGACAGGACTGTGCGGGGACAGGCACCGATTCTGGCGTCTGTCGCGCGGGAAAGGCGAGGTTGAGATTTATGAACTAAAATCTCGATATCTTCCGAAAACATGAATTTTTCTCACTCATCATGCTTGACCGTATTCATTTGTCCATCGTGCAAGAGGTGGAAAAGCAGGGGTCGCTGACCGCTGCCGCAGGGGTGTTGCACGTCACGCAGTCGGCGTTAAGCCACAGCATGAAGAAGCTGGAGCAGCAGTTGGGCACCGATATCTGGCTGCGCGAGGGCCGCAGCCTTCGTTTGACGCAAGCGGGGCAGTATCTGTTGGCGGTAGCCAATCGGGTGCTGCCGCAACTGAGTCTGGCCGAGGAACGTTTGCGACAGTTCGCTCAGGGCGAGCGAGGCGCGCTGCGCATCGGCATGGAGTGTCACCCGTGCTACCAATGGCTGTTGAAAGTGGTATCGCCGTATCTGGCCGCATGGCCGGATGTGGACGTGGACGTCAAACAGAAATTCCAGTTCGGCGGTATCGGCGCGCTGTTCGGCTACGAGATCGACCTGCTCGTCACGCCGGATCCGCTGGACAAGCCCGGCCTCGTCTTCGAACCGGTATTCGACTACGAGCAGGTGCTGGTCGTGGCCGGTAGCCACAAGCTTGCCAAAGAGGAATACATCCTGCCGAAGCAACTGACCAACGAGGTGCTGGTGGCTTATCCGGTGCCGGTGGACCGGCTGGATATCTACAGCATGTTCCTCACGCCGGCGGGCATCACACCGAAACGCCATAAGGCGATCGAGACCACCGACATCATGCTTCAGATGGTCGCGAGCGGACGCGGCGTGGCCGCGTTACCGCGCTGGCTGGTGCTGGAATATGCGGACGCGATGGATCTGGTACCCATCCGGCTAGGCAAGAACGGCATTGCCAAGCAGATCTTTCTGGGGGCACGCGAGGCGGATATGGAGATCGATTATCTGCGCGCGTTCATCGAGCAGGCGAAGCGGCCTGTCCAGACCTGACGCCTTGCCCCGGCAGGCTCCATGAGTGCCATTCATAAGGACATGAGAACTTATCCATTTTCATGTCTGCGGTCGGCCACGATAATTCGAAGCTCCTAGTCCGACGAACGCGGGCGTATTTCATGGAGCTTCCTCATGGCGACCGCAATCGAGCGCAACCCCCTGGATTTCACATTTACTATCAAGAGCATTCGCTTCGACGAAGACTATCGTCCTTCGGAGAACACGCGAATCACGACCAACTTCGCTAACCTGGCCAGAGGCGAGAGTCGTCAGGAGAATCTGCGCAACACCTTCCGGATGATCGACAACCGTTTCAATGCGCTGGCGCATTGGGACAACCCGAAGGGCGACCGTTATTCGGTCGAGCTTGAAATCATTTCCGTTGAGATGAGCATCGAGGGTGAGCGCAGTGAAAGCGCGCTGCCGCTGATCGAAATACTGAAAACGAAAATCCTCGACAAGAAGACTGGCGAACACATCGAAGGCATTGCGGGGAACAACTTCTCGTCCTACGTGCGCGACTATGACTTCAGCGTGTTGCTGCTGGAGCACAACAAGCATCAGCCGGGGTTCAGCACGCCGGAAAACTTCGGCGATCTGCATGGGAAGCTCTTCCAGTCCTTCGTCAATTCCAGCGCTTACAAGCGCAGCTTCAACAAGCCGCCCGTCATCTGCCTGAGTGTGTCGAGCAGCCGGACGTATCGTCGGACCGCAAACGTGCATCCCGCGCTCGGGGTGGAATACGAGCAGGACGAGTATTCGCTGACCGACGAGTACTTCAAGAAGATGGGACTGAAGGTGCGCTACTTCATGCCGCCGAATAGCGTTGCGCCGCTGGCCTTCTATTTCTCTGGTGATCTGCTCGCGGATTACAGCAACCTTGAGCTCATCGGCACCATCAGCACGATGGATACCTTCCAGAAGATCTACCGCCCGGAGATTTACAACGCGAATTCCTCGGCGGGGGAGTTCTATCAGCCGAGTCTGAAGAACCAGGATTTCTCGTTGACTCGCATTGTTTACGACCGGGAAGAACGCAGCCGGTTGGCGATTGAGCAAGGCAAGTTTGTCGAAGAGCAATTCATCAAGCCTTACCAGCTCACGCTCGATCAGTGGTCCGCGAACTACGCGCTTTGATTTATCGAAAACATAAGGTCATCCATCATGAAGAAATTGTTGCCCACTTCAACTGCCGGTAGTTTGCCCAAACCTTCCTGGCTCGCAGAACCGGAGAAGCTTTGGTCACCCTGGAAGCTGGAGGGGGATGAGCTCGCCGACGGCAAGCGCGACGCCTTGCGTTTGTCGCTGCAAGAGCAACAGCACGCGGGCATCGATATCGTCAGTGACGGAGAGCAGACGCGCCAACACTTTGTCACGACGTTTATCGAGCATCTCGAAGGCGTGGATTTCGAGCATCGTGAGACGGTTCGAATCCGTGATCGCTACGACGCCAGCGTGCCGACGGTCGTCGGTGCGGTCGCACGGAAGAAGCCGGTGTTTGTCGAAGACGCCAAGTTCCTGCGTCAACAAACCGACCAGCCGATCAAGTGGGCGCTGCCGGGCCCGATGACGATGATCGATACGCTTTACGACGCGCATTACAAAAGCCGCGAAAAGCTGGCCTGGGAGTTTGCCAAGATTCTCAATCAGGAAGCCAAAGAACTGGAGGCGGCGGGCGTCGACATCATTCAATTCGACGAGCCGGCGTTCAACGTCTTCTTCGACGAGGTGAACGAATGGGGCGTCGCCACGCTGGAGCGTGCGATCGAAGGGCTCAAGTGCGAAACGGCCGTGCATATCTGCTATGGCTACGGCATCAAAGCCAATACCGACTGGAAGCAGACGCTCGGGTCGGAGTGGCGGCAATATGAGGAAGCGTTCCCCAAGCTGCAAAAATCCAATATCGATATCGTCTCGCTGGAGTGCCACAACTCTCGCGTGCCGATCGATCTGATCGAACTCATTCGAGGCAAGAAGGTGATGGTGGGATCGATCGACGTGGCGTCCAATACCATCGAAACGCCGGAAGAAGTTGCCGCGACGCTGCGCAAGGCACTTCAGTTTGTCGATGCCGACAAGCTCTATCCGTGCACCAACTGCGGTATGGCGCCGTTGTCGCGTGACGTGGCACGCGGCAAGCTCAATGCGCTGAGTGCAGGCGCGGAAATCGTTCGTCGGGAACTCTCGAACTAATTCGGGCGGACGTCGGAAGTGCAGGCAGACCCGTCAAGTGTCGTTTGATGCTGTGGGCGGGTTTGCTCGCTTCTGTCGCGTTGTACCTCGTATTTCGTCACTACTATGTCACTTTCCCGTCCGGCAATCGAGCCATTGCGCTTTCGCGAAGCGCTCGGGCACTACGCGTCTGGCATCACGGTCATTACCTCTCACGTCCACGACGAGCCGCTGGGCTTCACGTGCCAGTCGTTTTACAGCGTGTCGACGAACCCGCCGCTGGTGTCGTTCAGCGTGATGGCCCACTCCGCCAGCTATCCCAAAATTCGTCAGGCAGGTCGCTTTGCAGTCAATATCCTGTCGGAGACGCAGGTCGAAATATCCGACCAGTTCGCCCGGCGGGGGACGGACAAATGGCGAGGTGTCGAATGGCAGGCTTCGCCGCTGGGTAATCCGGTCATTGCCGGTAGCCTTCACTGGCTCGATTGCGAGATTTACGCGGAACATTCGGCAGGCGATCACCTGATTGTGATTGGGGAAGTGAAAGCCTTAAGCCTTCAGGACGCGGCGTTCACGCAGCCGTTGCTGTATTTCAAAGGGCAGTATCGGAATATGGCGGCTTGATTGCGCCGGAGTGCGGCTACCCGGCCGAGCGCACCGATTGTCTTGTGAGAGAAACCGGCGCTCCTAAGCGCAGGAGGTCGCTCGATCCGATGAACACTCAAGCGGATATTCCTGATGAGGAAGCATGGGATGCGTGGACGCCAGTCGAACTGGCGCAACGGTTGCGCGATATTCGTTTGCTCTGGTGCATCGTGGGCGGCTAACGAACGCGCGTGGCTGAAAAGCTGCCTTGATGCGCTCTATCCCGGGAGTGCGTGGGCGCGGGTGCTCTAGCGCGTGATTGAGGCATCTGGCTTCACCCGGCGTCGGGCTAACGAAGTGCCTGCCGGATTCCCAGCGCGATCATGAGCCCTCCACACGTGAGGTCGATCCATGCCTTTGCGCGGCGATACGCCGCCGCAATCGCCGCGTGGGATAGCACCAGTGCGACGGCGCCGTACCAGCACGTCGCGGCCGTGCCGACAGTCGCCAGCATCGCGAAGAATGTCTGCGTGGAAACGTGGGCGGGCACCGCCGAGGAAAACACCGCGGCATAAAAGGCGATGGACTTCGGGTTCGCGATATTTGTCGCGATGCCTTGCAGGAAAGCAGCGCGAAACCGAGGCGCCTTCGGTGGGTGCCCCGCTTCCGCAGGGGTTGCCCGTGCCGACATCACAAGCCGCAGTCCAAACCAGATCAGGTAGGCCGCACCTGCAATCCTGACGCCGACAGCGAGCCACGGAAAGATGGCGAACACCGCGCCGACGCCAAGCATCGCGCACGTCGCCCAGAACAGATTCACCATCACGATTCCGGCGACGAGCGCGAACGTATCGGAGCGTTTGCCGGTTACCGCCTTGTGCGTGATGGCGACGAAGTTCGGCCCCGGTATGACAGCGCTAGCCATATAAACAGAGAAGACTGTTACGACAGCGGACCAATCAACCATGGGTAGCCTCAGTGGGTTGTGGTTGAGAGAACGAAGCGGCTTCCTCGGCTGGTATTCTGCGGCAATTCAAGCCGGTCAACGTTAGTCATTCAATACGGTCAAAAGCCGTGTTGAGAGACGTTGCGACGTCGGTGGGCGACCGCGATCAGGCTGGCCGCGATGCTCGGCACGAGCTTTCGAGTGGTGTAATGGCGCATGCTTTCCTTAACCGACCCAATAAGGAGCGACGAGCAGATGACTATGCTACTCGCCTTTAAAGCGCAATCCCGGATCGTTTTGCTCGTGGCCACTTTAGCCGTGGGCGCGATCGTGAACAGCGTCTACGCGGCCGGGCAGGCGCGACTCGATGCGCCGGTCAAGGCCGTTGCGACGCAACGTCTGCTTGTGACTACCCCGCAAGGGAGCGCCGAGTTCCCGGTCTATGCCGACCATCCCATCGACGCGCCCGCTCCCGACGTGACACGAGTATTCGTCGTGATTCATGGCACGTTACGAAATGCCGACACCTACTTCGCGACGGGCCAGCGAGTCGTCCAGCGGGCGGGTGAGCTTGGCAAGGGGACGATGATCGTCGCTCCACAGTTTCTGACGCGTCCCGACACGCAGGCTTTCTCGATGCCGGCACAAACGCTCGCCTACTGAACCGCAGTCGAATTTGAGCGCAAGAAACGGAGCGCGAAGTGTAGTGGGGATAAGCAGAATGCGGCCTTCAACGACGGAAGAAGGTTTTAATAATGTCTCTACTAGACGGAAAGGTGGCCATCGTTACCGGTGCATCTTCTGGCATCGGGCGGGCAATAGCGCTGATGTTCGCGACGCAAGGCGCCGCAGTTGTGCTGACAGCGCGAGATCAGGCGAGACTGGATCAGGTTGCCGACGACATTCGCAGCAAAGGCGGGCGAGCTTATGTGGTCGCTGGCGATGTTGGTCAGGCCGACACCCACGAACAGTGTGTGACAGCGGCGATGCACGAGTTCGGCGGTCTCGACATTGCCATCAATAACGCGGGAACGGTCGGCGCGATTAAACCGCTGGCCGACATCTCGCCGGAAGACTGGCAGCAAACCCTGACGGTCAACCTCACGGCGGCCTATCTAGGAGCTCGCAGTCAGATCCCCGCAATGCTCGAACGTAATGGCGGCTCGATCGTATTCACTTCCAGCTTCGTTGGCACCAGCGTGGGCTTGCCTGGTATGGCTGCCTATGGCGCCTCGAAGGCCGGGTTGATGGGATTGGTGAAAGGCATCACCGCCGATTACGGCGCCCAAGGCATCAGGGCCAACGCATTGCTTCCGGGAGGAGCAGATACCGGAATGGCAGGCGACCAGAGCCAAAAAGATTGGGCGGCTGGATTGCATGCCATGAAGCGCATTGCCCAACCTGAAGAAATCGCATCTGCCGCACTCTTTTTAGCCAGTTCCATGTCCAGCTTCGTCACCGGATCGGCGCTCTTTGCGGATGGAGGGAATGCTGCGGTGAAGTGATGGGGCAGAGCGTCCAACTGACGAGGCAACTGACTTCGCGCCTGTATCCAGGGAAGGTTCAGCTATGATGCCTTGAGCTATCGGTTGCATGCTGCCACCTTCGCAACCGGTCTTTCCAGATCAATCTTCGTATTTCGAAAGAGGAATCTTCGATGGCTATCGAGCGAACCGGTCACAGGTATCGAGCTACTGATACGGGCAAAACTATTGACGTCTGGTTTCCGGCTACCGGTGGCGTAAAAAGGCGCAGTTGTCTCGCCGAGAAAGTTGGGATTATTTCTGGTGATGTTGTTACTGTGGTGATCGAGTCGCTCGAAATCCCGCCCATTTCGACGGAGGATGCGTACCTCCGATTGCACCTGCTATCTGAAAGGGTCGTTAAGCCGAATGAAGTCAATCTCGATGGCATTTTTGGCCTGTTGCCCAATATTGCATGGACATCCGCAGGCCCTGTTTTCCCCGGAAATATCGAAGATCT
Source organism: Pandoraea sp. LA3 (assembly GCF_022696215.1). Classification (NCBI taxonomy): domain Bacteria; kingdom Pseudomonadati; phylum Pseudomonadota; class Betaproteobacteria; order Burkholderiales; family Burkholderiaceae; genus Pandoraea; species Pandoraea sp. LA3. The sequence goes on along the minus strand of NZ_PTPY01000022.1, from coordinate 82,777 downwards.
GCGGGATCGGTTAGCGGCCGAATACCACCACCTGACAGTGTCGTCAGTAGATAAGTTTCCTCGCATGACCGACTACGTCGTGCCCGAGGGCGTGCGGGTTGCCGATGCGGATCGCGTGAGGCTTGGAGCACATCTGGCAAGCGGTACGACCGTGATGCATGAGGGTTTCGTTAACTTCAACGCGGGCACCCTCGGTGAGTCAATGATCGAGGGGCGCGTGACGCCGGGCGTTACTGTCGGGAAAAATTCGGATGTCGGCGCAGGCGCATCCATCATGGGTACGCTCTCGGGCGGGGGCAAAAGCAGGAACTCAATCGGCGAACGAAGCTTGCTCGGAGCGAACGCCGGCATCGGCATTTCGCTGGGAGACGAGTGTATCGTCGAAGCCGGTCTGTATGTCACGGCCGGTACGAAAGTGAAATTGCCCGACGGCAACGTCGTGCCGGCAAGGCAGTTGTCCGGTCGATCCGGCCTGCTATTCCGTCGAAACAGTCAGACCGGTGCAGTCGAGGTGCTGTCAACAGATGCTTCCCGCTGGGGCGGCCTGAATACGAGCCTGCATAGTAACGACTGAGCAGCGTGAGACTTACGGATTGCTCCGACTCCGCTACGCCGTTACCGTCTTTACCCCCATCAACACCCGCCCAATAACCCCACGCAAAGAACGTGCTAAAATCCTTGACTGATCAAACATTGATCCGTCCAAAAAATGGCTCCTAGTCCCAGTACCCCCCATTCGGCGGGGCAGGTGTTGCCGTTCCGGCAGTCGCTCGTGGCGATGCTCGGCCTTTGTTTCTGCACGATGATGGTGGCGCTCGACCAGACGGTCGTCGGCACCGCGCTACCGACCATCGTCGCGGAACTCAAAGGGTTCGAGTATTACGCCTGGGTCGCGACGTCGTATCTCCTCACCTCTGTCATCACCGTCCCGATCTTCGGGCGGCTCGGCGATTTTTACGGCCGCAAGCGCTTCGTCATGGCGGCCATCATTGTCTTCACCGCCGCTTCCGTGCTCTGCGGCGCGGCGAACAGCATGCCGTTCCTCGTCATCGCACGCGCCCTGCAAGGGATCGGCGGCGGCATGCTGGTCGGCACCGCGTTCGCCTGTGTGCCCGAACTGTTTCCCGATCCGCACGTACGCCTGCGCTGGCAAGTCATGCTCAGCTCCGCCTTCGGGATCGCCAATGCCATCGGGCCGTCGCTCGGGGGTTTCCTGACGGAAGCCTACGGCTGGCGCTCGGTGTTCTACGTCAACCTGCCCGTCGGCCTGCTCGGCGTCTGGTTCGTCGGACGTCACCTGCCCCACATGCGCGCCGAGGAACACAGCAAGGCAAGCATCGACTGGCTTGGTGCCGGGCTGATCACCGCCGCGCTGGGCAGCTTGCAGATGCTTGTCGAATGGCTGCCCGCTGATGGACTCTCGCGCGGCGTCGTGACGCTTTTCGTCGTACTCGTCATCTCGTCGGCCGCGCTCTACTGGTGGGAGCGTCGCGTGTCGCATCCGATCCTGCCGTTCGAGATGTTCCGCGACAAAAGCCTCGCGCCGCTCTTCGTGTTGTCCGTCTTCGCCGGCTTCTCGATGTTCGGGCTGCTGTTCTACGCGCCGCTCCTGCTGCAAGGCGGTTTCGGGCTCTCGCCACGCGAAACCGGATTGCTGATCACACCGCTGGTCGTGTGTATTACCGTCGGCAGCATCGTGAATGGAGGCCTGATTACGCGTCTGCCGAATCCGAACGTGATGCTCTACGGCGGCTTCCTGCTGCTCGCGCTGGCTTGCGCGGGCATCATCACCACGCATCGCGGCACGCCTCATCTGCTGATCGCCTCGTATATGTTCCTCGCCGGGTTGGGACTTGGTTTCGTGATGCCGAACCTCACTGTCTTCGCGCAGGAAGTCGCGGGCCGCGGGCACCTCGGCATTGCGACTGCGCTCATGCAATCGCTGCGCATGATCGGGGGGATGCTTGGAACGGCCATCGTCGGGACGCTGGTCAATCACAGCTACACCGGACGTGTGACCGACGCCCTCGCCGCGAACGACGGCACGCGCTGGACGTCACAACTCTCCGATCCGCAGATCCTCGTCAATGCGCAGGCGCAGAACGATTTCCTCATGACGCTCGCCCACATGGGCCAGAACGGCGCGCTCTTCATCGAATCGGCGCGCTCGTCGCTCGTGGCAGCGATTCACAATGGGCAGATGGTGTCGCTCGCGGCGGCGCTGGCCGGGCTGTGGTTCGTCAGACGCGTGCCGCTGATTCGTCTCACGCGCGGCGCGAAGACGGCGCCCAAGCCGCAGCCGCCAGTCGGTGAGTAATGGAGTCACGGAGTAAGGCGATGCCGACACCACAAAAACGTAACGTCATTCAGCAACTGAGCCAGACGTATCGCTCGATGATGCTCGCGTTCGACGCGCAGGTCGGGCACCCGCTGCCGCGCTGGCGCATCATTCTCACGCTGGCCGAGCGAGGGACCAGCTCGCAGAAGTTTCTCGCCGAACATTGCCGCCTCGATCCCGCGTCGCTCACGCGACAGCTTCAATCGATGGAGGCGCTGGGCTGGCTCTCGCGCGCGACCGATCCCGACGATAACCGTCTGACGAACGTCACGCTGACGGACGCGGGCATGGCCGTGCACGACGAAGCGACGCCGCATCGTCAGGCCTTCTTCGACAATGCGCTCGAAGGCATGACGCCCGAGGAAATCGCGACGCTGGAAAGCGCGCTCACGCACCTCGAAGCGCAGTTCAAGGCGATGGTGTCGCGGGCAAAGGCGGGGACTTCCGCCGACGTCGCTACGAAAGCGAGTGGCGATGGCAAGCGGCGGGCGTCGCCCCATGGGGAGACGTCCGACTCTCCCCCCGCGCGCAAACGCGCGTCGCGGGGCCAGGCTTAAGACGCATCACGCAAGGTGCGAGACGCAATACAAAAAGCCGCTTCAACCATCGAAGCGGCTTTTTCATCCGAGTGATGCGCACGACAATCCGCATCGCGCGCTCACTCGTCGTGTGCTGCCACCCTCGGCGCCAGCATCGTTGCCAGCGCCTCCCGGGCCGCGATCAGAAGAACGTCTGCACGACTTCCACCACGTTGTAATCGCCATCGATGACCGGCAGGTGACGCCACTTGTCGAACGTCAGGCACGGATGCGAGATGTCGAACGCGATCATGTCGCCAACGCGAATGTCGTCGCCCGGCGAAATGCGGAGATACGCGTGCTGATCCATCATGCCCGTAATTTCCCAATGCTCGGGCGTCGCGCGCGGCGCCTTGCTTTCGCCCGGACGGAACTGCTGCGCCGGTTCCGGCATGCCCGCGTCGAAAGCCGCATCGCGCTTGCCAAGCGCGATGATCGCGCGCTCCGGTTCCGGAATCGACTGGACGTAGGCCCAGAGTTGCAGCGCCGGTTGCAGTTGCGAACGCATCTGCTTCGCGATCGGATTGCGCGTGGCGATCTGTGCCTGTGCCGCCTTGTAGATGCCCACGTCATGCGTGAGATAGCAGCCCGGACGCAGCACGACGTCCAGCGGCGCGCCCACATCCTTGTGCGCGAATTCGTCGGCCACCACGTCATACCAGGCCGAACCCGCACCCGAGAGCACCGCCGGCGAACGCTCGATGCGACCCGCTGCGATCAACTCGCGCGTGATGCTCACCGCGCGTTGCAGGAACGCACGGATATCCGCTTCGGTGCTGAGCACGCCTTCATAGACTTCGACGCCCGCCAGCTTCACAGCGTCTTGATGCTGCGTGAGCGCATCGAGCACCGCTTGCTGCTGGGCGGCATCGCGCACGCCGGTGCGTCCGCCCGTCACGCCCAACTCGATGAGGACCTGAATCGTTTGTCCGCGCGCGCGGAAGAAGTGACCCAGATGCTCGACGGCTGCGGCCGAATCCACCAGACAGAAGAATTCGAAATCGGTGTCCTTGAGCAGGTCGGCAATCATCGTCATGTTGCGCTTGCCCACGAGCTGGTTCGCCATGAGCACACGCCGCACGCCGTGGTGATACGCCGCAAAGGTCTGCTGCGCCGTGGCGAGCGTGATGCCCCACGCGCCACCGTCGAGCTGGCGGCGGAACAGCTTCGGCGCCATCGTCGTCTTGCCGTGCGGGGCGAGCTTCACGCCGTACTCGTGAACGAAACGCTGCATCCACGCCAGGTTGTGACGGATCTTGTCTTCGTAGAGTACGGCCGTCGGCAGGCTGAGGTCTTCGTTCAGCAGGTTCCAGCCCAGATCGGTCGTCGCCGAGGGCGCGCGCGGGGCGTCCAGCGCACCCAGACCCTTGTTGAGGGTATCGATCATGCCATGCTGATAGTTTGTATCACTCATTGAGAATCCTCCACGGTTCGGTGCGCCGACGATTGCCGGATGGTCCCTATAATAACGTTTAATTACCAGCGTTTGACAGATTTGTTATAAAGTACCAAAAATCGTCTCAAAACTTTCAGAACCGGCTCTGGCGACGCCTCGCGACGCCCCGAGACGCCATACGGACCCGAGATATGGCCGAAACTTTCGATATCGTGACGCGCGTTGCTGAACGCAGCGACGTCCTCAGTCAGGCGGAACGCAAAGTCGCCCAGGTGGTGCTGGAGGACGTGGCGGGCGCGGCGGCAGCGTCGATCAACGTGCTTGCCGAGCGCGCCGGCGTGAGCGAAGCCAGCGTGACGCGCTTCGCCAAGGCGATGGGCTGCCGCGACGTGCGCGATCTCAAATTGCGACTCGCGCAGGCGGCCGTCGTCGGTCAGCGCTTTCTCGGCGCGAATGCCGCCAACGCGCAGGAAGGCGCAGGCGAGACCATCGACCGTATTGCAGACGATATCCAGACGACGCTGCAAGTCCATCGCGGCCTCATCAAGCCGGAGGCGGTGCGTCGCGCGGCGCAGCGACTGCTGTCCGCTCGCATGATCTACGCGTTCGGGATGGGCGGCGGGTCGTCGCTCATGGCGGACGAGGCGCGTTACCGGCTGGTGCGGCTCGGCCGTCCGGTCGCGAGCTATCAGGATGCGGTGCTGGCCCGTATGGTCGCCGGCACACTGGCGCGCGAAGACGTCGTGCTGGCGTTCTCGGTGAGCGGTCACACGCCCGAGCTGGTGTCGACGTGCGAGATCGCACGGGAATACGGTGCGCAAGTGGTGGCGATCACGGCGACGGGCTCGCCGCTCGCGGCGCTGGCCGACGAAGTGCTGCCGATCCGCGCGCTGGAAACGGATTTCATTTTCAAACCGTCGTCGTCGCGTTACGCGATGCTGCTCGCCATGGACGTGCTGGCTACGGAACTGGCGTTGCTCGCCAAGCCGCAGAGCCAGGCGCTGTTGCGACGAATCAAGTATGTGCTCGACACGCATCGGGGCGGCGGCGATCGTCAGCCTCTGGGAGACTGACATGACTGACCGCCTCGCAAATTTCGCTGATCGCACGGTCGACACCCTCATCACCAACGTGCGTCTGGCCGACGGCTCCGGCGCGCCCATGACGGACGCCCGATTCGACGTCGCACTGCGCGACGGCCGGATTCACGCCATCGCTCAAGCCGGTGACTTGTCGGGTTGGCAAGCCGCACAACGCATCGACGGCGACGGCAACGTGCTCAGTCCCGGCTTCATCGATGTCCATACACACGACGACACGAACGTCGTGCGGGCCCCGGAAATGACGCCGAAGCTCTCGCAAGGTGTGACGACGGTCGTCGTCGGCAATTGCGGCATCAGCGCCTCGCCGGTCACGCTAAAGGGCGATCCGCCCGATCCGATGAACCTGCTTGGCGAAGCCGGCGCATTCCAGTATCCGACGTTCAAAGCGTATGTCGATGCGCTCGAGACGGCGCAACCGGCGATCAACGTCGCCGCGCTGATCGGCCACACCGCGCTGCGCAACAACCACATGGACCGCCTCGACCGTGCGGCAACCGAAGCCGAAATCGACGGCATGCGCGAGCAGCTTCGCGAGGCGCTTGCGAACGGCGCATTGGGGCTGTCGACGGGGCTGGCCTACGCCAATGCGAACGCCGCGCCGACCGAGGAAGTCCTCGCGCTCGCCGAGCCGCTGGCCGAAGCGGGTGGTCTCTATGCGACGCACCTGCGCACCGAGTTCGCCGAGATTCTCGAAGCGCTCGACGAAGCGTTCCGCATTGGCCGTCATGCACGCGTGCCGGTGGTCGTCTCGCATCTGAAGTGTGCGGGCGTCGAGAACTGGGGGCGCAGCACCGAAATTCTCGAAGCACTCGACAAGGCGCAACGCTTCCAGCCGGTCGGCTGTGACTGCTATCCGTACACGGCAAGCTCGTCGACGCTCGATCTCAAGCAGGTCACGGACGACTTCGACATTCTCGTGACGTGGTCGCAAGCGCATCCCGATCAGGGCGGCAAGCTGCTCGCGACGATTGCCGCCGAGTGGGGCGTGGATCTGATGGAAGCCGCGAAACGTCTGCAACCGGCGGGTGCCGTGTATCACTGCATGGAGGAAGCCGACGTGCAGCGCATCCTGCGTCACCCGGCGACGGTCGTCGGCTCCGACGGGCTGCCGAACGATCCGCTGCCGCATCCGCGTCTGTGGGGCGCATTCCCCCGCGTGTTGGGGCGCTACAGCCGTGAGCAGGCGCTGTTCCCGCTGGCCGAGGCCGTCCACAAGATGACGGGGCTGTCGGCCGAGCGCTTCGGTCTCACCGAGCGCGGTTTCGTGCGTGAGGGCTATTGGGCCGATCTGGTCCTGTTCGATCCGGCCACCGTGGCAGATGCCGCGACATTCACCGATCCGATGCAGCCCGCGTATGGCATTTCGGCCGTGTGGGTGAACGGCGTGCTGTCGTGGCAGGACCGTGCGCCGACGCAGAATGCGCGCGCCGGACGCTTCGTGCGTCGTGGTACGCCGCAGCCGGTGCTGTGAACCGAACTTGTCGAAAACGATTCGTTGAAAGGAGTGATGATGAGCATCAAACGATATGGCGTGGAAGGCGGGCAGGGCACGGGTGGCCAGCGTATGCCGTTCGCACGCGCAACCGAGGCTGACGGTTTCCTGTTCGTGTCGGGCCAGACCCCGATGAAAGACGGCGAGGTGATCGATGGGGGCATCGTCGCCCAGTCGCATCAGGCCATCCAGAACATGATCGCGATTCTGACGGAAGCCGGTTACGGCACCGAGCATGTCATGCGTATTGGTGTGTGGCTCGACGATCCGCGTGATTTCGCGTCGTTCAACAAGGTCTTCAAGGAATACTTCGGCGATCATCCGCCCGCACGCGCCTGCGTCGTGTCGAGTATGGTCATCGACTGCAAGGTCGAAGTGGACTGCGTCGCCTATAAGAAACCGACTGCGTAAGCTGCGGTGTCTGTTGTGCTGCGGGAAGAAGCCGACGTCGAACGTCGGCTTTTTTTTGTCGCGAGATTTTGCATTGACGGGCACTTAGGTTCCCGTTTCGCAAAGGTTACGGTCCGCCTTCGATGGCGGCGCAATTTTGTCACCCGCAGTCTTCAGCTTCCTAACCTGACAGGAGGCGGATGGTGAGAACAACACCCATTGACGGCACTGGATCGAGTGCACGGATACACCGTGCCGCGATTGAATCGGCAGACGACGCACGCATCACGATCGACTTCCCGCCCACGCCGGACGATGTCCGCTTGCGGTCGCAGACCCTGAGCCGTTTGTCCCGGGCGGGGTATGCCTCGGGGCTCACCGGGCTGGCCGTCACGGTATTGGGGGTGGCGGGACTGGCGAGCAGTGCGTACCTCTCGGTTCAGGCGGCCGCCGAAGTCGAAGCGCCTGACGGTGCCGACGCGGATCGCTGGGTTGAGTTCGGGCTGTGCGGCGGGCTGGCGGTTCTGTCGTCGCTGGTCGTGACTTTCGGTCTCAGTCAGGTGTGCCTGTCCGTGAAGGAGCGGCGGCGCGCCGAGCAGGATTGGGGGGCGTTCAGCACGCGTGTGCAGTTCGAATCGTCTCGCCCAGGGGCGCGCTCGTGAGGGCGTTCGGCGTGCGTGCGTTCGAAATACCGCCGCCCGAGGCGCCGTCATCGACATCCGTCGCACGGGAGATCGATGTCGCGTTGGGCTTGCTGGGCGACGCCCGGTCGCTGCACGACGCGATGGATATGCCACGCCCCGGCGCATGGGACGCGAGCCAATGCGACGCCGCGTATCGCTGCGGCTACGGCGCGTTCGAACGGGGCGATTTCGCACACGCCATCGAGTGCTTCGCGCCGCTGCTGTCGGCGTGTCCGTTGACGGCGGATTACGCGGTGGCGCTCGCGCTCTCGGTGCAGCGTTACGGCGAACCCAAGGTGGCGTTGCCGCTGTTCATGGCGGCGGCGCTCATGGACGAGGACGCCCCGGGACCGATGTATCGCGTGGGGGAGTGTCTCGTCGAGTTGCGGCAGTTCGACGCGGCGCGCCGGGCGATGAAGGAAGCGCTGCACCGGTGCGACGGGCAGCCGAAATATGTGGGCGTAAGGAATGCAGCGTTACAGATGATGGCCCGTCTCGGCTATCTCCACTACCTGGGCTGATGCTGCGGCAGATCGACTTGCGCAGCGTGGCCGGGGGCTCACAAGGTCAGGACTTGCAGGAGGCCGCGCCTGGATAGCGCGGATTGGCGACGGGCCCGGGCAGCCCGTCGCCATTTTTTACCGAGGTGTTACTGACGTGCCGTGCGCGCGTTGTCCGGCATCGGCAGCGTGAAGTTGGTGCGGAACGGATTGATGTCGAGGCCGCCGCGTCGCGTGTAGCGCGCGTAGACCGCGAGCTGGCTCGGCTTGCACCGGTTCAGGATGTCCATGAAGATCCCTTCCACGCACTGCTCGTGGAAGCCGGTGTGACGTCGATACGAAATCACGTACTTGAGCAGCCCTGCCTGATCGATCGGCGGGCCGACGTAACGAACTTGCAGGCTGCCCCAGTCGGGCTGGCCGGTCACCGGGCAATTCGACTTGAGCAGGTTGGAGACGAGCGTCTCTTCCACGTGCTGTTCGTCGAAGGCGGCGGTGAGCAGTGAAGCGTCGGGAACGTAGACGTCGGTGTCGATGTCGAGACGGTCCACGAGCAGGCCGTCGAGTTCGTCGAGCTGTAGCTTGCCGAAGCCGCTCGGGTCCGTGAGCCGGACCTGCACGGGCGCACCGGCCGCCTCGGACAGATCCTGTTGAATCAGCGCGCGCGCTGCGTCCAGATTGGCGAGCTTCGTCTGGGCAAACGACCCCAGATACAACTTGAACGACTTCGACTCGATGATGAACGGCGAGTCGGCCGGCACCACGGCCTTGAGCAATGCAATCTGCGGCTTGCCCTTGTCGTTGAGCCAGGAGAGTTCGTAACCGTTCCAGATGTCGGCGCCGAAGAACGGCAGCGTTTCCGGCACGCCGATCTGGGCGCGTGCCGGGGCACGGGCGATCGGGAAGAGTTGCGACGGGTCGTAGTGCTCGGTGTAGGCAACTTCTTTGCCGAGCGTGGATTGTTCAGGCGTGGTCATGATTGGCGATGCCACTGATGACATGGCCGGTCGGGCTGACCCGGGCGGCCGATTCGCAGTGGCGTGTCTGATCGTCGAAGAAGAAATCGGGCTCGAACTCGCGCAGGAATGCGCCCTTGTCCAGCCCGCCCAAAAACATCGCCTCGTCGATGTCGATTTTCCAGTCCATCAACGTGCGGATGGCGCGCTCGTGCGCGGGCGCCGAGCGTGCCGTGACGAGCGCCGTACGGATTTTCACCGGCACTTCGTGGCCCGCCAGGGTTTGCAGACGGTGCAAGGCCAGCAGCAGCGGCTTGAACGGTCCGGGCGGCAGCGGTGTGGCGGCGCGCTCGGTTTCGTGTTGCTGGAAGGCGTCGAGGCCGTTGCGCTGGAAGACCCGCTCGGCCTCGTCGGAGAAGAGCACCGCGTCGCCATCGAAGGCGATGCGGATTTCGTCCGGATGCAGCTCGGCCTTTTTCGCGGAATCGGGATACACGCGTGCCGCCGGGAAACCCGCGGCGAGGGCGCTGCGCACGTCGCGCTCGTTGGCCGAGAGGAACAGGTGCGCCCCCAGCGCGTTGAGGTAGCCGAAGGGATCGCGCCCGCGCGTGAAGACCCCGCGTTCGATCTTGAGATCGAACTGCCTCGCCGAGCGGAACACCCGCATGCCGCTCACGGGATCGTTGCGCGAGAGCACCACGACTTCCACGCGGTGACCGTCGCTTGCGCCACCGCCGCTGGTGTCGCTGCCGCGATTGAAAGCGAGCAGCTTCTGCACGAGTGGGAAGGCGACGCCGGCCGGGGCCGGCTTGTCGATGCGGTCGAGCTGATACTGCATGTACGACTGGTCGTCGCCGCTCGCCACGCCGGCCTCGTACACGCGGTTCTCTTCTTCGAAGTCGAACAGCGCGCGCGAGGATATCGCGACAACGAGTTTGTTCTCGAGCGTGATCGGCATGGTTGCGGTGATGTCCTGTCGGGTAGTGAGTGACGAGGCAGTGAGGTCTGTGATCGGCGATTTACCCGAGGAACAGCTTGTACACGGGGTTGTCGCTTTCGTCCCAGTAAGGATAGCCGAGCGTTGCGAGGAAGTCGCGGAACTCGGCCTTGTCGTCGTCCGGCACCTGCATGCCCACGAGGATGTTGCTGTAGTCCGCGCCCTGATTCCGGTAGTGGAACAGGCTGATGTTCCAGTTCGGGCTCATGGCCGAGAGGAATTTCATCAGCGCGCCCGGACGCTCCGGAAACTCGAAGCGGAACAGCACTTCGTTGCTGGCCAGTGCCGAGCGTCCGCCGACCATGTAGCGGATGTGCTGCTTGGACAGTTCGTCGTTGGACAGATCGAGCGTGGGGAAGCCGTGACGCTCGAAGCCCGAACGGATGCGCTCGCCTTCGTCGCGGTTGTGCATCTGGATGCCCACGAAGATGTGGGCGCTGGAGGCTTCGCTAATTCGGTAGTTGAACTCGGTCACGTTGCGGCTGCCCACCACTTCGGTGAAGCGCTTGAAGCTGCCGCGCGCTTCCGGAATGGTGACGGCGAAGACCGCTTCGCGCGCCTCACCGACTTCGGCGCGCTCGGCAACGAAGCGCAGGCGGTCGAAGTTCATGTTCGCGCCGGACGTGATCGCCACGAGCGTCTCGCCCTTGAGCTTCTCGCGCTCGGCGTAGAGCTTGGCGCCGGCCACGGACAGCGCGCCCGACGGCTCCAGCACGCTGCGGGTGTCCTGGAACACATCCTTGATGGCGGCACAAAGCTGGTCGGTGTCCACGCGCACGACTTCGTCGAGATACTCGCTGCACAGACGGAAGGTTTCTTCGCCGACGTATTTGACGGCGGTGCCGTCGGCAAAGAGGCCGACGTCGTTCAACAGAATGCGCTCACCGGCGTGGATGGACTGCGCCATCGCGTCCGAATCGACGGATTGCACGCCGATGACCTTGATTTCGGGGCGCACGGACTTGACGTACGCGGCCACGCCGGCGGCCAGTCCACCGCCGCCGATCGGCACGAAGATGGCGTGCAGCGGACCTTGATGCTGACGCAGGATTTCCATGCCGATGGTGCCCTGACCGGCGATGACGTCGGGATCGTCGAACGGCGGCACGAAGGTCAGGCCGCGCTCGGCTTGCAGCGTCATGGCGTGGGCGAAGGCATCGCTGTACGAATCGCCCGCGAGCACGACTTCGACGGCGCGTCCGCCATGGGTGCGCACGGCGTCGATCTTGACCTGGGGGGTGGTCACGGGCATGACGATGACGGCCTTGCAGCCCAGACGCGCGGCCGAGTACGCGACACCCTGTGCGTGGTTGCCGGCGGAGGCCGTGAGCACGCCGCGCTCACGTTCGTCGTCGGTCAGGTTCGCCATCTTGTTGTACGCGCCCCGAATCTTGAAGGAGAACACCGTCTGGTTGTCTTCGCGCTTGAGATAAATTCGATTGTGCAGGCGCATCGAGAGCGTGCGGGCCTGCTCGAGTTCGCTCTCGTGGGCGACGTCGTAGACTTTGGCGGTCAGGATCTTCTTCAGGTAGTCGGGAGCTGCGTCGGACATGATTTAAGGCTTCTTCAGGTTAGGCACATCAAGGAACAAAAGGACAATGATAGACCAGCACGTCCGCCGGGGCGGTCGCGCTAAGTCTTTCGGGGAAATACGGGAAAGGAGAGTGCGCGCCCTAGCTTAGGTCGTCGGGGGTGTCGATGTCGCGCACGATTCCGGCGTCGTCGACATCGACGATCGTAATGTGCTCGCTAATCAGCAGATCGCGCGCGCCGACATCGCCATCGAGGGCGGCCAGACGCGGGGTATAGGCGGAACCGAAGGCGACCGGATGGCCGCGCTGTCCCTGATAACTCGGTGCGACGATGGCGTCGGGCGACGTGAGCCCGTTCGACACGGCACGCAAGGTATTCGGATGAATGAACGGCATGTCGGCCAGCGCGACGAGCCAGCCATCGAGATGTTCGAGCCCGGGGGGCGGCGCTTCGTCGGTCGCGGCCTGAATGCCGGCGGCCAGGGTCGCGCCCATGCCACGCTTGGTGGCGTGGCTCATGACGACTTCACAACCCGCCTGCAAGAGCACGTTCTCCAGCTCGGCCGAATCCGGGCGCACCACCGCGATCACGCGCGGCAATGCCGCCAGCAGCGCGTGGGCGCTGGCGAGGGCAACGGGTCGGTTCAGGGGATCTCCGGGCAGCGGCGCGAGCAGCTTGTTCCGGCGCCCCGCCGCATCGAAGCGGGTACCGAGTCCGCCTGCCAGTAGAATGGCCACGGGCGGCGTCGAAGGTCGGGTCATGGGCATGCATTATGCGCCAGACTTTTCGTTTCTGCCAAACGCGTGTGCACGCCTTCGCGGCGACATTGTCCGACCGTCTGGCCGGTTGGGATGGGCGCGTTCGCGATGGTTTTCGATGGGTTTTCGTTCTCTTACCGGAGTTGCATGGAGTCGTTCATCACCTGGCTGCTGGGCGTTTTGACACTGCCCGGCGTGGGGCTGCCCGCGATTTTCCTCGTGTCGTTTCTCTCGGCCACGCTGCTGCCGATGGGCTCGGAGCCTGCGCTGTTCGGCTACGTGGCGCTCAATCCGCACATGTTCTGGCCGGCCATCGCGGTGGCGAGCGTCGGCAACACGCTCGGCGGCATGCTGGATTGGTGGATGGGGTTCGCGGCGCGACGCGCTTACGTGCGGCTCAAGGCGCGCCGGCGGGCGCATGCGCGTGCTGCCGCCTCACTTGGCTCTCTCGGCTCGGGAGGCACGATGACGGCGGAAATGACGATGCCCGGCGCGAAGGGCGACGGGAAGGCAGCCGCCGAAGGCCGCGCGCCCATGAACGAACGCTATCACCGCTGGATGCGCCGCTTCGGCCCACCCCTGCTTCTGCTGTCGTGGCTGCCCGTGGTCGGTGATCCACTCTGTACGCTTGCCGGATGGCTGCGTCTGTCATGGCGCTCATGCCTCGTCTACGTCGCTATCGGCAAGACGCTGCGCTATATCACCATCACTTATCTGATGCTGCGCGTGCCGGAGTCGTTCTGGCAGGGCATCTTCGCGCCGTTCAAACACCTGCTCGTGGGATGAGTGCTTCGGCTGGGCTGCTCATTCTTACTCTTCGTTCCGCGTCTGATGCGGTTCTGCTTGAGTCCGGAGGCCGGACCGGGGCCCCCTTCCGCCCCTCAGACATAAACCCAACTCGGTTCAGAAGGGGGCCCCGGTCCGGCTTACCACTATGCTTTCTCAGGTCCCACCTTCTTTTTCACGATTAGGTGGCTTCTGCTTTATGCGCTCGTGACGTCGAACGGCAACGCGCGCAGACGCTTGCCCGTCAACACCGCCACCGCATTCGCATACGCCGGCGCCAGCGGCGGCAAGCCCGGCTCACCCATGCCCGTCGGGGCGTCGCCCGAACTCACCACGTGGACACTGATCTCCGGCATGTCGGTCAGACGCGCCACCGTGTACTGGTGGAAGTTGCTCTGCTCGACTTCACCATCCTTCATGGTGATCGCCGCACCCGGCAATGTCGTGCCTAGCCCCATCAACGCCGCCCCCTCGACCTGCGCCGCCACCGTCAATGGATTGACTGCGAAGTTGCAATGAACACCCGCGACGGCACTCACCAGACGCGGCGCATTGTTGCGCATCTCCGCCACGACGACGTACGCCACCACGGAGTCAAACGACTCGTGCACCGCCACGCCCCACGCCTGGCCTTCCGGCAACTTGGTCTTGCCGTAGCCCGAACGCTCGACCGCCAGCGCCAACGCCGCGCGGTGACGCGGATGTTTGTCGCCAAGCAGCGAGTAACGGTACGCGACCGGGTCCTGACCGGCATTCTTTGCCAGTTCGTCGATCAGTGTTTCCATGACGAACGCCGTGTGCGTGTTGCCCACGGAGCGCCACCACAACACCGGCACGTTGACCTTCGGGCTGTGCAGCGTGAGTCGCAACGGGACCGCGTACGGTGTGCCGGACACGCCTTCCACGCTGGTGGCGTCGACACCGTTCTTGACCATCATCGGCTCGAACGGGGTGCCTTGCAGGATCGACTGACCGACGATGGTGTGATTCCACGCCAGCACGTTGCCCTTGGCGTCGAGACCGATCTCGGCGCGGTGAACGTACATCGGACGGTAGTAGCCGCCATGGATGTCGTCTTCACGGCTCCAGATGACCTTGACCGGCTCGCGATGCCCCGCGCCACGCCACGCTTTCGCGACCTGCGCGGCCTCCACGCCGTAGTCGGACGTCGGCACGGCGCGACGGCCGAAGCCGCCGCCCGCCATCAGCGTGTGCAGCTTGACCTGCTCGGGCTTCAGACCCAGCGTGCGCGCCATGGCCGCCTGATCGACGGTCTGGAACTGCGTGCCCGTCCACACTTCCGCGCCCTTGTCGGAGAGCTGCACGGTGCAGTTCAGCGGCTCCATCGGCGCATGGGCGAGGTACGGGAAGCTGTATTCGGCGACGAGGGTCTTGGGCGCACCCTTGAGCCTGGAGACGTCGGTGTCGATGGCGACGATGCCCGGCGTCTTGGCCATTTCCTTGAACTTGGCCAACTGCTGGGTCGTGTCGACGTGTTCGACGCCGCTGGTGTCCCACTCGGCCTTGAGCGCGTCGCGGCCGGTCTTGGCTTGCCAGTAGCCGTCGGCGATCACGGCGACGGCGGTGCCGCCCCGGTCGTCCGGAATTTCGAGCACGTCGCGCACGCCCTTGACGGCTTTCGCAGCCTTGGCGTCGAAGCTTTTCACCTTGGCGCCGAACACCGGCGGACGCGCCACGACCGCCACTTTGAGGTTAGGCAGCTTGAAGTCCATGCCGTACATCGGCGTGCCGGTCGACTTGGCCTTGGCGTCGAGTCGGCGCGTCGGCTTGCCGAGCAGGCGGAACGTCGCCGGGTCCTTGAGCGCGACGTTGGCCGGCACGGGCAGTGCCTGTGCCCTGGCGGCCAGGCTGCCGTAGGTGGCGCGTTTGCCGTTCGGGCCGAGCACCACACCGTTTTCGGTGCGCAACTGATCGGCCGGCACTTTCCATTGCTGTGCGGCTGCCGCGATCAGCATGGCGCGTGCGGACGCCCCGATGCGCCGGTACTGCATCCACGAGTGCGCGATGGTGCCCGAGCCGCCCGTCATCTGGATGCCGAAGATCGGATCCTTGTAAGCGTCGCCCGCAGGGGCCAGTTCGCCGCGCACTTTGCCCCAGTCGCAGTCGAGTTCTTCAGCGACGAGCATCGGCAGCGCGGTCTGCACGCCCTGACCGAAGTCGAGACGGTTGACCTGAATGGTGACGGTGTCGTCCGGCGCAATGTGCACGAAGGCCGACGGCACGACGGGCGCTGCGGCAGCACCCTGCGCGTTGGCCGTGCGCATGAGGCCCGGCAACGACATTTCGAGCATCAGGCCGCCCGCCGCGATGGCCGACGTCTTCAGGAAGCCGCGACGGCTCACGCCCGCGAAGTCGCCCACGGCAACGCCGGGGTATTGGGAGAAACGAAGTTGACGCATGTCGGTGTCTCCTCGTCTCAGGCCAGCGACGACGCGGCGTCTTTGATGGCCGCGCGAATGCGGGCGTAGGTGCCGCAACGACAGATGTTGCCGGCCATGGCGGCGTCGATCTGCTCGTCGTTGGGCGTCTTGTTCTCACGCAGCAACGCGGTGGCGGACATGATCTGGCCACTCTGGCAGTAGCCGCACTGGGGCACGTCGTGTTTGACCCAGGCGTCCTGCACGGCACGGCCGACGGGGTCGGCGCCGACGTTTTCGATGGTGGTGATCTTCTTGCCTTCGACGGCGGAGACCGGCGTGATGCAGCTTCGGATGGGCGCGCCGTCCACGTGGACGGTGCAGGCCCCACACAACGCCATGCCGCAGCCGAACTTGGTGCCGGTCATGTTGAGCGCGTCGCGCAGGGTCCAGAGCAGGGGAGTGGCGGGGTCGACGTCGACCTTCACCGGTTTGCCGTTCAGTTGGAACGAAGCCATAGATGCACCTCTTGATGGGTGGATGGGGGCGGATGAATCGGGGGACGGCTAGAACATACTCCCATTCGTTGGAAATTTCAGTTCACAAGTGCTTGATAAGTCGTTGTATCTAAACGGATATAGCGGTCGACTTTTAATGTGAAAGTGACAATCGTCGTCTTCGGGAAGGGCGATCGTGAAGGTGGTGTCAACGCTGCGATGAGGCTGTCGCGCTCGCGTCAAAGCGGGGATTCGGAGGGGATTGGCGCGTCCGGACGAGGATTTCGGCGTGGCGCCGACGTGTTGCGGTGCAATGAAGTACAATTCGACCTACATTCCCCTACCAACACTTTCCCAAGCCGGAAGAAAGATCTGGGCATGCGCACCAACTGCCTCACCCCCCTGTGCTTCTGCTCGATGACCGAACACGACTCGTCATCGACGTCTTCGCACGGCAGTCGTCGATCTCGTTGACCGTAGATCGACTGTTGCCGGCCCGCGCATACCCTTTGCGCGAGCGGCCGGCATTTTCAGCGCACACCCGATTTTGACTTTCGGCGCGTCTCGCGAGACGAACGCCGACGGCGGATGCACCGCCGCACTGACGAGCCCGACAAGATGAACGCACCCTTGCCTGCCTTCGAGCCGCACGACGCTAAACATGCCGTAGCCGCTCACCCGCCACGTCTGCGTGAAATTCCTTACAACTACACGTCGTTTTCGGATCGCGAAATCGTCATGCGCCTGCTCGGCGCGGACGCCTGGGCCATCCTCGATGAACTCCGTGCCGAACGCCGTACCGGCCGCTCGGCGCGCATGCTGTACGAAGTGCTCGGCGACATCTGGGTCGTGCGCCGCAATCCGTATCTGCAAGACGACCTGCTGGACAATCCGAAGCGCCGCAAGCTGCTGATCGACGCGCTCGACCACCGTCTGAACGAGATCGACAAGCGTCGCCGTGCCGACGTGGCTCAGCACGCCGACACGCACGGCCGCGATCGTGCCGCGCGCGTCGAGCAACTGGAAGTGGCGGCCCGTCGCGCCGTGGCCGAGTTCGCCGCCGAGTTCGAGAAGATGGCCGAACTGCGCCGTCGCGCGAAGAAGGTGCTCGGCCGCACGACCGCCAGCGACAACATCAAGTTCGACGGCCTGTCGCGTGTCTCGCACGTGACGGACGCCACCGACTGGCGCGTGGAATATCCGTTCGTGGTGCTCACGCCGGACAGCGAAGCGGAAATGGCATCGCTGGTGAAGGGCTGCTTCGAACTGGGTCTGACCGTGATCCCGCGTGGGGGCGGCACCGGCTATACGGGCGGCGCGATTCCGCTCACGCCGTTCTCGGCCGTCATCAATACGGAAAAGCTCGAACAGCTCGACGAGGTCGAATACCTGCAACTGCCGGGCGTCGACAAGCTCGTCGGCACGATCTTCTCGGGCGCCGGCGTGGTGACTCGCCGTGTGGCGGAAGCCGCCGAGCGTGCCGGGCTGGTCTTCGCGGTGGACCCGACGTCGATCGACGCCTCGTGCATCGGCGGCAACGTGGCCATGAACGCCGGCGGCAAGAAGGCCGTGCTGTGGGGCACGGCGCTGGATAACCTCGCCTGGTGGCGCATGGTCGATCCGCAGGGCAACTGGCTGGAAGTCACGCGTCTCGATCACAACCTCGGCAAGATTCACGACATTCCGGTCGCCCGCTTCGAACTGAAGTGGTACGACGGCAATCAGGCGCCGGGCGCCGCACTCCTGAAGACCGAACTGCTGGAAATCGAAGGCCGACGCTTCCGCAAGGAAGGCCTCGGCAAGGACGTCACGGACAAGTTCCTCGCCGGCCTGCCGGGTATCCAGAAGGAAGGCTGCGACGGTCTGATCACGAGCGCGCGCTGGATTCTGCACAAGATGCCGGCGCACACGCGCACGGTGTGTCTGGAGTTCTTCGGTCAGGCGAAGGAAGCGATTCCGAGCATCGTCGAAATCAAGGACTACATGTTCGCGCAGACGGCCGCCGGCGGCGCGATTCTCGCGGGTCTGGAGCATCTGGACGAGCGTTATCTGCGCGCCGTGGGCTACGCCACGAAGTCGAAGCGCAATGCGTTCCCGAAGATGGTGCTGATCGGCGATATCGTTGGCGACGACGACAACGCAGTCGCCCAGGCGACGTCGGAAGTGATTCGTATGGCCAACGGCAAGAGCGGCGAAGGGTTCGTCGCCGTGTCGGCCGAGGCGCGCAAGAAGTTCTGGCTCGACCGCTCGCGCACGGCGGCGATCGCGCGTCACACGAACGCGTTCAAGATCAACGAAGACGTGGTGATTCCGCTGCACCGCATGGGCGAGTACACGGATCACATCGAGCGCATCAACATCGAGTTGTCGCTCAAGAACAAGCTGCAACTGGTCGACGCCCTCGAAGCGTTCTTCGAAGCCGGCAATCTGCCGCTCGGCAAGACGGACGACGCGAACGAGATTCCGTCGGCCGAACTGCTCGAAGACCGTGTGCAGACGGCGCTGACGATGCTGCGTCAGATCCGTGGGCGCTGGGAGTATCTGCGCGACAACTTCGAGATGCCGCTGGCCGATGCGATTCCGCTGCTCAACCGTCACGGCATTCGCGACATCAACGTTGCGCTCAACGACCGTCTGACCAAGCACCCGGAAACGCGCCTCATCGATCTGCTTCAGGACCGCACGGTACGCGTGTCGTGGAAGCAGGAGATCCGCGCGGAACTGCGTCAGATCTTCACTGGCGGCGAGTTCAAGCCGATCCTCGACGAAGCGCAGGCCATTCACAAGCGCGTGCTGCATGGCCGTGTGTTCGTCGCACTCCATATGCACGCCGGCGACGGCAACGTGCACACCAACATCCCGGTGAACTCGGACAACTACGAGATGCTCCAGGATGCGCACAAGGCCGTGGCCCGCATCATGGATATCGCGCGCTCGCTCGACGGCGTGATCTCGGGCGAACACGGTATCGGCATTACCAAGCTGGAGTTCCTGACGGAAGCCGAAATCGGCGAATTCCGCGCGTACAAGCTGCGCGTGGACCCGGAAGGGCGCTTCAACAAGGGCAAGCTGCTCAACTTGCCCGAACTGCCCGCCGATCTGCGCAATGCCTATACGCCCAGCTTCGGGCTGATGGGCTACGAGTCGCTGATCATGCAGCAGTCGGACATCGGCGCGATCGCCGACAGCGTGAAGGACTGCCTGCGCTGCGGCAAGTGCAAGCCGGTGTGCGCCACGCACGTGCCGCGCGCGAACCTGCTGTACAGCCCGCGTAACAAGATTCTCGCCACGTCGCTGCTCATCGAGGCGTTCCTGTACGAAGAACAGACGCGCCGCGGCGTGTCGATCAAGCACTGGGACGAGTTCAACGACGTGGCCGATCACTGCACGGTCTGCCACAAGTGCGCCACGCCCTGCCCGGTGAAGATCGACTTCGGCGACGTGACGATGAACATGCGCAACCTGCTGCGCAAGATGGGCAAGAAGAAGTTCAACCCGGGCGCGGCTGCCGGTATGTTCTTCCTGAACGCGACCAACCCGGAGACGATCAACATCACCCGCAAGGTGATGATCGACTGGGGCTACAAGGCGCAGCGTTTCGGTGCAGACGTCTTCAAGAAGATCGCGAAGAAGCAGACGGCGCATCCGCCGGCAACGGTCGGCAAGCCGCCGCTGCGCGAAGAGGTGATCCACTTCGTCAACAAGAAGATGCCGGGCAACCTGCCGAAGAAGACGGCGCGTGCGCTGCTCGACATCGAAGACAACAAGGTGGTGCCGATCATCCGCAACCCGAAGGCTACGACGGTCGACTCGGAAGCGGTGTTCTACTTCCCGGGCTGCGGCTCGGAGCGTCTGTTCTCGCAGGTCGGCCTCGCCACGCAGGCGATGCTCTGGCACGTGGGCGTGCAGACGGTGCTGCCGCCGGGCTATCTGTGCTGCGGCTATCCGCAACGCGGGTCGGGGCAGGGCGAGAAGGCCGAGAAGATCGTGACGGACAACCGCGTGTTGTTCCACCGCATGGCCAACACGCTGAACTACCTGGACATCAAGACCGTGGTGGTGTCGTGCGGCACTTGCTACGATCAGCTCGCCGGCTATGAATTCGAGAAGATTTTCCCGGGCTGCCGTATCGTGGACATCCACGAATACCTGCTTGAGAAGAACGTAAGGCTCGAAGGCGTGAACGGTACGCGCTACATGTATCACGACCCGTGCCACACGCCGATCAAGACGATGGACCCGGTCAAGCTCGTGAACCAGTTGATGGGTAGCGAGAACGACGGCTACAAGATCGAGAAGAACGATCGGTGCTGCGGCGAATCGGGTACGCTGGCGGTCACGCGTCCGGATATCTCGACGCAGATCCGCTTCCGCAAGGAAGAGGAGATGCGCAAGGGCGCGGCCAAGCTGCGTGCCGACGGCAAGGTGGAAGACGTCAAGATCCTGACGAGCTGCCCGTCGTGCCTGCAAGGCCTGTCGCGCTACAACGACGACGCGGACGTTACCGCCGACTACATCGTCGTCGAGATCGCCAAGCACGTGCTGGGCGACCAGTGGCTGGTGGACTACGTCAAGGATGCGAACAACGGCGGTATCGAACGCGTGCTCGTCTGATGCAATGTCTGCCCGGCAACAACCTCCGGGGAACGTGGCCGATGCCGCAGTCGATGCCGCAGTCGATGCATGAGCGACGGACCACGGAGGTGGCATGGAGGTAGTCTACACAGCACTGATCCTGCTGTTCGTGGTGGCGCTGACCGGCGTGCTGGTCAGCTTCGTCAGATTCCTGCCCGTACCGCTCGTGCAGATCGCCGTGGGCGCCGCGCTCGCTTACCCGGGCGCGGGGCTGCACATCGATCTCGACCCCGAGATATTCTTCCTGCTGTTCATCCCCCCGCTGCTCTTCGCCGATGGCTGGCGCATGCCCAAACGCGAGTTCTGGCACCTGCGGGTGCCGATCGTCGCGATGGCGCTCGGCCTCGTGATCTTCACGGTGCTCGGCGTGGGGTACTTCATCCACTGGATGATCCCGTCGATTCCGCTCGCTGTGGCGTTCGCGCTTGGCGGCGTGCTCTCACCGACCGATGCCGTGGCCGTCTCCGCCCTCACCGGGCGCATGCGCATGCCCACCCGGCTCATGCACGTGCTCGAAGGCGAGGCGATGATGAACGACGCGTCGGGTCTCGTCGCGTTCAAGTTCGCGCTGGTGGCGGCGATGACCGGGGTTTTCTCCATCGGCAACGCCACGTTCTCCTTCTTCGTGATCGCACTGGGCGGCCTGCTCGCCGGGTGGGCCGTGACGTGGCTCTTCACACAATTCCATCGCCGCGTGATGGACGCCTCGACGGAAGAGCCCGCCACCATCGTGCTGCTTCTGCTGCTTATGCCGTTCGCGGCCTATCTGCTGGCGGAACACTTCGGTTTCTCGGGGATTCTGGCGGCCGTGGCCGCCGGCATGACCGTGAGTTCGACCGACCTGCTCAATACCCGCACCGCCACGCGCATTCTCGGCAATGGCGTGTGGTCGATGCTCGAATTCGTGTTCAACGGCGCGGTGTTCGTGCTGCTCGGGCTGCAATTGCCGGATATCGTGCGCGCGGCGCTGCGTCCGAGCGAGCATCTGTGGGGCACGTTCGTGAATCTGGGCGAGCTGATGTTCTACGTCGGCGCGATCTCGGCGGTGCTGATCGTGCTGCGCTTTTGCTGGGTGTGGGCGGCGTGGCGCGTGATGTATTTCCTCGGCATGCGTCGTGGCGAAATCACGATGAAGCCGGGCATCCGCTTTACCGGTGTGACGGCGCTCTCGGGCGTGCGTGGCGCCGTGACGCTGGCCGGTGCGCTTTCGGTACCGCTGGCGTTGCCGAGCGGTGCGCCGTTTCCGGGGCGCGATCTGCTGATCTTCCTCGCAGCCGGTGTGATTCTGCTGTCGCTCATTGGCGGCAGTCTTGGTTTGCCGGTCTTGCTGCGCGGCGTGCGCTGGCCGGTCGAAGACCCGCGCAATCGTGAGATGGGCGAGGCGCGGCTGGCGGCGTCGGAGGCGGCGATTCGGGCCGTCGAATCATTGCAGAAGGTGATCGCCAAGTCGGGAGATGAGCTGGACACGGCCGTGTGTGCGGAAGCCGCCGCGCGGGTGATGGGGCGCTACCGTCGCTCGCTCAATGCGTCGACGGCGACCGACGAGATGCGCGAGCGCGCCGTGCGCGAGGTCGAAGTCGAGCGTCGCCTGCGGGCGGCGGCGTTGCAGGCGGAGCGCGTGGAGTTGTCGCGGCTGCGCATCACGCATCGCATCAACGACGAGACGCTGCGCGAACTGCTCAGCGAGATCGATTTTGCAGAACTCGCCCTGGGTCCGGTCGATCCGGCCACGGGCAAGCGCAAGAAGAGCAAGAAGCACTGACAGGCACTGGCAAGCGCTGGCATGCACCGGCGGCGCGATTCATGCCGGGCCGGATGCGAAAGCGCGAGGCGCCGGGGTAACGGGAGGAAGAACGATCATGGAATGTCCGTTTTGCGCCGGTGACGGCGGTGAAGTCTTGTGGCGCGATCCGGTGTTGCGCGTGGTGCTGGCCAACGAGGCTGGCTATCCCGGCTTCGCCCGGGTGATCTGGCACGACCACGTGGCGGAGATGAGCGATCTGCCGCAAGCCGCGCGCGAGCATGTGATGCGTGCGGTGTTTGCCGTCGAGACGGCACAACGTACGGTGATGTCGCCGCACAAGGTCAACGTCGCGAGTCTGGGCAATATGGTGCCGCACGTGCACTGGCATGTGATTCCTCGCTATCGCGACGACATCCACTTCCCGGGCTCGGTCTGGAGCGCGCCGCAACGCGAGGTGTCGCCGGCGGTGCTCGCTGAGCGCGCGGCGTGGCTGCCCGCGCTGCGTGAGGCCGTCGTGGCAGAATTGGAGCGAATTCCCGGGTGGCCGGCGTAGGTTTCGCGAAGCCCGTCGGCATGACCGCTGACGCCTGAGCGGCTATACTGCCCGCCGATATGTCGTATCCGTCATCTCCTGAATCACATGACGGACGGCACAAGGCGCTGCACAAGGTTCCGCCGGCAGGCGCCGCGACCGAATTTTCTGGAGCAAGACCATGGCTGGGCTGGAGAAAGACACGCCGATTCCCGTTTCCCTGACGCTGCATCGCGCATCCAAGGTGCTGGAACTCGGTTACGAAGACGGCAAGACCTATCGCCTGCCGTTCGAATTGCTGCGCGTGCTCTCGCCCTCGGCGGAAGTGCGCGGTCACGGGCCGGGGCAGGAGACGCTGCAAACCGGCAAGCGTGACGTCACGCTCAACGGCCTGGAGCCGATCGGCAATTACGCGGTGCGTCCCGTTTTTTCGGACGGTCACGACACCGGCATCTATTCGTGGGACTTCCTCTATGAGTTGTGCGTGCGTCAGGACGCACTGTGGCAGGAATATCTGGACAAGCTCGCGGCGGCGGGTGTCGATCGCGACACGCCGATGCCGTCGCCTGCTGCCGGTGGCTGCCACCATCATTGAGCCCCCGAGCAGGGCGCGCGCCTGAGTGTGCGCCCGCTTACCTGATTTTGGAGATGTGCAATGGGTGATCAGACCCACTTCGGTTACGAGACCGTCGACGAGAAGGAAAAGGCCGGTAAGGTCGCGGAAGTGTTTCATTCCGTCGCCAGCAAGTACGACGTCATGAACGACCTGATGTCCGGCGGCCTGCATCGTATCTGGAAGGCGTTCACGATCGGTCGCGCGGCCGTGCGCCCCGGCTTCAAGGTGCTCGATATCGCCGGCGGCACGGGCGATCTCTCGAAGGCCTTTGCCCGCGCGGCCGGCCCGACCGGCGAAGTGTGGCATACCGACATCAACGAATCGATGCTGCGCGTGGGCCGCGACCGTCTGCTCGACGACGGCATCGTCACGCCGTCACTGCTGTGCGACGCCGAGAAGCTGCCGTTCCCGTCGAATTATTTCGACGTGGTCACCGTGGCGTTCGGGCTGCGCAACATGACGCACAAGGATGCGGCGCTGGCGGAAATGCGCCGCGTGATCAAGCCGGGCGGCAAGGTCATGGTGCTGGAGTTCTCGAAAGTCTGGCAGCCGCTGGAGAAGGCGTACGACGCCTATTCGTTCAAGGTGCTGCCGTGGCTCGGATCGCGTATCGCGGGCGATGCGGACAGCTACCGCTATCTGGCCGAATCGATTCGCATGCACCCGGACCAGGAAACGCTCAAGTCGATGATGGAAGATGCGGGACTCGAGCGCGTCGAATATCACAATATGACCGCCGGTGTGGTGGCCCTGCACATCGGCCGCAAGTTCTGAGTACACACTCACTTAGCTGAGCGTACCGGCCAGACAAGTCGCCCCGGATCGCGGAAGGTTTCCGTGCCGGGGCGTTTTGTTTGCCAAACCCTAAGTACAAGCTAATTTTGCTGTGGCAGAATCGCCCCTCGCCTTATCCGGTTTCAGTACGTAAAAAGCGGCTGAACCATTTGGGTTGGCGTCTGTCAGTAGATGGCAACCTATAACTCCACGGAGAGACCAGAACGATGTTCCAGTTCCTGAAAAACAAGCTGTTGTTGGGCGTTGTGGCCGGCGTAGTGGCGGTCGGCATGACGATCGCGGACGCTGACGCCAAGCGCGTTGGCGGCGGCCGGAGCATCGGCAAGCAGTCCAACACCGTGACGCAACGTCAGGCAACGCCGCAACAGCCGGCGCAAGCCGCCCCGGGCGCAGCCCCGAATCAGGCAGCCCCGGCTGCCGCCGGCGCAGGTGCCGCCGGTGCAGGTGCGGCAGCCGCCGCCAAACCGGCCAACCGCTGGCTCGGACCGATCGCCGGTCTGGCTGCCGGTCTCGGTATCGCCGCACTGTTGTCGCACTTCGGTATGGGCGGTGCGTTCGCGAGCATGATGGCCAACGTCATCATCATCGCGTTGATCGCCTTCGCCGTGATGTGGCTCATCCGCCGGTTCCGCGGCAACAAGTCGCAGTCGCAGACGCCGGCCTATGCTGGCGCGGGCAACGACGCATCGTCGAACAATTCGCTGCGTCAGTCGTGGGATAACCAATCGTCCCAATCGTCGGGCCAGCAAGCACCGCAGCCTTACCAGACGGGCGCTTCGGCCGTGCCGGCCGCCGCAGGTGCTGTGGCCGGTGCCGCCGCCGCCGAGTCGTTCGGCGTGCCGGCCGGTTTCGACACCGAAGGTTTCCTGCGCAGCGCCAAGGTGTACTTCAACCGTCTGCAAGCCGCCTGGGACAAGGGCGATCAGGCCGACATCAACGAGTTCACCACGCCGCAGATGTTTGCGGAAATCAAGATGGACCTCGAAGAGCGCGGCAAGTCGACCAACCGTACGGACGTCGTGCAACTGGACGCCGAACTGCTGGGTATCGAGCAGTCGACGAGCGAGTACATGGCAAGCGTTCGCTTCTCGGGCCTGATCCGCGAGTCGGAAGGCGCCGCCGCCGAGCCGTTCAACGAGGTGTGGAACCTGACCAAGCCGGTGACCGGTAACGGTGGCTGGGTGCTCGCCGGGATTCAGCAGCTCAGCTAAGCTGGCGACGTTTTTGCCGTAACCTGCCTTACAATGAGAGCCCGCGTTTGAAGCGCGGGCTCTTTTGTTTTTGCCGTCCGAAGGTTGTTGCCGGGCGGCGTCTTTCGGTGCGACCGGTGTTCTGCGCCGGCCGGCCGCCAAGCTCATGACCGTAGCCGCCAAAGCCTTTGCCGCCACCGTGAACCATTTGCTTGCCCGGGAACCCTGGGCACGCGACCGTCTGCGCCATCACATCGGCGCCTCCGCCCGGCTGGCCATGTCGGCAATCGACCTGCGCCTGCGCGTGGGCGACGACGGCTATCTCGCCGCCGCCGAGGCCAACTTCCCCTGCGATGTCAGCATCTCGGTGCCCCCGGCGGCGCTGGCCGACTTTGCGGGCGGCGGGCAGGCGGCTGTGATGCGCCACGTCAAGATCGAGGGCGACGCCGAATTCGCCAACACCGTGTCGTATCTCGCCCAGCATCTGCGCTGGGAGGTCGCCGAGGACCTGAGCAAGGTCATTGGCGACGCCGCAGCGCATCGCGTGACCGAGACGGGCAAGGCGGCCGTCGCGGGCGCACGTCGCACCGGTGGCACGCTAGCGCGTTCGCTGGCCGACTTCCTCGTGGAAGAGAACCCGATGCTCGTGGCACGCCCGCGCCTCGACACGATGCGCGCTGACATCAGCACGTTGCGTGACGATCTGGCGCGACTCGAAAAGCGTATCGAGAAGCTGGAACGTCAGGCGACGCCGGCGTCCCGCACTACCGGAGGCCGCTGACCGATGCGTCTTCTGCGTCTCATCAAGATTTTCTTCGTCTGCTATCGATATGGTCTCGACGAACTGGTGCTTTCGAGCATTCCCCATCCTTTCGCGCGCGGACTGCTGCGCGTGCTCTCGTTCGGACGCAGTGGCCTGAAGGCGCCGCGTGGCGAACGCCTGCGACTGGCGCTTGAATCGCTGGGACCGATCTTCGTGAAGTTCGGGCAGGTGCTGTCGACGCGTCGCGATCTGATGCCGCCGGACATCGCCCAGGAACTCGCCCGTTTGCAGGATCAGGTGCCGCCGTTCGATCCGCAGGTGGCGCACGCGAGCATCGAGAAGTCGCTGGGGCGCCCGCTCGACGACGTGTTCGTGGAGTTCGAACGCATGCCGGTGGCGAGCGCGTCGATCGCACAGGTGCATTTCGCACGAATTCGCCATGGCGAGCATGCGGGCAAGGAAGTCGCGGTCAAGGTGCTGCGACCGAACATGCTCGGAGTGATCGACAGCGATCTGGCACTCATGCGCGATCTGGCGGGCTGGGTGGAGCGGTTGTGGCCGGACGGCAAGCGCCTGAAGCCGCGTGAGGTCGTGGCCGAGTTCGACAAGTATCTGCACGACGAACTCGATCTGATGCGTGAAGCCGCCAATGCCGCGCAGCTTCGCCGCAATTTCATCGACTCCGGCATGCTGATGGTCCCGGAAATCTATTGGGAATACAGCTCCAGCTCGGTACTCGTGATGGAGCGCATGCACGGCGTGCCGATCAGCCAGATCGAGGTGCTGCGCGAGGCGGGCGTCGATCTGAAGAAGCTGGCGCGCGAAGGCGTCGAGATCTTTTTCACGCAGTTCCTGCGCGACGGCTTCTTCCACGCAGACATGCACCCGGGCAACATTCTGGTCAGCCTCGACCCCGCAACGTTCGGTCGCTACATCGCGCTCGATTGCGGCATCGTCGGGGCATTGTCCGAATTCGACAAGAACTACCTGGCGCAGAACTTCCTCGCGTTCTTCCGTCGAGACTATCACCGGGTGGCGTCGCTGCATCTGGAGTCGGGGTGGGTGCCGCCGGACACGCGTGTGGAGGAGCTCGAAGGGGCGATTCGTGCGGTGTGCGAGCCGTACTTCGATCGTCCGCTCAAGGAGATTTCGCTGGGGCTGGTGCTGATGCGGCTGTTCCAGACGTCGCGCCGCTTCAACGTCGAGATTCAGCCGCAACTCGTGTTGCTGCAAAAGACGCTGCTCAATATCGAAGGGCTGGGGCGTCAGCTCGATCCGGATCTGGATCTGTGGAAGACCGCCAAGCCGTTCCTGGAGCGCTGGATGGCCGAGCAGATCGGGCCGCGCGGATGGCTTGAACGTCTGAAGGCCGAGGCGCCGCAATGGAGCAAGACGATGCCGCAGTTGCCGCGTCTCATCCATCAGGCACTGGCCGCGCATGCCCGGCCGCAGGACGACACGCTGCTGCTCGCGCTGCTTCAGGAGCAGCGTCGTACGAATCGGCTGCTGACCGGCGCTTTCTGTCTGGTCGGCGGGATCTCCATCGGTGTACTCGCGGCGTTCGTCTGGTTGTATAGCTGATTCGGTGAGCCGCTGACCAGGCGGCGATTGGCAAGGCCTTTGGGCGCAGCAAGGTGCGAAGACAAGATGAACGACAAGATTCATGACCGGGCGGGCGATAGAACGCACGACCAATCACGCAACCAGGCGCACGACCAGTCGCGCGACAGAAAGCCCGGCGCCGAGGCGGGCAAGGTCCCATCGTTCGCCAGTCGCGATCCGTCCCGTGCGGAATTCTGGGACGAGCGTTTCGCCAGCGCGTTCATGCCGTGGGATGCGGCCGGTGTGCCGAAAGCGTTGCAGGACTTCGTCGCGGGCGAGGGTGCACCGCGCGCCACGCTGATTCCGGGCTGTGGCGCGGCGTACGAAGCCGCGTGGCTCGACGCGCAGGGCTGGCCGGTGCGGGCCATCGACTTTTCGCCGGTGGCGGTCGAATCGGCCAAAGCGCAACTGGGTGCTCGCGCGTCGCTCGTCGAACAGGCGGACTTTTTCACCTACATGCCACCCTTCACGCCCGACGTGGTCTACGAACGGGCTTTTCTCTGCGCATTACCGCGCACGCTCTGGCAGGGCTACGCACAACGCATGGCGCAATTGCTGCCGTCGGACGCGCGGCTGGCCGGGTTCTTCTTTCTCCGGGAGACGCCGAAGGGGCCGCCGTTCGGCATCGCTCGCGACGCGCTCGACGCCTTGCTTGCCCCCCACTTCGTCTGCGAGGACGACCGGCTTGTCGACGATTCGGTACCGGTTTTCGCCGGTGCGGAACACTGGATGGTCTGGCGGCGTCGTTGAGCCGGGGATTTATGACTTTTTTCCCCGCGGGTCTCTCGCGCCGCTATAATCGGCCCAAAATTTTTTCGCCAGGTGGCAAAAACGGGCGCCCCCGAGCGCTGAATCGCATCAGCCCCGTCATGCTCGACCTGATTTTCTGTTGCCCGGAAGGCTGCGGCCCAAGGCGGGGTTTCGTTGGCTTGCGTGGCGGCGCCATGCGCGCGGATGGCCTCCGCCACTGACGAACCCGGCCGGAGACCGTTGCCCTGGGGCTTGGCTGGGGCCGCGTTATGCTGATCTGGTTTGTCATTCTGTATTGGGTCATTTCGGTGGCCATCGGGCTGTTGGCCGCCCTCAAGGTCCGCAATACCAAGGATTTCACCGTCGCCGGCCGCCGTCTGCCGTATGGCATGGTCGTGGCCGTCGTGTTCGCGACCTGGTTCGGCTCGGAAGCCGTGCTCGGCATTCCGGCTACCTTCATCGGCGAAGGGTTGCGCGGCGTGGTCGCCGATCCGTTCGGTTCGTCGATGTGTCTGGTTCTCGTGGGCCTGTTCTTCGCCCGCAAGCTGTATCGCATGAACCTCATGACGATCGGCGACTTCTACAAGCTCAAGTACAACCGCACCGTCGAAGTGGTAACGTCGATCGCTATCGTGATCTCGTACCTCGGCTGGGTCGGCGCGCAGATCAAGGCGCTCGGTCTGGTGTTCCACACGGTCTCGGGTGGCGCGATGTCCGAGCCGATGGGCATGGTCATCGGCGCGGTCTCGGTGCTCGCCTACACGCTGCTCGGTGGCATGATCTCGGTGGCCGTGACCGACTTCATCCAGATGATCATCATCGTCGTGGGGCTGGTGTATATCGCTGTGGTGGTGTCGGGCCTGGTGCCGGGCGGGGCGGAGGCCGTGATCGCGCATGCCGCGTCAGCCGGCAAGTTCGTGTTCCTGCCCGAGATGAATCCGGCGGACGTCCTGGCCTTCATCGCGGCGGGCGTCACCATGATGTTCGGGTCGATTCCGCAGCAGGACGTGTTCCAGCGCGTGATGTCGTCGAAGTCGGAGAACATCGCCGTGTCCGGTTCGGTGACCGGCGGCGTGCTCTACTTCTTCTTCACGTTCATTCCGATTTTCCTCGCCTACTCGGCGCTGCTGATCGCGCCGTCGATGGTGAACAAGTACATCGGTACCGATCCGCAGCAGATCCTGCCGCAGTTGGTGCTCACCAGCGTGCCGATCGTCGCGCAGGTGATGTTCTTCGGCGCACTGCTCTCGGCCATCAAGAGCTGCGCATCGGCCACGCTGCTCGCGCCGTCGGTGACGTTCGCGGAGAACATCATCCGTCCGATGCTCAAGGGCCGGATCGACGACAAGCACCTGCTGCGCCTGATGCGCATCGTCGTGCTGTGCTTCACGGCGCTGGTGCTCGTGTATGCGCTGAACTCGAAGGCGTCGATCTTTCAGATGGTCGAGAGCGCCTACAAGGTCACGCTGGTGTGCTGCTTCGTGCCGCTGGCGTTCGGTCTGTACTGGAAGCGCTCCAGCTCGCTGGGTGGCACGCTGGCCGTGTTCTTCGGGCTGATCGTGTGGATCGCCTGCGAAGCGCTGGCTCCGGACGCGCTGGTGCCGCCGCAACTGGCCGGTCTGCTGGCATCGATTGCGGGGATGGTCGTGGGCTCGCTGCTGCAACCGGCTTCCGAGCGCGGTCAAACGCCGGAGCAGCAGGTCTCGACGATCTGAGGGTGTCTGGCGGGTGAGCGCTTGCTCGCTCGCTTGGGCGCGTTATTTCGCGATTGACGATCTGAACGTCGACAAGGAAAGGGCGGCCGCGGCCGTCCTTTGCCGTTCATGGCGGGGCGGGTGACGCCGGATGCGGTAACGTCCAGCCTTGATCTTGCGCATCGCCAACCCCATATATCACCGTACAAATCCCGAAAGCCTTGTGAAGCGGTTATAATTCAAGGCTTTGCGCGCCTTTTTCCGTCGGAAAGAATCATGCCTATCTATGCCTATCGTTGCGAAACATGCGGTTTCGCGAAGGATGTGCTGCAAAAAATGAGCGACGATCCGCTCTCCCAGTGCCCCGAATGCGGCAAGGACACGTTTCGCAAGCAGGTCACCGCGGCCGGGTTCCAGCTCAAGGGCTCGGGATGGTATGTGACCGATTTCCGCGGCGGTTCGGGCGGCGCGAGTGCGACGGCCTCCGGCCCGGCGGCTTCGGCCCCGGCGGCGTCCGGCGAGAGCGCTGCATCGGCATCGGCTTCCTCGGCCGCTTCGTCCGCCTCGTCCGGTTCTGGCGGCGAGTCGTCGAGCGCGCCGGCAGCAAGCTGCGGCGGCGGTTGCGCCTGCCACTGAGCCCGATTGCAAGACCTGACGTGCCGGACGGTTTGTCCGACACGTCATCAGTACCCGATAGTATTCAGTACCGCTTTCACGTTTCGCCTGCTGACCCAGTCGCCGCCCCACATTCGCGAGTCCTGCCATGAGCGTCAAAAAACCCGCGTTGAAGACGATTTTCCTCACCGGCCTGCTGGTGCTGGTGCCGCTTGCCATCACGCTTTGGGTGCTGGGCCTGATCATCGGCACGATGGATCAGACCCTGTTGTTGCTGCCCGACGAATGGCAGCCGTCGCGCCTGCTCGGCATGCGCGTGCCGGGCTTCGGCGTGGTGGTTACGCTCGCGTTCGTGTTCGTGGTCGGCCTTCTGGCGCATAATTTCATCGGTCAGAAGCTGGTCGGCTGGTGGGAAGCCATTCTGACGCGCATTCCCATCGTTGGACCCTTGTACGGCAGCGTCAAGCAGGTCTCCGACACTTTGCTTTCGAGCAACGGCAACGCGTTTCGCAAGGCGTTGCTCGTGCGGTATCCGCACGGAGAATCCTGGACCATCGCCTTCCTGACCGGCGCGCCGGGCGGCGACGTGGTCAATCACTTGCAGGGCGAGTACGTGAGCGTTTATGTCCCGACGACGCCGAACCCGACGTCAGGTTTCTTCCTGATGATGAAGGCGAGCGACGTCATCGAACTCGACATGACGGTCGATGCCGCACTGAAGTACATCGTATCGATGGGCGTGGTGGCGCCCGCCCACAACCCGCGCCAGCAACGTCCCGGTCCGCTCCTTTGAGTCACCGGGATCTGTCGACGCCATTTTTTGAAAATCGGAACAGCAAAATGTCCATGCGTACCTCCTACTGCGGTCTGGTGACCGAGCAACAACTGGGCCAAACGGTCAAGCTTTGTGGCTGGGTCAATCGCCGCCGTGATCACGGCGGGGTCATCTTCATCGACCTGCGCGATCGCGAGGGTCTGGTGCAGGTCGTGTGCGATCCGGACCGCGCGGAGATGTTCAAGGCCGCCGAAGGCCTGCGCAATGAGTTCTGCGTGCAGATCACGGGCCTGGTGCGCAGCCGTCCGGCCGGCACCGAGAACGCCAACCTGACGAGCGGCAAGATCGAAGTGCTCTGCCACGAACTCCAGGTGCTCAACCCGTCGGTCACGCCCCCGTTCCAGCTCGACGACGAAAACCTGTCGGAAACCACGCGTCTCACGCATCGCGTGCTGGACCTGCGTCGTCCGCAAATGCAATACAACCTGCGCCTGCGTTACAAGGTGGCGATGGAAGTGCGCAAGTATCTCGACGCGCAAGGCTTCATCGACATCGAAACGCCGATGCTCACGAAGAGCACCCCGGAAGGCGCCCGCGACTACCTCGTGCCGTCGCGTGTGAATGCCGGCATGTTCTTCGCGCTGCCGCAGTCGCCGCAGTTGTTCAAGCAGTTGCTGATGGTGGCGGGCTTCGATCGTTACTACCAGATCACCAAGTGCTTCCGCGACGAAGACCTGCGTGCCGACCGTCAGCCGGAATTCACGCAGATCGACTGCGAAACCTCGTTCCTCTCGGAGCAGGAAATCCGCGATCTGTTCGAGAACATGGTGCGTCACGTGTTCAAGGAAGCCATCGACGTTGATCTCGACGCGAAGGTGCCGGTCATGGAATACGCAGAAGCCATGCGCCGCTTCGGTTCGGACAAGCCGGACCTGCGCGTGAAGCTCGAATTCACCGAGCTGACCGACGTGATGGGCGACGTGGACTTCAAGGTGTTCTCGGTGCCGGCCACGACCGAAGGCGGCCGTGTGGTCGCCCTGCGCGTGCCGGGTGGCGCCGAGATCTCGCGTAGCGAAATCGATGCCTACACCGACTTCGTGAAGATCTACGGCGCGAAGGGTCTGGCCTGGATCAAGGTCAACGAAGTGGCCAAGGGTCGCGACGGTCTGCAAAGCCCGATCGTGAAGAACCTGCACGACGCCGCGATCGCTTCGATCCTCGAGCGCACCGGTGCGCAAGACGGCGACATCATTTTCTTCGGCGCCGACAAGGCCAAGGTCGTCAACGACGGTATCGGCGCGCTGCGTCTGAAGATCGGTCACTCGGAATTCGGCAAGACCCACGGCCTGTTCGAAGCCGGCTGGCGTCCGCTGTGGGTGGTCGACTTCCCGATGTTCGAGTACGACGAGGAAGACGCCCGCTGGGTGGCCTGCCATCACCCGTTCACGAGCCCGAAGGACGAGCACATCGACTACCTCGAGACCGACCCGGGCAAGTGCCTGGCAAAGGCCTACGACATGGTGCTCAACGGCTGGGAAATCGGCGGCGGGTCGGTTCGTATCTTCCAGGAAGAAGTGCAGAGCAAGGTGTTCCGTGCCCTCAAGCTGGGTGAGGAAGAAGCCCGTGCCAAGTTCGGCTTCCTGCTCGACGCGCTGCAATACGGTGCGCCTCCGCACGGCGGTATCGCCTTCGGTCTGGATCGCGTCATCACGATGATGGCCGGTGCCGACTCGATCCGCGACGTGATCGCCTTCCCGAAGACGCAACGTGCGCAGGATCTGCTCACGCAAGCGCCGTCGGCTGTGGACGAGCGTCAACTGCGCGACCTGCACATCCGCCTGCGTCAGACCGAAGCGCCGAAGGCGTAAGGGATCCGCATGCGCGACTGAGCGTGCCGGGACGAAGGTGCCGGCATTGCGCGCAAGGTCGTATCGAAACCCCCTCTGCCGCAAGGCGAGGGGGTTTTGCTTTTTCGGGACGGCGATATGTCGTGCCGCCATTATCTTGCGGGTGCGCGCTCCGCAACGTCCTGCATGCCCTATACAATGCATCATCGTTGTCATCGCCGCATGAACCCGGTTGCCTGCATGAAGCCCTTCAAGATTCCCGAATCCGTACTCGTCGTGATCTATACGCCGGCGCTCGACGTGCTGCTCATCGAACGCGCCGACGCCGGGAATTTCTGGCAATCGGTTACCGGCAGCAAGGATCAGCTCGACGAGCCGCTGGCCGAGACGGCCGCGCGCGAGGTGTTCGAGGAGACGGGCATCCGTGTCGCGAACGGCACGGTGGTGCCCGAGACGGCGCTGACCGACTGGCATCATCAGATTCAATACAACATCTACCCGCGCTGGGCGCATCGCTACGCGCCGGGGGTCACACGCAACACCGAGCATTGGTTCGGGCTTTGCGTGCCGGAAAATACCGTCGTCACGCTCTCGCCGCGTGAACACGTCGATCATGTGTGGTTGCCGTGGGAGCAAGCTGCCGCGCGTTGTTTCTCGCCGTCGAACGGCGACGCGATCCGGCAGTTACCGCAGCGGGTTCGTCAACGTTCCGTCAGCAGTTAATTCGTCGTCCTTATCGATCCTAGCGATC
This sequence comes from Pandoraea sp. LA3, assembly GCF_022696215.1. NCBI lineage: Bacteria > Pseudomonadati > Pseudomonadota > Betaproteobacteria > Burkholderiales > Burkholderiaceae > Pandoraea > Pandoraea sp. LA3. The sequence continues at coordinate 48,083 of NZ_PTPY01000022.1, read as the reverse complement.
TTAGCGAGTTGAACGAGCGCCGATGAGCAAGTACCTGCCGTTCTCACACGACAATCGACTGGCGCTGCTCTATCACGGTGAGAACTACTTCACCGCCCTCATTGCCGCCATCGACGATGCGAAGCACGATGTCGCGCTCGAGACGTATATCTTCGAGGCGGACGATGCCGGAGAGAACGTGTCGGCGGCATTGCGGCGAGCGGCGGAGCGCGGCGTGAAGGTGAGGTTGATCACGGACGGCGTCGGCACCAGCCGCCGTTTGCCGTACATCGAGTCCTGGCACGAGTGCGGGGTCATGCATCGTGTCTACAACCCGCATCTGTTCGGCAAGTTCGGCTTCTCGCGCACGCATCGGAAGATGGCGGTCGTAGATCATGTGATGGCGTTCGTTGGCGGCATCAACATCATCGACGACTACAACGGCGGTGGCGGCGTGCGCATGGACGAGCCACGCTGGGATTTTGCGGTGCAGTGCCGCGGCCCGGTGGTGGCGGAGATCGCGCTGGCGTTTCATATCCAGTGGATGCGTCTGGCGCCAGGGTATCTGGGCACGCCGTTCCGTCATCGCCGTCGCGGGCTTCGGGGGCGTTTGCATGCGCCTTACGTGGGCCAGGCGGCCTTCGTCGCGCGTGACAATCTCCACAATCGCCGGGCGGTCGAGAAGGCCTATCTAATGGCGTTGGGACGGGCGCGTCACGAGGTCTGGCTCGCCAATCCGTATTTCGTGCCGGGTAGACGCCTGCGGCGTGCGCTGACGCAGGCGGCGCGGCGCGGGGTGGCCGTGCACCTGCTCATCGGCCGTAAGGAATTCCGCCTGCTCGATACCGCCGTGCCGTGGTTGTACGCCAAGCTGCTCGACGCCGGCGTGCGTATCGGCGAGTACGACATGCGGCAACTGCACGGCAAGGTGGCCGTCGTGGACGATGTCTGGGCGACGGTCGGGTCGTCGAATCTCGATGCTTTGTCCCTTTTTCTGAATCACGAAGCCAACGTGGTCGTGCTCGACGATCCGGTCGTCATCCAGTTGCGCGATCACATCCGGCAAGCGTTTGCCGAGGCGCGTCAGATCGACCCGGCCCGCTACGGCGAGCGCTCGCGCTGGCGCCGTTTTCGCCAGTGGGCTGCCTACCGGCTCTACCGCCTCGCAATGAAGGTCCTCACGCGCGGTAAGTACGACTGAGCGGCAAGTGGGCGGCTGTGCGTCCCCATCGGACCGGGCTCACTGTTCACCCGTCCCCGCCGGCCCCCTACGGCACGCGCCGCCTATACCTCCGAGATGACGCCATTTTGACGTCCGGCCCTTGTCCGGAGGCCCGCGCGCGCCTGTCTGTCCGTCAATACCGATTAGGTATTCCGATCTAATAAATTCCTTGTGACGCCATGGACGTTTCCCAATAATAGGACGGCCGTTCGATTTTTTGGTTAGCATCGGAGAACGGATAACCAAAGCGATGCAAAACATATGCGTAAGGGTGAACAGACACGTGCCGCGATCCTGAATGCCGCGCTGGAACTGGCGGGGCGGGATGGGCTTGAAGGGCTGACGATCGGCTTGCTGGCCGATCGTATGCAAATGAGCAAGAGCGGCGTCTTCGCGCACTTCGGATCGCGTGAGGATTTGCAGATCGAGGTGCTGATGGAATACCACCGGCGCTTCGAAGAAGAAGTGTTCGCTCCGAGCATGGAAGCGTCGCGCGGCTTGCCGCGACTCAGAGCGCTGGTGGATCGCTGGATGGACAAGCGCATTCGCGAAGTGACGACGGGCTGCATCTATATCAGCGGTGCCGTCGAGTACGACGATCGCGCGGCCAGTCCGGTGCGTGAAGCCCTGGTAAAGAGCGTGCGGTTATGGCGATCGGCCCTGCTGCGCGCGATTACGCAAGCGAAGGAGGAGGGACATCTGCGTGCGGACACCGATCCGCGTCTGATGCTCTTCGAAATGTATAGCCTGACACTCGGCCTGCACCACGACGCGCGTTTCCTTCGGGAGCCCGGCGCCGTCGAAATGACCCGGGTGGCACTGGAAAAACTGATTTCGTCTTATCAGCGCGGGTGAGGCGCGAGCCGTCCGCGATTCGATTCGATTTGTTCGGAGGAGAAGGTCATGGGACAGTACAACGCGCCGCTGCGCGACATGCAATTCGTGATGCACGAACTGCTGGGCGTGGAAAACGAATTGAAGGCGATGCCGAAGCACGCGGAGATCGATGCCGACACCATCAATCAGGTGCTCGAAGAAGCCGGCAAGTTCTGTAGCGAAGTGATCTTCCCGCTCAATCAGGTGGGCGATCGCGAAGGCTGCAAATACGAAGGCGACGGTGTCGTCACCACGCCGACGGGCTTCAAGGCGGCCTATCAGCAATATGTCGAAGCCGGCTGGCCGTCGCTGGCCTGCGATCCGGAGTTCGGCGGGCAGGGACTGCCGCAGGTCGTGAACAACGCCCTGTACGAAATGCTGAACTCGGCCAATCAGGCGTGGACGATGTACCCGGGCCTGTCGCACGGCGCCTACGAGTGTCTGCACGCGCACGGTACCCCCGAACAGCAAGCCACCTATCTGCCGAAGATCGTCTCGGGCGAATGGACGGGCACGATGTGCCTGACCGAGCCGCACTGCGGCACCGACCTGGGCATGCTGCGCACGAAGGCCGAGCCGAACGGCGACGGCTCGTACGCCATCTCCGGCACCAAGATCTTCATCTCGGCGGGCGAGCACGACATGGCCGCCAACATCGTTCACCTCGTGCTGGCGCGTCTGCCGGATGCCCCGCCGGGAACGAAGGGCATCTCGCTGTTCGTCGTGCCGAAGTTCATCCCCGACGCCAACGGCGCACCGGGTGAACGTAACGGCATCAAGTGCGGCTCCATCGAACACAAGATGGGCATCCACGGCAACGCCACCTGCGTGATGAACCTCGATGGCGCGAAGGGCTGGCTCGTCGGCGAGCCGAACAAGGGCCTGAATGCCATGTTCGTGATGATGAACGCCGCACGTCAGGGCGTGGGCATGCAAGGCATGGGCCTCACCGAAGTCGCTTATCAGAACTCGCTGGTGTACGCGAAGGAGCGCATCCAGATGCGCTCGCTCACCGGTCCGAAGGCACCGGACAAGCCGGCCGATCCGATCATCGTGCATCCGGACGTGCGCCGCATGCTGCTCACGCAAAAGGCCTATGTGGAAGGCGGTCGCGCTTTCTCCTACTGGACCGCGCTGCACATCGACAAGGAACTCTCGCACGGCGACGAAGCCGAGCGTAAGGAAGCCGCCGATCTGGTCGCGCTGCTCACGCCGATCATCAAGGCCTTCCTGACGGACAACGCGTTCGAGTCGACGAACCACGCCATGCAGATTTACGGCGGTCACGGGTTCATCTCTGAGTGGGGCATGGAACAGTACGTGCGCGATGCGCGCATCAACATGATCTACGAAGGCACCAACTCGATTCAGGCGCTCGACCTGCTCGGGCGCAAGGTGCTCGGCGACATGGGCGCGAAGCTCAAGAAGTTCGGCAAGCTGGTGCAGGACTTCGTCGAAGCCGAAGGTACGAAGGAAGAGATGCAGGAGTTCATCAATCCGCTCGCGGATATCGGTGACAAGGTCCAGAAGCTGACGATGGAAATCGGCATGAAGGCGATGGCCAATCCGGACGAAGTGGGTGCGGCCTCGGTGCCGTATCAGCGCGTGGTCGGTCATCTCGTGTTTGCCTACTTCTGGGCGCGCATGGCACGTATCGCGCTCGACAAGCAAGGTAGCGGCGACAAGTTCTACGCGTCGAAGCTCGCGACGGCGCGGTTCTACTTTGCCAAGCTGCTGCCCGAGACCGCGTCGCAAATCCGCATGGCCCGTGCCGGTGCGAAGACGCTGATGGAAGTCGACGTCGACCTGTTCTGAGAGCGGAGGAGATTACCGTGAGCCAAACCAACAAACCCCTGGTCGTACGCAAGGTCGCCGTGCTGGGCGCCGGCGTGATGGGCGCGCAGATCGCCGCGCACCTCGTCAACGCGAAAGTGCCCGTCGTGCTGTTCGATCTGCCGGCCAAGGAAGGTCCGAAGAACGGCATCGTCACGCGCGCCGTCGACGGCCTGAAGAAGCTGAGCCCCGCGCCGTTCGCCGACAAGGCCGACGCGCAATTCATCGAAGCCGCGAACTACGAGGACGATCTCGAGAAGCTCGCCGGCTGCGATATCGTGATCGAAGCCATCGCCGAGCGCATGGACTGGAAGCACGACCTGTACAAGAAGGTCTCGCCGCATCTGGCCAAGCACGCCATTTTCGCGTCGAACACGTCGGGCCTGTCGATCACCGAACTCTCGGAAGGCTTCGACGCCGACCTGAAGTCGCGCTTCTGCGGCGTGCACTTCTTCAATCCGCCGCGCTACATGCATCTGGTCGAGCTGATTCCGACCGCAACCACCGAGCCGGCGATTCTCGATCAACTCGAAACGTTCCTCACGTCCACGCTTGGCAAGGGGGTTGTGCGCGCGAAGGACACGCCGAACTTCATCGCCAACCGTGTCGGCGTCTTCTCGATTCTGGCGGTGTTCGCCGAAGCGCAGAAGTACGGCATTCCGTTCGATGTCGTCGACGATCTGACCGGCAGCAAGCTGGGCCGCGCCAAATCGGCCACGTTCCGCACGGCCGACGTGGTCGGGCTCGACACGATGGCGCACGTCATCAAGACGATGCAGGACGGCCTGAAGGACGATCCGTTCGCACCGACGTACGCCACGCCGCCCGTGCTCAAGGCACTGGTGGAAAAGGGCGCGCTGGGGCAGAAGACAGGCGCCGGTTTCTACAAGAAGGACGGCAAGGTCATCAAGGTGCTCGACCCGCAATCGGGCGAGTATGTCGAGTCGGGCAAGAAGGCCGACGAGATGGTCGTGCGCATTCTGAAGAAGGCGCCGGCCGAGCGTCTGCGTCTGCTGCGTGAATCGACGAATCCGCAGGCGCAGTTCCTGTGGGCCGTGTTCCGCGACGTCTTCCATTACATCGGCGTGTATCTGGAGCAGATCGCCGACAATGCCCGCGAAGTCGATTTCGCGATTCGCTGGGGCTTTGGCTGGACCACGGGGCCGTTCGAAGATTGGCAAGCTGCCGGTTGGAAGGATATCGCGCAGTGGGTGCAGGAAGACATCGATGCGGGCAAGGCCCTGTCGAACGCACCGCTGCCCAAGTGGGTGACGAGCGGCAAGGTGGCCGACGCCGGTGGCGTGCATACGGCTGAGGGCTCGTATAACCCCGCCAAGGATGCTTTCGTGCCGCGCAGCAAGCTGCCGGTGTACCAGCGTCAGGTGTTCCCGGCATCGCTCGTGGGCGACGGCAGCGCGGATCCGCGCAAGTTCGGCAAGACCATCGAAGAAAACGACGCCGTGCGGCTGTGGGTCGACGAGACGCCGGGACAGGACGACGTGCTGATCGTCTCGTTCAAGACGAAGATGAACACCATCGGGCCGGACGTCATCGACGGTCTGACCCGCGCCATCGATCTGGCCGAGCAGCAGTATCGCGGTGTGGTCGTATGGCAGCCGACGTCGCTCAAGCTGGGCGCGCCGGGCGGTCCGTTCTCCGCAGGCGCCGATCTGGAAGCGGCCATGCCCGCCTTCATGATGGGCGGCGCGAAGGGTATCGAGCCGTTCATCAAGAAATTCCAGGACGGCATGATGCGCGTGAAGTACGCGCAGGTGCCGGTCGTCTCCGCCGTGTCGGGCATCGCCTTGGGCGGTGGCTGCGAACTGTTGCTGCATAGCGCCAAGCGTGTGGCGGCGCTGGAGAGCTACATCGGTCTGGTGGAAGTCGGCGTGGGCCTCGTGCCGGGCGGCGGCGGGCTGAAGGAAGCCGCGATTCGCGCGGCCGAAGCGGCCACGGCGGCGGGCAGCGTCCAGTATCTCCAGTTCGTGACGAAGTCGTTCACCAATGCCGCGATGGCGAAGGTCTCGGCCTCGGCGATCGACGCCCGCGACATGGGTTATCTGAAGCCGTCCGACACCATCGTCTACAACGTGCACGAGTTGCTGTCGGTCGCTCGCAACGAGGCGCGTGCGCTCTCGCTCGCCGGCTACCGTGCGCCGCTCAAGCCGGCCGGCATTCCGGTCGCCGGACGCTCGGGCGTGTCGACGATCAAGGCGTCGCTCGTGAACATGCGTGACGGCAACTTCATCTCGGCGCACGACTTCCTGATCGCCACGCGCATTGCCGAAGCCGTGTGCGGCGGTGACGTGGAAGCGGGTAGCCTCGTGAACGAGGAATGGCTGCTGGCGCTGGAGCGTCGCGCCTTCATCGAACTGCTGGGCACGTCGAAGACCCAGGAACGCATCATGGGCATGCTGCAAACCGGCAAGCCGGTGCGCAACTAAGCCGATCGGAGACTGACATGAGCAAACAACTGCAAGACGCCTACATCGTTGCCGCCACCCGTGCGCCGATCGGCAAGGCTCCCAAGGGCAGCTACAAGAACACGCGTCCGGACGATCTGCTCGCGACCATCCTCAAGAGCGCGCTGTCCCAGGTGCCGGATCTCGATCCGAAGGTTATCGAAGACGCGATCATCGGCTGTGCGATCCCCGAAGCCCAGCAAGGCCTGAACGTCGCCCGTATCGGTGCGCTGCTCTCCGGCCTGCCGAATACCGTGGGCGGCGTGACCGTCAACCGTTTCTGCGCCTCGGGGCTGACCGCGCTGGCGATGGCCGCCGACCGCATCCGTGTGGGCGAAGCGGACGCGATGATCGCCGGGGGCATCGAAAGCATGAGCATGGTGCCGATGATGGGCAATACGCCGTCGCTCTCGCCGTCGATCTTCGAGCGTGACGAGAACGTGGGTATCGCCTACGGCATGGGGCTCACCGCGGAGAAGGTCGCGCAGCAGTGGGGCGTGACGCGCGATGCGCAGGACGCCTTCGCGCTTGCCTCGCACCAGAAGGCGATCAAGGCCCAGCAGGCCGGCGAGTTCACGAACGAGATCACGCCGATCGAGATCGTCGAACGTTTCCCGAATCTGGCGACGGGCGAAGTGTCGGTCAAGACGCGTACCCTTTCGCTCGACGAAGGTCCGCGTCCCGATACGTCCATCGAAGGGCTGGGCAAGCTGCGTCCGGTGTTCGCGAACAAGGGTTCGGTGACGGCAGGCAATAGCTCGCAAACGTCGGACGGCGCCGGTGCGCTGCTCGTGGTGAGCGAGAAGATCCTGAAGCAGTTCAACCTGACGCCGCTCGCGCGTTTCGTGTCGTTCGCCGTGCGCGGTGTGCCGCCCGAGATCATGGGCATCGGTCCGAAGGAAGCGATTCCGGCGGCGCTGCGTGCCGCGGGGCTGAGCCAGCAGGACATGGACTGGATCGAACTGAACGAAGCGTTCGCCGCACAGGCGCTCGCCGTCATCAAGGATCTGGATCTGGACACCAGCAAGGTCAACCCGATGGGCGGCGCGATTGCGCTGGGTCACCCGCTGGGCGCGACCGGTGCGATTCGCGCCGCGACCGTGGTGCATGCGCTGCGCCGTCACAACCTGAAGTACGGCATGGTGACGATGTGCGTGGGTACCGGCATGGGGGCTGCGGGCATCATCGAGCGTATGTAAGACAGGGGCACCGCGTGTTGCTGGTGCCCGGTTTTTACCCGCCCGATATCGAGGAGACATCAACGATGGAAGACGTACTGGTGCAGCGTCAGGGCGCGGTTCAGGTGCTGACGTTCAACCGCGCTCACAAGAAGAACGCGATCACCGCCGACATGTATCAAGCGCTTGCCGACGGCATCAACGATGCCGAGGCGGATGCGTCGCTGCGCGTGATCCTGATTCAGGGCCAGCCGGAAGCCTTCTCGGCCGGCAACGACCTTGAAGACTTCCTGAAGAACCCGCCGAAGGACGAAAGCGCGCCGGTGTTCCAGTTCCTGCGGGCGATCAGCCAGGCGAGCAAGCCGATCGTGGCTGCCGTGGCCGGGAATGCCGTGGGCGTGGGTACGACGCTGTTGCTGCATTGCGACGTGGTCTACGCGGCCGATTCGGCCCGTTTCTCGCTGCCGTTCTCACAACTGGCGCTGTGTCCGGAGGCAGCGTCGAGCTGGCTGCTGCCGCGTGTGGCAGGCTATCAGCGTGCGGCCGAAAAGCTGCTCTTCGGTGAGCCGTTCGATGTGAATGAGGCGGTCGCAATGGGGTTCGTCAATCGTGTCCTGCCGGCGGGCGAGCTGTTCGAGTATGCCGCCAGGCGTGCTGCGCAACTGGCGGCGATGCCCGCCGGGTCGCTGCGCGTGACCAAGCAGTTGATGAAGGCTGACGGCGCGCGTGACGTGCAGTCACGCATCGGCGAGGAGGGCGTGGAGTTCGCGAAGCGCCTGTTGTCGCCCGAAGCCCGTGAGGCCTTTACGGCCTTCTTCGAGAAGCGCAAACCGGATTTCAGCCAGTTTTCCTGACGTTCCGTACCTGAGCGCAAAAAACGCCGCACGTCTCGATTCGCGAGACGGCGGCGTTTTTCGTTGCGGGGCGTTGCCCGGGGTTCCGGAGAAGGGGCGGGCCTTCAGCCAGCGACGTCGAGCTTGGGCAGCGGACGCGGACGGCGGTCTTCGTCCGTTGCCACGTAGGTGACCATGGCCTCGGTGACTTTGACGATCTCGTGCGACAGGCGCATGCGCTGTGCGTACGCCTCGACATAGACGGTGATCGACGTATTGCCCGTCTTCACGATGGTGGCGTAAAAGCTGAGCAGATCGCCGACGAACACCGGCTCCTTGAACAGGAACGAATTGACGGCGATGGTGGCGACACGGCCGTTGGCGCGCTGTGCGGCGGGAATCGAACCGGCGATATCGACCTGCGACATGATCCAGCCGCCGAAGACGTCGCCATGGGCGTTGGCGTCGGCGGGCATCGGCATGACGCGCAATGCCAGTTCTTTTTCTTCGGGCAGGGCGGTGAGGGCAGGGGTCGGGGTGCTCATGTGGGTCCTTGATCGTGCGGGAAAGCTGCCCGGCGGGGGCGGTGCGCCGTTCCCCGGACGTTATCGGGGGCTCAGCAGGCGTCGCCGGGTTCTGCGAAAATACGGCATCACCGATTCTAGCGGAAAGCCCTCATCCGAGCCGGACGCCGCCCCATCCCCATCATGAGACGTTTCACTCCGGCCGAGCCCGCGCCGCCGGCTTCCAACACGCCCAATGCCAGAGCCCCGCGCGGCGACTGGCAAGTCATCAAGTCGCTGATTCCCTACCTGATGGAATTCCGGGGACGTGTCACGCTGGCGCTCTCGTGCCTGATCCTCGCGAAAGTCGCCAACCTCGGCGTGCCGGTCCTCATGAAGCACATCGTCGACGCGCTGAGCCCCGTCGCCTCGCTCTCGGCCACCGCGCGCGCGACGAACGACCCGAGCCTGATCGTGGTCGGCGGTCTCGGGTTGCTGGTCATCGCTTACGGACTGGTGCGCCTGTCGACGTCGCTATTCACGGAACTACGCGAAATCCTGTTCTCGAAGGTGACGGAAAGCGCCGTGCGCCAGATCGCGCTCAAGGTGTTCCGTCACCTGCACGCGCTGTCGCTGCGGTTCCATCTGGAACGTCAGACAGGCGGGATGAGCCGCGACATCGAGCGGGGCACGCGAGGCATCCAGTCGATGATCTCGTACTCGCTCTACAGCATTCTGCCCACGCTCATCGAAGTGGGGCTGGTGCTGGGCTTTTTCGTGGTGCGTTACGACGCCTTCTACGCCATCGTCACGCTCGTGGCGCTGGCGTTCTACATCGTCTTCACCGTGAAGGTGACGGAGTGGCGCACGCATTTCCGTCGCACGATGAACGAGCTCGATTCGAAGGCCAACGCGCGCGCCATCGATTCGCTCATCAACTACGAGACGGTGAAGTACTTCGGCAACGAGGCGTTCGAGACGCAGCGTTACGACGAAAACCTCAAGCGTTATCGTGCTGCCGCGATTCGTTCGCAGAATTCCCTCTCGGTGTTGAACTTCGGCCAGCAGGTCATCATCGCCAGCGGTCTGGTCCTGATTCTCTGGCACGCTACGCAGGGCGTGATGAGCGGTCGTATGACGCTCGGCGATCTGGTGCTCGTCAACACGTTCATGTTGCAGTTGTACATTCCGCTGAACTTCCTCGGCGTGATCTATCGCGAGCTCAAGCAGGCGATGACGGACATGGATCGCATGTTCACGCTGCTCGACGTCAATCGTGAAGTGGCCGATCCGCCCGGCGCGCAGCCGCTGGTGTGCAATGGCGGGACGGTGCGCTTCGCGCATGTGAACTTCGGTTACGAGCCGTCGCGCCAGATTCTGCACGACGTCGATTTCACCATTGCCGCCGGCACGACCACGGCCGTGGTGGGCCATAGCGGCTCGGGGAAATCGACGCTCTCGCGCTTGCTGTTCCGCTTCTACGACGTGGGTTTCCCCGGCCTGGACGGCGGGCGCATCAGCATCGATGGACAGGACATTCGCGACGTCACGCAGGATTCGCTGCGCGCGGCCATCGGCATCGTCCCGCAGGACACGGTGCTGTTCAACGACACGATTTACTACAACATCGCGTATGGCGATCCGTCGGCGTCGCGCGAGCAGGTGATCGCGGCTGCGCGTGCCGCGCACATTCACGACTTCATCGAGAGTTTGCCGGCCGGGTATGAGTCGATGGTCGGCGAGCGCGGGCTCAAGCTGTCCGGCGGCGAGAAGCAACGTGTGGCGATCGCGCGCACCATCCTGAAGAATCCGCATATTCTGATTTTCGACGAGGCGACGTCGGCGCTCGATTCGCGCTCGGAACAGGCGATTCAGACGGAGCTGCGCAACATCGCTCGCGAGCGTACGACGCTCGTCATCGCACACCGCCTCTCGACGGTGGTCCACGCGGCGCAGATCATCGTGCTCGACAAGGGGCGTATCGTCGAGCGGGGTACGCACGATCAGTTGCTGCGCGCCGAGGGCCTCTACGCACAGATGTGGGCGCTGCAACAGCAACGACGCGGCGGGGAAGGGGATGCCGAGGCGTCGCATTTCGCTACGGTGGTGTCCTGAGCGGCGCAGCGCAAGGCGATGGTAAGCGGGTGGCGCGCGCCGCACGCGGGGGCGGGGGGATGCCCGGGCGGGTCACGGGCCTGTCGCCTCGCGCCGCGATTGAGTAGACTAGCGCGCTGACATCGCCCATCGCCTGCGCGGGAGCACCGCATGGAAATCAAATGGCTTGAAGACTTCGTGTCGCTCGCCAAGACGAACAGTTTCAGCCGCTCGGCCGAATTGCGTCACGTGACGCAGCCGGCGTTTTCGCGACGCATTCAGTCGCTCGAAGCGTGGCTCGGCAGCGAGCTGATCGACCGTTCCAGCTATCCCACACGTCTGACGCCGGCGGGCGAGGTGTTCTACGAGCAGGCGCTCACGCTGCTCGCGCAGGCGCAGGAGGCACGCGCGCTGCTGCGTGAGCAACGCTCCGCCGATCACTCGGTGATCGATTTCGCGGTACCGCATACGCTGTCGATGACGTTTTTCCCGCGCTGGCTCAAGTTGCTGGAGAAGCGTCTGGGACTGCTGCGCTCTCGCCTGCGCGCGCTCAACGTGCACGACGCGGCCATGTCGCTGACCGACGGCGGCTGCGATCTGCTGATGTGCTACTACCATCCGAGCCAGCCGCTCCAACTCGACTCGGCGCGCTATGAAATGATCGTGCTCGGCAGCGAGCGCTTCAGTCCCTACAGCGCGCCTTCGTCGCAAAAGCGGGCGCGTTTCAGACTGCCGGGCACGGCCGAGGCCCCGGTGCCTTATCTGGCCTATACGTCGAATGCCTATCTCGGGCGCATGGCGGATCTGCTCGTCGGCGATCCGTCGACCCGGCCGCATCTGGACAAGGTCTACGAAACGGATATGGCCGAAGCGCTCAAGGCAATGGTGCTGGCCGGACACGGCGTGGCATTCCTGCCGGAAAGTGCCGTTGTGGATTCGGTCGCGCGTGGCGAACTGATCGATCTGGCGCAGCCCGGAAAGGCGTCGGCGCCGTGGCACCTGGACATGGAAATTCGTCTGTACCGCGACCGGCTCGCCTACACGGACGCAAGCAACCGGCGCGAGCGCACCAAACGCGATGTCGTCGAAGCGTTCTGGCAGGCCGTTCGGGATCAGGTGAGGGGCTGACGGCGATGTGGGCGTTCACCGGCGATCGCGGCGCAATGCCTGACGTAGCAGCGAAAAGCCGGGTCGCTCACAACTATGCAGGAATTGCATAGTTGCATGTTTATTCGGCATTGGATTGTTCTTTGCGGTTCTTTGTAAAGTGCCAGCCATTCGTGTCGCTGGCGCGGTGTGTGCCGGCGGTGCAGATTGAAGCCGGAGAATCCAACGATGTCTCAAACGTCACACGCCTTGCCTTCCTACCTCGACGCCGAACACCTCGGTCCGTGGGGTAACTATCTCCAACAGGTCGACCGGGTCACCCCCTACCTCGGTTCGCTCTCGCGCTGGGTCGAAACCCTCAAGCGCCCGAAGCGTATCCTCGTCGTCGACTGCCCGATCGAACTCGACAACGGCACCATCGCCCACTTCGAGGGCTATCGTGTCCAGCACAACACGTCGCGCGGCCCCGGTAAGGGCGGCGTGCGTTTCCACCAGGACGTCACGCTCTCGGAAGTGATGGCCCTGTCAGCCTGGATGTCGGTCAAGAACGCTGCGGTGAACGTGCCTTACGGCGGCGCCAAGGGCGGTATCCGTGTCGACCCGCGCAAGCTCTCGCGCGGCGAGCTGGAGCGTCTGACGCGTCGTTACACCAGCGAAATCAACATCATCATCGGGCCGACGAAGGACATTCCGGCACCGGACGTCAACACCAATGAGCAGATCATGGCGTGGATGATGGACACCTACTCGATGAACGAGGGTTCCACCGCCACCGGCGTCGTGACCGGCAAGCCGATCTCGCTGGGCGGCTCGCTGGGCCGTCGCGAAGCGACCGGCCGCGGCGTGTTCGTGGTGAGCTGCGAAGCGGCCCGCCGTCTGGGCATGGATGTGCGCGGTGCGCGCGTGATCGTGCAGGGCTTCGGCAACGTGGGCGGTATCGCTGCCCGTCTGTTCCACGAAGCCGGCGCGCATGTCATCGGCGTGCAAGACCACACTGGCACCATTTACAAGTCTGACGGCCTCGACGTGCCGAACCTGCTCAAGCACGTGGCCGAGACCGGCGGCGTGGGCGGTTTCCCGGCAGCCGAAGTCCTCAAGGACGAAGAATTCTGGTCGCTCGACTGCGAATTCCTGATTCCGGCCGCTCTGGAAAACCAGATCACCGAAAAGAATGCCGACCAGATCCGCGCCAAGGTCGTGGTCGAGGGCGCCAATGGCCCGACGACGACCGCTGCGGACGACATTCTGCGTAGCAAGAACATTCTCGTCGTGCCGGACGTCGTGGCCAATGCGGGCGGCGTGACGGTCTCGTACTTCGAATGGGTGCAGGATTTCTCGAGCTTCTTCTGGACCGAGGAAGAGATCAATCATCGTCTGGAACGCATCATGCGCGAAGCGTTCGATGGCGTGTGGCACGTGGCGCAGGAACATCAGGTTTCCCTGCGTACAGCCGCATTCATCGTGGCGTGTAGCCGTATTCTGCAAGCCCGTGAAATGCGCGGCCTGTACCCCTGATCGGGGGCTGCCGGGCATCTAGGTAGTATTACGCATTAATGCGTAAAACAGAATGTTCGGAGCGAGTTACGTTAAAAAAGACGTGCGTTCCGAACATTCGAGAATAAAAAAATGGGCAAATGCAGTGCTAAAATGCATTCGTTTTGTGCCAAGGAGACCAAGGAATGACCCTCTCGAAAATTGCGTTGGCGATGTGCTGTGTTGGCTTGATGGCAGGTGCTGCCCAGGCTCAGGAAGCAGGTACCCTCAAGAAGATCAAGGACAGCGGCGTCATTACGCTGGGGAATCGCGAATCGTCGATCCCGTTCTCGTTCTATGACAACAACCACAATGTCGTCGGTTATGCCAACGATGTCGCGCAAGCGATCGTTGCTGAAGTCAAGAAGGAACTGAAGCTCACGAAGCTGGACGTCAAGCAGATCCCGATCACGTCGCAGAACCGCATTCCGCTGGTTCAGAACGGCACGATCGATATCGAGTGCGGTTCGACCACGAACAACGCCGATCGTCAGAAGCAGGCTGCGTTCTCGAACACGTTCTTCATCATCGGCACGCGTCTGCTGACGAAGAACAGCTCGGGCGTGAAGGACTTCGCTGACCTGAAGGGCAAGAACGTCGTGACCACGGCGGGTACGACTTCCGAGCAACTGCTGCGCAAGATGAATCAGGCCGAGAACCTGGGCATGAACATCACCAGCGCCAAGGACCATGGTGAAGCGGCGATCACGCTGCACTCGGGCCGTGCCGTTGCCTTCATGATGGACGACGCCCTGCTCGCCGGTGAGCGCGCCAAGTTCAAGGACGCCAAGGACTACAGCATCGTCGGCAAGGCCCAATCGTACGAAGCCTACGGCTGCATGATGCGCAAGGACGATCCGGCCTTCAAGAAGGTGGTCGACAAGGCCGTCGCCGATTACCAGAAGTCGGGCCAGGCACAGAAGGATTACGCCAAGTGGTTCCAACAGCCGATTCCGGCGCTGGGCGGCGTGAACATGGACTTCCCGCCGTCGGCTGAAATGGCCGCACTGTGGAAGTCGCCGAACGACAGCGCAGACGTGCAAGGCGCCAAGTAAGCCGACAGGCTTCACGAATCGCCAAGCTAAGTCAGCAGGTAATGCCGAAGCGGAAGGAGTCGATCCTTCCGCTTCTTTTTAAGTAAGGCAAGTAGAAGAGGGGAGATCATGGCTCTCGGTCTCGATTTCAGTTTTTTCTTCCAGCCGGTATCGACGGGCGAGGACACCACTTACTTCGGGTGGCTGCTCTCGGGGCTCAAGCTCACGCTTGAAGTCGGCATCGGTGGCTGGATTATTGCGCTCGTCGTCGGCTCCGTGCTCGGCGTGATGCGCACCGTTCCGAACAAATGGATTTCCGGATTTGCGGCGGCCTACGTCGAATTGTTCCGGAACATCCCGCTGCTGGTGCAGCTGTTCTTCTGGTATTACGTGGCCCCCGACTTCCTGCCGGAAGCGGTTCGCCAGTGGCTGTTCTCGCTCAACCCCGCAAGCGTTTCGTTGCTCACCGGTGTGATCGGCCTGGGTCTGTTCACGGCGGCCCGTGTGTGCGAGCAGGTGCGCTCCGGTATCAATTCGCTGCCCAAGGGGCAGAAGAATGCCGGTCTGGCGATGGGCCTCACGCTCCCGCAGACCTATCGTTTCGTGTTGCTGCCGGTGGCGTTCCGCGTCGTGATCCCGCCGATCACGTCGGAATTCGTCAACATCTTCAAGAACTCGGCCGTGATCTCGACCGTGAACTTGCTGGAACTGACGGGCCAGGGCAAACAGCTCATCGATTACACGGCACATAGCTACGAGTCGTTCATTGCTGTGACGATCGCGTACATGATCATCAATATCGCGGTGCTGGTGCTCATGCGCTTCATCGAAGCCAAGACCCGCCTGCCGGGCTACATCGGGGGCAAATAATGCTTGAGATCTTCGCATGGGGCGGCGCTATCGACGCAATGCCGCTGCTCGTCAAGGGCATGGTCACCACGTTGCAGATCACGGCGCTGGCCGTGGTCGTCGGTATCGTGTGGGGCACGTTGCTCGCGATGATGCGTCTGTCGGGCGTGGCGCCGCTGAAGTGGTTCGCGGATCTGTACGTGAACGTGTTCCGTTCGATCCCGCTGCTGATGGTGCTGCTGTGGTTCTTCCTGATCGTGCCGCAAGTGCTGCGCTCGCTGCTGGACGTGCCGCCGACGTGGGATATCCGGATGGTCTCGGCGCTCGTGGCTTTCTCGCTGTTCGAAGCGGCGTATTATTCGGAAATCATCCGCGCCGGTATCCAGAGCGTGTCGCGTGGCCAGATGTCCGCCGCATTCGCGCTGGGCATGTCGTACTGGCAGGCGATGGGCCTCGTCGTGCTGCCGCAGGCGTTCCGCAACATGGTGCCGTTGCTGCTGACGCAGGGCATCATTCTGTTCCAGGATACCTCGCTCGTGTACGCGATCGCCTTGTCCGATTTCTTCGGCATGGCGTACTCGGTCGGTCAGCGTGACGGCACGCTGCCTGCCATGATTGTGTTTGCCGGAGCGGTCTACTTCGTGATCTGCTTCACGGTTTCGATGTTGGTTAAACGTCTTCAAAAGAGGTTGGCGAAATGATTACCCTGAAAAACGTCTCCAAGTGGTACGGCCAGTTCCAGGTGCTCACGGACTGCTCCACTGAAGTCAAGAAGGGTGAAGTCGTGGTGGTGTGCGGGCCGTCGGGCTCGGGCAAATCCACGCTCATCAAGACCGTGAACGGTCTGGAGCCGATCCAGCAAGGCGAGATCATCGTCGATGGCACCTCGGTCGCCGATCCGAAGACGAACCTGGCCAAGCTGCGCTCGCGCGTGGGCATGGTGTTCCAGCACTTCGAACTCTTCCCGCACCTGTCGATTACCGAAAACCTGACGCTCGCGCAGGTCAAGGTGCTCGGTCGCAGCAAGGACGCGGCGCGCGACAAGGGCCTCAAGCTGCTCGAGCGCGTGGGTCTGAAGGCGCATGCGCACAAGTTCCCGGGGCAGCTCTCGGGCGGTCAGCAGCAGCGTGTGGCTATCGCCCGTGCCCTGTGCATGGACCCGATCGCCATGTTGTTCGACGAGCCGACCTCGGCACTCGACCCGGAAATGATCAACGAAGTGCTCGACGTGATGGTCGAACTGGCCCAGGAAGGCATGACCATGATGGTGGTCACGCACGAAATGGGCTTCGCCAAGAAGGTCGCGAACCGCGTGATCTTCATGGATCAGGGCATCATCGTCGAAGACGACCAGAAGGACGAGTTCTTCGCGAACCCGAAGTCGGATCGCGCCAAGGACTTCCTGGCCAAGATCCTGCACTGATCGTTTTCAGCGCCGGAACGAAAAAAGCGTGCCTTCGGGCACGCTTTTTTTATGGGCGCCGCCAGAGCTACAGCGTTACTGGCAGGCGGTGTTCTGGGCGTTGCGCAGCCGCACGGCTTCCGGAATCGGCACCACGGCACGCAGCGTCGGCGCGCCTTTCTCGAAGAGGATCAGTTCGCCCGGCTCGAACGTCGTCCAGACCTCGTTGTCGGTCAGCGGCGCGGTGGCGATCACGGCGACGCGGTCGGCCGGGGTCGTGAACTTCGCGAAATCGATTTCCCAGTCGGCGTCGATCAGGTGCGCTTTGGTGAACGGCCACTGGCGCGCGATGAAGTGCAGACGGGTCGAGCAATGCGCGATGAGCGCCTGACCGTTCGAGAGCACGAAGTTGAACACGCCGTGACGCGTGATCGTGCGCGTAATGTCTTCGACAGCGTGAAAGAGTTCGTCCAGCGGCGGTTGCGAGCCGGGGAAGCGTTTGCGCAGGCCCTGCATGATGTCGCAAAAGGCACGTTCGCTGTCCGTCGTGCCGACCGGCTGGTAGACGCCCGAGAGAAACGGGTCGTAGTCGTGCAGATCGCCGTTGTGGGCGAAGATCCAGTGACGCCCCCACAGTTCGCGTTGGAACGGGTGGCAGTTCTCCAGCTCAACGATGCCTTGCGTCGCTTTGCGGATGTGCGCGATGACGTTTTTGGACTTGATCGGGTACTTTTTCACCAATTCGGCGATCGGCGAGTTCGCCGCGGCCTGATGGTCGATGAAAAGACGGCAGGCCTTGTCCTCGAAAAACGCGATACCCCAGCCGTCGGCATGGTGATCCGTGCCGCCCCCACGCGCCGCAAAACCGGTAAATGAGAACGTGATGTCGGTCGGTTCCGCGCAATTCATTGCGAGCAGCTGGCACATGGGACGGGCGAATCGAAGATTGGCTGCGCACGTCGTGTCTGAGCGCCGCAACCGTTACAATATGGGGTTACAGAAGCATAGCACCCGCCTCTGTGCACGTACATTCCCGCCCAGGCAGTCCGTCGCGTCGACGCGTCACTACTTCGCACTTCGCCGCCACGCTCGCATGGGCTAGTCGTCCCTCCCGCCCCCGGAAAACGCCCATGACCACCGAACTGACTATCACCCGTCCCGATGACTGGCACTTGCACGTGCGCGATGGCGCCGTGCTCAAGAGCGTGCTGCCCGACAGCGCCCGCCAGTTCGGCCGCGCGATCATCATGCCGAACCTGAAGCCGCCGGTCACCACGACCGAACATGCGGCGGCGTACCGCGAGCGCATTCTCGCGGCACGCCCGGCCGGCAACACGTTCGAGCCGCTCATGACGTTGTACCTCACCGACAATACGCCTGCCGAGGAGATTCGCCGCGCGAAGGCATCGGGCTTCGTGCATGCCGTGAAGCTCTATCCGGCCGGTGCGACGACGAACTCCGACGCCGGCGTGACCGACCTGGCCAAGTGCCGTGGCGCGCTCGAAGCGTTGCAGGAAGCCGGTATGCCGCTGCTGGTGCACGGTGAAGTGACGAGCGCCGACATCGACATCTTCGATCGTGAAAAGGTCTTCATCGACCGCGTGATGTCGCCGCTGCGCCGCGATTTCCCGGGGCTGAAGGTCGTGTTCGAGCACATCACGACGAAGGACGCCGCCGAGTACGTCGCCGAAGCCGAAGGGCCCATCGCCGCCACGATTACCCCGCATCACCTGCTGTACAACCGTAACGCGATCTTCACCGGCGGTATCCGTCCGCATTACTACTGCCTGCCGGTCCTCAAGCGCGAGACGCACCGCGAAGCCCTTGTGAAGGCTGCAACTTCGGGCAGCCCGCGCTTCTTCCTCGGCACCGACAGCGCGCCGCACGCGCGTGGTGTGAAAGAAGCGGCTTGCGGTTGCGCTGGCTGCTACACGGCACTGCACGCCGTGGAACTGTACGCCGAGGCGTTCGACAAGGCCGGCGCGCTCGACAAGTTCGAAGCGTTCGCCAGCTTCTATGGCCCGGACTTCTACGAACTGCCGCGCAATACCGACAAGGTCACGTTGGTGCGGGAAGACTGGGAACTGCCCGCCGAACTGCCGATGGGCGACGAAACCGTTGTGCCGCTGCGCGCCGGTGAGGTCATCGGCTGGAAGCTCAAGGGCTAAGGCGCCATCCGGCGTACGGGGGGGGCGGATGGCGGTCCCCCGGCATGGGGCGCTGGTCGGATCGGGCGTGTGCCGATAGCGTCCTCGATGGGACTGACGGCTGGCCTTGCCCAAATCGCCGGAATCGCCGGAATCGTCAGACTCCGCGCTGAATGATCGTCAGATGATGCATTTGAAGCCGCAATCGACCGGGACGTCGGCACCCGATGGGGCACCGGCGCTACCGGAAATCGACTGGCGGGCGCCGTGGTTCGAAGCGGTAGCGGCGCGCGCACAGGACGCGCTGACTGGCGACGATTGGCGTCATGCGCTTTCAATGCAGGCCAGCGAGGCTGGACTGGTCAGCGGGCAAGGGCAGGCGCTGCGCTTCGTCACGCAGGAGGATTTGCCCGCACAGACGGCCTACGAAGCGTTCATTGCGCAGACAGGCGGGGTGCCGACACGCCGCAACCTCCACGACTTCTTCAATGCGTTGATCTGGCTGACGTATCCGCGCGGCAAGGCGGCGCTCAATGCGCGTCAGGCGGCGGCGATTGCCGTCGACGGCGTACAGGCCAGCCGCGGGGCGACGCGTGACGCGGCGACCCTGTTCGACGAGAACGCCGTGCTCTTTGCGTGCAGCGATCCGTCGCTCGGGGCGGCGCTGCGAGCATTCGACTGGTACACGCTGTTCGTGACGCGTCGCGCCGAATGGGGTCGGGCGTGCGAGGTGCAGCCGTTCGGGCACGCCTTGCTGGAAAAGCTGGTTGCACCCTACAAGTCGGTCACGTCGCATGCGTGGATCGTTGAGGTTCCGGCGGACTACTTTGGCGGGTCGCCGATGGCGCGTCGCGCCTGGCTGGACGCCCGGATCGCCCCGACGCTGGCGAGCGCGCCTCTCACGACACGCGACTTCGCGCCGTTGCCCGTACTGGGCATTCCGGGCTGGTGGCCGCAGAACGAGGATCCGTCCTTCTATCGGGATGTGTCGGTCTTCCGGACTGGGCGACGGGAAAGGCGCTGAGCTGCTGAGCGGATGGCCCGTCAGGGATATCGGGTCGGACCATTTTCTTCTGCACAGACTCGTTTCACTGAGTCCATGATGGAGGGACCGGAATGTCCCGGCGTCGATAGGAAGGCCCGTGATACACTTCGGCCCGCAGAGTCGGCCAGACAATCGCCGCCTTCTTTCGAGGAGGGGGAGGAAAGTCCGGACTCCATAGGGCAGGGTGATGGCTAACGGCCATCCGTCGCGAGACGCGGAACAGGGCAACAGAGAACAGACCGCCGATGGCCTCGGGCGCAAGCCAGGGGATCAGGTAAGGGTGAAACGGTGCGGTAAGAGCGCACCGCGGCGTGCGGCAACGCACACGGCACGGTAACCTCCACCCGGAGCAATTCCAAATAGGCAGGTGAGCGGCATGCGCCTCGTGCGTGTGTCGGCAACGGGGCCCCCGGGAGCCTGCGGGTAGGAAGCTTGAGCGGCGTAGTGATGCGTCGCCTAGAGGAATGATTGTCAGGCGCGGCGCGAGTCGCGTTCACAGAATCCGGCTTATCGGCCGGCTCTGCATCCCAACAAATGCAAAAGGCTCCGCAAGGGAGCCTTTTGCGCTTCTGACGTCGCCCGACGAGGGGCGGCCGTTCAGCCTTCGACGATTTCCACGCTGTGCGTGAGCTCCGCTGTCTTGGCGAGCATGATCGACGCCGAGCAGTACTTGTCGTGCGACAGGTTCACGGCGCGCTCCACGGC
Organism: Pandoraea sp. LA3; assembly: GCF_022696215.1. Lineage (NCBI taxonomy): Bacteria > Pseudomonadati > Pseudomonadota > Betaproteobacteria > Burkholderiales > Burkholderiaceae > Pandoraea > Pandoraea sp. LA3. Next base: position 27,281 of record NZ_PTPY01000022.1, on the reverse strand, counting down.
GCTCGGGTTCAGGTTGCGTCCCGTCACGGTGAAGTGGAAGTGAATCTTCGTGAAGACCTTCGGGTCTTCGCTGGCGCGCTCGGCTTTGAGCGTGACGCTGCAATCCTTGACGTCGGCACGGCTCTTCTTGAGGATCATCACCACGTCGTACGCGGTGCACCCGCCGGTGCCGACTAGCAGCATCTCCATCGGACGCGGCGCCAGATTGTTACCGCCGCCTTCCGGTGCACCATCCATCGCGACAATGTGTCCACTACCCGTCTGGGCGATGAAGGACATGCCGCCCGGGCCCATCCAGCTAACCTTGCATTCCATGATTTGAAACCCCGATATCCCATTCAAGCAAAAATTGTAGCGGCTTCCGCGAACCTGCGTACGATGCCGCCGCGAACCTGGATTACCGCTATTTGCGCATCAGGTTGCTGCATCGCAATATTGGCGCTTTTTTGATCGGGTTTTGAGGGGGATAAACCCTAAATTTAGGGTTTAGGCTCTAGTGGTGACGCTTGGTCGCGATTTTTTGTTTGAATAAGTATTTGATTTTTATGTGATTTTCAGTGATTTGCCCATTTTTCCGGCATTTCATATTGTGGTGTTGCATTTCGCACTATAAATTTTCTTGCATCGCAACAATCCGTTTGCTACACTGCAGTCATTGGTTGTTGTGCTTCACAGCAACGCTGCAAGTGTCTCCTCCACCCTCCTCCTTTGGTGGATTTAACCCGGACCCATTGAGGTTCGGGTTTTTTTTTGTGCCGCCGGAAACGCCGTTTACCGGAAGGGTGATTTTTCTGTATAATCAACGGCTTTTCCGGAAATACCCCACGGAAAAAGCATCAGGGAGAGCCTGCAAGCACAGGACTGCGCCATGTGACCCCGAGTCACCAGGACGCGGCCGGCAGACAAGCAGGAAGTTGGTGTTAATGGGGCAAACGCATTTTATTTGGATCGATCATGAAGACGTTTTCCGCTAAGCCGGCAGAGGTGACGCGCGAATGGTTTGTGATTGACGCGACGGACAAAGTCCTCGGCCGTGTCGCCAGCGAAGTGGCACGCCGTCTGCGCGGCAAGCACAAGCCTGAATTCACGCCGCACGTTGATACTGGTGACTACATCATCATCGTCAATGCTGCCAAGCTGAAAGTCACGGGCGCAAAGCAAACTGACAAGAAGTACTACCGTCACACGGGTTACCCGGGCGGTATCTACGAAACCACGTTCGGCAAGATGCAAGAGCGTTTCCCGGGCCGTGCGCTCGAGAAGGCGGTCAAGGGCATGCTGCCGAAGGGTCCGCTGGGCTATGCGATGATCAAGAAGCTGAAGGTTTACGCCGACGGCAATCATCCGCACGAAGCGCAGCAACCGAAGTCGCTCGAGATCTAAGGGCCACGCCATGTACAAAAACGATTGGAACTACGGCACCGGCCGTCGCAAGAGCGCTGTTGCTCGTGTGTTCATCAAGGCTGGCAAGGGCGACATCATCGTCAATGGCAAGCCGATCAAAGAGTACTTTGCTCGCGAAACGTCGCTGATGATCGTTCGTCAGCCGCTCGAGCTGACCAACCACGCTGAAACGTTCGACATCAAGGTCAACGTGTCGGGCGGCGGTGAAACGGGTCAAGCCGGTGCGGTTCGCCACGGCATCACCCGCGCACTGATCGACTACGATGCGACGCTCAAGCCGTCGCTGTCGAACGCAGGCTTCGTTACGCGCGATGCCCGTGAAGTCGAACGTAAGAAGGTTGGCTTCCACAAAGCCCGCCGCCGTAAGCAATTCTCGAAGCGTTAATCGCCCGAGTGCTTGTGGGCATCCACTTCGGTGGATGCAAGGAAAGGCCGCCTCGTGCGGCCTTTTTGCATTTTTGGGGCGAACGGCGAGACGTCGGCCGTGCATCGCGCGTGCTGCGTCACCGTCCCACAAGTGTCGTGGAAGCTTGATAGAATCGCGGTTCCGATTGAAAGGGGTAGGACATGGTCAAGGTAGGTATCGTAGGCGGCACCGGCTATACCGGTGTGGAGCTGCTCCGTTTGCTGGCGCAGCACCCGGAAGTGAAGTTGACGGCAATTACCTCGCGCAAGGAAGCGGGTACGCCGGTCGCCGATATGTATCCGAACCTGCGAGGCCGTGTCGACCTGGCGTTCTGCACGCCCGACGATGCCCGTCTCACCGATTGCGACGTGGTGTTCTTCGCCACGCCGCACGGTGTGGCGATGGCGCAGGCCCGCGAGCTGCTGGCCGCCGGCGTGCGCGTGATCGACCTCGCAGCCGATTTCCGCCTGAAGGACATCGCCACGTTCGAGAAGTGGTACGGCATGCCCCACGCCTGTCCGGACATTCTGGAAGAAGCGGTCTACGGCCTGCCCGAAATCAACCGCGACAAGATCAAGAGCGCACGCGTGATCGGTCTGCCGGGTTGCTATCCGACGTCTGTGCAACTGGGCTACGCGCCGCTGTTTGCCGGCGGTCGCAAGCTGGTCGATCCGAAGCACCTGATCGCCGACGCCAAGTCGGGCGCGAGCGGTGCCGGTCGCAAGGGCGAGACGTCGCTGATCCTCGCGGAGACGGCCGACAACTTCAAGGCGTATGGCGTGAAGGGCCATCGCCACCATCCGGAAATCAAGCAGGGCCTCGAAGCCATCGCCGGTTACGACGTGGGCCTGACGTTCGTGCCGCACCTGCTGCCGACAATTCGCGGCATTCATTCGACGCTGTACGCGACGATTCTGCCCGAAGCGCGCGATACGGATTTCCAGGCGCTGTTCGAGACGTACTACGCGGGCGAACCGTTCGTGGACGTGCTCCCGGCGGGCTCGATGCCGGAAACGCGCTGGGTGCGCGCATCGAATTACGTGCGCATGGCCGTGCATCGTCCGAACAATGAAGACACGCTGGTGATCCTCGTGGTCGAGGATAACCTGGTCAAGGGCGCGTCCGGCCAGGGCGTGCAATGTATGAACCTGATGTTCGGCCTGCCGGAGAACATGGGTCTGACCCATATTCCCGTACTGCCGTAACGGTATTTATCGTCACTAAGCCCTTGATTTTCCGGCCATCGGCACGAATTTAGGAATAGGGCTAGAATGACACCAAACCGATTTATGGAGATTTGCGATGAGCGCACTGCTTGAGGACGCCGTCACGGAAATGCCCGCATTCCTGGTCTTTACCGACAGCGCTGCGGACAAGGTCAAGCAATTGATCGACGAAGAAGGCAACCCCGACCTGAAACTGCGCGTTTTCGTGCAGGGTGGCGGCTGCTCGGGCTTCCAGTATGGTTTCACCTTCGATGAAGACGTCAACGAAGACGATACCGTGCTCGACAAGAACGGCGTGTCGCTGTTGATCGACTCGATGAGCTATCAATACCTCGTCGGTGCTGAGATCGACTACAAGGAAGACATCAACGGCGCACAGTTCGTGATCAAGAACCCGAACGCATCCACGACGTGTGGCTGCGGTTCCTCGTTCTCGGTCTGAGCGACGCGACGTCAGTTCGACCGTAGTAAGAGAAAGGACCCGGAAGGGTCCTTTTCTCGTTTACAACACAACGGTGCGTGATCGTTGGCACCCGACGCTGCGCTCAACGCGGATAGATCGCACCGAGAATGCGCGGGCCCTTCGCGCCGGTCACGGACGGCAGGTTGCCCGGCTGGCGCGCCACACAGCGCTCGGCGAGCCATGCGAAGGCGCGCGCCTCGACCTGATGCGGGGGAACGCCGAGCGCTTCCGTCGTGGCCACCGTCACACCCGGCAGGCGTGCCGCGATGGCCTGCATGAGCGTCTGGTTACGCGTGCCGCCGCCGCAGGCATAGAAGCCCTTGCAATCCGGGGCGTAGCGCAGCACGTCGTGCGCGACACACTGTGCCGTGAGCGCCACCAGCGTGGTCTGAACGTCTACCGGCGACACCTTTGGGAAGCTTGCGAGATGCGTATCGAGCCACGCGGCATGAAAGAGGTCGCGGCCGGTGCTTTTCGGGGGTGTCTGACGGAAGTAAGGCTCGCTGAGCAGGGCGCCGAGCAGGGCGTCGTCGACGCGCCCGGTCGCGGCCCACGTGCCGCCGTCGTCATAGGATTGACCGATGTGACGGGCCGCCCAGCCGTCGAGCAGCGCATTGCCGGGGCCGCAATCGAAGCCATAAACCGGCTGTCCCAGCGACGCCGCAGGCAGAATCGTCACATTGCTGATGCCGCCGAGATTACATACGACGCGGGTCTCGCCGTCGCTGGAAAACATAGCCTGATGATAGGCAGGCACGAGCGGCGCGCCTTGTCCGCCGGCCGCTACGTCGCGGCTGCGGATGTCCGCGACGACATCGATGCCGGTCAGCTCTGCGAGCAACGCCGGGGCGTTGAGTTGACGTGTGTAGCCGATGCCGTCGAATTCGCCGGGGCGATGCCGGATCGTCTGCCCATGGGCGCCGATGGCCGTCACGTCGGCCGCCGACAGTCCGGCGGTCTCGAGCAGTTTGTGCACGCACTCTGCATAGATGCGCACCAACGCATTCGCCGCCAGGGCTTCCCGATGCAGTTCGTTCTCGGAAGGCGCTTGCAGCACCATCAGCGTCTCGCGCAATTCGTTCGGGAACGGCAGGTAGGCCTCGGCAAGCACGCGGCCGTCGGCAGCGGCGACGAGTACGCCGTCGACGCCATCAAGACTCGTGCCGGACATCAGGCCGATGAAGTGAGCGGGTGCGGCGGTGGCGGTGGGGCGGGTGTCGGTCATGTGCGCAACGCGATCGAGCTAGGAGCCGGAAGGGGGATTCCCCTGGTAACGCGCACCGCACGGGGAGGCACGTGAATCACGCGCATCCCCGCACAGTGCGGCCTCCAGCATACCTTAATCGCGCTCGGCGACTTGTACCGTGCGCATCAGATCGATGCGCTTGAGCAGGTTTTCGGCGTACATGTCGAACAGCTTCAGGCGATTGCCCGAGAGCGGTGCGACAGCGGCGACATCCGTTGCGAACGGATTGCGCGGCACGCCCTTGAGGCGCAGTTCGTAGTGCAGGTGCGGGCCGGTGGCCCAGCCCGTCTGGCCGACGAAGCCGATGACCTGACCTTGCGTGACACGCGTGCCGGGCTTCATGCCCTGGCCGAAGCCGGAAAGGTGGGCGTAGCGCGTCTCGTAGCTGCCCGCGTGTTCGATTTCGACCAGATTGCCGTAACCGTTCTGCGTGCCGACGAACTTGACCACGCCGTCACCGGCGGCAAAGACGCGCGTGCCGACGGGCGCCGCAAGATCCACGCCTTCGTGCTTTTTCCACTTGTGCTGGAACGGGTGCTCACGTCCGCCGAACGCCGACGAAATTCGTGAGAACTCGACCGGCGTGCGCAGGAAGGCCTGCTTCAGGTTGCGGCCGTCGAAGCCGTAGTACGCGCCGTCTGACGTTCCTTGCGGATCGGCGTACCAGATCGCCTGATGCGTCTTGCCCTGATTGATGAACTCGATGGCGAGCACGCGGCCGGTGCGCACCGTGCGGTCCTGCTGCTTGACCACTTCGTACACGAGACGGAAACGGTCGCCACGGCGCACGTCGCGCTGGAAGTTGATCACGCCGGAGAAGATGTTCACCATCTGCGCGACGACGGCGTCGGGCACGCCCGCATCGTCCATCGCGGTGAAGAAGTTGCCGGCAATCGCCCCGGAGCGCATGGCCCATTCGGTGTCGTTCGCCAACTGCTCCATGCGGGCGTTCAGACGGCCGGCGTCGTTACGCTCGATCACCAGTTGCTGGGCCGCGGCGCTGCCGGTCGAGAGCACGGTGGAGAGCGTAACGAGCTTGCCGTCGTCGTCGGTTTCGGCCTGCACGACCTGCCCTGCGGGCACGCCGATCAGACGCCGGGCGACGGCATTGTCACGAATGAACTTCTCGGCAGCGGGGTCCTGGATCGACAGCCGCGAGAGCATGTCGCCGAGGGTTTCGCCGCGCCGTAGCGCCACTTGATGAATAAAGGTCTGGGATTGCGCGTCGAGCTGCTGGATCTGTTTGGCCAGGTCGGGGAAGGTGAGCGGCAAAGTCACGCTCGCGCCGTTGCGTACCGAATCCGGCACCATCGGTGCCACGCCGAAAGCGGTCACCATTCCCAACGTCAGGGCCGAACCGACCGTCGCCACGATTTGCACCTTTCTGCGACGGTGCTTCGGCTGCGTGGGATCGATCAGGGTCAGCAGTTCACGCGCAAAAAAATCACGGAGTTTTGGCCACATCACGTAAAATTCTGCGCAACTTACGAAAAAAGCCCGGGCGGAGCGACACGCTTCGAGATTGCCTGCCGGAAATTCCGGGGCAACCCGGCGTCGCTTCGGCCCGAGCCGAGAATTGAGCGGCAATTATAGCAGACCCGCCGCTGCCTCCGCCTCTACTGACTGGATAAGGGGAAACCCCCGACGCAGTCTGGACAATGATGTTATGACAAGTGAACACGCACTCACCTCGGAAAAGAAGTACCCCGTGACCGATGCCGCACGCGCTGCCCTGGCCATTGCCAAGCGCGGTTGCGACGAACTGCTCGTCGAAGAGGAGTTCCTGCAGAAGCTGGCTCGCAGCGAAGCGACGGGCAAGCCGCTGCGCATCAAGCTGGGTCTCGATCCGACCGCGCCCGACATTCACATCGGCCACACGGTGGTGCTCAACAAGATGCGCCAGTTGCAGGATCTGGGGCATACCGTCATCTTCCTGATCGGCGATTTCACCTCGCTGATCGGTGATCCGTCGGGCCGCAACAGCACGCGTCCGCCGCTCACCCGCGAGCAGATCGAGACCAACGCCAAGACGTATTTCGAGCAGGCGGCACTGGTGCTCGACCGCGAAAAGACTGAAATCCGCTACAACAGCGAATGGTCGATGAAGCTCGGCGCAGACGGCATGATCAAGCTTGCCTCGCGCTACACCATGGCGCGCATGCTCGAGCGTGAAGACTTCACGAAGCGTTTCCAGGGTGGCGTGCCCATCGCCATCCACGAATTCCTCTACCCGCTGATGCAGGGCTACGATTCGGTCGCGCTGGAGTCCGATCTCGAACTCGGCGGCACGGATCAGAAGTTCAACCTGCTCGTGGGCCGTGAATTGCAGAAGCAATACGGGCAGGAGCCGCAGTGCATTCTGACGATGCCGCTGCTCGAAGGGCTGGATGGCGTCGAGAAGATGTCGAAGTCCAAGCACAACTACATCGGTATCAGCGAGAAGCCGAGCGAGATGTTCGGCAAGCTGATGAGCATCTCGGACGATCTGATGTGGCGCTACTACGAGCTGCTGTCGTTCCGCTCGCTCGAAGAAATCGCCCAACTGCGCAAGGATGTCGAAGGCGGCCGCAACCCGCGCGACGTGAAGGTGCTGCTCGGTCAGGAGATCGTGGCGCGCTTCCACTCGCAGGCCGACGCCGAGCGTGCGCTCGAAGACTTCAATGCGCGCGCCAAGGGCGGCGTGCCGGACGATATTCCGGAAGTTTCCCTCGATGGCGCCCCGCTGGGCATTGCTCAACTGCTCAAGCAGGCGGGGCTCGTGCCGTCGACGTCGGAAGCCAACCGCAACATCGAACAGGGCGGCGTGCGTATCGATGGCGAAGTCGTGTCCGACAAGGGCGCGAAGATCGACGCCGGGACTTACGTCGTGCAAGTGGGCAAGCGCCGCTTTGCGCGCGTGACGCTCGCCTGAGCGTCGGCACTTCCTGACGGACTGCGATGATCGCGCTCATTCAACGTGTGCTCGAAGCCGCGGTGACGGTCGATGGCCGCACCGTGGGCGCGATCGGCCCGGGGCTGCTCGCGCTCGTGTGCGCCGAGCGCGGCGACACCGAGGCGAGCGCAGACAAGCTGCTCACGAAGCTGCTCGGCTACCGCGTGTTTTCCGACGAGGCGGGCAAGATGAACCGCAGCGTGTCCAGTCTCGACGGCAAGACCGACGGCACGGGCACGGCGGGCGGTTTGCTGCTCGTCTCGCAGTTCACGCTCGCGGCCGATACCAACAGCGGTACGCGGCCGAGTTTCACGCCTGCGGCCAGCCCGGCCGACGGCAAACGCCTCTTCGATCATTTCGTGACGCAGGCGCGCGCGCGCCATCCCATCGTGCAAACCGGTGAGTTCGGGGCGCACATGCGCGTCTCGCTCGTCAACGACGGGCCGGTGACCTTCTGGCTCCGAACGTCGCCGGACGCCGCCTGACATCGTTGGCATCTCCCGATCGCCCGATCTCTCGTCATCCCGAAATTCGCTCGGAATCGTCCTGAAGTCCCTGGGCGACCGCACGCGATTCGTGACGGTGTGATACCGTCGACGGGTTCCGAAATCACACATTCACAGCTTGGGAGTATCTGATGAAAGTCTGGAGTGACTCGTTTGCCGACAACGCCGCGATCGACGCGCAATTCGCCTTCGGCAAACCGGACGCACAGTCGCACGTCGCACTGTCGCAGAACAAGAATCCCCATCTTGCCTGGTCCGATGCCCCTGCCGGCACGCGTTCGTTTGTCGTGATCTGTACCGACAGCGACGTGCCGAGCCAGGGCGATGACGTCAACAAGGAAGGTCGTGAAGTGCCGGCGGATCTGCCGCGCGTCGACTTCTTCCACTGGGTGCTCGTCGACGTGCCTGCGTCGGCCAGCGAGATCCCGGCGGCCAGCCACAGCAATCACGTCACGCCGCGCGGCAAGTTCGGCCCGGACGCGCTCGACGGCATGCGCCACGGCGTGAACGACTACACCGCGTGGTTCGCGGGCGATGACTCGATGAAGGGCGACTACTACGGCTATGACGGCCCGTGTCCGCCGTGGAACGACACGATCGTTCACCACTACCACTTCACCGTCTACGCACTGGACGTGGCCCGCGTGCCGCTCGACGGCCGTTTCGACGGCAACGACGTGCTCGCCGCGATCAAGCCGCATGTGTTGGGCAGCGCCAGCGTGACCGGTACCTACACGCTCAACCCGAAGGCGCTCTGAAGGCGAGCCGCCGGTTTCTCATCATCCAACGTAATTGCCATCGATGACCCGCACGACCGCCACGACGACCACGCTCACCCTGATTCGCCACGGCGAAACCGACTGGAACCGTGTCAAACGGATTCAGGGGCATACCGACATTCCGCTCTCGGCCGAGGGCGAGCGTCAGGCGGTGCTGCTCGGGGAGCGTATTGTGCGTGAGGTGGCGGTGCATGGCAGTGTGTTCGATCACGTGTTGACGAGCGACTTGCAGCGTGCGGTGCAGACGGCGGAGCCTGTTGCGCAGGCGTGTGGTTTGCCGCTCGTGCGCACGGCGCGTCTTCGGGAGCGTCATTACGGCGCGTTCGAGACGCGCGTGCCCGATGAGATTCAGGCGGATTTTCCGCAGGACTACGCGCGTTGGCAGACCCGCGATCCGGACTTCACGATTCCTGGTGGTGAATCGATGCGCGGTTTCTACACGCGCATCACCGATTTTGTCACCCAGTTGCTGGGCGACTATGCCGGCCAGCGTGTGGCGCTCGTCGCGCATGGCGGGGTGCTGGACTGCTGCTATCGGCTGGCGACGGGGCTCGCACTGACCGAGCCGCGCGCGTACCCGTTGCTCAATGCGAGCGTGAACCGTCTGGCGTACGACGGCGAGCGGTGGCAGGTGCTGAGCTGGGGGGACGTCACGCATCTCGACGACGCCGTGCGCGATGAAAGCAATGACAAGCCCGTCGAAGTCGCCGCGGGCGATCGCGTCGACCCGCGCGTGGTGTGATGCGTTGAGGCGCGTCTAAAAGGCTAAATGACAAAGGGGCTAGCGGGCTAACCTAACCGGCTGCCCGAGCGCCAACCTAGCGCTCCAACGATGGCGTCGTGACGACGACCGCCGGGGTAGCGAGCGCACGGCGTCGTGCACGATGCGCCACGCTGTTGCGCATCGACCAGCGCGCGACCTGCGCCATATGACGCACGGCAGGCCGCACCGTCAGGCGGCGAAGCGTCGCCCGGTCGTCGAAGCCGAGCATCGTCTGCGACCAGTCGGGCAGCAGATCGATGCCTGCGCGAAACAACAATCCACTGAACACGCGAGCGCCTGCGAACGGCGCGGGCAAGTTGCGCAGCACGCGCACGACTTCCGCCGTGCGTTCGCTGGCGACGAGCGACGGGCGCATCGATTCGAGATAGTCGTCGATCTGCGCCACGCTTGTCGGCACGTCGCGCGCGCCGAGCGCGATCGCGATGCGGGCCACTTCGGCGTAATACCGGTCCTGATCGCTGCGTGAGAACGCGGGATGCTTGTAGACGAGATAACTGCGCAGGAAGCTCGACGTCTCGGCGACATGGACCCACGTCAGTAACGCAGGGTCGTAGGCTGCGTAAGACCGTCCGTCCGGCGCCGTGCCCTTGACCTGAAGATGGATGCGCCGCACGCGTTCGAGCAGTGCTTCGGCATCGGCCGTATTGCCGAAGGTCGTGCCGCCGATGAACGTCGCGGTCCGGCGCAGACGCCCCATCACGTCCTCGCGGAACGTCGAGTGATCCCAGACGCCAGCCATCGCCAGCGGATGCAGCGATTGCAGCAGCAGCGCGCTCACGCCCCCGATCATCATCGACGTGAAATCGCCGTGCACGTGCCAGCAGGCGGCATCGGGGCCGAAAAGGCCGGGATCGCCGTCAGGGGTGTCGTAGTTCAGACGGGGCGCGCCCGGGCCTGACGTCAGGCTCACGAGGCGCATGGCGATGGCGTGCCGCAGACGTCCCGACACGCCGGTCACCGGTCCGGCGGGCCGCAGGGGCGTTGCCGGGGGCGGTGTGGGCAGGTCGTCGTGCGAAGCCATGATGGGCGAGGGTCGGTCGATGAGACGTCGCCGTGGACGTCGCGGTGTGTCGGGGGCCGGTCGTCGTTTACTTGCCCGTCGTCGGGTCCGGCGACCACAGCGAGCCGCTCTCCGGGGCGCTGCCGGGGGCGGCGAGGCCGAAGTGGCGGTAGGCAGCGAGCGTGGCGACGCGTCCGCGCGGTGTGCGTTGCAGGAAGCCTTGCTGGATCAGGTACGGCTCGATGACGTCTTCGATGGTGTCGCGCTCCTCGCCGATGGCGGCGGCGAGGTTGTCGACGCCGACCGGGCCGCCGTCGAACTTGTGCAGCACGGCTTCGAGAAGCTTGCGGTCCATCACGTCGAAGCCAACCGCGTCGACGTCGAGCATCGACAGCGCGGCATCGGCAACGGCTGCCGTGATGCGACCATCGGCGCGCACTTCGGCGTAATCGCGTACGCGGCGCAGCAGACGGTTGGCGATACGCGGCGTGCCGCGCGCGCGGCGGGCGATCTCATACGCGCCATCGTCCGCGATCACGGCGCCGAGCAGGCCTGCCGAACGACGCACGATGCCGGCGAGTTCTTCCGCCGAGTAGAACTCCAGCCGTGCCACGATCCCGAAGCGGTCGCGCAGCGGGTTCGTCAGCATGCCGGCGCGGGTCGTCGCCCCCACGAGCGTGAACGGCTGAAGATCGAGCTTGACGCTGCGCGCCGCCGGACCTTCGCCGATCATGATGTCGATCTGGTAGTCCTCTAGCGCGGGGTACAGGATTTCCTCGACGACCGGCGAGAGCCGGTGAATTTCGTCGATGAAAAGTACGTCGTTCGCTTCGAGATTGGTCAGCAGGGCAGCAAGGTCGCCCGGACGCTCGAGCACCGGCCCGGAGGTCTGGCGCAGATGCACGCCCATTTCGCGGGCGATGATGTGGGCGAGCGTCGTCTTGCCCAGACCCGGCGGGCCGAAAAGCAGCACGTGGTCGAGCGGTTCCGAGCGCTTGCGAGCCGCTTCGATGAAGATTTCGAGCTGGTCGCGCACCTTGCGCTGGCCGACGTATTCGTCGAGCAGCTTGGGGCGCAGCGCGCGCTCGAAGGCTTCTTCGTTGGGCGAGGCCGGGGTCGGCGCGATGATGCGCTCGGCGGCGAGTTTGTCGGTTTCGATCATGGCTGCATTGTAGCGCTTCGGACGGTCGATCGATCAGCCGACCAGTCGCCCGCGCTTGACGCGCAGGCCCTTGGCGGCGAGCGCCGGCGCGACCTCGGACAGCGCGGCGTAGGTGTCGCCGTTGTGGGCATGGCAGATGGCCACGCCGAGCGCGTCGGAGGCGTCCTTGCCCGGCGTGCCGGTCAGCGTGAGCAGGCGGGTGACCATCTCCTGCACCTGCTCCTTGCGGGCGCGTCCGTAACCCACGACCGCCTGTTTGAGCTGCATCGGCGTGTATTCGAAGACTTCCAGCCCGCCGACCGAGAGCGCCGTGATGGCCGCGCCGCGCGCCTGACCGAGCAGCAGTGTGGATTGCGGGTTGACGTTGACGAACACCTTTTCGATGGCGGCCTGATCGGGCCGGTACGTGTCGACCAGTTCAGCCACGCTCTCGAAGATGATGCGCAGGCGCGCGGCCAACGCGCCGTCGCCAGTGCGGATGACGCCGCTCGTCACATATTGCAGACGGTTGCCGTGCTTTTCGAGCACGCCGAAGCCGGTGACGCGCAAGCCGGGGTCGATGCCAAGAATTCTCATGCGGGGGCCGGTGATCGGCGGGCTGCGCCGATGGGGGCAAAAAGGCTAGTATGGTCCGTATTCTGGCACAGCCGCCCCGGGGCATGGCGCGAAGTCGCCAACGGCTGCGACGGTCATGCTGCGTTTCGTCGTGCAAGACAGTCAGTGGGCGGGGCGTGTGCGGCAAATCCGGGGGGATCGTGAGGCGAGCGCACGCGGGTGCCGGGGCCGGTCGCGTCGATATGCCGCAGGGCTGGCGGGCAGTGACGCGGGGCGCTGCGCGTCGCGCGACGGCGGATTGTTGTACATTGCTTGCTGTTCAAAATATTCGACGGCCTGCCCCCGGGCCGCCTGTCCCCGATGCTCTGGATCAAAGCGCTTCACATCGTTTTCGTCGCCTCGTGGTTTGCCGGCCTGTTCTACCTGCCGCGCATTTTCGTCAACCTCGCGATGGAGAGCGATCCGGCCGCGACGCAGCGTCTGTTGCTCATGGCGCGCAAGCTCTATCGCTTCATGACGATCCTCGCCGTGCCCGCGCTCGCTTTCGGACTGATCCTCTGGCTGTACTACGGCATCGGCCGCTACGGCGGCTGGTTGCATGCCAAGCTGCTCATCGTGGTGCTGCTGATCGGCTATCACCACGCGTGCGGCAGTTTGCTGCGCAAGTTCGAGTCGGGACGCAACACACGCTCGCATCGCTGGTATCGCTACTTCAACGAGATTCCGGTGCTTGGCTTGCTCGGCGCGGTGATCCTCGCTGTCGTCAAGCCGTTCTGATCGGCGCGCGGCCGCCCGCTCTGCGTATCGTTACGAACATCACACACATCACACACGTCGTCATGCAGCGAAAGCGCTAATCCCAAGCGCCAACCACCGATAGCAAGAGGAGTTTGCCGTGAGTCTGACCTGCGAGTATTTCGTGGCGACGCAGTCGCCCTATGTGTATCTCGGGCATGCGCGTTTCGTGGCGCTGGCACGTCGTTACGACGTCCAGATCCAGCTCAAGCCGATGGATCTGGGGCGCATCTTCAACGGTTCCGGCGGGCTGCCGCTGGCCAAGCGCGCACCGCAGCGTCAGGCGTATCGTCTGGTCGAACTGGCGCGCTGGTCGAAGTATCTCGACGTGCCGATGAACCTGAACCCCCAGTTCTTCCCGGTGTCGGCCGATCCGTCCGCACGTCTCGTGATCGCGACGCAGCTCGCGCACGGTATCGACAAGGCGCTCGAACTGATCGGCGCGATATCGAAGGCGCTTTGGGTCGACGAACAGAACATTGCCGACGACGACACGTTGCAAGCCGTTGCCGAGAGCCTGTCGCTCGACGGCAAGTCGCTGCTCGCCGCGTCGCACGGCGCAAGCGTTCAGGCGGCCTATGACGCGAATACCGATGACGCGGCGAGCGCCGGTGTGTACGGCGCGCCGTGGTTCGTCTTCGAAGGTGAACCCTACTGGGGCCAGGACCGCCTCGATTTTCTCGAGCGCGCTTTCGCGCAGGCCAGTGGCAAGACCGCCTGACGCTGCGTTGGTCCGATCTCTTCTCGTCAGACGTTTCAGATCAGATATTTCGACCGCTGCCGTCCGGCGAATCCGGACTGAGGCCGCGGCAACCCCCAAGGAGTGAGCAGCATGAGTCGTCCGGAAGTTGTGTTGTACAAGGGCGTGCCGCCAGACGTGCGTGAGCGGTTGGCCGAGCACTTTTCGCTGACCGAGTTCAACGGCGTGAACGATGGCAATCGCGCCGAGTTCGCGGCGGCGCTCGGCCGTGCGGACGGCGCCATCGGCGTGGGTGTGAACGCTACGCCTGCGCTGCTCGACGGCGCGCCGAAGCTCAAGGCATGGGCCACGGTCTCCGTGGGCTACGACCAGTTCAACGTGCCCGACCTCACGCGTCGCGGCATCTTGCTGATGAACACGCCCGACGTGCTGACGGAAACCACGGCGGACACCGTCTTCTCGCTGGTGCTCGCAAGCGCGCGTCGCGTGGTGGAGCTGGCCGAACTGGTGAAGGCCGGTGGCTGGACGTCGAGTCTCGGTGAGGCGTATTTCGGTACCGACGTGCAGGGCAAGACCATGGGCATCGTCGGCATGGGCCGCATCGGCGGCGCCGTGGCGCGTCGTGCCGCGCTGGGCTTCGGCATGAAGGTGCTGTACAGCAACCGCTCGCGCAACGAAGCGGCGGAGCAGGCGTACGGTGCCGAACATCGTTCGCTGCCCGACCTGCTGGCGCAATCGGATTTCGTCGTGACGCTCGTGCCGCTGTCGCCGGCGACCGAACGCCTGATCGGCGCCAAGGAGTTCGCGCAGATGAAGCGCGGTGCAATCTTCATCAACGCGGCGCGCGGCATGGTAATCGACGAAGCAGCGTTGATCGATGCACTGGCCTCCGGTCATCTGCGCGCTGCCGGTCTCGACGTGTTCGAGCGTGAGCCGGTGTCGGTCGACTCGCCGCTGCTGAAGATGAAGAATGTCGTGGCGTTGCCGCACATCGGCTCGGCGACGCACGAGACGCGTCACGCGATGGCGTCTTGCGCGGCCGACAATCTGATCGCTGCGCTGACCGGCAAGCCGCTGCAAAACGTGGTGAATCCGCAAGCGCGCCAGCAATGAGCGGATGCGATTGATGACCGGATGACGGTCAGCTTGCCGAAGCGGCGACGTCGATCGACGTCGCGCTAAGGCGAAAAATGACGAAGGGCGGAGTGCTGTCGCAGGCTCCGCCCTTCGTCATTTTATTTTGCTGAGATCCGTGCGCTTCGCGCCTCGCATTTTGTGTTTCGCGGCGATGCGCTTCACTTCCTGTCGTTCGCCGTGCGCCGGCGATTGATGACTTCCTTCGCGCGCGCCAGTTGCGAGGGCAGGCGGTCGCCGAGCCGTAGCGCCATCCCGACGGCGAGCACGTCGCCGATGGCCAGATGCGCAATGCGCGACGTCAACGGCGAATACACGTCGGTGTCTTCGTCGACGTCGGCAAAGAGCGCCACCGTCGCCTGTCGCGCCAGCGGTGAATTGCTGTGCGTGATGGCGATCACACTGGCGCCCGCCGTGCGCGCGAGCGACGTGGCTTCGAGCAAGTCCTGCGTGCGTCCCGTGTTCGAGATGGCGACGACCACGTCCCCTTGCCCGAGCAAAGCGGCCGACATCCCGTAGACGTGCGGGTCGTTGTACGCCACGGCGGGCACGCCGAGCCGGAAGAACTTGTGCTGCATGTCCTGTGCGGCAATCCCCGAGGCGCCCGCGCCGTAAAACTCGATGCGTCGCGCGGTGGCAAGCAGGTCGATCGCCTGTCCGATGCTGTCGGGTGAGAGGTTGTTGCGCACCTGCATGAGGCTGCCGATGGTGCGATCGAGTACCTTGCTGGCGATGCCCGGCACCGGCTCGTCTGGCCGTACGTCGCGGTGAACGAACGGCACCCCCTGCGCAATGCCCTGCGCCAGACGGATCTTGAATTCGCGATAGCCGCTGCATCCGACGGCCTGACAGAAGCGGGCGATCGTCGGTTGGCTGACGTTGGCGCGCTCGGCAAGTTCGTTCATCGACAGATCGACGACTTCGCGCGGTGCGTCCAGCACGTAGGTCGCGAGCTTGCGCTCGGACGGGCGCAATTGGGTCAGCGTGGCTTCGATTCGGTTAAGCATGGCAGGCAGCAGGCACCAACAAAAGCAGACGCGCAGCGATGGCCGCTCCGCGTCATTCCCCCTTATGCCCGGTGTGACGTCACCCGCCGATAACGGCGCAGGCATGACGAACCCGGCTTGGTCAGGCGCTCACTATAGCACCCGCAAGCCTCGTGGCATCGGCTTGTTCACACACGCGTTGCCGCCCTCTGAATGATAGGAATGTACAAAAACTACAGAAATACGTCATTCCACATTATGAATTGATGTTTCTCAATACGGCACAATCTCTCGTAAGTGACGGAAATGACTCAGTAAAACCCCGAATGCGGATGTCTTTCGATTGATGGTGTGTAGAATTTCTACTAAACTCCGCTCCCAATTGCCCCGATCCGTCTCCGAGCCGCCGCCTGCGCGGCCCGCACCCGGCAGACGCGTCGGGGGCACTGCAATCCCCAAACCGGTTACCGGCGTGAATCTTTCCGCATGATGTCTGAGCAAACGAAGTCCCTGCACCCGACCGTACTGGCGGTGACTGCCCGTGTCGCCGCGCGCAGCCGCGACACGCGTACCGCATATCTGGCCCGCATCGACGCGAGCGCCGGGCGCTTTCCGCAGCGCGGCGCGCTGTCCTGTGCCAATCTCGCGCACGGCTTCGCGGCCATGCCTGCCAACGACAAGTTGATCCTGCGCGAGCAGCGTCGCCCGAACGTGGGCATCGTCACGTCCTACAACGACATGCTTTCGGCGCATCAGCCGTATGAGCAATATCCGACACGTCTGCGCGAGGCCGCGCGTAAGCTGGGCGCCACGGCGCAGGTGGCGGGCGGTGTGCCCGCGATGTGCGACGGCGTGACGCAAGGCAATGCGGGCATGGAACTGTCGTTGTTCTCGCGCGAAATCATCGCGATGAGCACGGCGATTGCGCTCTCGCACAACATGTTCGACGCGGCGCTCATGCTCGGCGTGTGCGACAAGATCGTGCCGGGTCTCGTGATCGGGGCCTTGCAGTTCGGCCATCTGCCGACGATCTTCGTGCCGGCCGGGCCGATGGCAAGCGGCCTGTCGAACGATGAAAAAGCCAGGATCCGCCAGTGGTACGCCACGGGCAAAGTCGGTCGCGACGCGCTGCTCGAATCCGAATCGCAGGCGTATCACAGCGCCGGCACGTGCACCTTCTACGGCACGGCCAACAGCAATCAGTTGCTCATGGAAATCATGGGCCTGCATCTGCCGGGCGCGGCGTTCGTGCATCCGCATACCGAATTGCGCGACGCACTGACCGACGCGGCGCTCGCGCGCGTGCTGGCCATCGGCGCGGACACCCCCGACTACACCCCGATCGGCCACGTGGTCGACGAGCGTGCCGTCGTCAACGGCATTGTCGGCTTGCTGGCCACGGGCGGCTCGACCAACCACACGCTGCACCTGGTCGCGATGGCGCGTGCGGCCGGCGTCATCATCGACTGGGACGATTTCGACGCGCTGTCGGCCATCGTGCCGCTCATGGCGCGCGTCTACCCGAATGGCAAGGCCGACGTGAATCACTTCCACGCGGCCGGCGGCATGGGTTTCCTCACGGGCGAACTGCTCGACGCCGGCTTGCTGCATGAGGATGTCAAGACCGTGGCCGGTCCGGGGCTGTCTCGTTATCGCGCCGAGCCGTGGCTGTCGTCCGAAGGGCTGGCGTGGCGCGCAGGGAGCGCCTACAGTGGTGATCGTGACGTCCTGCGCGGCCATGCCGAGCCGTTCGCCCCCGATGGCGGACTGCGGCTCATGCACGGCAATCTGGGGCGGGGCGTCATCAAGGTGTCGGCGGTCAAGCCGGAACATCGGCGCGTGGCTGCAACGGCACGCGTATTTACTTCGCAGGAAGCGGTCCAGGCCGCGTTCGACGCCGGTGAGCTGCGTCGTGACGTGGTCGTGGTGTTGCGTGGCCAGGGGCCGCGCGCCAATGGCATGCCCGAGCTGCATCGCCTCACCCCGCTGCTCGGTGTCTTGCAGGACGAAGGGTTCGCCGTGGCGCTCGTGACGGATGGCCGGATGTCGGGCGCGTCGGGCAAGGTGCCCGCCGTGATTCACGTGTCGCCCGAGGCGGCCGGCGGTGGCCCGCTCGCGCGGGTACGCGACGGTGACCTGATCGTGCTCGACGCCAACGCCGGCATGCTGCACGCCGAGGTGTCGCCACAGGACTGGGCCGCGCGTGAGATCGCGCCAGTGCCTGTGTCGGGCGACGACACCGGACGTCTGCTCTTCGGCCACATGCGTGCGGCCGTGGGCGCGGCGGAGACGGGCGCTTCCGTGTTCTTCAGTACTGAGTGACGTCGAGCGGGCAACAGGTGCGCAAGGGATGACAAGCGCCGACCATGCAAAACGCAAGACTTCACAGCATTCAAGGAAAACGTAATGGACATCAATGACATCGTTCGTGCCGGCCCCGTGGTTCCGGTGCTCCAGTTCGACAACGTCGAGCAAGGCGAGCAAGTCTCGCGTGCGCTGCTCGCGGGCGGCGTGCGAGTGCTCGAAATCACGCTGCGCACCCCGGCGGCGATGGACGTCATCCGCCATGTGGCGGGCCTGTCCGACGAACTGATCGTTGGCGTGGGCACGCTCACGCGTCCCGAAGAAATGGCGCAGGCCGTGGCCGCCGGTGCGCGCTTCGGCGTGTCGCCGGGTTACACGCCTGCGCTGGGCGCGGCGGCCAGGGCGGCCGGCCTGCCGCTGCTGCCGGGCGTGGTCACGCCCTCGGACATTCTGGCGGCGCTCGCCGATGGCTACGAGACGGTGAAGTTCTTCCCGGCCGAACCGTCGGGCGGTGTGCCGATGCTCAAGGCGTTGTACGGGCCGTTCCGCGACGTGCGTTTCTGCCCGACGGGCGGCATCAGCGCCGAGTCGGCGCCGTCGTATCTGGCGCAGCCGAACGTGGTGTGCGTGGGCGGCTCGTGGTTGACGCCCAAGGCGCTGGTCGACGCGAAGGATTGGGACGGCATCACGCGACTCGCTCGCGCGGCGAGCGCACTGCCGCGCGGTTGAGGGTTGCAGGTTGAGGGTTGATTCGCGGGCGTCAGGTCGAGGGCGTCCCGCGTGGTTCATGTCACAACGATCGTGCAGCACCCGCTTCATCGAATAACAGGATTTCAATAAACGGGCGCGAGCCCAACGGGCATCCGCCCATCTAGCCAAACGAGGAGACCCCCCATGGTCGCGGTGCAAGGCAACTTGCTGCTGGTGTACGCGCTTGTCGCGGTAATCGCGCTGATTCTGATGATCGCGCGTTTCAAACTGAACCCGTTCATTACGCTGATCGTCGTCTCGCTCGTGCTCGGGCTGGCGGTGGGCATGCCGATGGGCGGGATCGTCAAGGCATTCGAGACGGGCGTGGGCAACACGCTGGGGCACATTGCGCTCGTGGTCGGTCTGGGGACGATGCTCGGCAAGATGATGGCCGAGTCCGGGGGCGCGGAGCGCATCGCGCGCACGCTGATCGGCTTCTTCGGTGAGAAGAACGTGCACTGGGCGATGGTCGTGATCGCGTTCATCGTCGGCCTGCCGGTGTTCTTCGAAGTCGGCTTCGTGCTGCTGATCCCGATTGCGTTCAACGTCGCGAAGCGCACCGGCACCTCGATGGTGCTCGTGGGGATTCCGATGGTGGCCGGTCTGTCGGTCGTGCACGGCTTGATTCCGCCGCACCCGGCGGCGCTGCTGGCGGTGACCGCTTACAACGCCGACATCGGTCACACCATCATGTACGCGCTGATTGTCGGCATTCCGACGGCCGCCATCGCCGGTCCGTTGTTCGCGAAGCTCATGGCGCGTCACGTGGTGCCCAATCCAGACAATCCGCTGCTCGCCCAGTTCGTCGACGAAGACCGCCCGATGGACACGCTGCCGGGCTTCGGCATCACGCTGTTCACGATTCTGCTGCCGGTGATTCTGATGCTCATCGGTAGCTGGGCCGATCTGTTCTTCGCACCGAAGACGTTCGCCAACGACTTCCTGCGTCTGATCGGCAACTCGGTGATGGCGCTGCTCATCGCCACGCTCGTGAGCTTCTTCACGTTCGGCAAGCAACGCGGCTTCAATCGCGACCAGATCCTGAAGTTCACCAACGAGTGTCTGGCACCGATCGCCACCATTACGCTGGTGGTGGGTGCCGGCGGCGGTTTCGGGCGTATCCTGATGGACAGCGGCGTGTCGAAGGCGATCGTCGACGTGGCGAACAACGCGCATCTCTCGCCGCTGCTGCTGGGCTGGCTGGTGGCGGTGCTGATCCGTATCGCGACGGGCTCGGCCACGGTGGCCATGACGACCGCCTGCGGTATCGTCGCCCCGATTGCGGCGGCGGCCGGTGCGACCGTCAAGCCGGAACTGATGGTGCTGGCCACGGGCGCGGGTTCGCTGATTCTGTCGCACGTGAACGACGGCGGCTTCTGGCTGGTCAAGGAGTACTTCAACATGACCGTGCCGCAGACCTTCAAGACGTGGACGGTTTGCGAGACGATCATCTCGGTCGTAGCGCTCCTGCTCACGCTCGGCCTCGCAACGGTGGTCTGAGGTCAGCGAGGTGGTACGGATGGGGCAGGGCATGCAGCAAGAGCAACACGCCGGCGCGAGCCGGCACGGAACAAGGAGACGAGCCATGATCGTCGTGGTAATGGGCGTATCGGGCAGCGGCAAGAGCACGGTCGGGCAAATGCTCGCCGACCGTCTGGGCTGCGGGTTTTCCGACGCGGATTCGTTTCACAGCGCCGCGAACATCGAGAAGATGCGACGGGGCGAAGCGCTCAACGACGAGGACCGCGCACCGTGGCTTGCCGCGATTCGCGAGGCCATCGTCGCGCGTCGTGTGGCGGGGCGTCATCACGTGTTCGCGTGCTCGGCATTGCGTGCCCGCTATCGCGATGTGCTCGGCGAGCACGACGGCGACGTGGTGTTCGTCTACCTCAAGGGCGCGCCCGAAGTGATCGGCGAGCGTCTGGCGTCGCGCTCGGGGCATTTCTTCGATCCGGCGTTGCTGCAAAGCCAGTTCAGCACGCTCGAAGAGCCGCGTGATGCGCTGATCATCGACATCCGCGAATCGCCCGAGGCGATCGTCGAAACCCTCCTGCACAAGCTCGCCGCCTGCCCCGGCGGCATACCGCTGACGTCCGCCGGGTCGGCGCGCGTACAATAGCGGTTTATTCCCCCAACCGGCGCTTCGCGCGCCGGTCGTACGCATCAACATGGCTTCCTTCGAATTCTTTGCGCCCTGTCCTCGCGGACTGGAAGAGGCGCTTGCCGCCGAACTGGCAGAAATGGGGCGTCTCGCCCCGATCTCGGTGGGCAAACAGGTGCCCGGTGGCGTGCATTTCGCCGGTCCGTGGGCGGCCGGCATGGCCGCCAACCTGCATTCGCGCATTGCGAGCCGCGTGCTGCTGCGCGTGGCCCAGCAGGGCTATCGCACCGAACAGGACATCTACGAATTCGCCCTGCGTCAGCGCTGGGAAGACTGGTTCGGCTATCAGCAGACGCTGCGTGTCGACGTCACCGGCATCAAGGCGCCGGTGCGTAGCCTCGAATTCGTCACGCTGCGTGTGAAGGACGCCGTGTGCGACCGCCTTCGCGAGAAGACCGGGGCGCGTCCGAACATCGATACCACGCAGCCCGATGTGCGCGTGTTCGCCTTCCTGACCGCCACCGACGCCACGCTGTATCTCGATACGTCCGGTGAACCGCTATTCAAGCGCGGCTGGCGTCTGGACAAGGGGGCCGCACCGCTGCGCGAGAACCTCGCCGCAGGCATCCTGCGTCTGGCGGGCTGGCGCACCGATACGGCGGCCGACATGGTGCTGTACGACCCGATGTGCGGCAGCGGCACGTTCCTCGCGGAAGCCGCGCAGATCGCGCTCGGCGTACCCGCCGGGGCAGGTCGCCGCTTCGGTTTCGAGAAGCTCAAGGGCTACGACATCACCGCGTGGCAATCGCTCAAGGTGCAGGCGAGCGATGCGCAGCGCGACGCCCGTGTGCGCGGCGTGCCCGACTCGATCTTCGGCAGCGACATTTCCGGCGACATGCTGGTCAAGTCGCGCGCCAACCTGGAGCGCGCTGGCGTGGGCGACATCGGTCTGAAGCAGGTGGATGCCCGCGACATGTCGCCGCCGGTGGATCGTCCCGGGATCATCGTCGCGAACCCGCCGTATGGCGAGCGTATCGAAGTGCGCGGCCGTCGTGCGCCGCGCGATGCCGACGACGGCTATTCGCCGGACGTGCAAGGCAATCGCGGCGGCAACTTCCAGCGCAATCAGCCGGACGGCGTCGATGCCGCATTCTTCCGCGCCTTCGGCGACGCGCTCAAGCAACGCTTCACTGGCTGGAGCGCGTTCCTGCTGACGGCAGACATGAGCCTGCCGGGGCAGATGCGGTTGCGTGAGTCGCGTCGGACACCGCTGTACAACGGCGCGCTCGAATGCCGTCTGTTCCGCTTCGACCTGATCGCGGGTTCCGTGCGCAAGCGTGGCGAGCAAGGAGAGCGTGGTGAACGTGAGGGCGATGCGCCGCGCCAGGACGGCGAAGCGTAAGCATCGCGCGTGCTGTTCGACGTCATGAAAAAGACCGGCCATTGGCCGGTCTTTTGTTTTGCGCGGGCGGTGTGGAAGCCGGCGACGCTGCTCGTCAACAATCCGTGACGGCGGGTGCCGAGCTTGAGCGATGCACGGGCGGCGGTGGCGGCGGCGGCAGTGCCGCGCGCTGCGCCGCGCGCCGATGCCGGGCCGTGACGGCCAGACGCTCACGCAGATCGCTCGGCGCAATCCGTGCCCGGCGCGGGTCGCACGCCACGTTCTCCGGGTCGGACAAATCGCTCTCGTAGTCGGCGCTGGTGCGCGGCGAGTATCCGGCGACGTCGAGAAAGCCTAGCGTCGTCACGTCGCGCAGCCAGCGCTCCGTGTCGCAAGTGATTGCCTGGTGGCTCACGATGTCGTCGATGAGCAGCCCTTCGCGCGGATCGGGGCGAATCTGCCAGATGTCGCGTGTGGCTTCCCAATGCGGCCAGATTTGACCACCCGCGCCGTAATGGCAGTAGGCCAGCGCCTGATAGGCCTTGCGGCAGGTGTCTCGCATCGCGTAGCAATGCGGACGGTCGAGCGTGGCGATGTCGAGCACTCGCGCGAGGCTGCCGTTGGCGTCGGCGGTGGCGCTGTAGAAGTACACCCACCGGTTGGCGGTGTCGAGCGACCACGGCACGGCGATATCGTGGCCGAACGTCTGGAGAATGCGCAGCGTCAGGATGTCGTCAGCGACGTGGGCATCCTCGTCGCGGGTGAGGACGGATTGTGCCCACATGTCGAGCGTTGGCGTGCCGGCGAGTCGCTCGAAAATCGTCCAGCCAGTCGGTCGCGGGATCAGGCGGCGCAGCAGATCGGCGGCGAGATCGCCCGGCAGCCCGGTGTCTCTGAGCGCGTCGAGTGTGACTTCGTGATCTTCGAGCGTCGCGAGACGTCGCAGTGCCGCCGCCTGTTCCGCGTTACGGGCAGGTTGGCCGTGCGTCGTCTTGCCGATGTAGCGCTCGACTTCGCGTCCGAAGACGCTGTCCGGATGCACGGCGGCATCGCGCATGGCAGCCTTCGTCGGATTGCATTTGGGGTTGAGCGCTCTGATGTTGACGACGTCCGCCCAACTGAGCGACCGGTAGATGGGTTCGAGGACCGGCGTGCTCGGGTGTGGCTGCTGTGCGGCGGCAGCCGACTGATGGTCTACGTTCATCGGATATCTCCTCGCGGACAATGTGAGAGGCGCCATTGTCCGGAAGGAATCCGATGGGCGATGTCGAGTTCTCCCGTCGGAATGTGCAATCGGGGATGGGGCTCGATCAGTGGCCGACTCGGTGGCCGATTTACGCGGGACGCGACATTAGAAAGCGCCGCAGGATGCCGTGCGAATAGTGGCTGGCGATGTCGAGAAGAAAGCGCGGGAAGTCGACGTGTGCGGTGTCGTCGGCGGCATCCGAGAGCGTGCGCATTACGGCAAACGGAATGCCGTACTCGTGACACACCTGTGCAACGGCAGCCCCTTCCATCTCGACGGCGAGCGCCTGCGGCAGGTGGCTGCGCAGCAGCGTGACTTCGCCGGCGCTGGAGACGAACCGGTCGCCGCTGGCGATCTGTCCGACGTGCACGCGCGGCGCGGTCATCCGAAGTTCCTCGCGCAGCACAGCGCTCACCTGGCCGGTCATCTCCCCGGCGAGCCAGTCGCGCGCGGCCTGGGCGAGGGCGTCGCGCAGGGCCGATTCGGCGGAGAACGAGTCGCGTCCGAGCAGCGGGATCTCGAAGCGCGGGAAGAGGGGGCTGGCATCCATGTCGTGCTGGGTGAGCGTGTCGGCAATGACCACGTCGCCGACCGACAGCCCGTGCGCGAGGCCGCCCGCAACGCCGGTGAAGACGATCTCCTTCACGTCGAAGCGATGAATCAGCGCAGCCGTGGTGGCGGCCGCCGCCACTTTGCCGATGCGGGCGAGCACGATGACGCAGTCGTGACCGTGCAGCCTGCCCACGTGATAGTCGCGCATGCCGATGTGCTCGACGTGCGCGCCGGGGGCCATCTCCGCGAGCAGGTCGGCGATTTCTTCGTGGAGGGCGGCAACGATGCCTAGCGTCATGATGCGTGACTCGATAGCGATGATGAGCGCGCATTGTAGCGCGGGGCTGCACCCTGTGATGGCGTGCAGCCCGGCGCTGGCGTTGACGACAATTCGTCGAATTCGTCGCCTTGGTGATGCATTGTCGGCAGCGTCCGCGCGCCGAGATTCGACGCCACGGACGTCAGCCTCGCATCACTCGACTGCCTTGACCATTTCTTCGACGACCTTCTTCGCGTCGCCGAACACCATCATGGTCTTGTCGAGGTAGAACAGCTCGTTGTCGAGACCGGCGTAACCGGCGGCCATCGAGCGCTTGTTGACGATGATCGTCTTGGCCTTGTACGCCTCGAGAATCGGCATGCCCGCGATCGGCGATTGCGGATCGTTCTTCGCCGCCGGGTTCACCACGTCGTTCGCGCCGAGCACCAGCACCACGTCGGTCTGGCCGAATTCGCCGTTGATCTCGTCCATTTCCAGCACTTGATCGTAGGGGACTTCGGCTTCGGCGAGCAGCACGTTCATGTGCCCCGGCATACGACCCGCCACCGGGTGAATCGCGTAGCGCACGTTCACGCCCTTCTCGGAGAGCTTGTCGGTCAGTTCCTTGAGCGCATGCTGTGCACGGGCTACGGCCAGCCCGTAACCCGGCACGATCACCAGCGATTCGGCGTTGCTCATGAGGAATGCAGCGTCGTCGGGCGAGCCCGACTTGACCGGACGTTGCTGCTGCTCGCCACCCGCGGCCGCAGCCCCCGGCGTGGCGCCGAAGCCGCCGAGAATCACGTTGAAGAACGAGCGGTTCATCGCCTTACACATGATGTACGACAGGATCGCGCCCGACGAACCCACGAGCGAGCCGGCAATGATCAGCATCGGGTTGTTCAGCGAGAAGCCGATACCGGCGGCCGCCCAGCCCGAGTACGAGTTCAGCATCGAGACCACGACCGGCATGTCGGCGCCGCCAATCGGAATGATGATGAGCACGCCGAGCACGAACGCGATGGCTGTCATCAGGATGAACGGCAGCCAGCTTTGCGACAGGAAGAAGATGACGCCGAAGCCGAGCATCGCGATGGCGAGCAGCAGATTGATCGTGTGCTGGCCCGTGAACTGGACCGGCGCGCCCTGGAACAGACGGAACTTGTACTTGCCCGAGAGCTTGCCGAAGGCGATGACCGAACCCGAGAAAGTGATCGCGCCGACGAACGTGCCGATGAACAGCTCGATGCGGTTGCCCGGCGGCAGGAACGTTTCTCCGGCCGGGACGATGCCGAATGCCGCCGGTTCCGCCACAGCGGCCACGGCGATACAGACAGCAGCCAGACCGATCAGCGAGTGCATCGCGGCGACGAGTTCCGGCATCTTCGTCATCTCGACCTTGCGAGCGACGTAGGCACCGATACCGCCACCGACCACCAGACCCGCGAGGATCAGCGCGAGACCCGAGTAGTTACCGCCCATCAGACGACGCAACTCGTAGATCAGCGCAATTGTCGTGACGGCGGCAATCGCCATGCCGATCATGCCGAACGCGTTGCCGCGTCGTGCCATCTTCGGATTCGACAGGCCCTTGAGTGCCTGAATGAAACAGATCGACGCGACCAGATACAGCAGCGTGACGAGATTCATGCTCATTGCTTGTCCCCCTCGATCGCCTTGGCGGGCTTATCTTTCTTCTTGAACATCTCCAGCATGCGCTGCGTGACGAGGAAGCCCCCGAACACGTTCACCGCCGCTAGTGCCACGGCCACGACACCCATCGTCTTGCCGAGGTTGCCTTCGGTGAGGCCTGCGGCGAGCATTGCGCCGACGATCACGATGGCCGAGATCGCGTTGGTCACCGCCATGAGCGGCGTGTGCAGTGCAGGCGTGACGTTCCACACCACGTGATAGCCGACGTACACCGCCAGCACGAAGATGATCAGGTTGATCACCGTGTGATTGATCATTTCCATGACTTCTCCCTTATGCGGCGCGCAGCACTTGTCCGTCGCGGCACATCAGACATGCGGCGACGATATCGTCGTTGGTATCGATGACGAGCTTGCCTTCCTTGTCGATCACCAGCTTGAGGAAGTCGAGCACGTTACGAGCGTAGAGCGCGGAGGCATCCGCAGCCACCATACCGGCGAGGTTGGTGTAACCGGCGATGGTCACGCCGTGGACCTTGACCACTTCGTCAGCCACCGACAGCGGGCAGTTGCCGCCGCCGTTCGCGCCACGTCCGGCCGCGAGGTCGATGATCACCGAGCCCGGCTTCATCGCCTTGACGGTGTCTTCGGCGATCAATGTCGGGGCTGCACGCCCCGGGATCAGTGCAGTGGAAATGACGATGTCGGCCTGCGTGAGACGCGTATGCACCAACTGCGCCTGACGGGCGAGCCATTCGGCGGGCATCGGACGCGCGTAGCCACCCACGCCCTTGGCGATCTCACGTTCCTCGTCGGTCTCGAACGGCACGTCGATGAACTTCGCGCCGAGCGATTCGATCTGCTCGCGCACGGCCGGACGCACGTCCGACGCTTCAATGACCGCACCCAGACGCTTGGCCGTCGCGATGGCCTGCAAGCCCGCAACGCCAGCGCCCAG
>NZ_PTPY01000021.1:0-4084 GCF_022696215.1 Pandoraea sp. LA3 | reverse complement strand
GTGGGTCAGACGGGCAAGATCGTGGCCCCGCAACTGTACGTGGCGGTGGGCATCTCGGGGGCGATTCAGCACCTGGCCGGGATGAAGGATTCGAAGGTGATCGTGGCGATCAACAAGGATCCGGAAGCGCCGATCTTCTCGGTGGCCGATTACGGTCTGGTGGGCGATCTGTTCACCGTCGTGCCGGAACTCACGGGCGCGCTGTAAGCGGCCGACGTCAGCCCGGAATTCCGGGCGGCGGGAGTCTGATCCCGTTGCCCGGTCCTTCGGTTGGCATCGGGCGCAGAACCTCCGCCAGTCTGTCATCGACTGGCGGTCGATTCGCATGACGATGGGGCAGGGCGTTGCCGCAAGCGTCCGGAGAGGGCCAGCGTCCCTTCTCGTCCTCATACGAATCGGGCATTCTCGAACGGCAAACAGGGAACAGCGATGGACAAAGTCGATTGCGTCGTGATCGGCGCAGGCGTGGTGGGATTGGCCGTCGCGCGTGCGATGGCGCAGGCCGGACGCGAGGTCGTCGTCCTGGAGTCCGAGCGCGCCATCGGCACCGGCACGAGTTCGCGCAACAGCGAAGTCATTCACGGCGGCATCTACTATCCGCCCGGGTCCCGCAAGGCGACGCTGTGCGTCGAGGGCAAGCACCGGCTGTACGAGTTCTGTGCGTCGCACGGCGTGGAGCATCGTCGATGCGGCAAGCTGATCGTGGCGACGACCGATCATCAGGTCGGCGAGCTGGAGGCCATTGCCGCCAATGCACGCGCGAGCGGCGTCGACGATCTTCGCTGGCTCAGTGCCGGGGAAGTGACGCAACTCGAACCCGAATTGCACACATTTGGTGCATTGCTCTCACCGTCAACGGGCATTGTCGACAGTCACGGTCTCATGCTGGCGTTGCAGGGTGACGCCGAGAACGCCGGCGCGATGCTGGCCTTCGACGCACGTGTCACCTGTGCCCGCGTGGGCGGCCCGGACGGCATCGAACTGGACGTTGAAACCGATGGCGTCACGTCGACGTTGCTCGCGGCTACCGTCATCAACAGCGCAGGGCTCCACGCGGTGGACATTGCGCGGCGATTCGAGGGGCTGCCGTCCGAACACATTCCACAGCGCTATTACGCCAAGGGCAGTTACTTCACCTGTGCGCAGCGGGCGCCCTTCACGCATCTGATCTATCCCGTGCCGGAGCCGGGCGGGCTGGGCGTGCATCTGACGCTGGATCTGGGCGGGCAGGCGCGTTTCGGGCCGAACGTCGAATGGGTCGACGATATCGACTACACGGTGAATCCGTCGGATGGCGATGGCTTTTACGCGGCGGTGCGCCGCTATTGGCCGACGTTGGCGGACGGCGCATTGCAACCGGGCTATGCGGGGATTCGTCCGAAGATCAGCGGACCGGGCGAGCCGGCAGCGGATTTTCGTATCGACGGGCCTGCCGTGCATGGCGTGGCGGGACTCGTGAACCTGTTCGGCATCGAGTCGCCGGGCCTTACGGCATCGTTGGCCATTGCCGAAGCGGTACGCGCAGCACTTGCCTGACGCGACACATCGGACATGTCGCGAGGCACAATTCGCGAGATGGACCGCCCGGCCACATCTCGCCTAGATATCGTCTGTCGACGACTTGCAGACTGCTTTGACTGCTTATCTGGCTAACCCCGTGATTCCTTGACGACGGTGCTGCGAGCATTGCGCAGCCTTCCTGTCGACCGGAATCCTTGCATCGGTAGACTTGCGTGAGCCGGTGTGCGGGTCAGCACACCTGCTATCAGCGCATGGCAACCGGCGGCTTCCACGAAGCCGGATTCGTCCAGAACACACCACGCAGGCGATCGGTATCGCCGCACGGCGTGCTGCGGGCCGGCTTGCTGATTTGACCTGCACAGGCGCTGATATCGCGGCCCGATTGTTGCAGGCGTTTCAGGATCGTATCGAGCATGCCCGATTCGCGCCATTCGTTCAGTTTGCGACGGCAGGTCGGCACGGAGGGGTACTGCATGGGCAGCTTGGACCAACTCTCGCCAGTGAACAGCACCCACAAGACAGCATTGGTCAGCGTGCGCTGCTCGACTTGAGGGCGTCCGCGTCGTTCCGTACGGACCGGTCGGTCGCAAATCAGATCACGCAGGGCGTGCCATTCAACGTCGCTCAGTTCATTAAACATAACACCTCGACCCAAAACAAACGGAGGCGCCGCAGGGGGCGAGTCCGGGCTTCGCGATCTGGTCCGTACCGGTGCAATCTGGTGCGGACTTATCGTCAAAACTCGGCCAAGGCGGCGTCGATCCCCGATGCTGGAAATACAAGCAACAAGCATGCCAGGACATCGGGTTCTCTCGTGAAGAACACCGCGGGCGGGTCGAACCACACTGCGAAGGGAGCGTTTGACCAGCAAAAAAACGCCCACTTGGCAGGTGGGCGCAGCTCCTGAGTGGCTATTGGGATAGGCAATCGCAAAAGCGTCAGGAGAAAAGGAATACGTGCCTTTTGGCCAGTCCGGATCGTTTATTGTTCTCGGCCCCGGCCAGGGTGTCTCGCTCCACATGCGCCAGCTTGTCAAGCTTGCAGGCGCAATGATGACAAAAAGCGGGGGTCGACGCGCTTCGGAATTACCCCCATTGCGGTGCATGGGGGGCGCCGAAGGCGAAGGGCGTTGGAACGGCGCGAATTGTCAGGCCGCCTGCCCAAGATGAGTGCCAGCCTGCGCTCCGATAGGGCACTGTGTCGCGAGAATGGGCGCAACCTGTCGCAACCGAACATTGACATCGGCGCAACCGGCTCTCGTGAGATGAGAAAGTTTTTTCGGTGAAGTGGCCCGGTCGAGTCATGATCTTCCGTCATGGTCGGGTAGCGGGACCGTAGCCTATAATGTGCGCCTTCCATGAATATCGTCTATCGGCTGCGCGGACCCGCCGCACACCGGTCGGCGCCATTGTGCGCAAACGGCATGAGCAACGACAGCGATAACAAATACTCGGTTCCGGGCCTTGAGCGCGGCCTGCGCATTCTCATGACGTTCTCGGCGCGCGAGCCGGTACTTGCCGGGGCGGACCTGGCGCGGCGTCTGGACATTCCGCGCTCGACGGTTTTTCGCTTGCTGCAAACGCTTGAGGCGGAAGGCTTCATCGAGAAGGCGGGCGATGATCGTCACTATCGGCTCGGTGTGGCGGTGCTGCGCCTCGGTTTCGAATATCTGAACTCGCTCGAACTCACGGATCTCGGCACGCCGGTGATCGAGAAGCTGCGCGATGCGACGGGTTTTTCGAGCCATATTCTGATTCTCGATCAGCGCGATGCGGTTTTCGTCGCCAAGGCAGCTAGCCGCGAGCTGGTGTTCGGCACGGTGCGTGTGGGTACGCGTCTGCCCGCCCATGCGACGGCCGTGGGTCATATTCTGCTGGGCGACTATTCGCTGCCTTCGCTCAAACAGCTTTATCCGGAACGTAAGCTCGAAGCGTTCACTGCACATACGCCGACGACGGTGGACGCGCTGCACCGAGTGGTGCAAGAGGACATCGCCCGTGGCTACAGCATGAGCCAGGCCTTCTTCGAACAAAACATTTCGACGATTGCCGCCCCGGTGCGCAACCATCGTGGCCAGATCGCCGCCGTCATCAGCGTGACGATTCCGCAAGCGCGCGTGGAAGCCGATCTGCTCGAGAACGGGATCGTCGAGAAAGTGGTGTCTGCTGCCGATGAGCTTTCCCATAAGCTCAACTATCGGGCTGAGCGGGTTGGGGTTTTGGGCTGAGCTTTTGTGGTCTGCGGACTTTTAACCCTTGCTGTCTTATACCCTCGCTGTCCTCTCTTTGCCTCCGGGCAGCGCCGATACCCGGCCCCCTGACTCCGCTCCACTACCTTTAAGTCGCTACGTCAGGGGCCGGCTATCGCCGCCACTCATGCCTCCCCAGTTGAACCATCGGTGTGCGTAGCCCACTGTTCTCTCGTCACTTCCGGGCAGCGCCGATACCCGGCCCCCTGACTCCGCTCCACTACCTTTAAGTCGCTACGTCAGGGGCCGGCTATCGCCGCCACTCATGCCTCCCCAGTTGAACCATCGGTGTGCGTAGCCCACTGTTCTCTCGTC
>NZ_PTPY01000020.1:0-173995 GCF_022696215.1 Pandoraea sp. LA3 | reverse complement strand
CGCACGCTCGGGCTGTCATCGCGGCATGGCGTCAGGACTACAACGAGCAAAGGCCGCACAGCGCACTGAACTACCTTGCGCCGTCAGAGTTTGCGGCGAAACATCGAGCAACCGCGGATGCTCCTGCCGCTTTCCAGGAGCAGGTTTAACGGGACTTTGCTAGAAGCCCATTGGCCCTATTGAAGGGGGCAGGTCACACTGAGTAGCGAAAATAGCTATTTCTGGCTACGTTCTGGCACCGTTCCGGGAAGGGAAGATATCACGCAAACCCTTGAAATAATAGGGTTTACTGCGTTTAGCTTGATAAGGCTTAAAGCCCTATTGGTACCGGGGACCGGACTTGAACCGGCAAGCCCTAAGGCGGCGGATTTTAAGTCCGCTATGTTTACCAATTTCATCACCCCGGCAAGGGCACGCATTCTAACATCCCCCACCGAGATACGTCAGTTGGGTATCATGGGGGTATGCACGCACTGTGCGCGTCAACGGAGATCGATCCCATGCTGGAGAATCTCGACCGCATCGCCCTGTCGCTCGACGCCATCGAAACCGCCGCCCGCGACGTCGCCATGCATTCCCCCCAGAACGCGCAAGCCCTCTACACCGCGCTCATGGAAATCCGTAACGCCATCGCACTCGTCGCGCAGGAAGTCGTCCGCCTCGAACACGAACTCCACGGGCATAACCCCTCCGGCAACGGGCAATCGTGACATTCCTCGCCTCCGATACTTCAGACGCCTCCTCCCCCGAGCCGCCTGCGCCAGACACCGTTACCCCAAACCCCACCGAGCCACCCACCTGCTGGGACCTCGCCCTCGCCTTCGGCACCATCGGCGCCACCGGCTTCGGCGGTGTCCTGCCCTGGGCGCGACGGATGGTAGTCGACCAGCGGCGCTGGCTCACCGACCGGGAATTTGCTGAATTGCTCCCCCTCGCGCAACTCCTCCCCGGCCCCAACGTCGCCAATATCGCTACCGTCCTCGGACGCCGATTCCGTGGCCCGCGTGGCGCCGCATCCGCCGTCGCCGGCCTCTATTTCTGCCCGACGCTCGTCATCATCCTGATCGGCTACGCCTACGCCCTATGGGGGCAAACTCCGCTCGTCCAGCACCTGCTCTCCGGACTCATGCCCGCCGCCACCGGACTGGTCATCGCTACGTCGGTACGCCTGCTCGGGGGGCTGGAGCGCCACTGGACGACACTCGGTTTTGCCGCGGCCACCTTCCTCGGTAGTTTCGTTCTCGGACTCCCGCTGCTGCTCGTGCTCGGCGTTCTCGGCCCCTGCGCCATCCTCACAGCCTACCGGCGTGGCCGGTCGCAGCCGCGAGATGACCACGACCTTCAAGGGCAAAGCGGCCAGAGCGGTCAGAGCGGACAGAAGGGTCAAGAGGGCCATTAAGGCCGAGAAGACGACGTCGCCCATGCACACACTCATCGATCTCTTTCTGCACGGCTCGCTCTGGTCGCTGCTCGCCGTCGGGGGCACCAACGTCACTCTCGCCGATATCCACCGCTACGCCGTCGAGACGCGTCACTGGATTACCGACGCGCAGTTCGTCACCTTCTTCTCGCTCGCCCAGGCCGCCCCCGGCCCCAACGGCATGGCCGTCACCCTGATCGGGCTTCAGGCCGCCGGGCTGCCCGGCGCCTTCACCGCCACGCTCGCCAAGTGCGCTCCGAGTTCGCTGCTCGCCTATCTGGTCGGCGGATGGGTCGATCGGCACGAGCGCTCGCCTTGGGTGCGGGCCGTGCGCGCCGGCCTCGCGCCCATCACCGTCGGCCTGCTCGCCGCCAGCAGCGCCCTGCTCGCTCGGGAGGTGGATATCAACGTCGCACGCGGCATTGTCACGCTGATCGCGGTCGTCATTACATTGCGCACCCGCTGGAATCCCCTCTGGTTGATCGCCGGGGGTAGCTTGCTCGGCCTCACCGGCTGGCTGATGTAGGCAGTCCGCGCTCTCATCCGCCAACGCGCCTTCAACGCCCCGTCAACCCTCGTTACGAACCGTCACACAGTCGCCCCACACTGGGGGTGTATGACGCCCGGACAACGGGTCTACAATAGGCAACACGTTTCACAACACGGTGTGTCCCCCGGGAATCCCCATGACCGTCCCCTGTTGTACGTCGCAAGCCGAGGCGCCCTCTGGCACCTCACCCAACGTCACCCGCTCGCGGATCGCACGCGACGGCCCGTCGACGCCCGCATCAACGCATCCATCAACACACGCACCTCAGCACGCATCAGCGCCGCCCGCGGCCCTGCATGACCGCTTCGACGCCGTGCGCGCCGCATCCGTCGCTTTCGCACAGGGCCTGTCGGACGCCGACGCCACCGTGCAATCGATGCCGGACGCCAGCCCCATCAAGTGGCACCTTGCACACACCACGTGGTTTTTCGAGACGTTTTTGCTCGCAGAAGCCAACACCCCGGCCGGCGGACGCTATCGTCCCTACGATCCGCGCTTCGCCTACCTCTTCAACTCCTATTACGAAGCCGCCGGGCCGCGTCATCCGCGCCCGCAGCGCGGACTGCTCTCCCGCCCCACGCTCGACGAAGTGCTGGCCTATCGCCGCCACGTCGACGCCGCGATGCACGAGCGCCTGCTGCACGCGGACCTCGCGCCTGAGACCGTTGCGCTCGTCACCCTCGGCCTGCATCACGAAGAGCAGCATCAGGAGCTGATGCACACCGATCTGCTACACCTGTTCGCGCAGAACCCGCTGCGGCCCGCGCATCGGGAGCCGTCCGCCGTATTACATGCCGCAGCACCGTTGCAGTGGATCGAACACGACGGCGGGCAGCATCGCATCGGGCATCCGGGCGACGCCAGCCACGCGGGCGGCCCTTCCAACGCTTTTGCCTTCGATTGCGAAACCCCTTCGCATGACGTGCTGCTGCGCCCATTCGCCATCGCCTCGCGCGTGGTGACGAACGGCGAATGGCGTGCGTTCATCGAGGACGGCGGCTACCGCATGGCGGGACTCTGGCTCTCCGATGGCTGGGCGACGGTGCAACGCGAAGGCTGGGGTCACCCGCTGTACTGGGAACTGCATCAAGGCGAATGGCAATCGATGACGCTCGCGGGCATGCAACCTGTCGACGACGACGCGCCCGTGCAACACGTGAGCTACTTCGAAGCCGATGCCTTCGCGCGCTGGGCCGGCAAGCGTCTGCCGACAGAACAGGAATGGGAGGTGGCGGCCAACGTCTCGTCACCCTCGCAACAAACGATGGAGCAACGCTTTGGCCCCGTATGGCAATGGACGGCAAGCCCGTACGTCGCCTACCCGGGATTCCGGACGGCATCGGGGGCCGTCGGCGAGTACAACGGCAAATTCATGTGCGGACAGTTCGTGCTGCGCGGCGGCTCGCTCGCCACGCCGCCGGGACACGCACGCGCCACGTACCGTAACTTCTTCTACCCGCATCAGCGCTGGCAGTTCTGCGGCCTGAGGCTCGCGGAGGACCGCTGATGTTGCAAGCCACGCAATCCAATCAAGCCGCAGCGTTCGTCTGCCCGTCGCTGCCGGAGAACGCCTTCGCCACCGACGTGCTCACCGGTCTCGGCCATACCCCGAAGACCCTGCCGAGCGTCTGGCTCTACGACCAGCGCGGCAGTGAACTCTTCGAGGAGATCACGGGACTCGACGAGTACTATCAGACGCGCACCGAAACGGCCCTGCTCGGGGAATGCGCCGCCGCCATCGCAGATGTCATCGGGCCCGACGCCGTCGTCGTCGAGTTCGGCAGCGGCTCCAGTCGCAAGACCCCGCTGCTGCTCGACGCACTCGTCACCCCGCGGGCCTACGTGCCCGTCGACATCGCCGACGAGTTTCTCGACGATGCCGTCGCCACGCTCGCACGCCGCTGCCCGGGCATTCCGATGCTGCCGGTACGGGCGGACTTCACGCGTCCGTTCCATCTGCCGCCGCAGTTGCAGAACACGCAAGGTCCGAGACTGGGTTTCTTCCCCGGGTCGACCATCGGCAACTTCGCGCCCGCGCAAGCCGCCGCGTTCCTCGCGCACGTGGGCAAGATGCTCGGCCCGCGACGCCGCATGGTCGTCGGTGTCGACGCCTGCAAGGACCCCGCCGTGCTGCTGCCCGCCTACGACGACGCGCGCGGTGTGACGGCGCAGTTCGATCTGAACGTGCTCGTGCGCATCAACCGCGAACTCGACGGCGACCTGCCGCTCGATGCCTTCCGACACGAAGCCCGCTTCAACGCCGGGGCGAGCCGCATCGAAATGCATCTGGTCGCGCAGCGTCCCTTCACGGCAACGGTGCTCGGCAAGCCCTTGCGCTTCGCCGCAGGCGAGTCCATCCATACTGAGAACTCCTACAAATATGGACAGACGGAGTTTCGCGCACTGGCGAACTCTGCGGGCTGGGATATCGAGCGCGTCTGGCTCGACGCCCGCTCACGCTTTGCCGTCTACCTGCTGCGCCCCGTCACCGACTAAACCCCGCTGAGCCGACGCGCTCGCCGGAGCCCCGAACGCCGTCGAAATTCCCGCCCCCCGAGGATGACACCGGACACCCGATGTCATCCTCTTCGCACATCAGGCACTTCGGACACGGCCAGACGCCGACGCCACAAGGCGTTGAAAGAAAATGTGCATCGGACGCTAAAGTTTTTGCATCGTTTTGCCGTTGATGCATGCAGACTCATGCTGCGCGCAACGCGAATCACCAATTCCGTGCGACGCAGACCATCTCACAGCGCACGGCCACGACCGCAGCGCACCGTTTATACGAATCGCTGCACATGACTTCACGCGCAACGGGGATGCACGTGGCACGAGCTTCGGCGGCAGCGCCTGTGGCTCGATGCACTCATACGGACGCCGGACCGCCCGGTACGACTTCGCTCGTGCAACGCGCGCGCATCGCCGTTGCCGACGAAAGCGCGACGATCATGGCGATCGCGACGCAGGAGCCGTGCCGATGAGTCGCGTCGCCCTCACCCTCTCCGACACCGCACTCGCCGATCTGCAAAAGGACTTCGACGCCTTCGTGCGCATCTCGTCCGCCGTCGATCGTCATTTCACGCCCCCGTCGTTCGACGACTTCCTGCGCGCCCGCCTGCTCGACAGCACCGTGCCGCTCACCGAAGCCGCCGTGGCGCAGTTGCTCGCCGGCGGTCACTACGCTTGGGCCAAGCGCACCTTCGACAAGCAGTTTCCGGATGTCGTCTCGATCATCCTGAATCAGGCGCGTCAGCACGGGTTCTACTTCGTATCGCGCCCGGAATGGTCGCGTGAAGACATGGCGCGTCAGGCCAGCCGCTGGGCCGAAGGGATCGTGCGTGAAGCGAAGGGGGAAGAACGTATCGTGGAGTCGCTCGCCGGGCAAATCGTGACCTCGGCGCAGGATCTGCGCACGCTGGAAGCGACCTTGCAGACGCCGGCATGGCGCACCGCTTCGGTGCTGCGCGAGCGCGTATTCGAAGCGAAGCGCAGCGTGGAAACCGCCCGCACATTGCTGGCCCGGGAAAAGCTCGGTGAATTGCGAGCGCTACTCGACCTCGCCGTCATCTACGGTTCGGTCGGCGCTCAGGAAGCCGACCAGATTCTTGAGTATCTGGGCGTGCTGCGTCCAGAACTTTTCAACGACGACCCGGGCATCTTCGAGCGCCTCGCCGCCTGGTTGCGACGCCTGCTCACGCCGAGCCTCCCGCGCGCCACGCCAGCCCCGGAAGTTCAGGTGCCCACGCTCGGCACCGAAGTCCCGCATCAGAACGCAGAGCCGCTGCAAACGCCCGTCGCTCGCTAATCGCCGGACGGCGGCAGACGTATCGCGCCCGCCCGATGTCGATGACGGGTGGGCGTCCCATCAAGGCACTACGCTGCGATGGCGCACATCGCAACGCCCGGCCAATCTCACCGATTGAAGATCAGCGCCACACCGGCGCTCGCGATCAGCGCGCCCCACCACGCCCCCGCCGCCGGACGCTGCCGGGTGCGAATCCACAACAGCGGCAGCACCATCACCGGCGTGGTGGCCGAGAGCGTTGCGATCACCCCCGTATTGCCGTGCCCCATGCCGTACAGCAGCAACGTCATGCCGACGGCCACGCCGACGAAGCCGGACGCCGCCGTGAGTGCCAGCGTCCCCGGCGTGAACGCAGAGAAGATCGCGCGACCGCGGCGCGCCGCGATGATCGTCAGCCCCAGCGCCGACACACCCACGCGCACCGCCGACGCCCCGACCGGATCCACCCCCGCCGCCATGACCGGCTTGGCGATCAATGTCCCGATGGAGTGACACAGCGCCGCCGTCAGGCCGATGGCGACACCCACGCGCACGTCACCTCGCACCGACTCCCAGTGATGGGCATCTTCGCGACGGCCACCGAACGCGATCGCCAGCGCCACGCCTGCCGTCACCAACGCCACACCGAGCACCGCCCGCCACCCGAGCGCCTCGCCCAGCCAGAAATAGCCGAGCACGGCCGTCATCGGGGCGTTGGTCGCGAAGACGATGGAGTTGCGTCGCGGCCCGAGCCGGCCGAGCGACGTGTAAAGAATCGTGTCCCCGACGAGAATGCCGATCAGCCCCGACGCCGTGAGTCGCAGCCATTGCTCCAGCGTGAGCGACGGCCAGCCGCGCAGCACCGCGAGCGCGAACAGCAGCATCGCGAACACCAGCAACATCCGGGCGTAATTGAAGGGGAACGAACCGGCCTGACGGACAGGCGTGATGGCGATCATGCCGCTGCAAGCCCAGCAGAGGGCGGCACCGAGCGCGGCGAGGTAGGCGAGTTGGGTTGTCATGGTCAGGGGGCGGACGGCGCAGAGCCGCAACCGCCCCCGCCGTTGGGACGCCATTATACGAGCCACATGCCCCATTCGGGGGCATGAATTGCGCGTGACGATTCGCTATCGCTCCCCGAGCCAGTCCGAGCTAACCCGCTGGCGTCACAGTGCCTCGTCGAGCCGATACAACGCGTCGAACATCACGCGGTAAGCCGCCGCGACCCCATAGGCCCCGCGCAGCATCCGCAAGCGCGATGGCACATCGGGCTCGCCTGCATCCTCGACCCACTGCGACAGCAGCGCCGTGCCGCCGCAAACGCTCGCGTCGTGCCGGGCATGCGAGCACACGGCGGCGAAACCGTCTGCCGCCGACGGATATCGCTGTGCGAGCGCGTCGAACTGCGCTTCGAGCTCGCTGGCCGCCCGTACGGTCGACGGCGCCTGACACAGCGCACAGCAACCGACATAGGCCGGCATGTCGCCCGCCGCACCGATGATGAAATCGATAAGCGCGTGCGTCGCGTCGAACGCGCCGCTGTCCAGAAAGGTCCGTGCCGCAGGACCGCATCGCAGTAACCCGGCCGCGAGCATCGTCGACTGCCCGCGCTGCTCGCGATACTGACGCAACAGCAGCGGCCGCAGTGCGGTGTCCGTGCAACGCTCCACGGCAATGCGGTTGTGGACGTCCGCCCCCGCCGCACGATGATAGAGCTGCGCGAGAAACGCCAGCACCTGAATGTCGCTCGACTCGCCGGCGAGAAAGCGCGCCCAGAACGGCGCCGCGAAGATGCCTCGCACCCAGTCGTCGCAAATCCGGCCGAACGCCGGCACGATGTCGCGACGCGTCGCGGGCAGGACATGCACGAGCGCTTCGTCGACGAGCGTCGCCAGCCACGTGCCCGGCATCGGCGCTTCGGCGAGCAGTACGCCGTGCTTCACGCGCTCCAGCCACAGGGCGGTATCGGCGGGGGCGTCGTGCAACGTGCACGACACTTCGTGAGACGAGACGGTCACGGCGTCCGGCGCACACGTCCATTGCGCATGCGGTGACGCGATCACCCAAACGGCAGTGCCGACCGACGCGCACGACGCCTCCGACACCGCCGACTTGCCCCCTGCCTCGGCGGCACCACACACGACGGATGCGACGCTCATCGGACGATGGCTCCCAGCACGGTCAGACATTCGGGCGAGACACTGCGCACCACTTCGATGCGCAACGCCTCGCGCGCGGCGGCATCCATCCCCGGCGGTTGCGCTGCCTGCGCCACACCGCCGCGCCGACTGTTGCGTGGTTTGCCACGTCCCGCACTGGCATGGCGTGACACGTCGGCGGCGTCCGGCGAGGACGGCGTCCCGCGGGCGGGCGCCGCCTTCGGTGCATCCAGAACGACGGGGAGAAACGGAAAGGGCATAGGCGATGGATTTGACGAATGGGACGACATGTCGACTCCTGTCGGCTGTTGAACGACTGCGCAATGGACTCGGGCAATGGCGCACCCGCAGAGGCAACCACCGGCTCGCAAAGCGGGATATCGACGACGCGACCGGCGGGGAGAGCGACTACCTTAGAAAATCCGGGCCGGGTGCGGAAGGAGCCCAAACTCTAGGACGATTCACATTAAGTGGATTGTGATCCGTCCGAAATTCCCGTCGAGCAGCCAACCGCCAGCCTTTCCGTGCCGTGGGATGTCACACGAAACGGACGATTTCCCAAGTGTCGATCGCGTCAATTTTGAGAAATATCCCAAGAACAAAAGGCGATCCCAAGAAGACACTTCGCTCGCCTGCAACGTCGAAGGCGTTCTCACCGTTGTCATATCGTGCAGACGAATCGCGTCCCGATGTCGCACCGGCACCTGCGCGACGCACGCCGGAGCGCGAGTACAATCGATCGCACGCCATACGTCGCCATTCAAGGAGTGACAGCCATGCATCTCTATCAGCGTCTGCCGATCTTTGTTTTCGAGATCGAAGCCTGCGAAAACCTGAAGTACATCACGATGGCGATTCGCTTCAATCTGGATCGCAACGGCCAGCATCTGTCGCTGGCGGACTGGCAGCGGCTGCCGCAGGAAGCGCGCGAGACGCTGGCCTCGTGCGTGCCGGGCGACGATGACTTTGCGGCGCGTCTGGACGAGATTGCCCGCCAGCATCTCGGGCAGGAAGTCGAGCGCAGTGTCGATCCCGCGCCGACGGCGTGGCAGGACATGAACGCCCTGCCGCCGGGGTTGCTGAAACAATGCGAAATGGCGGATCTATTGCCGCCGGACGTCGGCAACTGGGGCACGCTGACGCCTTTCCGACGCTATGTGCTCACGAAGCTTTCGCGCCGCGACACGCTCAATCACTGCTTCGTGCCGGCGATGCTCGAATTCGGGCTGGCGCAGACACTGGCCGAACTCTGAGCCCTTTTGAGCGACGCCGAGGTGTCCCCCCGGCGTCGCTTGCCCCGCGCTCAGGTCACCGGCGCCGGATTGAACAGCGTGAGCGCGTTGTGCAGGCCCCATCGCTCGGCCCACGTTTTCTCACCGCTGGCCACCGCGAGCATGAGGTGGAACAACTGCCAGCCGATGTCTTCGATCGTGGCCTCACCGGTTGCGATGCGTCCGGCATCCACATCCATCAGATCGTGCCACCGACGCGCCAGATCCGAGCGTGTCGCCACCTTGATGACGGGCACTTCGGCGAGTCCATACGGCGTGCCCCGCCCCGTCGTGAATACATGCAGGTTGATGCCTGCTGCAAGTTGCAGCGTGCCGCAAATGAAGTCGCTGGCCGGCGTGGCCGCGTAGATCAACCCGCGTTGATGCGCCCGGTCGAGCTTCGCGCCCGGCGACACCACCCCGTGAATCGGCCCGCTGCCTGACTTCACGATCGACCCCATCGCCTTCTCGACGATGTTCGACAGGCCGCCGCGCTTGTTGCCCGGGGTCGTGTTAGCGCTGCGGTCGACACGGCCACGCTCCAGATACGCGTCGTACCAGGCCATCTCGCGAATCATGGCTTCGGCCACCTCGGGCGTTGCCGCGCGCGAC
The DNA here is from genome assembly GCF_022696215.1 of Pandoraea sp. LA3. NCBI lineage: Bacteria > Pseudomonadati > Pseudomonadota > Betaproteobacteria > Burkholderiales > Burkholderiaceae > Pandoraea > Pandoraea sp. LA3. Next base: position 164,196 of record NZ_PTPY01000020.1, on the reverse strand, counting down.
GTCAACTGATCGATGCCGTCGCGCACCTCGGTGACCTCCGAGAACATGACCGTCGCCCCCGCCCGCACTAGCAGGTCGGTGGCGAAGCCTACGGCCGGATTGGCCGTCACGCCGGAGAACGCGTCGCTGCCGCCGCACTGCACGCCGACCACCAGTTCGGACGCCGGCACGGTCTCGCGCCGACGCGCATCGAGCCGCGCCAGATGCGTGCGCGCCGTCGACAGAATCGAATCGATCATCGACAGGAAGCCGACATGGGCGTCGTCCTGCAAGCAGACCGTGTCGGGCTTGCCGTCGGCGCCTGCGCTGCCGATAGGAATGCTGCCCTCCGGTAGCAGACGCTCCGGCTGCAACTTCTCGCAGCCCAGACTCACCACCATCACTTCGCCGCCGAAGTTCGGGTTCGTGGCGATATTGCGCAGCGTGCGGATAGGGACGATGGCATCCGGCGCGTCGATGGCAACGCCGCACCCGTAGGTATGCTCCAGTGCGACAACGTCGTCGACGTTCGGATACTGCGGCAGCAACGTCTCCTTGATGCGCTTGACCGCGAACTCGACCACGCCCGCCACGCATTGCACCGTGGTCGTGATCGCCAGGATGTTGCGCGTGCCGACGGAACCGTCGGCATTGCGATAGCCCTGGAACGTAAAGCCTTCGAGCGGCGGCAACTCGGCCGGCACACGTGTGCCGATCGGCAGACGATCCAGCGACGGTGCCTCGGGCATCGTCAGGTTGCGCTCGTTGACCCAGCTTCCCGCAGGCAGCGCACGCGCGGCATAGCCGATCACCACGCCATAGCGGATCACCGCGGCCCCTTCGGCCAGATCGGTCAGCGCGACCTTGTGGCCTTGCGGTACGGCGTCGACCAGCGTGAGACCGTCCGCGAACCGGCTGCCAGCGGGCAGCCCACCGTCGTTCACCACAATGGCGACGTTGTCGTCCGCCTGCATCTGGATATAGCGCGGCACCGCCTGCCCCACACCGCCGCTGTCGTTCATCGATCCCTTCGACGTCATTTCGCTCCCTCCTCCCCCTGACTTTCCCGCACCGGCGTCATCGGTCTCAGGCCACGCTCGCACGTCTGAATGCATGCGATCCGTCGCGCCGTACCGACACAGGCACAAAAACCGGTGGCAGTCGTTGATGTTCGCTCAACCACCCGTCACTTATGCGTCATCATACATCTAGATACCCCGCTACGCGCGGACTTCCGGGGTTCTCGCAGAATCAGGAAAAACCCTTCCGGGGCCTTTTGCGGGTTTATCCCACTGCCATTCGACGGGTCAGCCTCTTGTCCGACCTCATCACATGTTATACGATGACATATAACTCAGCGCTGAGCGCTGGTTGAGCGCCATCTTTATTCATCGAATCCGGCCCTGTGGCCGACAGGAACTCTTGAAATGACCGCACCTCAAGAACTCAAGCAGATCGTCTCCGACGGCTTGTTGTCTTTCCCCGTGACCGACTTCGACGCTAACGGCGACTTCAACGCACGCGGCTACGCGGCGCGTCTGGAGTGGCTGGCGCCGTTCGGCGCGACGGCGCTCTTCGCCGCGGGCGGCACGGGCGAGTTCTTCTCGCTCACCCCGCAGGACTACAGCGCCGTCATCAAGACGGCGGTGGACACCTGCGCCGGCAAAGTGCCGATTCTCGCGGGTGCCGGCGGCCCGACGCGTCTGGCCATCGAATATGCGCAGGAAGCCGAGCGTCTGGGCGCGAAGGGCGTGCTGCTCATGCCGCATTACCTGACCGAAGCGAGCCTTGACGGCATCGCCGCGCACGTCGAACAGGTCTGCAAGGCCGTGAACATCGGCGTGATCGTCTACAACCGGGCGAACTCGAAGCTCGGCGCCGACCAGCTCGAACGCCTGGCCGAGACCTGCCCGAACCTGATCGGTTTCAAGGACGGCGTGGGTGACATCGAGCGCATGGTGCAGATCCGTCGCCGCATGGGCGATCGTTTCTCGTATCTGGGCGGTCTGCCCACGGCGGAAGTCTATGCCGCCGCTTACCGTGCGCTGGGCGTGCCGGTGTACTCGTCGGCCGTGTTCAACTTCATCCCGAAGACCGCGATGAAGTTCTATCACGCCGTGTGCAACAACGATCAGGAGACGATGGGCCATCTGCTCGACACGTTCTTCCTGCCGTATCTGGAGATTCGCAACCGTCGCGCGGGCTACGCCGTGAGCATCGTCAAGGCAGGCGCGAAGCTGGTCGGTCACGATGCCGGTCCGGTGCGCGCACCGCTGACCGATCTGCTGCCGAATGAGCTCGAAGCGCTCGACGCCCTCATCAAGCAAGTCGAAGGCTAAGGGGACCGCTCATGCAGATCACCGGTGAGATGTTGATCGGCCGCGCCGATGTGCGCGGCAGCGCCGGAACGCTCGAAGCGTTCGATCCGTCGCGTGGCGAGCGTCTGACGCCGACGTTCGGCGCAGGCACGGTGCAGGACGTCGAACGGGCGTGCGACCTCGCGCGCGCCGCGTTCGATCCGTTCCGTTCGCTGCCGCTGGCCAAACGCGCCGAGTTTCTGGAAGCCGTGGCGCAGGCGATTCTCGATCTGGGCGACGCGCTCATCGAGCGTGCGCACGCCGAGACCGGTCTGCCCGTGGCACGCCTGCAAGGCGAGCGCGGACGCACCGTCGGCCAGTTGCGGATGTTCGCCCGCGTGGTGCGCGACGGCCACTTCCTCGATGCCACCATCGACCCCGCACAACCGGCACGTGAACCGCTGCCGCGCAGCGACCTGCGTCTGGCGAAGATCGGCCTCGGCCCTGTGGCCGTGTTCGGCGCGAGCAATTTCCCGCTGGCGTTTTCGGTAGCAGGTGGCGACACGGCATCGGCGTTTGCCGCCGGTTGCCCGGTGATCGTCAAGGCGCACTCGGCGCATCTGGGCACCTCGGAACTCGTCGCACGCGCCGTGCGCGCCGCAGTGCAGAAACTGGGTTTGCCGGAAGGCGTGTTCTCGCTGCTCGTGGGTGAGCGTGCCGTTGGCGAAGCGCTGGTCGCACATCCGGCGATTGCCGCCGTGGGCTTTACCGGGTCGCGCAACGGCGGTCTCGCGCTGCAACGCATCGCACAGTCGCGCGCCGTGCCGATCCCCGTGTATGCCGAGATGAGCAGCATCAATCCGGTGTACCTGCTGCCCGAAGCATTGGCGGCCCGGGGCGAGGCGATCGCTCGGGGGTTCGTCGATTCGCTGACGATGGGCGTCGGCCAGTTCTGTACGAATCCGGGGCTGGTGCTGGGGATTACGGGCGACGCGCTCGAACGCTTCTGCCAGACGGCATCGGACGCACTCACGGCCAAGGCCGCCGGCACCATGCTCACGCCGGGCATCGCGCAAGCGTACGACAAGGGTGTGGGGCGTCTGGTCGACGAACCGAACGTGACGCTGGTCGCACGCGGTCAGTCGGGCGGCGCGTGTCAGGGTCAGGCTGCGCTGTTCCGCACGACGGCAGCTGAATTCCTCGCTACGCCAGCATTGCACGACGAGATGTTCGGTCCGGCGTCGGTCGTGATTGCCTGCGATACCGTCGACGAGATGATCGCGATCACCGAACGTCTGGAAGGGCAGTTGACGGCGACGTTGCAACTCGACACGGGTGACGCCGCGACGGCGCGTCGTCTGCTGCCGAGTCTGGAGCGTCGTGCCGGACGCATTCTCGCCAACGGTTTCCCGACCGGCGTCGAAGTGTGTCACGCGATGGTCCACGGCGGCCCGTTCCCCGCGACGTCGAATGCGATGTTCACGTCGGTCGGCGCGTCGGCCATCGATCGCTTCCTGCGTCCGGTGTGCTATCAGGACTTGCCGGATGCGCTCCTGCCGGAAGCCTTGCAGGAGGCCAATCCGCTGGGCCTGTGGCGACTGCGTGACGGCGCGCTTGCGCAGCAGTAAGCGAATAAGCGACACGCACGCTGCAATGACAAACGCCCTCGGTCCGAGGGCGTTTGTTTTGATACGGTGAAGACAGCGATGATTGCGACGACGTCAGGACGCCGCGCGATCCGGCCGCAGTTCGTGCAACATCAGCATGCCGTACAGCGGCGTGACGGGACCGTCCGCCAGCGCCTTGGCGACCGCCTTGAGGTCCGTCGATCCGGGCGCACCGATCAACGCATAGCCGATCTGGCCCTTGCGCCACGTCACCACGCCCATGCTGTCGACCTTCTGCTCCGCGACGCCCTGATCGGGACGCGTATCGCGCACCACACACAGCGCCACGGGATCGCCCTTCGCCGGGAGATACACCATCTGCACCAGCGCGCTGTCCTTCCAGCGCAGACGTTGCACGCGCTTGAACGTCAGCCCTTGCGAGCGCAGATCGGGCACGCTGATGTCGAGCTTGTCGTTCTGACGGATGTCGCTCACGGTACGCTCGGTGTCGCCGTCGTCCACATGGATGGAAGCGACGGTGTCACGCGCATACAACTGCTGATACTCGGCCGCCGCGCGCACCCACGTGCGGCCCTGTTCGGGCTTCGCCGGGACTGACGCGGTCATGAACCCGCCCGTGCCGCCCTGATTCAGCACGCCGGAGAGCAACGGCAACGTGACGGCGGTGGCAGCAACACCCGCCGCGAAAGCCGCGGCGAGCCACCACGGGCGCACGCGTCGCCCGGCCGGGGCATCGTTGGCGGCCGGCGCCTGATGCATAGCATCGACCTGAACCGGATGAACCGGTGCGACCGGATCGGCAGCCCTGAGCGTTGCGGGCACTTCCTGCATGTCCTGTGCCCCAGCCGCCTGACGTTGCGCGTGCGAGCGCAACAGCGCGTCGAGGCTGGCGGTAAGGCTTTCAGGGACGGGCGGGATCGCCTGCGCCGCGAACGTCTCGCGGTACGGCAGACGCGACGCGCGCAACGACTCGACCGCGTCGGCCAGTTCGGGCGACGCGGCGATGGCCGCTTCCACTTCCGCGCGCTCCGCTACGGGGAGTGCGCCGTCGACGTAAGCGAGCAGGCGGATATCGTCTTCGTTCATCACGCGTCCTCCTCACGTGCGCCGGCTGCGGGACCGGAGCGATGCTCGCGCTGTGCGCGATCCGCAAGGCGGGGTTGCCCCTCGGGGTTACGAAACTGATCGCCGATGGTTCGGCGGGCTCGCGACAAACGGCTCATGACGGTGCCGATAGGCACGTCGAGCACATCTGCCGCCTCCTGATAACTCATTCCCTCCACTGCCACGAGCAGCAGCACGAGGCGCTGCGCTTCGGGCAGACTGTCCACCGCGCCGAAGACCTGGCGATAGCTCGCGAGATCCTCGGGCGTGGACGCCTGAAGATCCGGAATCGCTTCGACGTCGGCCTCGTCCCACGCGAGACTGCCGCGCGAACGCACGCGACGCGCGCGGATCTCGTTGATCCACGTCGTGTGCACGATACTGAACATCCAGCTCAACGCCGAGGTGCCCGGCTGCCACTGGTGCACGCGCTCAAGCGCGTGCACGCAAGCGCGTTGCACGAGATCCTCGGCATCATGACGATCGCCCGTAATACGCAAGGCGAACGCCCAGAGGCGTGGCAGCAAGCCCGGAAGCAAGCTGGGTAAATCCTGACCGGTCATCGGCGAATTTCCTGGCGGAGGGTGCCTGGCGGCAAGCCAGTCCGAAGCATCGCCGGCGAATGCCGCCGGCGCTTGCTGCGAAATTATACTGAGCCGCCGCGATTTTGCGCGGTCCGACCCGGCAGGCCGATATGCCAACACCCTCTCGCTCCCCGTCAGGATTCCCTAAACGCCTGACTTGCGCCTCGTTGGCGGCCGCTCAGGGCTTGACAACGTGCCACACGTCCTTGACGCCGTCGCCCTTCTTGTCGCCGGCGGCAGCGTCCTTCACGAACAGATACAGCGGCTTGCCCTTGTAGGCCCACTGCTTCATGCCGTCATCGCGCGTCACGATGGAGTAGTTGCCTTCGGCTTTCGCCCCCGCGTCGGCCATGACCGGCGGCCAGGCGGTGGCGCATTGGCCGTTACAGACGCTCTTGCCGCTGCCTGCCACATCGTTGTCGAACGTATAGACGGTGCGGCTCTGGGCGTCGACGAGCACGCCATCGGCGGTCTTGAGCGGGACTTCCGCGTGGGCGGCGGCGGCAGCGAACAGACCGGCGGCAGCCACGAGGCTGGTGAGCACAGCGGACATCGATTGACGTTGGTTCATGACTTGGCTCCTGAGTGAAATGTCGTTGTCGACACTCTCTGAACGCTTGGCGCCGACGCTTTATTCCACACCCTTTTATCGATATTTTTTGCTGCGCCGCAGCACGTCGTGACGGCAATCCTCGCGCCGTCACCACGCCGTCATGCGCTCGCCCGACACTCGGTCGGCGCGGCACAACGCAAGCTCAAGCGCAAACTTTCAACGAACCGTTGATCTCTATCCGTGCTCGCCAGGCGGAATAATCGACGTCTTCACGGGGTTTGCCCTGTGGGCAATGCACGCGCCCGGCACACGTTCGCGAACCCTCCGGTGCGCGCATTGACGACCAATAAGAACGATCAGACCAGACACCGATATGAAAGCGCCCTCCCGCTCGTCACTCTCACCACACTCACCGCACTTGTCGCATCAGCCGCGCCTGAGCGTGGCCGCCCGTCTCGGGCTGAGCTTCACCGTGATCCTCGTCATGATGCTGGCCCTCGCCGCACTCGCCGTGCTGCGCGTGCATGGCATCGAGCGCACGCTCACGAACATCAGCGACAACAACAACGTCAAGCAGCAGTACGCCGTGAACTTTCGCGGCAGCGTGCACGACCGCGCCATCGCCGTACGCGACCTCACCCTGGCCGACGACAGCCACGTCGATGAAATCGTCTCGCTCATCGAACGCCTGAACGCCGACTACCAGCGCTCCGCCGGGCCGATGGACGCCCTCTTCACCCCGGCCAACGCCGGCAACGTCCGCCCCGAAGAGCGCGAAGACCTCGCCGCGATCAAGGCGATCGAGGCGCGCACGCAGCCGATCATCACGCAGGTGATCACGCTGCGCCGTGCGGGCGATCTCGACGGCGCACGACGCCTCGTGCTCGATCAGGCACGCCCGGCCTTCGTGGACTGGCTGGCCGCGATCAACCGCATGATCGATCTGGAAGACCGCACCAGTCATACGGAGTCGATGGAAGCGGTCGCGAGCGCACACGGGTTCCAGAACGTGATGCTCGCGCTGGTGATCGTGGCGCTGACGTGCGGAGCGGTCATGGCGTTTCTCATCACGCGCCAGTTGCGACGCGCGCTCGGCGCCGAACCGGATGACGTCAAGGCACTCGCGCTGGCTGTCGACCGTGGCGAGCTGTATCACGAGTTCGACCTGGGCCATGGCGCCTCCGCCAACGGCGCGAACCGTGAGCGCGACACGAGCATCATGGCGTCGCTCGCGGAGATGGCGACCAACCTGCGCCGCGCGGTGACGCAAGTGCGCCACGCCTCGCATGACGTCACCGAGATCAGCCATCGCATCGCGTCGGGCAACCGCGACCTCGCGGCGCGCACGGCCGAGCAGGCCAGTTCGCTGGAGCAGACGGCAGCGGCGATGGAAGAACTGACCTCGACCGTCAGTCAGAACGACGAGAACTCGCGCGGCGCCAACGACCTCGCGCACCGTGCGGCCGAAATGGCCGAGCAAGGCGGCGCGATGGTCGAACAGGTGGTCACGACGATGTCGTCCATCGATGCGTCTTCACGCAAGATCGTCGACATCATCGCGGTCATCGAAGGCATTGCGTTCCAGACGAACATCCTTGCGCTGAATGCTGCCGTGGAAGCCGCGCGTGCGGGCGAGCAAGGCAAGGGATTCGCCGTGGTGGCAGCGGAAGTGCGCAGCCTCGCAGGACGCAGCTCGGCCGCCGCCAAGGAAGTGAAGCAACTGATCGACGCCTCGGTCTCGCAAGTCGCCTCGGGCACCACACTCGTGCAGAACGCGGGCAACACGATGCGTGAGATCGTCGCGCGCGTGAAGCAGGTCAGCAACGCCATGGACGAGATCAGCGCCGCCAGCCACGAGCAAAAGCAGGGGATCGAGGAAGTGAACCGCGCGATTGCATTGATGGATCAGGTGACGTCGCACAATGCCGCGCTGGTGGAAGACGCCGGCGCCGCCGCACAGATGCTGCAACAGCAGGCGCAGGCGCTCACGCTGGCCGTCGGCCGCTTCCATCTGGAAGCCGACGATGCCGCTCTCGATGCCACACCCGCCGCCTTTGCAACGTCGGCACAGGCCTCGAACGACGCCGGGCACGACGCGGGCGCGGCCACTCGCCCGGTGAAGGTGCTGCGCGCAGGCTGACGCGCCTCTCTATCACCGCCCCCTTCACCCCTTCACGTCCGCGCGCAAGGGAAAGCTGAGGACCAGCGACGTGCCATTGCGCGCGTCGCTGCTCGCGGTGACTTCACCGCCGTGCAGTTCCACGATGGATTTGACGATCGCCAGACCGAGGCCGGTGCCGCCGGTTCTGGCATCTTCCTCGTTGTGCCGCGACGGATCGACACGGTAGAGCCGATCGAAGATACGCGGCAAGTGCTCCGGCGCGATCACGTCGCCCACGTTATGTACGCGAATCCTCGCGTGTCCGGGCGTCGTAGTGCAAGACACCAAGATCACGCTGCCCGCGCGCGAATGCCGGATGGCATTGACGAGCACGTTCGCCAGCGCACGCCGCACCAGCGCCCGGTCGATCTCTGCGGTAGCGTCGCCCTCGACCGTCAGTCCAAGCCCCGCCTCCTCCGCCATCGGTAAGAAGTCCTCGACCAGCGAGACCGCGATAGCCGCCAGCGAACTCGCCTCACGTCGGATTTCCGTATGCGCCGATTCGGCGCGCGCGAGAAACAGCATCGTCGAAATCATGTGCGACAGACGCTCGCACTCCTCGATCGCCGACACCAGTACCGCCCGATACTCCGCCGGTGGACGCTCACGCGAGAGCGCAACCTGCGCCTCTCCCATCATGTTCGATATCGGCGTGCGCAAGTCGTGCGCGAGGTCCGACGAGAACTGCGAAAGCCGCGTGAACGATTCGTTCAGCCGCGCGAGCATGCGGTTGAACGCATGGGTGAGGTCGCGAAGTTCCGCAGGGATGTCGTCTTCCGGCAGCGGCTCGCCCTCGTTGCCGAGCCGCTCGCTCGACACCTGTTCAGCGGCGCGGGTAAGCCGTTGCAGCGGACGCAGACCGAGCGTCACCAGCCAGAACGTCAACGCCCCGATCAGCACGGTGCCCGCGATTTGCACCGCCAGCGCGGTCAGCGCGAACTGCGTGAGAACGGCCAGCCGCTCCGTCGAATCCATCTGCACGACGAGGACGACGTGCGCCGCGTCAGCGCCACCGTCGCCGATCACGGCATCCGCCGCGACGTATTGCAACCGCTCGCCGGGCTTGCCTCTGCCGAGCCGGTGCACATCGTCGTCGCCCGGCGTCTTGCCGGAGCCGACACGCGTCAGCTCGCCCGTGGCAGACCGGTACCCCCGGCTCGCCACGAGCGTCTTGCCGTCGGTGTCGAGCACGGCGAAATCGAGATTCTGATGACCGTGCGTCGCGTCGTACCAGCGACGCGGATCCGCGCCGATCTCGGCCTTCGTCGAGATGCTGCCCAGTTCGTGGCGCAGCGCGGTGACGGTGCCCAGCAGATCCTGATGCGCGCGCACCCGCAATTGCTCGGAGAGCGCGAAGTACTGATAGAGCAGAATCAGCGCGAGCACCATGAACTCGCACGCGGCGATGATGAACGTGAGACGCGCGCGCAGCGAACGCGTGCGCCGCGCACGCAACGAGAAGTTCATGACACCGTGCCCTCGCGGCGTTCAAGCACGTAGCCCATGCCTCTGACGGTATGAATCAGCTTGGGCTCGAACGGATCGTCGATTTTCGCGCGCAAGCGCCGCATGGTCACGTCGACGATGTTGGTGTCGCTGTCGAAATTGACGTCCCACACCTGCGAGGCGATCAGACTGCGCGGCAGAATCTCGCCCTGACGTCGCATCAACAACGCGAGCAACAGGAACTCCTTGGCGGTGAGCACGATGCTCGTTCCCTGACGCACCGCTTTGTGACCCAGCAGATTCAGTTCGAGATCGCCGACGACGAGCACGTCCGACTCGCGCGTACGCCCCCGTCGCAGGATCGTGCGAATGCGGGCGACCAGCTCCGCGAAGGCGAACGGCTTGGTCATGTAGTCGTCCGCGCCCAGATCCAGCCCCTTGACCCGGTCACCGAGATCGTCGCGCGCCGTCAGGAACAGGACCGCCGTGTCCTGCTGCGCACGCAACTGGTCCAGCACCTGCCAGCCGCTCCTGCCCGGCAGCATCACGTCGAGAATCACGAGATCGTAGGCGCCGGTCACCGCCATGTGCAGGCCGTCGACGCCATCACCGGCGACATCGACCACGTAACCGGCCTCCGTCAATCCTTTCTTCAGGTACTGACTCGTCTTGAACTCGTCCTCGACGACAAGAATTCTCATACCTCCTCCTACCGCCTTCTCCAGTTAACTTCCCTTGCGACTGCGCTGCCCCACCATGCGGTAGAGCACCGGCAACACCAGCAGCGTCAGCACGGTCGACGACAGAATCCCCCCGATGACGACCGTCGCGAGCGGACGCTGGACCTCCGCCCCGGTGCCCGTGGCGATCGCCATCGGCACGAAGCCCAGCGACGCGACGAGCGCCGTCATCAGCACCGGCCGCAGGCGTGTGAGCGCACCTTCGCGCACCGCCTCCGCCAATGGACGTCCGTTCTCACGCAAATTGCGGATAAAGGATATCAAGACCAGCCCGTTGAGCACGGCAACGCCTGAAAGCGCGATGAACCCCACGGCTGCCGTGATCGACAACGGGATGCCGCGCAGCCACAGCGCGACGAGGCCACCACACAGGGCGAACGGAATGCCGGTGAAGACGATGAGACCGTCGCGCACGTTGTTGAACATCACGAAGAGCAGGCCGAACACCATCAGCAACGCCACCGGCACGACGATCTTCAGACGATCCGAGGCCGACTGAAGTTGCTCGAACTGACCGCCCCACGCGGTCCAGTAACCCGGTGGCACGGTCACCGTCTCGATCTGCCTGCGAGCGTCTTCGACGAACGAGCCCAGATCGCGCCCGCGCACGTTGGCGCTCACCACGACGCGCCGCTTGCCGTTTTCGCGGCTGATCTGGTTGGGGCCGGGCGAGAGATCGAGCGTCGCCACTTCGGACAGCGGGATGAACGCGACACGCGGGGCAGCGCCTGCGATGGTCGACGCGCCACCGCCCGCCCCTTCGGTTCGGGGCAGTGCGATGGGCAGACGACGGATGGCGTCCAGATCGCTGCGCAACGCGTCGGGCATGCGCACGACGATGCTGAACCGGCGATCGCCCTGAAACAGCGTGCCCGCGGTCTGGCCGCCGAGCGCCGCCGCTACGGTGTCCTGCACGTCGGCCACGTTCACGCCGTAGCGCGCGATCTTCTCGCGCTCGACGTTGATCGTGAGCATCGGCAGGCCCGACGTCTGCTCGACCTTGACTTCGGTCGCGCCGTCAATCGCTTGCAGACGTGCGCTGATGCGCCCCGCCACATCGTCGAGCACGGCCGTGTCGTCGCCGAACACCTTCACCGCCACGTCGCTGCGAACGCCCGAGATCAGTTCGTTGAAACGCAACTGGATCGGCTGCGAGAACTCGTAGTTGCTGCCCGGGATCGATTGGGCGATGCGCGTGACCTCGTCGATCAACTGCTCGCGCGACTTGCCCGGATCGGGCCACTCGGACTTCGGCTTGAGCATGATGTAGCCGTCCGAGATGTTCGGCGGCATGGGGTCGGACGCCACCTCGGCCGTCCCCGTGCGCGCAAACACACGCTCGATCTCCGGCAGCTTCGCCACGAGCGCCTTCTCCAGTTGCTGCTGCATCGCCACCGACTGCGTGAGGCTCGTGCCGGGAATGCGCAGCGCCTGAATCGACAGATCGCCCTCGTTGAGGCTCGGCATGAACTCGCTGCCCAGCCGCGTGGCGAGCGCGAACGTCAGCAGCACGGTGACGCAGGCACCGGCCACCACCGCACGGCTGTGCGCCAGTGCCCAATCCAGCGCCGGCTCGTACGCACGACGCGCCAGCGTCATCAACCGATTCTCTTTCTCGGACACCCGATGGCCGATGAACGCGGCAATCGCCGCAGGAATGAACGTGACCGACAGCACCATGGCAGCCGCCAGCGCCATGACGACCGTGATCGCCATCGGGTGGAACATCTTGCCTTCCACACCGGTGAGGGCAAAGATCGGCACATACACCACCATGATGATGGCCTGACCGAACAGCAACGGTCGACGGGCCTCGCGCGCCGCCGCAAACACTTCTTTCAGGCGCTCGCGCAGCAACAGGGGGCGTCCCGATGCCTGCTGCGCATGCGCCAGACGGCGCACACAGTTCTCGACGATCACGACGGCCCCGTCGACGATGATGCCGAAGTCGAGCGCGCCCAGACTCATCAGATTCGCGCTGACGCGACCGGCCGCCATGCCGGTGAAGGTCATGAGCATCGCCAGCGGAATCACCATGGCGGTGATGAGCGCGGCGCGCAGATTTCCCAGGAACAGGAAGAGCACGGCGATGACGAGTGCCGCGCCTTCGAGCAGGTTCTTCTTCACCGTCGCGATGGCCTTGTCCACCAGCACCGTGCGGTCGTACACGGGAATCGCGGAGACCCCCTCCGGCAGACGCTTGTTGATCTCGGCCAGCTTCTCCGAGACGGCGCGCGAGACGGTTCGGCTGTTTTCACCGATCAACATGAACACGGTGCCGAGCACGACCTCGCGGCCGTTCTCCGTCGCCGCGCCCGTGCGCAGTTCCTGTCCGATCGACACTTGCGCGACATCGCGCACGCGCACCGGCACGCCGCCCACGTTGTTGAGCACGACGTTGCCGATGTCGTCGGTGTTGCGCACCTGCGCCGGCACGCGAATGAGGTATTGCTCACCGCGTCGCTCGATGTAGCCCGCCCCGGCGTTGGCGTTGTTGCGCTCCAGCGCACGAACGACATCGGCAAACGTGAGGCCGTAGGAGATGAGGCGCGCAGGGTCCGGCGCCACCTGATACGCCTTCGCCTCACCGCCGATGGTGTTGATCTCCGTCACGCCCGGCACGTTGCGCAATTGCGGTTTGACGATCCAGTCCTGAATTTCGCGCAGATCCGTCGACGTGTAAGGCGTGTTGTCCGGCTTGCGGGCCTGCGGCGTCGCCTCGACTGTCCACAGGAAAATCTCCCCCAGCCCGGTCGAGATCGGCCCCATCTCGGGATTGATGCCGTCAGGCAGCTTCTCTTTCGCCTGCGCAATGCGCTCGTTCACGAGTTGCCGGGCGAAATAGATGTCCGTGCCGTCCTTGAAGATGACGGTGACCTGCGAGAGACCGTATCGCGAGATCGAACGGGTCTGCTCCAGCCCCGGCAATCCCGACATGGCCGTCTCGATGGGATACGTGACACGCTGCTCGGCTTCGAGCGGCGAGTACCCCGGCACGTTGGTGTTGATCTGCACCTGAACGTTGGTGATGTCGGGCACGGCGTCGATGGGCAGACGCTGATAGGCGAAGACACCGGCGACAGCCACCGCCAGCGTCATGACCAGCATCAGCCAGCGATGCCGGATGGAAAATTGAATGATGCGTTCGAACATGCTTGGCGTCCCCGTCTGTCAATGACCGTGCTCTGCGGTGCTCTTACCGAGCTCCGCCTTGAGCAGGAAGCTGTTCGATGCGACGTATTCGGTGCCAGCGGACAGTCCCTTGACGATCTCGACCGAGGCGCCGTCGCGGCGACCGGTTTGCACCGGCGTTGCCACGAAGCCCTTGGGCGACTTCACGAACACCATCGTGTCGTTGCCGATCGTCTGTACCGCGTCGAGCGACACGGCGACGGGCACCGCGACCTCGCTCGTGGTGAGCGCCACGTTGACGAACACACCGGGGCGCCACACGCCCTGCGGGTTGTCCAGCGTGACGCGTGCGACCGCCGTGCGTGTCTGCTCACCGAGCAGCGCGCCGACATAGGACACACGCCCCGTCGCCTTCGAGTCGAACGCCGTGGCACGCACCTCGACCGGCGTGCCGACGCGCACCGCGCCCAGCCACTGCGGCGGCACTGCGATTTCGGCCCAGACGGCATTCAGATCGGAGATCGTGAACAGATCCCCGGCTTCGGTCACCGCTTCGCCCATGGCGGCATGCTTCGCCACGACCGTACCGTCGAAAGGCGCTCTGAGCGTGAATCGGTTCAGGCCGCCGCCATCCGTGCCGCCTGCACCGATGTCAGCGCCTAACGCATTGAGTTTCTGACGCGCGTTGCGCAACGCAATGTCCGCCTCGCGCAGCGCCTGCTGTGCCTGAAGGAAATCCTGCTCGGCCGAAATCTTGTCTTCCCACAGCGACTTCTCGCGCTCGAACGTCTTGAACGCCATCGCGCGACGCTCCTGTGCCGTGAGCCATTCGGCCCGCTGCTCCGAGACCTGCGTGCTGGAGATGACGGCCAGCACGTCGCCGCGCCTGACCTGCTGACCGAGATTGACATTCACACGCTCGACCACGCCCGCCACACGCGCCACGACGTGCGCCGTTCTGTCCTCGTTGAAACGCACTTCGCCCGGCAACTGTGTCGATTCGACGATCTGTGCCGCGCCTGCCGCCCTGATCTCGATACCGGCGGCGGACTGCTGGTCCGCGCTGAGACTGACCAGCCCCTCGTCGTCGTGATCCTTCGCTTCGCCCGACGCGCGTGCGGTGTCGCCGTGCGCGCCTTTTTCGTCGTTCCCATGGCCGTCGTCTGCGCCGTCATGCGCGTGTGATGCCCCCGACGATGCCGACTGGCTGCCCGCGGGCGCCGAGACAGACGCCGAACCGGCGCTGGCAGACCGATCGAAGGCGAACAGGCCGATGGCCGCACCGGCGATCAGCACGACGAACGCGCCGGCGATTTGCAGTTTTCTGATTCGTTGCACAGCAGATCCTTACTTGGCAGACGTTGGCGGATTAGGGGACGTGGATAAGGCGGACGAGAGGTATTCGGGGGATAACAGCGCGACGCCGTCGACCGTGCCGCCCACGGCCAGACTGGCAGTGGCATACGCGGCATAGGTATTGGCGATGGACGTCATGTACTGCGAGCGCGCCTGCGATAGCGTTCGCTGCGCATCCAACACGTCGAGAAAGCCGAATTTGCCCAGCAGGAATCCCCGCCGGGTGGCGTCATACGCGCGCTCGGCCTGCGGCAGGATGTTGTCCCGCAGGCTCAGCGTGGCTTCGCGCACGGCCGAGAACTCTGCATAAGACGCCTGTAGCAGCGCCTGCTGTTGCTGACGCACACCGTCATAGACATCGCGTGCCATGTCGGCACGTTGCGCCGCTTCCATCGAAGCCCCCCGACGGGTGTCGAAGATCGGCAGCGGAATCGACAGCCCCACGACCGCCTGATTGTCGGTACGGCCACTGTCCGTCACACGCTTCAACCCGAGGCTCACGCTAACGTCGGGCACGCGCTGCGCGCGTTCGAGCCGGGCCATGGCGTCGCGCCGGTTGATCTCTTCGCTCGCCGAGCGCATTGCGGGTGTGGTCGGCAAGGCCGATACCAGCGACGACCAGACCGGCAATTGCGGCAAGGCGTCGAGATCGCCCGCGAGTTGCTGGGGCAGCGTCATGTCCGACACGCCGAGCGCCTGCGAGAGACGGCCGCGTGCGCGACTGAGCGACGCGCGCGCGGACGCCACGTCGATCTGCGCGTTGTTCAACGCGATCTGCGCGCGCCCCTCGTCGACCGGTGAAATCTTTCCGGCCTGCACGCGTCGCCGGGTGGCGGCGTAGGTGTCCTGCGCGATGTCCTGCGTCTCGGTGGCCAGCGCCACGAGCGCCGTCGCCGACAACGTTTCGAAATAGCGCGTAACGACTTCGCTGCGCACCGTCGTCTCGGCGGTCTGCGCATCCAGCGAGGCAACGCGTTGCGCCGCTTCTCCCGCCTCGACCCGGTAGTGACGCTTGCCCGCAAGCTCGATGGGCTGTGTCAGTTGGAAGGTCGTTGTACGCGAGGCACTGCGGAAGTCCTCCTGCAACACGGACAACTCGGGGTTCGGCCGTGCCCCGGCCTGCATGAGCGCGCCGGTTTGCGCGTCGATCTCGCGTCGCGCGATACGCAACGTGGGGTGGTTGTCCAACGCCAGTTGCATGGCCTGCGCGAGCGTGAGGCCTGTCGTCTGGCCGGATGCCGTGACGGTGGCGGAGGCGGGTTGCGATTGGGCATAGCCGTTGCCCATCACGGCTGCGCTCGTCGCGAGGCAGGTCGTGACGATCAGGTTCTTCATGGAAGCGACACCAGGAATCGCCCCTGAGCGTGCGCTGCTTCCGGCAACGTGCCCAACGGGGAGAAGATGCGAAAAAATGCGAAAAGCGGCTCGGACCAATGCGGGAGCCGCGTGAATCAGGTCAGTTGGCGGCCTGTCGCGACGGGAATGGCGAGACAGCGGGCGACACTGTGGGCGACACTGTGGGCGACACTGTGGGCGACATACGCGGATAGACCGAATCGGGTTGATTCATCAACCCCAGACGCTGGGCCTCGACCAGTTCGCGATACACCTCGTCGCGGGTCTTGCCTGACGCACCCTGCGTCGACTGAATGGCCTTGAGATTCGACGGCACCGGCACGCCTTGCGCGTGCGCCTGCTTCAGATCCGACTGAATCGTTTGCGGCGTAGCGCGATTGGCGTCACCGGCGGGAGGGAAGAAAGGCTTGGCGTCGTCGTAGACGTGATCGGCGCGGGCCGCGGTGGACATGAGGGCCATCAGGCCGACGGCGGCGTAGAGCGCTAGGCGTTTTTGCATGGTAGTACCCCTTTTGCTTGGCTAAGGAAGGCTGGACATCGAAGCCTGTTGGGTACCCATCGTATGAAGCGCGCGCCCACACCAACATGAAACGCAGATTACATTTTTGTCATGTAGAAAAGGCCCGCACTCATGACGAATGCGGGCCTTCGGTGGTCCTGCCGACGGTGGCGCCAAGGGGCGTCCCCCTCGGGTATGCGCCCGGTATGCGCCCCGGCGTCACTCTCCCTTCGGCGCTTCCTTCACACGGCTGACCAGCTGCGTCGGGCTCACGAATTGCAGCGCGATGAGCACCCACAGCAGCGTAATCGCCATGTAGATCATCGCCATCGCATCGATGGACTGCGGCGCACGCACGCCGGTGGAGAACACCGCGTAGTACAGCGCCACGACCAGCGTCTGCGTGTCGGGTCCTGCGGTGAAGAACGTCAGCTCGAACATGCCGATCGTGCGCACCAGCACGAGCAACCCCGCCGCGAGAATGCCCGGCACCAGCAGCGGCAGCAACACGTAGCGGAAGTACTTCAGCGTATTCGCCCCGAAGATGCGCGCGGCCGATTCCAGATTCGGATCGATCTGTTCGATGAAGGGCGTCATGACCAGAATCACGAACGGCAACGACGGTACGAGGTTCGCGAGAATCACCCCCGTGAGCGTGCCGCCCAGGCCGACCTTGTAGAGCACGGTCGCCATCGGAATGCCATACGTGACCGGCGGCACCATCAACGGCAACAGAAACACCAGCATCGCGAGCTTCTTGCCGGGAAACTGCGCGCGCGCCAGTGCATAGGCCGCCGGCACCCCCAGCGCGATCGACAACAGCACGACCGCGCCCACGACTTCGACTGTCACCCACAGCACGTCGGCCAGTTGGAAATCGCGCCACGCCTGCGCATACCAGTGCAGCGTGAAACCCTCGGGCAGCGGCGTGCCGAACCAGCGCGTGGCAAATGAGTTCATCGTGACGGTGGCAATCATCAACGCCACGTTCACGAGGAAGAAAATCATCGCGCCCCACACCAGCACGCGCCACAAGCGCGAACCGGGCCCCTCGCGGCGCAGCTTGCGCCGCGCTTCGGGTGCGACCGCCGTCTGGCTTGCGGACCCCTGCGTTGCCATGAACTCTCCGTTTTGCGCGGCCAGCGTGCCGGCCGGATGCTTGTCTGCGACGCTCATCCCTTGCCTCCCGTGGTCGGACCGCTATAGAACGCCCGGCGTGCGCCGAGCATGCCCGCCACGATCAGCAACTGAACGAAACCCATCACGATCGCCACGCACGAGGCAAGCGAATAGTCGTAACTCTCGAACGCCGCCTCATACGCCGCGATCGACACGACACGTGTCGCCCCCGCAGGTACACCGAGCAGCACCGCCGACGGAAACACCGAGAACGCCTGCACGAACGACAGACACGCCGCCATCGTCAGCCCGGGCACCAGCAGCGGCAGATAGATCAGACGGAACTGCTGCCACGGCCCGGCGCCCAGCGTGCCGGCGGCGCGCGCGAGCGTCGGGTCGATGCCGGTCACGTACGACAGGATCAGCAGGAACGCGAACGGAAAACCTGATATCACCAGCGAGATCAGCACGCCCCAGTAGTTATGCGTCAGACGGACTTCGTCGTGATACAGCCCGAGCGCATGCAACGCCTGCGGGAACCAGCCGTTCGGGCCGTAGTACGTCAGCATGCCGTCGGCGATCAGCACCGTGCCGAGCGTGACCGGCACGACAAGCAGCATCGTCACGAACTTCGATGCGCGCGTGCTTTTGCGCAGCGCGAACGCGGCCGGGATCGACGCGCCCACGTTGATGAGCGTCGCAGGCACCGCGAGCTTGAGCGTGATGAGCACCGTCGGCCACAACGTCGGTTCGGTGAAGAACTTCAGGTAGTTCGCAAGGACACCGCCCCCCTCCATCGGCTGAAACGACAGGAACAGGCCGTAGGCGAACGGATACACGAACATCGCGACCAGACACACGAGCGCCGGTGCGACGAGCCACCCGCGCCCGTCGAAACGTGCAGCCGGCGTCGTGTTGATCGCGGCGGAAGCTCCGGCACTCATGCGCGCTCTCCGGCGTAGACGAGCGTGCGCTCGGCGGGCACGCGCAGCGGCACGCGCTCACCGACGGCGTAATCGCCCGGCAGCCGCGCATACAGCGGCCCGAACGGCGACGCCATGCGCAACAGCGAATCGCGCCCGCCATATTCGACCGTCTCCACGACCGCCTCGAAGGCATTGTCATTGGCAGCGGGCGCGCGCTCGAAATCGTCGGGACGAATTGCCACACTCACCTTGCCCTCGACTTTTCCGCCGGCGGCGGGCGGCTCCATCAGCACGCCGTCGAACGACGCCCCGCCGCAAGACACGCGCGCACGCTCGCCCTGCGCCGAGGTGATCGAGACATCGAGCACGTTGCGATAGCCCATGAAGCGCGCCACGTGCAGATTGCGCGGACGTCCGTACACATCGCGCGGCGCACCGATCTGCTGCACGACGCCCTCTTTCATCACGACGATACGGTCGGCCATCGACAACGCTTCGTCCTGATCGTGCGTGACGTAGATGGTCGCGCGATCGAGCTTGCCGTGGATGCGACGGATTTCCGCACGCATTTCGATGCGCAGCTTCGCGTCGAGGTTCGACAGCGGTTCGTCCATGAGCACAACCGGCGGTTCGATCACGATGGCGCGAGCAATCGCCACGCGCTGTTGCTGACCACCCGACAACTGTCCCGGCAACTTGCGCTCGTGGCCCACGAGCTGCACGAGTTGCAACGCTTCGCGCGAGCGCTTCTCGATCTCGGCACGCGACACGCCGCGCATGCGCAGCCCGAACCCCACGTTGTCCAGCACGCTCATGTGTGGGAACAGCGCGTAGTTCTGGAAGACCATGCCGAAGCCGCGCTTCTCGCTCGGCAGCACGTCGATGCGCTCGTCGTCGAGCCAGATCGCGCCGCCCGTGAGCGGCGTGAGTCCGGCAATGCAATTGAGCGCCGTCGACTTGCCGCAGCCCGAGGGGCCGAGCAGCGCGATGAACTCCCCACGCTCGATGGTCAGATCGAGGCCGTTGAGCGCGGCCACCGACTGTCCTTCGGCGTTGGTAAAGCTGCGCGCTACGTGATCGAGCCGCAGTTGCTGGAAGTTGTGCTTCATGACGAGACCCTTATTTCGACTTCTGCGAACCGATCTCCGCATCCCACTTCTGGAACGCGGCGACCATCGCCGTCGCATCGAGCGGCACGGCGTGCGGGAAGTCGGCGATGAGCTTCGCGTATTCCGGACGGCCATACTTCGCGATCGTTTCCTGACTCTTCGCCGGGGCGGCGGACAGCGGCACGTCCTTCACCGCAGGCCCCGGATAGAAGTAGCCGTCGTCGTACGTGAGCGCCTGTTGCGCCGGTTCGAGCATGAAGTTGATCAGCTTGACGATCACGTCCATCTTCTCTTTCGGCACGCCCTTCGGCACGACCATGTAATGCGCGTCGTTCACCCACGTGAACTTGTCGAACGACTGCACCTTGAACGTTGCCGGCACGATACCGAGCGCACGCGGATTGATGTCCCAGCCGGTAACGGTGACGGTCATGTCGCGGCTGCCTTCCCCCAACTCCTTCATCACCGCCGACGTGCCGCCCGGGTAGTACGGAATGCACGTGTCGAGTTCTTTCAGGAACGCCCACGTCTTGTCCCAGCCCTTGATCGGATCGTGCGGATCCTTGTCGCCGAGCAGGTACGGCAGCCCCATCAGGAACGTGCGCCCCGGGCCCGAGTTGGCCGGACGCGCATAAATCAGCTTGCCCGGATTCGCCTTGCACCAGGCGAGCAGTTCGGCCGGCGTCTTCGGCGGGTTCGTCACCTTCGCCGGGTTGTATTCGACGAGCGGACCGGCAGGCATGAACGTCACGGCCAGCCCATATCCCTTCGAGAGTTCCTGCATCGCACGCACGTTCGGCGCGTACTTGTCGAGCACGCCGGGCAGCTTCGCGCTGTAGTCGGGCAGCAGGCGTTGCCAGAGGTTTTGCTGAATGCCTGCGGCCAGCGCGTCGGTCCCCGTCAGCACGATGTCGATGTCGGAGCGGCCGGCGGCCTGCATGGCCTTGATCTTGCCCGGCAACTGCGGCGCGGGAGCGTTCGTGAACGTGATCTTGGAGACGAGATCCGGGTACTTGTCGCGGAAGGCTTCAAAGCCCTTTTGCGTGAGCGCGAGATTGCCCGCCACGTCCACGACGTTCAGCGCGACAGGCGCTGCGCTTGCGGCACTTGCCATGCTCGCGAGTCCTGCGGCACATGCCACTGCGCCAAAAGTGCGTTGCCAGAATCCCCTGCGGCTGAAGGCCATGCTGTCTCCTTTTGGTTAAATTTCTCGTAAGTCATCATATGACTGAGATATGGGATTTGCAATTGGGAGACATGCCAAATCACCCCGGTGGTTTCCCTAAGTGATCCTGACACCCTTGTTTAATCGGGCTTTAAAGCCATATTTCATCAGGATTCCGACCATTTCCCTAGGGATTTCACCGATAGAGAGGGGGCCATGGCGTCACCTAAATTACGGCCAGTCATACGATGACGTAAAAGTGACATAAAGCACAACATGGGCCGCGATATGGACGTCGCAGATGGCATTGCCGCCGACGTCACGTCCCTGGTGGAGACCGAGGAAAAGTTGCCGTGAAAATCCAGCGCATCACGATCACCCCGATTGCTTTTCGCGACCCGCCGCTGCTCAACGCGGCGGGTATTCACGAGCCGTATGCCCTGCGCTCGATCATCGAAATCGAGACGGATAACGGGCATGTCGGCCTCGGAGAGACGTACGGCGATGCGCCGGTGCTCGCGCTGCTCGAAAACACCCAGCCGCATCTGATCGGCATGGACCCGTTCGATACCAACGGGCTGCGCGAGCGCGTGGCGGCGGTGGTGCGTCAGGGCGTGCGCGGCGAGCGCGTGGCGTACGAACTTGCTCCCGGCACCGACCCTCGCAAGGACGCCGAAAAAATCTACTCCGCGTTCGAAGTCCCGTTTCTCGATTTGCAGGCCAGACATCTGGGCATCCCGCTCGTCGAACTGCTGGGCGGTGCGGTGCGTCAGGAAGTGCAGTACAGCGCGTACCTGTTCTTCAAGTACGGCCAGCACATCGATTCGCCCTATGCACCGGACAGTTGGGGCGAAACACTGAATGCCGAGCAACTCGTGGCGCAGGCGCGCTTCATGATCGACACCTATGGCTTCGGCAGCATCAAGCTCAAGGCCGGGGTGCTCGAACCGACGGAAGAAGTGAAGTGCCTGGGGGCGCTCAAGCGCGCATTCCCCGACAAGCCGCTGCGCATCGATCCGAACGGCAACTGGTCGCTCGCCACCGCCATTGCGATGGGACGCGAACTCGCGGGCGATCTCGAATACTACGAAGACCCCACGCCCACGCTCGAAGGCATGGCCGAGCTGCATCGTGCGACGGGCATGCCGCTCGCCACGAACATGGTCGTCACCGACCTGCGGCAGTTTCGCGAGAACGTGCGCCTGAACGGCGCGCAGATCATCCTCTCCGATCACCACTACTGGGGCGGATTGCGCGACACGCAGTTGCTCGCGCGCATGTGCGAGACGTTCGATCTCGGCCTGTCGATGCACTCCAACTCACACCTCGGCATCAGCCTGATGGCCATGACGCATCTGGCCGCGAGCGTGCCGCGTCTCTCATACGCGTGCGACACGCACTACCCGTGGCAGGAGGCCGACGAAGAGGTCGTGCGCGGGGGCAAGATCGCGATTCGCAACGGCGCGGTCGCTGTGACGAAAGCGCCCGGCCTCGGGCTGGAAATCGACCCGGAACAGTTGGCGAAGCTGCACGAACAGTATCTGCGCTGCGGATTGCGCACGCGCAACGACGCCGTGCAGATGCGCAAATACCGCCCTGACTGGAGCGGCAAGGCACCGCGTTTTTGACCGTGATTGCGTAGCAGCAATACGTCAGGGCGTTGGCTCAACGGCGATTGCGCACGACCCCATGAGGACGATCACGTCATAGCCGCTCGCGCGCGGCGACAGAACACCACGGCAGCACCTTGAGCAGAGGCAACACGAGAACGAAGCAAAAAGAAGCGAAGCGAAGAGAAGGAAGCGAAGCAGCGCAAGCCTCAGACGCACACCCCAGTGTGCGATCCGCCCAATAAGCGAAGTCCAGGAAAATACATCACAAGAGGAGAAGTCGTGAGACATTCGAAACTGTTTGCCGGGCTGGTACTGGCCGGTCTCGCCGCCGGCGCCGTGCCGGCGTTTGCCCAGTCGAACGTGACGCTGTACGGGATCGTCGACGATGCACTGACATACAGCAGCAACCAGAACGGTAAATCGAACACTTACCTGCGCAACGGCAACCTCGCGGGCAGCCGCTGGGGCCTGCGCGGCACGGAAGATCTCGGTGGGGGCACCAAGGCACTCTTCCAGTTGGAGAACGGCTTCGACGTGAACAACGGCGCGTTGAGCTCGTCGGGGGTGATGTTCAACCGTCAGGCCTTCGTCGGCCTGAAGAACGACCAGGCCGGCACGGTCACCATCGGTCGTCAGTATTCGCCGTACTACCTGCTCGTGGGCACGATCGGTCCGGTCGCCTACGTGACGGGCGCGACCGGCGCTCACCCGGGCGATATCGACGGTCTCGACACGACCATCCGCATCAACAACTCCGTGACGTACACCTCGCCCGTTTTGTGGGGCGTGACGGCCAGCGTGCAATACGGTTTCGGCGGTCAGCCCGGCGACATGGGCAAGGGCAACACGTTTTCCGGTGCGCTGCGTTACGACGGCGGTCCGCTGTCGCTGGCCGCCGGTTACCTTCGCATGAACAACGTGGGCGGCGGCACGACGTGGAACGGCGCATCGACGGGCACGCCGGGCACGTCCGCCGTCAATCAGGGCTATGTCACCGCCGACTCGCTGCAACACATCGCCGTGGCCGGTATCTACACGATCGGCAGTGTGACGCTGGGCGCGAGCTACAGCAACGTGCAATACAAGCCGGGCGCCGCGTCGTTGTTCCGCGACTCCGCGATCTTCAATACGGCCGGCGTGCATGCGTCGTGGATCGTGGCGCCGCAGTGGCGTCTGGCCGCTGCGTACAGCTACACCGCCGCCTCGAAGGCCAATGGCATCACCGACGCCGCCACGTACCATCAGGTGTCGCTCGCGCAGGTGTATTCGCTCTCGAAGCGCACGTCGCTCTATGCGCTCGAAGCGTGGCAGCACGCCAACGGCAAGTCGCTCTCGGCCAACGGCGTGAGCATCATCAATGCGGGTCCGGTGGTCGGCGATTCGCAGAACAGCACGCCGTCGGCAACGAGTTCGCAGTTCGTCGGCATGCTGGGGATTCGCGTCGATTTCTGACGCGCGTCCGTCTGAAGTCAGGCTGTCCGGAGCGGCGCCGTGCGCGTGCCGGTCCGGACAGTTCCGAGTGGTCGCGAGAAGTCGCACAATGCAGTGCTCTCGGCCGCCAGCGCCCGATATCGTCTGGGTTGTGGCGCTGGCGGTCGATTCTTATCGGTTGTCGTATGTATGCGACGGTCGATAAGGTAAACTGGGGGTGCTTTTCGCCATTTATCGTCACCCACAATGCCAACCGACGCCATGTCCATGACCAGCCCGTTGCCCGCACGTCCTCGCCGCAAGTCTCGCAGCCTCACGGAGGAGGTGGTGAGCGCCTTGTCCGAGCAGATTCGCGCCGGCACGTTCCGCCCGGGCGACAAGCTGCCGACCGAGTCGGCCATCATGGAAAGCCTCGGCGTGAGCCGTACGGTGGTTCGCGAGGCGATCTCGCGGTTGCAGGCGGCGCAACTGGTGGAGACGCGTCACGGCATCGGCACCTTCGTGCTCGAAGCGCCGCGCGAGAATGCGCTGCAAGTCGACACCAACAGCATTCTCACGATGCTCGACGTGATGGCGATTCTGGAGTTGCGTATCTCGCTGGAAACGGAAGCTGCCGGTCTTGCCGCGAACCGTCGCACCGACACGCAGCTCAAGGCGATGCGTCAGGCGCTCGACGACTTCGAAATGCACGTGCGTCAGCGCACCGGCAATGCCGTGACCGCCGACGTCGCCTTTCACCTGCAAGTGGCGAGCGCGACCGGCAACCGCTACTTCCACGACATCCTCGAACAGCTCGGCAACACGATCATCCCGCGCACGCGCGTGAACTCGGCCGCACTGGCCGACGACGATCAGGTGTCGTATCTGAACCGCGTGAATCGCGAACACGAAGACATTTACAACGCGATCGCCCGACGCGATCCGGAAGCCGCACGTGCCGCCATGCGCACGCACCTGACGAACAGTCGCGAACGTCTGCGCCGTGCGCAGGAATCGGCTGGCACGCAGAACTGACAAGATGAGCGAGGGCTGACCTCAATAAAGATCGCCGCGCACCGCACGGTAGTAGCCGGCATCGATCTCGCTTGCGCGGGCCTTGTCCATTCCGGTGAGCGCGGTCTTCATGTCCCCCATCGACGGCACCGCCTTGCGGTCGACGTGCGATTCGGTGCGCCAGAGCTTCGCGCGATTGATCGCCTTGCCGCAGTGAAACAACACTTCGTCGATTTGCACGACGATGGCCGTCTTCGGTGTGCGCTCGCCCTCCTTGAGCGTCGCCAGCAACGCCGGATCGGTGGCAATCCGTGCATGGCCGTTGATCCGCATGAAGACTTCCAGCCCCGGGAACAGAAACAGCATGCCGATGCGATCGTCTTCACACAGGTTGCGCAGCGAGGCGATACGGTTGTTGCCCGGCCAGTCCGCGAACATCACGGTCTTCTCGTCGAGCACCTTGACGAAGCCCGGCTCGCCGCCACGCGGCGAGGCATCGAGTCCCTGTGCGCTGCCGGTCGCCACGCAGAAGAACGTGGCGACGTTGAGATATGCCACGTGAAACGAGAGCAGGTGCGGTAACACGCCCTTCGTGATCATCTCCGATGGCGGGTCGTAGAGTTGGTCGAGATCGACCTGAGATGAAACGGTCCGCGTCGGCGGCTCGCAAGCGCGGTCATCGGCGGCGAGGCTGTCGTTGGCATCAGAGGTATCGGAGATATCGGCGGTATCGGGGAGATCGCCGGACCCGGCGGGAGGGATGGGCTGCGACATGGCACGCTCCTTCAAGAACACGCGCCGAGCATATCCCGGCATTGAATGGCGCTGATAGACTATCGACGCCATTCAATAGCGAAATGACGCCATGAATTTACCGGAACACCTCAAAGCCAAGATGGCGCGCGTTCAGCACATGGACGCGAGCGATCCGCCGCTGATCGCGCTCGTCGGTCGCGAGAGCACGCCGCGCGTGTCGCAGACACATCATCACGCGTCCGGTCAGTTGCTTGGGTTGTTCAACGGTCTGATCTCCGTGCGCACGAGTCTCGGGGCGTGGGTCGTGCCGACGACGCGCGCCGTGTGGGTGCCGCCGCATTGTCCTCACGCCGCGTTCTCTCACGGGCCGTTCAACGGCTGGGCGGTGTACGTCCGCCCGGACCGATGCGCGGGACTGCCCGAGCAGCCGCGTGCGATCGAGGTCTCCGGATTGCTGCGCGAAGCGGTGCTCAGGGCCGCGCAATGGGACATGGGTCCCCCGGATCGAGCGCAAACGCACGTGATGCAAGTGATTCTGGACGAGATCGCGCTAAGTCCCGCCGACGCCTTCCGTCTGCCGATGCCCCGCGATGCCCGCCTGAAACGCATCGCCACCGCGCTCGTCGACAACCCCGCCGATGCGCGCACCCTCGACGCATGGGCCGCCTGGGCGAACACCGCGCCGCGCACCGTGAGCCGTCGTTTCGTCGAAGAGACCGGGCTGACGTTCACGGCGTGGCGTCAGCGGGCGCGTCTGTTGCGCGGGCTGGAACTGCTCGCCGCCGGACAACCGGTGGGCGCCGTCGCGCTCGATCTCGGCTACGACAACGCCAGCGTGTTCATCGCGGTATTCAAGCGCACGTTCAACACCACGCCCGGCCGTTACTTCGCCATGGCATCGCCCGACATCGCGGATGCGCGCGCCGCCGAAACGTTGGTGGCCGATGACGACGCGGCAGGCTGACGTCGTTTGTGCGGGGATCTCACGGCCATGGGTACACGACTTCATCGTGACTTCATGCCCCCGCAACATTCATGATTCGGACGATTGCTCAAACGTCAGCGCGCGAAGTAGCATGAGCGTCGATTTGTGAGTGAGACCCCGAACCTCGGATCGCCACCGGAACGCCATCCCTCCCATGAAACCCCTCGTCGCACGTTCTGCTTTGCACGCCCGATGCCTCTGCGTCGCCGCGCTTGCCGCCTCGCTCATTGCCACGGTCTTCGCCTTGCTCTTCGCCATGCCTGCGGCATATGCGGCGACGGACGAATCCGCGTCGCCCGCGAGCGCCGCCCATGCGCCGGTCAAGCCCGAGATCGTCTCCATCAAGCTTCCCGGCGCGGGCACGTTCGGGGGCGACGTCGACATGCACACGGAGGTCTACAAACCTGCCGGCGACGGCCCCTTCCCCGTGCTGATCTTCGAGCACGGGCGAGCCGGCGATCCGCAGACGCGCGCGAAGCTCACCGCGCCGATTTTGCCGGGCCACGTGCGCTTCTGGCTCGCGAAGGGATTCGCGATCGTCGCGCCGATTCGCGTCGGGTATGGCTTGACGGGCGGACCGGATCGGGAGAACTCGGGGGCGTCGTTCAATCAGTCGGGACAATGCACGCGTCGCCCGGACTTCGAGACGTTGGCCAAGGTGACGGCGGAGGCGAACCTCGCCGTGCTGAAGTGGGCGCAGGCGCAGCCCTGGGTGGACAAGAACCGCGTGGTGCTGGAGGGACGCTCGGTCGGCGGCTTCACCACGGTCTCCACTGCGGCGACCAACCCGCCGGGCGTCGTCGGGTACATCAACTTCTCGGGCGGCGCAGGCGGCTCGCCCGAGCGCGCGCCGCAGCACAGTTGCGACCCCGAGCAGATGAAAGCGGTGTACGGCGAATTCGGCAAGCGCACCAGGATTCCGGGCTTGTGGCTGTACGCGCACAACGACCAGTACTGGGGCCCGGACGCGCCCAGACAATGGTTCGACGCGTTCGCGGCGTCAGGCAGCCCGGCGCAGTTCGTTCACACGGAAGACATCCCGGGCCACGACGGTCACATGCTGCTCACCTACGGCGGCAAGATGTGGTCGGCGCCCGTGAACGCGTTCCTCAAACAGATCGGCTTCTGAGGTGTCGTCGGCCGACGTCCCGCATCATTTCACGATGTGCGGGACGAGCACGTGAGGCAGTTTGCCGTCGCCATAGCTGCGCAGTACTTGCGAGATGACGACCTGATAGCCATCGAGCCATTTCGACTGCGCGGCCTTCGCTTCGATATGCGTCGGATGCCGAATCAATTGCTCGAGAGATTCAAGCGACGCCCAGTAATACACATTCGAGACCTGCCCCGTCGCAGCGTTCTCCCACGCCTCCTCGCCGAGATACCCGGGAATGCTGCGCGCCGCCCGCGCGATCGCCTGATCGAGCCGATGGAACTCGTCGTCGAACGGCTTTGCCGCGAAGATGAACGTGGAGGAATACGTCATGAAAGGAAGGCTGTGAGCAGAGAGAGGCCCGGCAGACGGGGTGAGGTTTGCGCCGCGATTCTCGGGTATTTCCTCCGCGATGTCCATGGTCGGCCGAGGGCGTTGCACGTATCGCACGTCTCGCCTGCGTGACACGTGCAGCGCGCACAGACGGCAAGTTACTGAGGCACCGAGTCTGCGAGCAGCGTCAGACGTCTGCGTTCAATCCTTGCGTAGTTCCTTGACCGTGCGTCCGAGTTTTCGGCGCAGCAAACTTCGCAACGTCGACGCATCGGCATACCCGACTTGCGCCGCGACGGTCTCGAGATCGCAACCGTTCGACACGAGTTGTCGCGCACGCTGAATGCGCAGGTCCTGGAAGAACGCCAGTGGCGATTTGCCGAGCACTTGCTCTGTGCGACGTTGCAACGTGCGCACGTGAACATGCAGTGCGCTCGCCGCGCTCTCCAGCGAAAACCCTTGTGACATGTGCTCGCGCGACCATCGCTCGAAACGCTCGACGAGCGGATCGGCGTGCGCCAGATAGTCGGGAATCACGTACTGCGCCTGCGACGCGCGATTGTCGATCAGCAGAAACCGGGCGACGTTCGACGCCAGTTCCGGACTGACCTGTCGCACGAACCACAAGGCAAGGTCGAGATGCCCCATCGCGGCGCCTGCCGTCACGAGGCCATTGGACGTCACGATCATGCGCGAGTCGTCGAGCCGCACCGTGGGGTAGCGCTCGCGAAACAACGGCGAGAGCGACCATGTGGTGGTGGCCTCCTCGCCGTCGAGCAGGCCGCTATCGGCCAGCACGAACGTGCCGATACACGCCGCCGCAATTCCGATGCCCTGCGCACGCCACTCGCGCAGATGCGACTTGGCGGCCTCGACGTCGCGTCGCGCCAGCGCGGGCACGAGGACATCCGCCATCTTGGCGTTCAACGCGGGCACGACGACCCAGTCGGGACGGTCGACTTCGCGCGCCGGCTCGACCGCCATCGTCAGGCCGAGCGCAGTTTTCACTCTCGGCTTCACGCCGATGACCGTGACCTGAAACGGTTCGGTGTCGGCGCCGCCTAACTTCGCGATCTCGTTGGCCGTGCACAGGGTATCGAGGATCGCCGTGATGCCTGTGTCGAACATGCCGTCGAGTGCAAAGACGCAAACCTTCATGTCGTAAATCACCTGAAAATTGTCATTTGCGACTATATCTCCGTCGGCTGCGCCTGTCTAGAATCGCCGCATATTCAACGACTTCCCGAGGCCGGACAAGATGAATCTCACGCCCGAACTGTATTACCTGACCTGCGTGACGGCGATGACTGCCGCGATGTGGATCCCTTACATCGTGGGCGGCATCGTGCTGCGCGG
The DNA here is from genome assembly GCF_022696215.1 of Pandoraea sp. LA3. Classification (NCBI taxonomy): domain Bacteria; kingdom Pseudomonadati; phylum Pseudomonadota; class Betaproteobacteria; order Burkholderiales; family Burkholderiaceae; genus Pandoraea; species Pandoraea sp. LA3. The sequence goes on along the minus strand of NZ_PTPY01000020.1, from coordinate 134,422 downwards.
ACCGATGCGCGCGATGGCGAATCCGGCACTGGAAGGGACAGCGCCCGCGGGAGGAGCGGCCGCACCTGCATGGATGCAACGAGCGAAGCGCGCCCACGCGAATGCCGTGGAGAACCTCGCAGTATTTGCACCGCTGGTATTGATCGCCGCGTTGTCGGGCATCTCTACGCCGTCGACGGTCTTCGCGGCGAAGCTTTATCTGACGGCGCGCGTCGTCCATTACGCCGTCTATGTCGCGGGCATTCCCGTCGTCAGAACGCTGGCGTTTCTGGTCGGCTTCGGAGCAACGGTGTCGTTCGCCACAGCGATACTCGCCCACGCAGTTTGAGCCGGGATCTCGGCAGCACATCTTTCAGGAAACCGATCATGGAAAAGCAGAATTCCGGTCATCTCGACAGCCCCGTGTGGCATGCGCTTTCGACAACGCAATCGGCGCTCGGCGAGGGGACACCTCTGGCGCGTCGCTATCACCCGGATGTCGCGCCGTTCGCCGGCATCGAGAACACGACATTGGAAGCGTTTCAGGCACTCATGACCCTGATCCCGCAAGGCGGCTTCGCGTTCGTGCCGACATTGGCGGCGTTGCCGCCGATGGAGGGCATCCATCACGAGCACGTGTTTTCGGTGATTCAAATGGTGGATTGCGCAGACGCCCTCGGCACTGACGAGGACGACGCAACCATCGTGCAACTCGGCACGACGGACGTGCCCGACATGATGGCGTTAGCCGGACGCACGCGCCCCGGTCCCTTCGGCAAACGTACGATCGAGATGGGGGATTACGTTGGCATTCGCGTCGACGGCGAACTGATCGCGATGGCCGGAGAGCGCATGCGTTTCGACGGTTACGTGGAAATCAGCGCGGTGTGCGTGGACGAACGTCATCGTGGCAAATCGATCGCCCGACGGCTGATGAACCGGCTCCGCCGGGAGATCCGCGCACGAGGCGACATCCCGTTTCTTCACGTGAAGGACGACAACGACACCGCCATCGCGCTCTACGAACGGATGGGGTTCGTGCGGAGGCAAACGCTGGTCATGCATCGCATGGCGCATGCGGCAAGCGTATCGCTATGACGTCTTTCGCAGCAAGCGGTCCTGCGTCGCGTCGTCGATCCGCTGGCGAACGTCGCGAAGCGACGGCACCGCATCGGTGGCCTTTCGTCCGTACTCGAGATTAAAGGCGTAATCGAAGTCAGGCGGGTTATCGCCCTGCGTGTGTTGCAGCATCGTTTCGAGTTTATCCAGCGCCTTGACGGCACGCGCTTCGGGCGTTGCCGCTTGCGAGTATTCGTCCCAGAGTGCGACGATCCTGTCACGCAGCGGGGCGTCAAGCGATGCGCAGATGGTCTGTAGATCGCGACGCTCGACGGCATCCTTATCGACATCGCCGCGTTGCGCCGGTGCGGGTACGTCACCGTGAAGCGCTTCGCCCAGGTCGTGCACCAGACATAGCGCCATGACCCGCAACGGGTCGACGTCACCGAGCCGATCCATGAAGACCATCGCCATGAGGCCAAGCCGCCAACTGTGTTCGGCGGTGCTCTCGCGACGTCCGGTCGAGGTGTATGCGCTTCGCAGCACGTCTTTCAGCCGTTCGCACGCGCGCAGGAAATCCAGTCGCCCGTCGATTGTCGGTATGTCTGTCGTTGTGCATGCTGCGGCACCGGTCGTCGCTTTCATGGCCCCCTCCTGCCTCGCGCTCATCCCATTCAACGCATCAGTCTATGCGTCGATATGGCGGCCATCTACGCATAAATTATGCGTAGTCGACTCGCACACGTTGCGCACGGCGAGGTTGCTACAAGGCGGTTGGGAGGCCACCGGCTCAAAGCGTTTCGACGAGTCGCGCCACGGTGCCGTCGGACAGCGTGAAGCGGGTCCATCGGCATCGACTGTCCCGAATCGGAACGAGTGCCGAAGCATTGCTGCCGGTGTCGAACTCGACGGACTGCGTTTGATGCTCGCCCCATCCCTCAGCTCTGAGCGAGTGTTCGCGTGCCCGAATCGCATCCGTCGCGAACGGCCACAAGGACTTGCCCATCAGCGTGGCAACAGGCGCAGAGAACTCCATCGCCCGCGACGGCGAACAGGCGAGCAACCGGTGTGTGAGGTCGCAGACAAGATGCACGGGCAAGGCATTGAAGTTCACGAGTCGCGCCAGCGCTCTGTCCGCAGTCGAGTCGAGACTTGCGGCCAGCAGCGGTTCGATCCGCGCCAGTTCATCGGCGCCGATGGCGAGCGTTCCGGCCTCCCAACGCGACACGGTCGATTGGGATACGCCGAACAATGCCGCCGCGTGCGTTTGCTTGATTCGCCGCAAGGTGCGCCAGCGCCGCAGTGTAGCCGCAGGCGCGTACGGAAGTTTCGGCGCCGTCATGTCGGGTGCCGATGCAAAAGGCCTAATAGGTGTACTCACAACCCTCTCTCCGATTCCGTTTTGTCGCCAGTTATCAACTCGCATACCCGGCAAATCTTACTGAATTCCGGGTGGCAAATCGCCCTTTCCCGGGGGGATGAGACGGGTTTTGACCACTTGTAGCGGGCTTTGGTGAAAATGAAACGGGAAGCGGAAAAAGAAAAAGCCCTGACAAGTCAGGGCTTTTGAATTTGGAGGCGGGAGTCGGAATCGAACCGGCGTACACGGCTTTGCAGGCCGCTGCATGACCACTCTGCCATCCCGCCATCGGGATATGCTGCCGCATTGTAACCGCTCGCTGTTGCCATCGAGGGCGCCCTTCGGATCGATCGCCGTGGGCTTTTCGGCAAATAAAAAGGGAAGCCAGGCTTCCCTCTGGATTTGGAGCGGGAAACGAGACGTTTACTAGAGCAGTAAGTCGTTGTTTCCCAAACACTTTCTTCGCTTAGGTGGTCAGCGAAGACCTCAATTGTAGCCTTATTTTTCGTCCTCGGCAACAAGGATCATCCAAAGAGCACCACTAGCGGCCAAGGACACGTACCCAGCACATCAGACGCGCCCTCAGTCCGCGACGGACCAAGGTTCGCTGGCTGACCCTCTTCTCCCGCTTCAAGACCACGACGCAGGCCAGCCAGATGCCTCCGATGTCGGCGCAGTTCGCATGTCGCCTTGAAGCGGCAACCGCGAAGCGTCGAGCGCACGTCCGCCATGTGGTCAGTTCACCATGAAAGAGCGCGCACCCTAGCCATCGGGCCTACGCGCGCGATTCTTTATCGGTATATCAGGATGCCTGGGTGGGTATGACAGGGGTGGTTTCGCTGCGTTTAACGGGACGGTAGACGACAACAGCCATGCCACTGCGCCTTGTGACACCGCTGGCATATAAGGCCATACCGAGACAGTTTTGCAGAAGCCGCAACTTATTACGACGCTGATAGCGTGAGCGTCACTGTCGAGCCTCTATCCCGATGCTCGACCTTCTAGCGGTCGATGAATTTTTACACATTGGGCACATGACGGCTACCAGTAGAACGAACTGGTGAGAGGTGCTCAAGCCTCATGACGAACCGGGCCTCGGGGTTCGCTTCCTGCACAGACAACTGCCCGACCACGGGGTCGGCGATAAAGGAGTCGGCCATGTAGTTCTTCTCCTGGAAGGAGACGGAGCATGCACGAGAACAAGAATGATGCACCAACATCAAAGGTGTTCTATCGCCCGATTGAAGCGTCCATCCGTTGGGCTGGGCTGCTGCGGTACGAGCCCGTGATCCTGGCCTCGATTTCATCTCCCAGGAATCTGCCAGAGTCGTTGGACTGCCCACGCTGGGGCGAACTGCGGCTGTACACCGAACGCATCTACGACGGCATCCTCAATGGTGAGCTGCCCTTCGGGGAGAACGGCATCACGACACGCGATATCGCATTGATCGAGTCCCCTGATCTGACGGTTCGCCATGTCGATCTGAAGCGCTGGATGCGCCAGCACTACCCCGAGCAACGTCCTGGCTTCCTGTTCTCGCGCAGCGAGCGCATCGCCCATCCTGTCATCTCGCTAGAAACGGGGCAAGCCATGCTGGTCGAACGACTCGCCCTTAAATCTGCCTTGGGTCTGTACAAGCGTCAACTGCAAGAATTGCAGGAGAAGCACGATGCTCTTCTCAAGCAGTCCACGGCGATCCCCGCGTGCGCTCAATGCCCCATCAGCGACCGGGCGGAAGCTACCTATCTGAACATCATCGGAGGGATGCTGGACCTGATGCTCGGCCAATCTCCATCTGGCACGCCGTACTCCAGCTTCAAGACCCAGGAAGCCGTTGTCAGCGCACTAGTTGCTCATCACGGCGGCGCCATGGGTATCGCGGAGCGGACGTTGAACGGCAAGTTCGCCACTGCAAGGCGCCGGCTGCGTAGCGCATCCCTCTGAAGTTTTTCCAGCTTGTATGTGCAGTCGCGGAGATTGCATTTGCAATGTCTTTCCGCAGCCATGTCTATTGAATGGAGGTCACGCCAACAAACGCCACTGAGCGTTCAGGAGTGACCGCCATGTCGCAAACACCTGTACTGCCACCGAACGAGCGCCGCATCCTGCGCCTGGAAGAAGTCGAAGCGAAATCCGGCTTCAAACGCGCTCACATCTACAACCTGATGAAGAAACGCCAGTTCCCCCAGGCGCTGCGTCTGGGGGTGCGCGCAGTGGGTTGGGACTCCATCGAGATCGATCAGTGGATCGCCGAGCGCGTCAACAACCGGGCCTGACCCGTTCTCCCGCGGACTTCCCATCCTCACACGGAGAACGCCATGCAGGTCGTATCCATCATTTCAACCAAAGGTGGCGTCGGCAAAACCACCACGGCCGCGAACCTCGGCGGGCTTGCCGCGGACGCGGGGCTGCGTGTGCTGCTACTCGACCTCGACGTGCAGCCCACCTTGTCCTCGTACTACGAGCTAGGCCACCGCGCACCTGGTGGCATCTACGAGTTGCTGGCCTTCAACGAGCGCGACCTCGGGCTGCTTATTTCCCGCACGATCATCGCTGGCCTGGACTTGGTGCTCTCCAACGACCACCGAGGCGAGCTGAACACCTTGCTGCTGCACGCGCCAGATGGGCGCCTGCGGTTGCGCCATCTCTTGCCGGTCTTGGCACCTCTCTATGACCTGGTGCTGATCGACACCCAAGGCGCGCGCTCGGTGTTGCTGGAGATGGCGGTGCTCGCTTCCGACCTCGCGCTATCGCCCGTGACCCCGGAAATCCTCGCGGCGCGCGAGCTGCGGCGCGGCACCATGCAGTTGCTCGAAGACATTGCGCCGTACCGGCACCTGGGCATCGAGCCTCCACCTCTGCATCTGCTCATCAATCGCGTCCATCCTGTGTCCGCCAATGCACGGCTGATCCAGCAGGCCCTGCGCGATCTTTTCCAGGACCACGCCGGCATCCGCGTGCTGTCCACCGACGTGCCGGCCATCGAGGCGTATCCGCGTGCAGCTACGCGCGGACTGCCGGTGCATCGGGTCGAATACCGCCAGCCGCCGGGCAGAGTCGCCCCCGCCGCGCTCGACACCATGCGCGGCCTCGCAGACGAACTGTTCCCGCAATGGCAGCACCGATTTGCCATGGTGTCCGGCCGTCCGCCACACCCTCTTGATACCGGGAGGCCTCATGGCGAACGCACATGAGCTTGCCCGAGGCCATAAGCGGCTTCGCGCCCTGATCGAGTTCGCGGTTAGCGAAGGGTGGCACGTCAAACGCACGCCGGGCGGCCACCTCAAATTCACCAAGGCTGGCTGCGCCGCGATCTACACCAGCTCGACCGCCAGCGACCACCGGGCGACCCTCAACGCCCGTGCGCAAATCCGCCGCGCCGAGCGCGAGGCCCGATCCCAAGCACAGGGAGGCGGCCATGGCTGAGATCACCTCCCAGCAGATGGCCGGCAAGCTGCTCGCGGCCGGATTCGAGCGCAACGGCCCGTCAGCCTCGGCCTTGAGCGACCCGATCGCCGACACCCCCATGGTCGTGACCCTGGATCAGTTGCGTCCCTACGACCACGATCCCAGGAAAAAACGCAACCCGGCCTACGAGGAAATCAAGGCGTCCATCCGTGAGCGCGGCCTGGACGCGGCGCCGGCCATCACTCGCCGACCAGGTGACGATCACTACATCATCCGCAACGGCGGAAATACGCGGCTGGCGATCCTGCGCGAACTATGGTCGGAGACCAAGGACGAGCGATTCTTCCGTATATCGTGCCTGTTCCGGCCTTGGCCCAGCCGCGGCGAAGTCGTCATGTTGACCGGCCACCTGGCCGAGAACGAATTGCGCGGGGGCCTCACGTTCATCGAGCGCGCCCTCGGCGTCGAGAAGGCGCGCGAGTTCTACGAGCAAGAAAGCGGCGCCACCTTGAGCCAGTCCGAGCTGGCCCGCCGCCTCGCTGCCGATGGCTTCCCGGTCCAACAGTCGCACATCAGCCGCATGAACGACGCGGTGCGCTACCTCCTGCCCGCGATCCCCACCGTGCTCTATGGCGGCCTCGGTCGCCATCAGGTCGAACGCCTGTCGGTCATGCGCAAAGCCTGCATGCTCGCGTGGGAGCGCTACGCCAAGGGCCGCTCACTGGTTCAGGACTTCGACGAGTTTTTCCAGGACGTGCTGTCGCAATTCGACGTCCAGGCCGACGAGTTCTCCGCGCAGCGCGTACAGGACGAGCTGATCGGCCAGATGGCCGAGTTGCTGGGTGTCGATTACGACGTGCTCGCCCTGGACATGACCGAATCCGAGAGCCGGCAGCGCGCCTTGGTCAGCGACCCAACACCGCCCTCGACGCCGCCTGCATTGCCGGAGCCGGGAACCATCGCGCGCCCACCTGCCAACACCGCGCCACCCACCGCAGGGGCTGCATCGGCAGCGCCGCCTGCGGGCCGACCTGCGGCAACGCCCGCGACGCACGAGAGCGACGCGGATGCCAGCCAGGCGGGTGCGGCCAGCCCTGCGGCGGGGAGCGATCTGCTTCGGGAGCACATCGTCTCGCCGGCACCGACGACCGAACGGCTCCAGTCCATCCAGCGCATGGTCGCCGACCAGTTGGGTGATGCGCTGCCGCCCGACTTCTCGGCGAGCGTCTTGCAGTCCATCCCCGTGCAGGCCGGCGGGCTCTATCCGATATCCGATGTCTGGTACATCGATCCCGGCCTGGATACACCCGAGCGCTTGCGCATCCACATCGCACAGTTCGCCCGCGAAATCGCGGGCGAGGCAGACCTGGAAGAGTTCATTGATGACCGTGCAGACGGTATCGGTTTCGCCTGCCGGGCCCGCAGCCAAAGCCCGGAGCCGCTGGGCCGTGCCGTCCTCGCGCTGTTGGCGTGCCTGGCCGGTCAGCGGCTCGCCGACGTCGGCCTGCATGACGGGCAAGTCGTCATCGACCTGCCGACGCTGCTGCACGGCCAGGGTGATGCGGCCCAGCGATTGAGCGACACCGCGCTGGTCAAGCTGTTCCGGCTGCTGCGGCTGGCCCGGCGCCTGCTCGACCTGGAAGCCGGCGCTGCGGACCTTGGAACGTGAGCGAGGAAGGCCAACATGTCCGCACCACACCCACTCAACCAGGCCGTGATCGCCCAAGCCCTTTATGACCTGCGCAATGGGCAACTGCGTCGTTGCAAACTGATGGGGTTTGGCGAGGAAGAACTGGACGCCCTCAAGCATCCCGCGCTGATTAGTGTGCTGGCCAACGCCAACGTCTCCTGGTGCTCGGTGACGGTCAACCGCGAAGTGCTCCGGCGGCTGCTCAAGCAGGCGCAGGACGTGGAGAAGGAAATCGCCACGGTCGATCGCATGCTCAGGCTGGGCGCGAGCACCGAGATGGTCAGTCGATTCTATGGCTTGACCCACCAGGAGGTGGCGCTTCGCCGCGAAATCCTCGGCCTGCCGAAGCGGAAGGGCCGCCACCCCGTGCTGGACGAGAAACAGGACACGGAGCTGTGGCGGCAATGGAAGGCCGTGACCGGCAGTAGGAATGTCGATCTCGAAGACGAAACCTCCATCCTCGACGCCTCCATGGACTTGGCCGAAGGCATGTCGCTGCCTCTGTCGGTGGTCTGGGCCTCGATCAAGAGCTGGGTCGATCAGGGACTGGGTTGAGCCATGGCCGTGGACGACACCGCACCACGCCGTGGCCCCGTCGCACTCGCGGATCTGTTCGATGCTGCCCTGAAAGACCTCGCGCCCAAGCCCAGCCCCAGTGCGCCAGCACCCATGCCTACGCCGACGCCTGCCACGTCAGGCGATGCCTTCCTCTTCAGCGGCAACCGGCACGAGACCGTGCCGCGGCGGCTGTTCCTCGACCGTCGCCTGACGCCGCTGGAGCGCAACGCCTGGCAGGTGTTCCGGCTGATGCTCAACGACGATGGCGTGACAGCCTTCCCGACGTATGAGCAGCTTCGACCCTGGCTGGCGTCGATGCCCTGCGCCGGGCAGGCCTCGCATGAAACCGTGGCCCGAGCGTTGACGCTGTTGCGCCTCACCCGATGGTTGAGCCTGGTACGGCGACGGCGTGACCCCAAGACCGGCCGCATCCTCGGCAACCTCTACGTTCTGCACGATGAACCACTGACGCCCTTCGAGGCCATGCAGCTCGACGCCGACTACCTGGCACTGGTCAGCCAGTCCCTCGGCCATTCGGCCAAGGCTGTCCAGATGGTCGGCCTGAACACCCTCAAGGAGATCGCGGAAGATCCGATGCTCTCCGGACGCACACTGCCGTCTCGGCTACAGGTCCTGGCCGAACGCCTCGCCAGCCAAGGCATCACGGCCGCCGAAAGTTATCCACAGGAGGATGCCGCCCACGATTCCGAAGAAGGAGCATCGAGCCTTCTTCGGAATGCGGACGACCCGTCTTCGGAATCCGAAGCAGGGGCGAAACCCGCGCCAGACGCCTCTCTTCGGAATCCGAAGCAGGCCCGTACAGTACGTAGTAGTCGTATTAATGAAGTACGTACTACCGCGCAGGCGCGCGCGCTGGGCGATCTGCAATGGCCCAAGCGCTTCACGGAACTGAAGGCAGAGCAGCAGACAGGTGCCAGGGTGGCATTGCAGCAGGTCGATGCCGCGCTGAGACAGGCCGTGCTGGACGACTGGGCCACACGATGCAGCAGTCATGGCATCCGCAATCCTGCGGGGTATCTGTTCGGCATCATCCAGCGCGCCATCCATGGCGAGTTCAATGCCTGGGCCAAGAAAGACGCGCCATCGGCATCCGTCCCGCCAAACGAGCGGCCACCACCAGCACCGCCACCTCAGCCGCAGGGTAAGCCAGTGCCGCCGGAAGTCGCCAAGCAGCACATCGAGCGGCTACGCAATCTGCTCGCCAGCAAGTGAGCCGGCATGCAAGGCGGTGAAGTAGATGCCCATGGCCACCAATAGAGCTATCCCCTGGGGATAGTTCCGCCGCTGGGCACAACGCCAAGCTGTCGCAGGCCTGGGATCGACCGTCTGCCGCAGCATCGGTGTTGTCCCCCCTGATCCCGGCGTGCAGCGTTCGTTGGCGCTCCATGGAGCTATCCCCTGGGGATAGCTCGCGCCGCATGCAACCGCCGCGCCCTAAACCGGGGCCCGCCGGGATTCGGATTCTTGACTGACTGCCTTCCGCTTCCTGCCGAAGCTGGCCGCTCCTTTTCCAACAACGAGCGGACACCATGGCAACCAATGAACCTCTGCAACTGAATCTCGGCTCCCTGCGCAGCGCGATGTCGCTGACCCTGCACACCCATCACGCTTCCCGCATCTGGCACGGCCGCGCCGCCGCCGAGGGGCGACCGGGCATCGTCGGCCTGAACGGCTACATCGCCCAGATGAACAAGATGCGGCGGGGCTCGGAGCAGGACGACCCGTACTCGGACTGGTGGATGCTGCGCATCGAGGACAAGCTCGACCAGACCAAGGTCACGCTGCAATCGCTGCGCGAGCAGGTGGACCAGGCGCTGGCGAGCGTGCCACCGGCGCTCAGCCTGGGCGAAAACCTCAACGTGCAGCCGGTCAAGCTCCCGCTCTTCGTCAACGCGCAGCTCGGCTTTGCCGCGGTCTATCTCCTGGCCGACTACGACGACATCGCCCGCAAGCTGATCCTCGCCCACCACACCGCGCTCATCGACCGTAGCACCTTGGAACGCTGGCTCAACGAGGGCGCGCACGCGCTGCGCAGCCTGTTCTCGCTGGCCCAGCAGTATCGCTACTCGGGCTGCACCCGCGACGATTTCGCGGCGAAGAACGCCGCTGCGCGAGTCGCGCTGGAGAAATACGGCGAACTGCCGCAGGAGGTGCTGGAGGGGACACGCCGCTCGAAGTTTGCGCCACCCGTCGTGCGCCGTGGCCTGCAACAGCGCGGCGACGGTCCTGCCACAGCGCCTCCGCCCAGCGACGAAGCCGCCACCGCAGAGCCGCCCGAAGCGTCAGCCGGCGAGGACGAGCCCGCATGAACGATCTGAACCAACCGACCCGCTACTTCCGGGGCCTGCAACAGGGTGCCTTCATGAGGCTGGAACACGCGGCCTCTCTAAAAGGCCTTTTAAAGCCTTTTAAGGGTAAAGGGGACTTCGAGGCCTGGGCCAGCCAGTGCTTCGCCATGCGCGACGAACTGATCGGTTTGGCGCAGCGACAGGTGCTGGAGCAGGCATGCGGGCACCCCTTCCACCTGCTGCCCATCGAACTGGCCCAACAGACCACTGGCGCAGGAACCGTCTTCTTGCGCTGGCGCAGACACGACAGGTCGGCCATGGGCGTGGCGCTGTGGCGGGAGCTGATCGCCAGCAGCAGCACGCCCGTCAACCTGCTGGCCGACCTGCACGCGATCGAACTGCAGCGCATCACGTTGAACATGCAGATCAGCCTGCTGCACACCCTGGGCAGGCAGGCGCAGGAATGCGCCAGCAAGGCCGCCGAGGCGGACGACGCCTACCTGCGCCGGCTCACGTCCGTTCCTGCCGCAATGCGCGATCGGTGATTGCGCCGGGCATCCCAGCACGCGCCCGGCGCCGACGAGGCACGGGTATTTCAACCACCACGGAGATCACACCATGAGCACGCATTTTTCTGGCGAAGGCAACATCGGCTCGCCACCGGAGTACCGCGAATTCCCCAACGGCAATGACGAACCCAGCCGCTTGCTGCGCCTGAACGTCTATTTCGACAACCCCGTGCCCAAGAAGGATGGCACCTTCGAGGACCGCGGCGGCTTCTGGGCGCCGGTGGAAATCTGGCACCGCGACGCCGAGCACTGGAAGGACCTGTACCAGAAAGGCATGCGCGTGCTGGTCACCGGCCGCATGGAGCGCGAGCCTTGGACGGACAACGAGGATCAGCCGCGCGAAACCTGGCAAATCAATGCGCGCAGCGTCGGCATCCTGCCGTACCGCATCGAGTCCGTGGCCCTCAGTCCGAAGCCGCAGGAGGCAGAACCGAAGCCCCAGGCCGCTCAAGAATCGACCGCGCCGAAGGAGGCGAAGCGCAGGAAGTGAACCGGCATGGAGGGCGGCGGCCGCAATGCTTCGCCGCCCTCCATGCATCCGAAAAAGCTATCCCCAGGGGATAGCTCCATCAACGTCCATCGACTTCCACGCGCTCCCGCAAATCGCGGCTCCTGGTCCGCACACCTGCGGCCACGCGCCATCCCCGCCCAAGCCATTCCATCCCGTGAAAGCGGTCGCCGCCGCATGCGGCTTGTTTGCTGCTGCCCCAGGTGGCGCTCGGCATCCTCGATTCCAGCAACTCCATGAACAACGGGAATCGGATGGACGGACATGCGGCTGTTCTTGTGCGAGAAGCCCTCCCAGGGCAAAGACATTGGCCGGATTCTCGGTGCCACGCGGCGCGGTGAAGGCTGCCTCAATGGTTCCGGCGTCACCGTCACCTGGTGCATCGGCCATCTCGTGGAAGCCGCAGCGCCCGAAGCCTACGACGAGCAGTTGAAGCGCTGGTCCATCGAGCAGTTGCCCATCATTCCCCAGCATTGGCGGGTCAAGGTCAAACCGAAAACCGCCACGCAGTTCAAGGTCGTCAAGGCGCTTCTGGCTAAGGCGACCCAGCTTGTCATCGCTACCGATGCCGACCGCGAGGGCGAGTTGATCGCTCGCGAAATCATCGACCTGTGCGGCTACCGCGGTCCCATCGAGCGGCTGTGGCTGTCGGCGCTCAACGACGCATCCATTCGCGCCGCGCTCGGCAAGCTCCGGCCATCGGCCGAGACATTGCCGATGTACTACTCGGCGCTGGCGCGTTCTCGGGCGGACTGGCTCGTCGGCATGAACCTAAGCCGGTTGTTCACGGTGCTGGGGCGGCAGGCCGGCTACGACGGCGTGCTATCGGTCGGCCGCGTCCAGACCCCGACGCTCAAACTGGTCGTGGACCGGGATCGCGAGATCGCAGCCTTCGTGTCCGTGCCGTACTGGGCCATCGACGTGTCCCTGTCCGCTGGCAGCCAGGCTTTCACCGCGCAGTGGGTTCCACCCGAGGGCTGCACCGACGACGCGAGCCGGTGCCTGCAGCAGCCGGTGGCACAGCAGGCGGCGCAGCAGATGCGCGCGGCCGGCAGCGCCCAGGTCGTCTCGGTCGAAACCGAGCGTGTGCGGGAAGGCCCGCCGCTGCCGTTCGACCTGGGGACCTTGCAGGAGGTGTGTTCCAGGCAGCTTGGGCTGGACGTGCAGGAGACACTGGAGATCGCCCAGGTCCTCTACGAGACGCACAAGGCCACGACGTACCCGCGTTCGGATTCCGGCTACCTCCCCGAAAGCATGTTCGCCGAGGTGCCCACGGTCCTGGACAGCCTGCTCAAGACCGATCCCACGCTGCGCCCGATCATGGCCCAGCTCGACCGCTCCGTGCGCTCACGCGTCTGGAACGATGCGAAGGTGTCCGCGCACCACGGCATCATCCCGACGCTCGAACCGGCGAACCTCTCGGCCATGAGCGAGAAGGAGTCGGCGGTGTACAGGCTCATCCGGGCGCACTATCTGGCGCAGTTCCTTCCTCACCACGAGTTCGATCGCACCGTGGCGAACCTCTCCTGTGGCCAGCAAACGCTGGCGGCCACCGGCAAGCAGGTCGTCGTCAAAGGCTGGCGCCTGGTGCTGGCGGAACCTCAACCCGAGGAGGATGGCGACGGCGCAACCCGCAGCCAGGTGCTGCCCGCGCTACGCGAGGGTCTGGCATGCCAGGTGGCCGGTGTCGATCTGAAGGCGCTCAAGACGTTGCCGCCTCGACCCTACACGCAGGGCGAGTTGGTCAAGTCCATGAAGGGCGTCGCCAAGCTGGTCTCGGACCCGCGCTTGAAACAGAAGCTCAAGGATACGGTCGGCATCGGCACCGAAGCGACGCGCGCCAACATCATCAGCGGCCTGATCGTCCGCGGCTACATCGTGAAGAAGGGGCGCGCGATCCGCGCCTCGGATGCGGCTTTCACCCTGATCGACGCCGTACCCGCGGCGATTGCCGATCCAGGCACCACCGCCGTCTGGGAACAGGCACTCGACATGATCGAAACCGGCCAGCTCACACTGGACCTGTTCATCAACAAGCAGGCCGCATGGATCTCACAGTTGATCGCGCAGTATGGCAGCACGTCGCTGTCCATCAAGGTTCCCCAAGGGCCGGCTTGCCCACAATGCGGCGCGCCCACGCGCCAGCGCAGTGGCAAGAGCGGCCCGTTTTGGTCGTGCAGTCGCTATCCAGACTGCAAAGGCACGCTGCCGGTTGAATCCGGCGCGTCCAAGCGCGGTGCCTCGCGCCCGCGCCGCAGCGGCCGTAAAGGCTCCTGACCGACCCCGTTCCCCGTGAGCCGTGCCCGCCATCGGCGGCGTGGCCCGTGTCCCGCACGCCCTGCGGGACGCCCAGCGCGCAACGCCTTCTTGATCCGTGTGCGCGTCCCGCCCGGCCGTCCCCGGCCACGGGACCTGAAGGTAGCTTCTCTGCGAGCCGCGCCAAGCGCGTTCTGCTGATCTGCATTTCTTTCGCCCACTGCGAAGGGTCTCCCGATGGCTTGCCTAGCTGCGCGAGCCACCCGGAGACCCTTCGTGGTCAGCGGTATTCGGTGCCGGTGCCCGCCGGCGCAAAAACGGGCTCCTTTTGTGCGCGGATGTGCGCCAGACGATGCCGGCCCCAGCCACGACATGGGCCGGGTGTGATTGCTGACAGCAGACGGTTCTAGCGACGACCGGGCCTGCCAATCAGCCCACGGGTGGTTCCTCTTTCCTCCCGAGCCGAAGGCCGCTGCGCCTTCGGCGCCTTTCTCCTGCCCATCAACGTCCCGGCCCGGCCAACGACACCGGGCCACACGAACAGGAGACCCGCCATGAACCCCAAACCTTGCCATGCGCCGCGCAACGCGCCGCTGCTCTACGGCAGCGTGTGCAGCGGCATCGAGGCCGCGAGCCTCGCCTGGCAACCGCTCGGCCTCGAAGCCGCGTGGTTCGCCGAGATCGAACCGTTCCCGAGCGCCGTGCTCGCCCACCGCTACCCGCACGTGCCCAACCTGGGCGACATGACCGCGATCGCCCGCCAGGTGCGCGCCGGCACGGTGCCGGCGCCCGACATCCTGGTCGGCGGTACGCCGTGCCAGTCGTTCAGCGTTGCCGGCGCGCGCCAGGGACTGAATGACCCGCGCGGTGCCTTGACCCTTGCCTATGTGGAGCTTGCAAATGCCATCGACCAAACCCGCCACCAAGACCGCCGCACGCCGGCAACGCTCGTCTGGGAAAACGTCCCCGGCGTCCTCAACGACCGCAGCAACGCCTTCGGGCATTTCCTGGGCGCACTGGCCGGAGAAAGCCGTGCGCTCCAACCGCCAGGGCAAAAATGGGCGCACGCAGGTTGTGTGTCTGGACCCCGGCGCCGCATCGCGTGGCGCGTGCTCGACGCCCAATATTTCGGCGTCGCCCAGCGTCGCCGTCGCGTGTTTCTTGTGGCAAGTGGTGGAGGTGGCCTCGATCCCGCAGAAGTACTTTTTGAGCGCGAAGGCCTGCTCGGGGATTCTTCGCCGGGCTTCGCGCCGTGGCAAGACGCTTCCCCCGCTGCTGGACATGGCATTGCAGCGGCAGGCTATGCCGGACTGAAGCAGCCCTATGGCAAGGTCACCATGACGTTCGGGTTCGGTGGCGGCAATACGGCGGGCCCCATCGACGTGGCCGCCTGCCTGACCGCCGCGCCCGGCCCGAAGAATGACTTCGAGGTCGAAACCTTCCTCGCGCAGTCCATCGCGGGCAACATCACCCACACGCTCAGCACCGCCAATGGCGGCAAGGGCAGCAGCGAGGACGGCACCGGCAAAGGCGTTCCGATCATCGCTTTCACCGCCCAGGGCTACGGCGCGGATGCGGTAATGAACCGGGCACCGACGCTGCGCGCAGGCGGGCATCGCAGCAGCCATGCGAACGCAGGCGTGGTGCCTGCCATTGCCTTCGCACAGAACAACCGCGGCGAAGTGCGCTTCGAGTCCGGCCATGGGCAGGTGGCTTGCACCGTCCTGTCCAACGGCAAGCCCGGCTACGGTGTGCCGATGGTGGCATGCGTTGCCCTGCGGGGCCGGCAGCATGGTCTTGCCGCCGAGTTGGGCGACGGCGTATCGACCGCACTGCGCACCAGCGGCGGCGGCGCGGACAAGCCCCATGTGTTGATCCCTGACTTCGAGGCGCATTTCCAATACGACTGGAATGAACCCAGTGCGGCGGACTGGTCGCAGTGGCGCGTGCGGCGGCTGATGCCCACGGAGTGCGAGCGGCTGCAGGGCATGCCCGACGACTACACGCTGATCCCGTACCGCGGCAAGCCTGCCGCAGATGCTCCGCGCTACAAGGCGATTGGCAACTCCATGGCCGTCCCATGCATGGCTTGGCTGGGCAACCGGCTGGTGCAGTGCCTGCACAAGACGGACTCGACCGCTTCGGATTGATCGACGACGCAGCCTGCGGGCCGCGCCATTCTCCCTCCTGCATTGCCGACGTGTCGGCAGCAGCCCGCAGCCAGGGTGTCAAGGCTGCCGTGGGTTCCACCCACGCCACCCGCCAGTTCGCCTCGGCATCTCACCGGCGAACGCTGCCCACCGGGGTATCGATGCCTCCTTTCTCCAACCCACGGGATGGTCGCCACGTCCCGTCAGGGGCGTGTCGCCACCCGGTCGATTTCAGGATTTCCCATGGACACCATCACCAAGCAAGACCGCATCATGCTGAAGAACCTCAAGGTCGCCGACTTCGCCAGCGAGGAAACGCTGTGCTTCACCGCGACCGTCGTGTTCGACGGCACTCCCATCGCCGAGGCCCGCAACGACGGGCATGGCGGCTCGACGTTCCTCCGCGCGCTCAATGGCAAGACGACGCTGCTGGCTCAGGCCGAAGCCTTCGCCAAAGGCCTGCCGCCTGCGCCGCTCGATCTCGGCCAAGAGGGTGAAGACCCTCATTACATCGACATGACCCTCGACTTCCTGGTCGATGAGCTGGCCGATGCCATGCACGCGGAGCGCAAGGTGCGAGCGGCGTTCAACCGCGACATCGGCAACAAGGTGCTGTTCATCAAGGACGGCAAACTGCTGTTCATCAAGGGCATCAAACTCAAGGCCATCGCCGACCGCAAGGCGTACTTCGCTTCGCTGCGCGCCCGGCAGGCCCAGCCCATCGTCATCCTCGCCGAGCTTCCACCCGAGCAGGCATTCGACCTGTGGAAGCAGCATGTCCTGGGCGACAAGCCCGACTGACCCAGCGCCACCGCACCCTCCTGACAGCCCCGCACTCGATGCGGGGCTTTCTTTTCCGGTGCCCATCAATCGGGGCTGGGCCGAATGCCGTTTTCCAACTGACGCAGCACGGCCCTCGCACGAAGCTGCCCGCATGTTCGCTGATTCGTCAGCACATGCCAGCAGCCAGGGTTCCAGGCTGCCGCGGGTTCTTCCCGTGCAACCCACCAGTCCGCATCGCATCAAGTCTGCGGATGAGCGTCCCCGTGACGCCGATGCACTTTCTTCAACCGCGTGCGGGAGCTGCCATCCCGTGAGGGACAAGGCCCCGCTTTTCCAAGGAGCCCGTCCATGTCCCAGCAAGCCTCTTTCGGCCAGTTGGCCCTGACCTACTGCGGCAAGTTCCTGCCGCTCGAAGTCCTGCAAAGCGCCGCCGGCCACTACATCGGCACGCGCGATACCGAAGGTCCCGTTTCGCGGGAATCCCGCGAGTACTTCCGCAGCTATGCCACGGCTCAACGCGCCCTCGAAAGAGGCGGCTGGTCCCAGCTCGCCATTCCCTGATCCAACTGGAGAAATCACGTCATGAACCAGCTACTGCCGCGGGAAGTCGTCGATCAGATCATGCGGGAAGAGCAGCATTTCGCTGCCGCGCCCCAAGCCTTCTTCGAGGCCTGGAAGCGCGGTGTCGAGATTGCTGGTCCCGAGTGGTTCGGCGACGGCACCCGTGAAGGCCTGAACCAGGCCAGCACCAAGTGGGATTTGCGTCCCGACATGCTGCGGCTCAACGATGCCCTCGGCGTCCTGAGCAGCGGGGAACGCATGTTCCTGTCTGCCATGGTCAGCTTCTACAACGCGCGCGAGGGCGGTGCCATGCTCAAGCGCTGCCACTTCCACGGGCTGTCGGACTTCGATGGTCTCGATCTGGAACGCCGCAAGGTCATCGCCGACCTGCTGGTGAACTACAACGGCTGGTGAGCCGGTCTCCGGCACGCCACCGTCCTCTCGATCCCCCGTGAGGGACATGCGCCCACAAGGCCATGTCCCTCAATTTTTCTTCCCCATCGCCCGGCGCCAACGGCCTTGGGTTATTCCCTGCGGATGCCATCGTCCGCATGGGCTGGCTCCGCTCACTTCCCCGAAAGGAGCCAGCATGGCAAACAACTACTACGAAGGCACGGGCGTTCTCGTGCTCGACCACGTTACTCCCGTCATCAAAGCACTGTTCGGTGCTTTCAGGCTGGACGAACACCATCCCGGCAATGGGCAGGCCTACATCGCCCAGATCGCCGAGACCAATGATCCACGCTGGACAGATGTGCTGGACGGTCTGGAAAACCTGGCCACACAACTCGGCATCCCCATGCCCGACGACGAAGAGTTGTCGATTCCGCCTCTGCTTGAACGGCTGGCCGCGCACTTCGGTGCTGACCAGGACGGGGAGCTGGAGAACCTGATCGAGCACCACCAATTCGAGGACGGCGCCGACCTGGAAGCCTTGCTTCTGATCGCCTCCCGCTTCGATGACGGCCATCACCTGACCGCCATCCAGTTCGAGGGCTGCTGGTATTGCAGCAAGCCAAGGCTGTTCGAGTTCGGCGGCAACGGCTGCTACCTGAGCCGCGAGGTCCAGGTCTTCAGAACGTCCTCGCAGGCGCTCCAACTCGGCGACCAACTGCGCAAGGCCATCGTGGCCACCGACATCGAAGAGGCCTCGGCGTTGATCGCGTTGGAGGCCGCCAACCTGCTCGCCGGCATCAACGACGAGCATTTCCGCCTGAGTGTGCGCCATCGCGTCGCCGAACGACTGGCCCAGACGCCGACGATCAGCGCCGCCTGACGCATTTTCCACTTTCAACCCACCGGGTCCAATTCCCGGTGGTGGGGATTGGCTCCATTATTCAATCTGGAGAGTTCCCATGTCCCAGAAACCCAATCCCTTTCTCCGCGGCTACTGGCATCTGAAAATCGTCCGCACACTGTGCATCAGCTACGAGGACGGAAGCCCGCATGTCTGGCGAAACATTCACGCGAGCCAAGAACACCTCTCCGACGAGGAGCTGGTTTCATCGTCCTGCATCGTCACCAGCGATTTCGCCGTGGTCAGCAATGGTCCTGACCCCGTGAGTGCCGAGGTGATGGCCGAATGCGATGCCGGTGAAGGCGTCAGCGGCCAAGGCGTGATCGGCGCCGTGGTCTATGCCATCCATGGCGACGACTTCGACGGCCGTCCGGTCCACGTCGGTGACACCTATTCGGCCGAGGCCGCGCGAGAAGTCGTGCAGCGCCTGAGTTTCGAGACCGGGTATTTCAGCCGGGCCTGGGAAATCAGTCGTGAGCACATCACCGTCGATACCTGGCACTACCTCGCCAACTTGGCAGACCTCGCCACGCCGGAGGCTTTCCTGTTCATCGCGTTCCGGGTTCCGTACAGCCCGGCGATCGGCATCAAGCTGATCTCCACGCCCTGGACGGACCAGAACCTGGAGCACGCCGAGGGCATCACCGCCGATCAGCTTCGGCAGGATCACCGGAACAAGGGCATGCCGGACGATCTGGCGAACATCCTTGAACTGGCTGGCCGGGCCGACGTGCGCATCCTGATCCTCGACGCCGACGCGCCTGCGCTACCGGGCCTGCCGCTGGCCGAGTCCTAGCAGCCGCGCGACGCGCCATCCTTCCTCGTTGTTTTCCCCCATACCAGCCCGTCTCCTGCCCGGAGCCGGGCTGGTTCATTTTCACAGGAGCACCCTCATGTTCCCCGACCTCATCCCGCCCGCACTCGACTTCGAGCACCAGCTTGGAGCCTGCGTCAACGCCATGAGCCAGGACGACGCCATCGGCCAGATCCTGGTATTCGAGCGCATGCGTGGCACGCTGCACATGCGCCATATCGCCAGCGCCGACCTGTTGGACACCGACGTGGACGACTACGAAATGGTCGTGTTCGACGGTGGCAACACCAGCGGCGATACATGGAAGCATGTCTTCTTCCCGCGTCAGCGCGAGCACTACTTCGTTTACGAAGCCTGACGCCCCCCAAGCCCCTTCCGAGGGGCTTTCTCTTGTACGCAGCGAAGGAAAGCGGATGCGGCGCGGTGCGGTTTCCTGCGGGCGGGCCGCTCACTCCAGAGCCATCCTTGCCCCATGTTCGTCGGCGCTGCCGACACATGCCCAGGCAGCCAAGACCTTCGAGGCTGCAAGCGCGGGAAACCGTGCTGGTCGTTTCTTCCAACGGACGTACCGCGTCCATCCACCCACAAGGGACCTCTCCCTTGTGGGCAGGGAATCCCTTGTTCTTCCTCAAGGAGATTCCCATGGATCGCTCTCTCATCAAGACCCTGATGCCTTCGCTTGTCGCAGGCCATGTGCCCCGCAATGTGCGGTCGTTCAAGTACCGCGTGTTCGATGATCAGCCGCAGTCCTCTGCGCTGGGCTTCGCCATTGATCCCCAGCCCTTCGACGGCAAGGTGGTCGCGGCCAATGACGATGCCATCGTCGTCAAGCTCAAGCCCAGCGAGTTCGCGGTGCTCGACCCCAAGCTGGTGACCACCGTCCCGAGCGAAGGTGCCAAGGTGCATGTCCAACCGTATGCCCGCCGCCGCTTCGACGGCCTGCGCGCGGACACCCCGGAAGTCATCACCGAGAAAACCTCGGACGGTACGCCTTACACCATCACGAGGCACATCCTCGGTTCCGCACCGGCCAAGCTACCCATCCCCCAGCCGCAGTGCATGGAACTGGGCCAACTCATCGAGCAGATGGAGGAAATGCCGGCGCCTGACGGGTTCCGGCGGATCACCCACATGCTGGTCGATGCGGGCGCCCGGGACTTCACCTGGGTCGATCCCAAGCCGTCCAAGATCATCGAAACGCCTCCGGCGATCAGCTTCACGGTCTCGACCGCGAAGTTCGAGGGCCAGGTGACGATCCTCTACGACCGCGGCGGGGACACCTACGTGGTGGAACTGCACCGCAACGGCGAACTGGTCGATCGGCACGACGAGGTGTATTTCGACATGCTCGGCGAAGTGCTGGAACGGCTCATCGACGACGGGCGCTGGCGCCTGATCGACGTGAGCGTGATCGACGCGAAGGCGGCCCGCCGCCGGGCAGTGCCGGCATGACGTCCAAGGCCGGCGACTGCTGGGTGGTGTGCTCGCCCAACGAGTCGGCCCTCGGTGACAGCGCCGGTTTCTGGTCCAACGAGTTCGGCTGGGTCCCGTTCGACCAGGCGACGTGCTTCTCGGCGGAAGAGACCGAGAGCTTGCAGCTTCCGATCTCAACTGGCGGTGATGCGCGCTTCGTTCCATGGCAGGAGGCCCGACGGCACCACGGCTGAAGCCGAAGCCTGCCGGCCACAAGCCCCATGGGCCTTCCATCCATCCGGGTGGAGGGCCTTTTCTTTTCCATTCCACACAGGAGATTTCAATCATGTCCCTGCGATTCAAAAGCTCCGACCTGCGCCCCGTGCTGGCCGAGGCGATCGCCACCCAGGGCCGCGTGATCCTCGCCAAGGATCAGGGCGTGTACTTCCTCGCCGAGCGCGGGGAACGCCGCCCGGATGGTCGGGTGAAGCTGTTGGCCTATGCCGTCGGCTGCAACCCGGATACCGATCCGTTCGATGACTGGTGGGAACTGGCACGCGCCGAACTGGGCGGCGACGACTTCGGCGAGTTCTTCGATCCGAAGGAAGGCGTCTTCGCACGCATCCTGCACGGCACGGACGACCTAATGCTGTCTGCCACCGCCACGCATCTGTCGCTGGAGGTGGTCCCCCCGGCATAGCGCAACAACCACCGCGCGGCCCTCGCAGCCCCCATCCGGGGGCTTTCTTTTCTTCGTACCGCGGCCACCGCCGCGCGTGCGCGTTCGTCTCCGGCCGCCATGGCCTGCCTCGTCGGCCTGCCGCCGACATGCCCACGGAGACGACCGCATGCACGACCCGTTCAAGATCACCCAACCCACCTGCATCAGCTTCTCCGGGGGACGCACCAGCGCGTACATGCTCTGGCGTGTGTTGCAGGCCAATGGCGGCCTGCCTGCTGACACCGTGGTCTGCTTCGCCAACACCGGCAAGGAAGTGGAAGCGACCTTGCGCTTCGTGCGCGACTGCGCCGAACGCTGGCAGATCCCGATTCACTGGCTGGAATACATGCCCATGGAGCCGGGCTTCATGCTGGTCGATTTCGAGCGAGCCAGCCGTCAGGGCGAACCGTTCGAGGCGCTGATACGCAAGCGCCAGTACCTGCCCAATCCCGTTGCGCGCGGCTGCACGACCAGCCTGAAGATCCGCCCGATGCACCGCCACCTGCGGCATCTGGGCTGGACGGACTGGGACCAGATGATCGGCATCAGGGCCGACGAGCAACGGCGCGTCGCCAAGATTCGCGCACGCGGCCACTCCACCGAATCGACCCACGAAACCATGTGCATGCCGCTGGCGGATGCCGGCGTCACCGTGCGCGACGTGGGCACCTTCTGGCAGGCGCAACCGTTCGACCTCGACCTGCTGACGGTGAATGGCCGCACGCTCGAAGGCAACTGCGATCTGTGTTTCCTGAAGCCGCGCGGGCAGCGCCTGGCCCTCATCAAGGCCCGGCCCGAAGCGGCTGTGTGGTGGATTCGCATGGAATCCCTGAACCTGGCGAGCAAGCCCAGCGGGGCTCGGTTTCGCGCCGATGGTCCCAGCTACGCCGACCTGGCGCGCTTCGCTGCCGACCAGGGCGACCTGTTCGATGCCGCCGAGGAACCGCTCGCCTGCTTCTGCGGCGATTGATGCTGTGCGCACGGCATTGGCCTCGCCACGGCTGCAACTGGTGCTCGTGTCGCTGCGCACCGCCAATGCCTTCGTGCAGGAGCACCATCGGCACCACCGTCCGGTTCAAGGGGCGAAGTTCGCCCTGGCGGTCACGCTGTCCGGCAGCGACGGCATCTGCGGCGTGGCCATCGTCGGTCGCCCGGTCGCGCGTCACCTGGACGACGGCTGGACCCTCGAAGTCACCAGGCTCTGCACCGATGGCGCACCGAACGCCTGCAGCAAGCTCTACGGAGCCGCCTGGAAGGCGGCCAAGGCCCTGGGCTACACGCGGCTGATCACCTAACCGTGCCCGAGGAAGGCGGTGCCAGCCTGCGCGCTGCCGGCTGGCGGCTGGTCGGTACGCGCGGCGGCGGCACCTGGAGCCGCCCCAGCCGTCCGCGCGCCGACACCCCGCCCACCTGCGCGGCCCCAAGTGCCTGTGGCGCGCGCCCGGCGGCGCGGACAAAGGGAAACGCCCGGATGCCGATTGATTGCTGCCGCGCGCGCGAGGCCCGGCCATGCTGGCCCCATGCCTGCTGACGTTGTCAGCGACATGCCAGGCAACCATAGGTCTTCGAGGTTGCGGCGCAGTTCCCACTGCGTGACCGACCCAGCTCGCACCGCATCCATCCGCGAGCGGCCACCAGTCTCTGGTGGCGGATGCTTTCGCCTTATCAACCCACCGCGGGGTTACGCACCTTTCCCCGCATGCGTGGGGCTGGTGTGTCTCCGCTTCTTCCCTATGGAGATTCACCATGAACACCACGTCCAACGAGAAATCGTATTTCGACCTCCACACCTCGGGCATCGGCTACATCCAGCGTGTCCGTGAAGTGCCTGTCCGGGGCGGCCGCCGTGCGCAGCCGTTCCTGGCATGCACCGTTGCCGCGCTGGTCGGCCCCGCCAGGGACCCCAGCTACCGCTACTTCGATGTCAAGGTCTCGGGTGCCGAGGCCAAGAACCTCGTCCAGCGCTACATTGGCGTTGACGATCCCAAACAGCGCCCGCTGGTGCGCTTCCGCCTCGGCGACCTCTGGGGCGATGCGTACATCCGCGACAAGGGCGAGCGCAAGGGCGAAGCCGCCGCGTCCCTCAAGGCGCGACTGCTCAAGGCCGAGCCGCTTGACCGGGCCGAACTGGCTTCAATCAGGCAGCACGAACTGATCACCCGCGGCATCGGCTACCTCAGCCGTCCGAAGGACGTCACCCCCAAGGATGGCGATCCGTTCCTGTCGTGCTGCATCGCGGCTCTGGCCGGGCCTGTCGGTGAACCGGACTATCGGTACTTCGACACCATCGTCGCCACCCCTGAAGCCGAGCACCTGGTTCGCCGGTGCGTTCAGGCCATCGAAGGGGACCGCAAGGTCCTGATCGCCTTTAAGTTGAACGACATGAAGATCGATCCGTACATCCGTACCAAGGGTGAGCGCACCGGGGAGCCGGGAGCGAGCCTGGAATCGACGCTGATCCACATCGGTCTGATCAAGATCGACGGCACCCAGGTCTATCCGACGAGCCAGGCGCAAGCCGAGGCGCCGCAGGCCGAGGACGCACCCGCGCCCGAAGCCGAGGACGCCGCCGACACCGCTGCCGACCAGCCTGTCGAGCCCGCAGGTGAAGTCGAAGAGCAGGAGCCGGCATTGGCTGCTTCGTTCTGATCCGGCATGGCCCCCCAGGGGGCCTTGCCTTTTTCCTATTCCTCAAGGAGAAGCATCATGGCAGTCACATCGGCACCCGAGAAATCGGCCTCGCCCATCATCGTCCCGGGCCAGCTCGCGCTGCGCACCATTCACGGCCGCAATGGAAAGTTCAACGTTGGCAAGCTCGAATGCCAACTCGGCAAGTTCACGATAAAAGACGCCGAGTTGGAGCAATACCCCGAGGGCAAGTACCAAGGGGAATTCGTCCTCCGCTACATCTTCCTCAAAGGTTATCCGATCAGCGACGGCAGCATGCGTTTCGAGATGCGCGCCAACCTGGACGGCATGACACTTTTCGGCATCGACAAGCTGAGCAAGGCCGAAGCACATAGCTTCGCCCCACAGGAAGTCGATCCTCTCGATGAAGAGTTGGGGACGCAGCCTGCGGCAACGCCGGCCAAGCCCGCCAAGGCATCCAGGTCAGCCAAACCTGCACCCGTGCAAACGTCCGCGGACCCGCTGGTCGATACCACGCCCTTCGGCGTGGACGCGCCGCCTGCTGCGGCTGCTGCCCCCGGCAGCACCGAGGATGGCGACGCCGCGCTGTTCGGCCTGTTGTGGCCGCTGGGCGAATCCGTGAAGCTGGATTCGACCATCGACCGCCGCGCCCTGCGCGCACAGATCGCCCGCCTGGGCGATCTGGGTTACGCGCTGGACTTCAAGACGCAGGAGTGGAGCCGCCAGGCCGAACTGCAACCTGCGTGATCGCAGACGCCGCATCCGCGGCGTGCTTCATCCGCCCGCCGGGGTTCCCTCCCCAAGCGGGGAGGCCCTGGCTTTTCTCTGGAGGTCTCCATCATGTCCACCATCGCCTGCGATACCCCCCGTTCCGCGCTGGATGAATCCGCGTGGCGGGCTCTTTGCAAGGCGGCTGCCGAACGCGCCCAGCGCGGTTGCGGCCTGTCTTACGACCACTACGTGACGCTCTTCAGCTCGGAGATCGACACGCAAGCCAATCGATTGCCGGATGACCAGCGCGTTCAGGCGCTGGAAATCGCGACCCGGGAATGGGACTACGCAACGCCTGCCGAGCGGCAGGAAACCCAGGACTGGCTCGCCGACAACGGCTGCTGTTCGCATGGGATCACGCTGGGTTGCTGCCCGGCCGGTTGCGGTTCCTAGTCCGCACTGAGTTCCACCGCCGCACATGCGGCATTCCATCACCCGCTGGGGGTTCTTCCCCACGGGGAGGCCTCCGGCTCTACTTCTTCAGGAGGCCTCTCATGGGCTGGTATTTCTCTCCCCAATCGCGGTCTGAACTGATCGCGGAACTGATCGCACCGCAAGAGACCGAGCGCGCCAGCGTCAAGGTCATCGCCCACGCGCTGCGCGGCAATGTCCTGTGGTCCGTCGCGGAAGTGACGGCCAAGGTCGAAGGCGTGCATCGTGATCTCGAACCGGGCCAATCCCTGCGCTACATCCGCTGCGATCTGCTGGAACGCAGCGGCAACCAGTGGGGCTACAAGCCGCTGGACGAGTCCATGCACCCGTACTACTACTCGTGCCCGCTGTCCTATCTGGACCTTGCACCGGAGCAGTCCGCCGAATGGCGTGCAGGCGTTCGCGCCTACCACGCACGGCGGCGCACACCCACGGCTGTCACGGCACCCGCCGCGACGCTGATGGTCTGAGCCAGGAGGAACCGACATGGACCCGATCCTGGCTGCGCTCCCCGCCTCGCTGCTGAAGCTCGTTGAAGGCAGTTTGTCCAACGACGAAGTTTCCTCCGACGAGGAAATGCTGGGGTACTTCATCGACAACGGCCTCACCGAGGAGCAGGCACGGCAGGCACTGACCTACCGCGACCAGTACCTCAACAACATCTACCTGGACGGCTTCACGCCGATCACCGCGGTGGACGAGGTACTTCACTTCAATCCGCACACCCGGCAGTTCGAGCCGGACTGAGCGATTTTCTTCCACCCCCTGGGGCAGTACTTGCCCCAGCGGGCGGTGCTGTTCCCGCTTATCCGAGGACACCACCATGCCCGCAAACACTTCTTCCACGCTGTACCGCATCGACGAATGCCCGGATGTGATGGCCGACGCCTGCGTCGGCGATGACCAGGGCAACCTGATCTTCTTGTCGATCTGGGCGCGGGACACCGCCGTCCAGCAGTTCCTCGCTCGCCTGACCCTCGGGCGCGACGAGCAGGGACTGGACCAGTTTCACGTCATCACCGACCAGGGCGGCAGCGTCCCGGTGTTCATCGGCAACGTCGATCGCCTGGAGAAGCGCATCACCCGCGCCTACCGGCGAACGCTGTTCGGTTCGCTGTCCAACGTGTGGCTGTTCGACCGGCGCTGCGTCAAGCCCGACAAGGCCAACGCCAGCGCGCTGGCATTGCTGCCACGCGACAGCGCCCACCGGCTCGACCGCCTGTGGACGCTGGTGCGGGACACGTGCCCGTTGCCGCTACTCGACCACTGGCGCGAGACCGTGCTGGAACTGCTGCAAACCCGCGAGATGCTGGCCCGCCTTCCGTTCGCTCTCGGGCCGCTGGAAGGCCATCGGCTCGCCATCGACGTGCCGGCGCTGACTCTGGCGCTGGGCTCCCTGATCCGCAGTGACGTACTCACCGCCTATCCCTATCCGGCCAAGATTTGGACGCCGAAAGCGGTAGCGGCTTGACCCACGCTCGGAGGCACGCCTCGGCGTGCTTCCGCCATTTATCCCCGCCAACCAGGAGACTTCCATGGCTCTCATGTTCCCGCGGCTTGCCCGCAATTTCGTGAAGAACGGGTACTTCCCGACCGACGAACCCACGCTCGAAAGAGCCCTCAACGCACTGATGCCCAGCGACGGGCCGATGTGCATCCTCGATCCCTGCGCCGGCGAAGGCGTGGCGATCGCCGAAGCCGCCCACGCCCTCGGGCGCGAGCAGGCCAAGGCGTTCGCCGTCGAGTTCGACGCGGAGCGGGCACGCCATGCCCGCGGCCTGGTCGATCATTGCCTGCACGCGGACCTGATGGACACGATGATCTCCAAGCAGTCCTTCGGGCTGCTCTGGCTGAATCCCCCGTATGGCGACCTGGCGAAGGACGTCAACGGCAACATCGGCTATCAGGGCCAAGGCCGCGCCCGCCTCGAAAAGCTGTTCTACCAGCGCAGCCTGTCGCTGTTGCAGTACGGCGGCGTGCTGGTCTTCATCGTGCCCGGCTACGTGCTCGACGCGGAGTTGGTCGGCTGGCTAACGCGCCACTACACCGATCTGCGCATCTACCGAGCGGTGGAAACGCAGTTCAAGCAGGTGGTGATCTTCGGCCGGCGGGTGCGCCAGCGAGAGCTGGCCCCCGATGGCCTCAAGGGCGTGCGCAATCTGCTGCTGCAGGTTGGGCAAGGCGATGCCGAAGCCGAGGAGCTGCCGTGTGAATGGCCGTTCCTGCCGTATGTCATCCCCGCCAGTCCGGCCGAGCCGGAGCACTTCTTCCGCGTGACGATGGAGCCTGAGCAGTTCGCCGACGAAGTTGGCCGGTTGCATGGCCTCTGGCCGTCGCTGGACACGCACCTGGGGGCCGCGCAGCAGTCGCTGCGTCCTCCGGCGCGGGCTTTGTCCCACTGGCATCTCGCCCTGGCTCTGGCCGCGGGCGCGATTTCCGGCGTTGTGCGCTCCAAGACCGGGCGCCTGCTCGTCGTCAAAGGTGACACCCACAAGGACAAGACGCTCCAGCGGGAATTCACCGAACGCGAAGACGGCTCGATCGCCGAGACCCGCATCCTCACCGACAAGTTCGTGCCTGTCATCCGCGCGTGGGACATGACGCCGGGCTCCGCCACGCGGGGCGAGGTGTTGACCATCCGCTGATCGTTTCTCCACCGCCGACGGTTCGCCGTCGATTTCTTCCACCCACCGGGGTCCAGTCGCCCCGACGGGGTGCCGTGGCCCCTCCATCCTCAAGGAGCCTTCCATGGCAGCCCAAGCACTTCCCATCAGCCAGACACCGAGCCGGCGCTTCGCTCTCGGCCAGGTGGTCATGACCATCGGCGTCGATGACCTGGTCCAACAGGGCCGGCTCAACCCGATTCCGTATCTGCACCGCCATCTCAACGGCGACTGGGGCGATCTCGACGACTACGACAGGCGGCAAAACGATGCCGCGCTGGAGTCCGGTGAGGACCGCCTCTTTTCCTCATACCAGGTCGCACCCAGCCTGCAGCTCTGGATCATTACCGAATGGGATCGCAGTGTGACCACGCTGCTGCTGCCCAGCGAGTACTGATCTTCCTCAACGCGACGGCCGCGCGCCGTCCTTTCCTCCCACCACGGGGCATGCCATCGCCCCGCTGGGGGTGGTGCATGCCCCATTTTCTTTGGAGCATCACCATGTCTCTCGATCTCGATACCACCACCAACGATGCAACGCCCGTACAGGGCGAACTGCTCGATGCGGAATCTTCCCCTCTGACCCTGAGCCTTCAGGATTTCGTCGGTGAGTTTGGCGACGAACTGCTCGACTCGCTCAACCGCGCCAACCCGCCGGTCTATACCGGCCAGCCGCAGGCGCATCGCCAACTCGTCGTCGCCAGCCTCAAGCGCAAGTTGTTCCAGGCCCAGGCGGAAGTCGTCCATGCCGCTGCCGAGCTGCTGGTCGATCGTGGCGAACGCGCCGCGATCGTCAATGGCGAAATGGGCTGCGGCAAGACGACCGTCGGCATCGCCACGGCCGCCGTCCTCAACGCCGAAGGCTACCGCCGCACCCTGGTTCTTTCTCCACCGCACCTGGTCTACAAGTGGCGGCGCGAGATCCAGGAGACGGTGGCAGGCGCCAAGGTCTGGGTGCTCAACGGCCCGGACACGCTGGTCAAGCTCATCAAGCTGCGCGAGCAGTTGGGTGTGCAGCCCACGGGCCAGGAGTTCTTTGTCCTGGGGCGCGTGCGGATGCGGATGGGATTCCACTGGAAGCCTGTCTTCACCACGCGGCGCACCCGCCATGGCGACGTGGCAGCGTGCCCTGACTGCGGCACGCTCATCACCGACCTCGACGGCGAGCCGGTCAACCCGGTCGCGCTCGAAGCCGAGGAGTACCGCAGGAAGTGCAGCCATTGCGCCGCGCCCCTGTGGACGCTGATCCGCCCGCGCAGCCTGTCCGGCAGCGACCAATCCTCGGCCGTGCTGAAAGCCTTGAAGCGCATCCCGACCATCGGGGAAGTCACCGCGCAGAAGCTGATGCAGAAGTTCGGCGACGGATTCCTGGCGTCGATGCTGGGCGACAACATCCACGAGTTCATCAACCTCATGGATGGCAACGGCGAGCTGGTGTTTTCCGACCGTCAAGCCACGCGCATGGAACGTGCGATGGCCAACATGGAGTTCGGCTTTGGCGAGGGCGGCTATCAACCGTCCGAGTTCATCAAGCGCTACCTGCCGCAAGGCACGTTCGACCTGCTCATCGCCGACGAGGCCCACGAGTACAAGAACGGCGGCAGCGCCCAGGGCCAGGCCATGGGCGTGCTGGCGGCGAAGGCTCGCAAGACCTTGCTGCTGACCGGCACGTTGATGGGCGGCTACGGCGACGATCTGTTCTACCTGCTGTTCCGAGCCCTTCCCGGGCGGATGCTCGAAGACGGCTATCGCCCGACCACGAGCGGCAGCATGACCTCGGCCGCGATGGCGTTCATGCGCGATCACGGTGTCCTGAAGGACATTTATTCCGAGAGCACCGGCACGGCGCACAAGACCGCGAAAGGCACGAAAGTCAGTGTCAGAACGGTCAAGGCTCCGGGCTTCGGCCCCAAGGGCGTGCTGCGCTGCATCCTGCCGTTCACGATCTTCCTCAAGCTTCGAGACATCGGTGGCAACGTCCTGCCGCCGTATGACGAGGAGTTCCGTGAAGTCGCGATGGACACGGCACAAGCCGCGGCCTACCGTGATCTGGCGGGTCGGCTGACCGCGGAGTTGAAACAGGCTCTGGCGCGACGCGATACGACGCTGCTGGGCGTGGTGCTCAACGTGCTGCTGGCCTGGCCGGATTGCTGCTTCCGGTCGGAGACCGTGGTGCACCCGCGCACGCGCAACACCTTGGCGTTTGTCCCGGCTCAGTTCAACGAGTTCGAGGTGACGCCGAAAGAGCGCGAGTTGATCGACATCTGCAAGGAGGAGAAGGCACAGGGCCGCAAGGTCCTGGCCTACACGGTCTATACCGGCACGCGCGACACCACGTCGCGCCTGAAGGTGCTGCTGGAGCAGGAAGGCTTCAAGGTGGCGGTGCTACGCGCAAGCGTGGATGCCAGCCGCCGCGAGGATTGGATCGCCGAGCAATTGGACCGTGGCATCGACGTGCTCATCACCAACCCCGAGTTGGTCAAGACGGGACTGGACTTGTTGGAGTTTCCGACGATCGTGTTCATGCAGTCGGGCTACAACGTGTACTCGCTTCAACAGGCGGCCCGCCGCTCGTGGCGCATTGGGCAGAAAGAGTCCGTGCGCGTGATCTACCTCGGCTACGCCAGTTCCTCGCAGATGACCTGCCTGGAGCTGATGGCCAAGAAGATCATGGTCTCGCAGTCCACTTCGGGCGATGTACCCGAATCGGGGCTCGATGTCCTGAACCAGGATGGTGATTCCGTCGAGGTCGCATTGGCCCGGCAATTGGTAACAGCCTGATCTGCTGTCTGCCGGCATTCTTTCGGGGGTGCCGGCATTCTTCTAGGAAATTGCTGCTCGGAGGATTCGATCACCGCCCCGGTTCCAGCGCGGGGAAGGCTAAACTGATTGGACAATACCGAGATTCAAGGAGGCGCTATGGCTATGGTGATCGAAGCAGCATATGCAGATGGTACTGGTGCAGCTAACGCACTGCATCTGTCTCAGGCGCAGTGGGAAGAGTTGCAACGGGCGTACTGCGTCGGTGATCTGCTGATGCCGTGCTGCAACGCTCCAGCGATTCCCAAGGTTAGTGCTAATGGGTACCCCTTCTTCGCGCATCTAGGAGGTGCGTGCAGTACTTCCGAAGAAAGCCAATGGCACCTGGCGGCCAAGATACTTGTGCGCAGCGTGCTTGAAGATCTTGGATGCCGTGCCTCGGTTGAAATGCCGGGTTCGGGTGACGCAGGTCGCTGGCAGGCTGATGTCTGGGGTGAGCGCAATGGGGTTAGGTTGGCTGTCGAGATCCAAAGATCGTATCAGTCGCTCCGTGACTACCGTAAACGCCAAGAGCGGTACCGCGAGGCGGGCATCAAGTCTCTTTGGTTGTTGCGGCAGGAGCGATATAGCACTCTCACCAAGAGCATGGGAAAGGAGCGTCTGCGCACCGAGTTTGGGGGAAAGTTCCCTTCGGCCGGCCACTTCGGCCCGTGCCTTTCTGACCTGCCGGTCGCGATGCTTGAGCTAGATCCGGCCCCAGCGGTTAACGGGGCCGGATTCTTCACCGCAACCGTTCCAAACTTACTTGAGGCAGTGCTCAGTGAGCGCTTTCTTTGCATCAACGGTCTATGGTGTATCGATAACCTAGACTCGATGAATAACGCCGCCAGACTCTCGCGCGAACGTTTCACAGCCAATCGCTTGGCTGCAAACATGTAGCTCGACTGTGACGTTGCTCGACCGGCACTCCAGTTCCCTGGTTCACACTCAAATGCCAGCGGCGCGCATTCGCGTCTCCAGTTCATCAAGGAATGGCGAGCGCCCAAGGCGCATGGGGCCATAGCGGCCATCAACGAAGCCCGAATACAGCATGTGGACCTCGTCGCGAGCACGTGTGAGCCCCACATAGAAGAGCCGGCGACTTTCGCGCAACTTCTCTGGAGTTTCATTGCGCCACGGCAGATTTCCGAGGTCGAGTCCAACCATGATGACGACGTCGTACTCACAGCCCTTGGCGGAATGCAGTGTCAGCAGATTCAGGTGATCGGGCGAACCGTCCCGACCGCCCAAACTCGTGATGTCTAGCGAAGCCAGTGCACCGCCTTCGGCGAGCGCTGCCGTCATGCGATCCAGTTGCTCCTTCTGATCAGCGAGCGCCAATTCAGCCGTCAGCAGATGATCCACTACACCGTTGCGCAGCGAAGCAACAAACTCTCGCGCAGGTTGCTGGTCAGCGCGCAGATCCCATAGCAAGGCGGTTAGCTCTTGCTCTTCGCGCTTGGCCTGTGAATCGTCCAAGCTCGCCCGATGAAATGCGCGATAGCGGTCGAGTAGTCCACGCAATTGTGGGCGTCCGACACGCCAGCCACCCGCGCACCACGCCGCACAATCTTCTACCCAACTTGTTAGGGCAACCTTGCGGTAAGGCGCTGCGGTATCCACACGGATGTAATCGAGACCGCCGGTTGCCACAGCTTCAGCCACGATATCGCCTGCGCGATAGTCTTTGTATAGGATCGCGATATCGCCCAGTGTTCGTCCCGGCTTGGAGGCTAAGGCCGCCGGAATGATCTGCGCGACGGCGTGCGCAGCCTGGTCCGCCATACCACCCGGGCGCAGAACAAATTCGATGGTCGTTTGTCGCGCAGGATCGCTCGCTTGATAGCCTCGGGCTTCTCCAAGCGCCATCTCTGACGCAGTCACGATCCCTGCACCAGAACGGTAATTTAATTGAAGCTGGACAGGCTCAATGTCTCTGCGAGCCGCCAATTCCATGAGCAACGCGCCATCAGCTCCCGTAAATCCATATATCGACTGATCCGCATCCCCGACAGCGAAAAGTCGGACACCACCGTCGAAGGCAAGGCGTTTGACGATGCGATGCAGTGCCACGCCTAAATCCTGGTACTCATCCACCGCGAGCACGGGGAATTTTGCCTGAACCAGAGGTAGTACCCAGTCGTGCTCGGCGATCAAACGTTGGCCGAAGACAACCATGTCATCGTAGTCAATCAGCCCCTCGTCGCGTAGAGCGGCCTCGTAGGCCTCGGCCCAGGCAGCGAGTTCCTCCTCGCTACGCCAAGCGACGCTATTTCGATTGAGCACGGAACGGCGATGCCGCCCGAGGTCAATAACTTTGTACGGATGGTTCTGGCCGAAAAGCGCATCTCCAGTTTGCTTCAACAACCGATCACTGACTCGTTGAGTGGCCACCGAAAGTGGGAAAGATATGGGCAGGCCGGCCAGGCGTCCATACGGCATCAAGAGATGACGCAGACAGAACCCATGTACCGTACCAATGAAAAGATTAGATGCCTGCTGAAGTCCCAAGCTTTCAATTCGGCGAGCGAGTTCGCGAGCGCACTCCTGGCTATAAGTGATGCACGCAACGCCACGAGGGGCCTCGACGTCTTCGGCCAGGATGCGGGCGAGCTTTAGGACGAGTGTCTTGGTCTTACCGCTCCCGGGACCAGCGAGTACCACACAATGTCCTTGAGAGTTGTAAGCTGCCAACTGCCCTGGATTTCCAGCCAACTCGGCAGCCTGCGCCAGGTAGGCTGTACCGACGTTACGCGACCGCATCGCGGATATGCTCCAGCGCAGAGCGAATGTAGGCCGGGCAAACGTCCTCAGACACCGACGGCGCAAGTGCCTGTGCAAATCTCCCCTTGCCAATCCGTTCAATCAACTTCAGCAGCCGGTCTTCATCGACCTGATCCGGATCATCCACCCACTCTTGCAATGCGTCCCGGGTGACTTGCCTCAGCGGCAACTCCTGCTCGATTACCGACTTCATCGCCTCGGTCATTCCGGCGGCAAATAGGTCGGATTCCAGCGTGCTCTCGTTGACGAAGTATCCAAACTCTGCGGCATATTTGAGCACATCATCTATATCCAGGTCATCGTAACCATATTCGTCATCGACCTCGTTTAAGAGATTAATTAATCGCCTGTGGGCTAGTGGGGGTTTGCCATTGGCCGGGTCGCGATCTGTCAAAATTACATGCGGAATATTTAGCCCTTTAGGGCCCAAAAGCTTCACATAAGGAGTGAAGTTCGTCCCCCCGACCGAGCACACAGTGATTCCAAGTATGTCGAAAGGAATCCCGAGGGCCTCGGCGAACGCGGGGATGATGAAGCGCTCGGCGTCCCCTTCAACCAGAATCACTCCCCGGGAAAAGAATATTTCTCCGCGAGTGACGTCGATGTAGCGCTGGAGGTCGTCTTCATCCCTCTGTGTGAAAGGTGCTTTCGCGGTCGAAACCGCGACGGTTTTCCCGTCCGTTGCGTTATGACGTAGGAGAACGATGGACCTAATCGGTGTAACGCTTGCGATATGCGGCGAGTGAGTAGTGAGAATTGTCGTCAGCGGAGGGGCTTCGTCCTCATCTTCCGCTCTTGTGCCGAGAAAGTAGCGATAGACAAGACGCTGGACATGCGGATGCAGGTGCGCTTCGGGCTCCTCAACGACGAAGAATGTGTGGTCGCGCTCCCCTTCGGAGACGAGACGGTCGAGTTCGAGGCTCTTCAAGGCCAGGAAGATCAGATTCGCCGTTCCTAGGCTGGCATCGCCGACACCGCGAACACCGTTGTCGATGAGCAGCCGAAGGCTACGCAGCAATGCATCCACTCGTGTAGGTGCAAGTCCGAGCGATACCGGGACAGCATGTTGCCCCCCGGCGATTGCGATCAGCCGTTCGCTGATCCGTTCTGCTGTCGCTACCACTTCCTCGTGTCCAGCCAGCTCTCGCTGTGCTTGGTCGACCTGATTCTGAATCTCCTCACGGGCGTCATCATCCAACGACGCGGCAAGATCCTCAATGAGCGGCCTCAGTGGCGAATTGCGCCAGTTCGCAAGGTCCTTCTCAGCGTCGCGCAGGGCTACCTGAACATCTATTGGCAACATCCGGCGAAGTGCGCCGCCGATACGCATGTCGGGATCGTCGCCACCGAAGATCACATACTCATAGTCCTTCAACGATTCCGGGGCGCGCCCCAGGCCCGCCTTAGGCTGGAAGCGGTAGGTGAGTCGGGCCACCATGGGTGGGCCAGGATCAATCACGCAATCGTTGAGGTGAGCCATCAGCCGGGGATC
Source organism: Pandoraea sp. LA3 (assembly GCF_022696215.1). Lineage (NCBI taxonomy): Bacteria > Pseudomonadati > Pseudomonadota > Betaproteobacteria > Burkholderiales > Burkholderiaceae > Pandoraea > Pandoraea sp. LA3. The sequence goes on along the minus strand of NZ_PTPY01000020.1, from coordinate 99,396 downwards.
GTTTGTGAAGTCCGTTAGATCCACAGAGACCTCAATGGTCGCACCAACCTTGTCTTCGCCAAGTCCATCCCAGAAATGTTCAAGCCCCAGTTGTCGATCGCGTTCAGACAAGCCCGGATCAAGGATCAACTGCAGTCCGCGAATGAAATTGCTCTTGCCAACCTTGTTCTCTCCCACGATGACGATACTTTCCCCCGTCTCGACATCAACATCCGAGAAATTGGCGAAATTGATCAACCTGACCCGAGAAACCCTCATTTACGCCCCCGTCCACTGGTGTTTTAACAAATAGTAGCAGTCAAGCGGCCGGCCTCCATCCGCCGACCGCGACTGAGCCTTTCCGTTACGGCCCCCTCAAGGCCGCTCTTGTTCGACTAGACCGCTGCCGGCAAATCGGACGCAGCGTGGTTCGCATTGTTTGCTGCTGCCCCGGGCCTTAGCGGCGATGGTAAGGGCTCGATGTTTCAGGACGCCGAGCTTATGTGCCCCTCTCCACCTTGGTTTCACCATCCCGAACGCCGCCTGCTGGCAGGAGTCCTCGGCCTGCTCTGGTCGGTGCTGGCTGGCGGCTGCGCTACGACGACTGCGCCGCCCGCAACTAATGCCATCGAGGAAGTCTCGGCCGCGCCCGAACCCGAGGCGCCCGAGTACATCCCCGTCGTGCGCTACGGTCGCTACACGCTGGTCGAGCTGGCACCCAGAGCAGCGCAACGCGACCTGCTGTTGCAGACCATCGACGTGTCCATGCCCGAAGATGCCCGCGCCACCGTCGGCGATGGGCTGCGGCATGTGCTCAAGCGTAGCGGTTACGGCCTGTGCCAGACGGCGCACGCGGTAATCGAGCTGTACGCGCTGCCGCTGCCGGCGGCGCACCTGCACCTCGGCCCCATGACCTTGCGCGATGCGCTGCTTACACTGGCTGGCCCGGCCTGGGAACTGCACGCGGATGATCGCGCACGGCAGATTTGCTTCGAACGGCCCGCCGACAGCGCGGCCGTCGAAACCGCATCCGAGCCACCCGCCGCCAAGGCGGTGCAAACGTTCCCGCTGGAGCCTTCGGTTTCGGGAGGCCAGCCATGAGCGCCCCACAGTCTGCCCGGCGCCCGGCCGCCGTCGTGGTGGTGGTGCAGAGCCTTCTGTGGCTGTGGCTGATCGGCCTCAGCGTCTTCGTAGCCTTGGGCTACCAGACCATGAACGACCAGGCCGACCAGGAACGGCTCGATTCCCGCCTGGAACGCCTGGATGCGCAGGCCGCGGGCCTGGCCGAGGCCATCGAGGCCATCCAGCGGCGTCCGACCGCCGCAACGGCGGCGGACCTCAAAGACACCCGTCAAGTCCTGGAAGCACGCGCTGCCCAGGTTGAGACAGCGCTGAGCGGCTATGCCGCTGCCGACGACCTTCAGGCGCTGCGCGCCGAGGTCGAGCAGGTCAAGGCGCGCCAGACGACTGCGCCTGTTCCGCGCGCCGCAGCACCCCTCCAGCCGCGCGCATCGAGCAAGGCCGCCGCCAAGCCCGAACCGCCCCAGATGCCGTTCCGCGTCGTCGGCGCCGAATTGCGCGCTGGCCAGCGCAGCGTGTCCGTCGCGCCGAGCAGCGCGGATTTCACGCCCGATCAGCTTCAGGTACTGCTGCCAGGTGACGCGCTCGGCCCGTGGCGTTTGCAGGCGGTCGAGGGCAACACCGCCGTGTTCCAGGCCGGCGACCAGACCCGTCGCGTGGCGATTCCCTGACCGGAGCACACCACATGAAGCCGTCGATCATCCTTTCCGCGCTCCTGCTGGCATCCGCCCAATTGCCCGCCTGGGCGCAGCAGCTGGTCACCGCCCCGGCCCGCAATGCGCAGAACCAGGAGCGTCCGCTGGTCGCCCGAACCCCGGACGACCAGGTAGCAAGCGACTGGGGCCTCCAACCGCAGGAATGGGCGCGCTACCGCGAGTTGATGGACGGGCCGCTGGGCATCTATTCGCCCAACCTGGACCCTCTGTCCGCCCTGGGCATCGAGGCCCGCAACGACGAGGAACGGCGGCGCTATGCAGAACTGCAGGTGCAAGTCGAAGCGCGCCGCGTCGAGAAGCTGCTTGCATATCAACGTGCCTACGACGAAGCCTGGCAGCGCCTGAACCCCGGCATGCAACGGGTGAACCTGCCTGACGACAAACCCAGCGTCGGCACAGTGCGCGGCAGCGGCCGCACGGCGGTGTTCGTCAAGGACGGCTGCGCGGCCTGCGGACAGCTCGTGCAACGCCTGCAATCCTCAGGTACCGAGTTCGACCTGTACATGGTCGGCAGCCGCCAGGACGACGCGCGCATCCGCGACTGGGCCAAGCGCGCACAGATCGACCCCACACGGGTGCGCGGCGGCAGCATCACGCTCAACCACGACGGTGGCCGCTGGCTGTCGCTGGGCCTGCCCGGCGATTTGCCTGCCGTCGTGCGCGAAGTGAACGGCCAATGGCAACGCCAACCCTGACGGCGCCGTTGCGCGCACTGGTGCTCGCTGCCGGCCTCTGCGCCTGCGCCGCCCAGGCCCAGGAGGTTCCGCCACCGGCCTACCAGCTTGCCGCCCAGCGCGCGGGCATTCCCTCGACGGTGCTCTACGCCGTGGCCTTGCAGGAGAGCGGCATCCGGCGCAACGGACGCATCGTCCCTTGGCCGTGGTCCCTCAACGTCGCCGGCCAATCGCGCCGCTATGCGACCCGTGCCGACGCCTGCGCCGGTTTGCAGCAAGCGATGCGCTCCACGCCGCACACGCGCATCGATGCGGGCCTGGGCCAGATCAACCTCGGCTACCAACAGCAGCGCTACGCCAGCGCGTGCGACTTGCTCGACCCGTACCGCAATCTCGCCATCGCCGCCGAGATCCTGAGAGAGCAGCACACCACCGGCGAAAACTGGCTGGTGGCGATCGGCCGCTACCACCGTCCTGCGGGTGGCGAGCCTGCCGCCCGCTATCGGCGCAGCGTGTCCCGCCACCTCGCGCGCGTGCAGGGCACGCGCTCAACCGCCGCGGTCCTCGCCGCGCGCCAGGAGACCTCCCCATGACGAAATCCCATCTGGCCCATCTCGCGGCGAAAGGCCTGCTCGTGCTGCTGGCGGGTCTGCCGCTGGCCTCGCGTGCCGGCGAGCCGCTGATCGTGGTCGAAGACCGTGGCGGCACGTCGGCGCTGCCGTACTACGAAGCCCTGAGCCTCCAGCCGCGCGCCAACACTCCGGCCCGATCGCCCATCCCGGCGACTCAGATCCCGGCCACGCCGGCGGATGAGGCCGCGATGCTGCCGATGCGCAGCGCCAAGCTCACGCCCGGCACCGTCGCGCGGCGAGCGATCGAGGCCCCGGGCCTGCGTCCCTTCGTGGTTGTGGGCGACGACGAGGCTTCCCAGGCCTGGTTGCGCCGCCATGCAGCCTCATTGCGCGAGCGCGGCGCGGTCGGTCTGGTGGTCAACGTCGAGACCGTGCAGAGTCTGGTGCGGCTGCGCGCCCTGGTGCCCGGCGTACCGCTTGCGCCCGTGTCCGGCGATGATTTGGCCGAGCGCCTGGGTCTGCGGCACTACCCGGCGCTGATCACGGCCACCGGCATCGAGCAATGAAGCCATGTCGGGGAAACAGCCGGTCGAGGTTCTGCTTCGCCCAGCGGTGGAGCTATATACCGTCGCGGCGTGTGCAGGCGCCGCGTTTCTGTCCCTGGTGGCCCCGTGGTCGCTCGCGCTGAGCCCCGCCATGGGCGTCGGCAGCGCACTGGCGTTCGGCGCCTACGGCGCGATCCGCTACCGCGATGCCCGCGTCATCCTTCGCTACCGACGCAACATCCGCTGCCTGTCGCGATATGTGAAGACCAGCAAGGACGTGCCGGTCAGCCAGCAGCGTCTGTTTGTGGGGCGCGGCTTTTTGTGGGAGCAGAAACACACCCATAGGCTCATGCAGACGTACCGGCCAGAGTTTCGGCGCTACGTCGAGCCGACGCCAGCCTACCGACTGGCGCGGCGCCTGGAGGAACGGCTGGAGTTCGCGCCGTTCCCACTGTCACGGCTGTCGAAACTCACCGGCTGGGACGTGCCTTTCAACCCAGTGCGCCCGCTGCCACCTGTGGGCGGACTGCCTCGGCTGCACGGCATCGAACCCGAGGAGGTGGACGTCAGCCTGCCGCTGGGCGAGCGCGTCGGGCACTCATTGGTCTTGGGGACAACCCGCGTGGGAAAGACGCGGCTGGCCGAGTTATTCGTGACGCAGGACATCCGCCGGAAGAACGTCGCAGGCGAGCACGAGGTCGTGATCGTCATTGACCCCAAGGGCGACGCCGACCTCCTGAAGCGGATGTACGTCGAGGCGCAACGCGCAGGCCGCGAGGGAGAGTTCTATGTGTTCCATTTGGGGTGGCCGGACATTTCCGCCCGTTATAACGCCGTGGGGCGCTTTGGACGCATCAGCGAGGTGGCGACCCGCATTGCGGGGCAACTCTCCGGTGAAGGCAACTCGGCGGCTTTCAGGGAATTTGCCTGGCGCTTCGTCAACATCATCGCCCGCGCCTTGGTGGAACTGGGTCAGCGCCCGGACTACATGCTGATCCAACGGCACGTCATCAACATCGACGCGCTGTTCATTGAGTACGCCCAGCACTACTTCGCTAAGACGGAGCCCAAAGCCTGGGAGGTGATCGTCCAGATCGAGGCCAAGCTCAACGAGAAGAACATCCCGCGCAACATGATCGGGCGCGAGAAGCGCGTGGTGGCGCTGGAGCAGTACCTGTCCCAAGCCCGCAACTACGACCCTGTGCTGGACGGTTTGCGCTCTGCCGTGCGGTACGACAAAACGTACTTCGACAAGATCGTCGCCAGCCTTTTGCCTCTGCTGGAAAAGCTCACGAGCGGCAAGATCGCGCAGCTCCTGGCCCCGAACTATTCCGACCTGGCCGACCCGCGCCCGATCTTCGATTGGATGCAGGTCATTAGGAAGCGGGCCATCGTCTATGTTGGCCTGGACGCGCTGTCCGATGCCGAGGTCGCCGCAGCGGTCGGCAACTCGATGTTCAGCGATCTCGTATCGGTCGCAGGCCATATCTACAAGCACGGGATCGACGATGGCCTGCCGGGCGCTTCGGCCGGCGCGCGCGTGCCGATCAACGTCCATGCCGATGAGTTCAACGAGTTGATGGGCGACGAGTTCATTCCGCTGATCAACAAAGGTGGTGGCGCCGGGCTGCAAGTCACCGCGTACACGCAGACCCTCTCGGACATCGAGGCCCGTATCGGCAATCGCGCGAAGGCCGGTCAGGTGATCGGCAACTTCAACAACCTCTTCATGCTGCGCGTGCGCGAGACGGCCACCGCCGAACTGCTGACCCGGCAACTGCCGAAAGTCGAGGTCTATACCACCACCATCGTCTCCGGCGCGACCGACAGCTCGGACATCCGCGGCGCGACGGATTTCACCAGTAACACCCAGGACCGCATCAGCATGTCCAGCGTGCCGATGATTGAGCCATCCCACGTGGTCGCCCTGCCTAAGGGGCAGTGCTTCGCGCTGCTGCAGGGGGGCCAGCTTTGGAAGGTTCGCATGCCGTTGCCGGCACCGGACCCCGATGAGGTCATGCCGCAGGATCTGCAACAACTCGCGGGCTACATGCGCCAGAGCTACAGCGAGGCCACGCAGTGGTGGGAGTTCACCAGTTCCCCGGCGCTGCAGGACGGGGCCTTGCCCGACGACTTGCTGGATGATGCTGCTGCGGCCGAACCTGGCCTTGTGGCCACCGACGACAGCGCCGGCAACGAGGCCTCGCCATGAAGGATGCCGCCTCGACCGCGCAGCGGGAGCAGAGCCAGCGCCAAGGCCTGATCGTCGGCACCATCACCTTGCCGTTCCGGCTGCTCGGGGTGCTGATCGGCTCGCTGCTGTTCTCCATCATCGTGGAATGCGTCGGCATGCACCTGTTCTGGAAGGACCAGGGCTGGCGCCATTCCCAGCAGATGTTGCAGTACGAGCTGGGGCACCTGTCCAACCACTTCACGCGCAGCGTGGTCGTGCAGGAGCCGGGGCGCACGGCGCATGAGCTGGTGGATACCGGCTACGAATGGGTATTCGTGCGCTCGGGACTGCTGGAACGCATGAGCCAGACCGCCGAGCGCGCCCGTGCGCCCAGCCACGGCCAGACGCGCAACTTCCGCTATTACATCAGCCAGGTCTATGTCTGGACCGAGAGCTACCTGATCGCCGCGGCCTTCACGACGCTGACCTTCCTTGTGCGCCTGCTGGTCCTGGTGCTCACTTTGCCGCTGATCTGCACTGCGGCGTTCGTCGGCCTGATCGACGGCCTGGTGCGGCGCGACGTGCGCCGGTTCGGCGCAGGCCGCGAATCGGGCTTCATCTACCACCGCGCGAAAGCAAGCCTGATGCCGCTGGCCGTGCTGCCCTGGGTGACGTACCTGGCCTTGCCGATCTCGGTGCATCCGCTGTTGATCCTGCTGCCCAGCGCCGCCTTGCTGGGACTGGCCGTGAGCCTAACAGCGGGGAGCTTCAAAAAGTACCTGTAGCTACATTGTTCTGAACGCCTTGTCTTCGTCCGGACCACCATAACGCTGTAGCCGCACTGCGCACTCAATCAACACTATCCGTGCGAGGTAGGCGGCATACTGGCGCTCTTCGGCGAATGATTCCAGTCTGTCGTAGTGTGTGCCATGCAGTATCTGCGATCGACCGTGGTCATAGATGTCCTTGACCAACTGCTTCAGTGTGCGAGGGCGGTTTCCCCGGATAACCTGCGTGTCCCCTTTCGTGCCGGTCAGATGTACGACCATCTCACGGATACCGTCGTTCTTGCCGCCGCAGCACAGTACATCCAGGCAGGTTCCAAGCTTTGCTAGCGCTATGGCATCACTTGACTCACGATTGCCTTCGCCGAACCAGTCCAGCGCAGTAGCCCATCGATTGGCAAGCTTGGGATGCTCGTGATTCGATGGATCAAGCAGCCCTTCAAGGATCGCCGCGAATGCCGGAAGAATTGATGCCATGTCATCCAACGCTTGCCTTACTCGTTTGGGGGGTTGCGAGAGAATCCGCTTTCCAAGCGAGCTTCCAGGCAGCCACAGAAATCCTTTAGTTTCTACCAGACGATCGCTACCGGCAGGCGGTAGGCGCTCGTCTTGAAGCGCCTGTTGCAGGAAGCACTCGGAGGCTCCAAAGCCCAGAGAGATAGAGTCAAGCGCTGTCTTGCCAACCAATCTGGCCAGCTTGCGTGAGAATTCACGCTCATAGCCACGGACTGTTACCTTGACCAAGGCTGGACATCCGACTATCGCACTGTAAACGGCGTTGGCCAGCCCTTCGATGGAGGAGCCATCATTGGGTTTCTGCAAGGCATCCTTGAGAATTTCCTTCCAGCGGTGGTTCGCCTCTGGTTGGTTCAGATAGTGATCCTTTCCCTGCTGAGGGAAATCTACTGAATCTATCCAGTCCGACCTATTCAAGAATGTCACCGGGCCGAGGGAGAACGGAGACTTCCTCTCCATGCCCAGGGTCCAGGCCGGGAAATAGTGCGTGTGTTCGTTGGTGATGCTTGCGAGTCGTTCCTCGATAAGCAATTTCAGTTTGGGAAGCAGCCCGCCCTGATCGCATTCATCAAACCCTGAAAGCTCACCCGAGGCGTGCATATCGGCAACGGCTTGGCGGGTAATCTTCTGAAAGGCTTCGGGTTCGATCTTCACTGAGTTCAGAGTCCGATTCTGATGAAGGGTGCTGGAGAACTGCCCAAGCGCCTCTCTTGCCTTTCTGGTGAAGTACCGCTGCATACCGTTCTCGGCGGTGACGAAATCAGGAATGCCGGCCTCTTCGGACCATGGAGTGGCCCCCTTGTGCACGCGATCTAACTCATCCACCAGAGCTTTCAGTTCGGTCTTTAGCCCCATAAATTCCTCCTCGATCTACTTCTGACCGCAGGATAGCCCAGGCTGACACTAACAGCCTCGGCATCCATCAATCCGGTCATCCGCGGGTTCCTATTGTTTGCGGCCTAAAGCAGCCCTGATCTCCACGATCAAGCCATTGCTGATCACACAGGAATGGCGCGATGGTGGCTTCAACCTGGCTGCGCGCCGCGCATCGCGGCGTGCCCACTTTTCTCGTGATGGCCCTCCTGCTGGGCCAGTCCCCTACGGCATTGGCCGAGGCCCCGGCGCAGCGCCAGGAGTTGGTCGCCGCGCTGCGCCAGCTCGACGCGCTGGAGCGCACCGTCGCCGACGGCGCCGCGCATGCCCCCATCCAGCCGGGCGAACGCTACCACTTCGATTACCCGCGGCTGCTGGCTGACCTGGCGCGCGTGCGCGCTGGCATCCAGGCCCACCTCACACCGTCGCGTGCCCAGCCGCGCGACCTCTCTGAACTGTCCGGCGACTACCGCACCGAGCGGGCCGCCTCGCCATCGCAGCCGACGACGACTGCGGAGAGCAAGCCATGAACGGCGCCCAGGTTTCGGCATTTCAAGCGAACAGCGGCATCGCGCCTTCCGCGATGGCGACCGTCTTGGTCGGCGTCGTGTTCGCGGTCCTGCTCGTCTGGGGCGTCTGGGCCATCCGAACGGCCTACGTGGGGTGGTCCGAGAGCCGCCTCAACCAGCGCCAGTTCCTCGGCGTCTGCATCCGCTTCGTCGCGATGTACCTCGTCCTGAGTTTCTTCCTCCTCTCCTGACCTGAAAGGCCTGACCATGCAAAACCGCATCCTCACTTCCCGTTTTGTCCAGCGCGCCGCCGTGGCCCTGGGCGCCGCCGCGCTGCCCGCGCTGTCGTTCGCGCAGGGGCTGCCGCAACTGGAGAACCCGACCCGCGGCACGGGCAACGGCATCATGGAAACGATCAGGAACTACGGCTACGACATCATCATGCTCGTGGCCCTGCTGGTCGTGGCGTCGATGTTCATTGGCGTGTGCTACCACGCCTATGGCACCTACGCGGAAATCCACACGGGCCGCAAGACCTGGGGCCAGTTCGGCCTCACCGTTGCCATCGGCGCGGTGCTGCTCGTGATCGGCATCTGGCTGCTCACCGAAGCCACCGGCATCCTGTAAGGCGAGGCCGGTATGTCCGAGCAGCAGCACGTCCGTGCTGACGGGACGGTCACGTTCCTTCCGCACCGGCTCAACCGCCATCCCGTTGTTGTGCGCGGCCTCACCGCCGACGAGCTGTGGATTTGCTGCGGCCTGTCCGGCGTCGCCGGCCTGCTGGTCGGTGCACCGCTGTCCTGGGTGTTCCGCACGATCGCGCTCGCGCCCACCTTCGTTGTGCTGGGCGTGGCCTTCGGCGTGTTCATCGGGGGCGGCATCCTGCGTCGCCTCAAGCGGGGACGTCCCGACACTTGGCTGTATCGGCAACTCCAGTGGCGCATCGCCACGCGCTTCCCGGCGGTGGCGGGCTGGGTGCGCGGCCATGTGCTGATTTCACGCTCCGGCTTCTGGACCACCCGAAGGTCTGTTGCAAGGGGGGCACGATGAGCCGCTTCAAGAACGAGATCACCCATCTGCAGGCGCACATCAAGACGCTTCGCCTGGGTGCTGGCGCGCTGGTCATTGTCGCCCTGGTCATGGGCGGCGGCTGGTGGAGCGCTCCGCGCGACCTGACCATCCACGTCCCGCCTGATCTGCGCTCCGGCAGTACCCGGAAGTGGTGGGAAGTGCCGCCCGAATCGGTCTACGCGTTCACGTTCTACGTGTTTCAGACCCTCAACCGCTGGCCGACGAATGGCGAAGAGGACTACGCGCGCAACCTCCACACGCTCTCGCCGTACCTCACCCCGTCGTGCCAGGCCTACCTGCGGGCGGACTACGACTACCGCCGCTCCACGGGCGAGCTGCGCCAGCGCGTGCGCGGCATCTACGAAATCCCTGGCCGCGGCTATGGCGACGACCCCACGGCGCGCGTGCGCGTGGTGTCCGACCGCGACTGGGTGGTGACGCTGGACATCACCGCCGACGAGTACTACGGCGCCGAGCAGGTCAAGCGAGCCCTGGTGCGCTACCCCGTGAAGGTCACGCGGGTGGACGTCGATCCGGCGCGCAACCCGTTCGGCCTGGCGCTCGACTGCTACGACGGCACGCCCCAGCGCATCGGTACGCCGGAGCCGACGCGCCCGACGCCAAGCGGCCTATCTCCGCAAGCGCCCCAAGGAGGAAGCACCCCATGAAGCATCCTGTATTCAAGCTGCCGGGGCTGTTGGCCGTGGCCGCCGCAGTGGTCATGTCCTCCGCTGCCCAGGCGGTGGAAATCCTGCGCTGGGAACGCATGCCGCTGGCGGTGCCCTTGAAGGTCGGCCAGGAGCGCATCGTGTTCATCGACCGCAACGTCCGCGTGGGCGTACCTGCGGGCGTCGGCGAGCGCCTACGGGTGCAGAGCGCGGGCGGCGCGGTGTACCTGCGCGCCAGCGAGCCGATCGAGCCCACGCGGCTGCAATTGCAGGACGCCGACACGGGCGCGCTGATCCTGCTGGACATTGCGGCGGAGCCAGCCAAGGACGGGGAAGCCGAGCTGGAACCAGTGCGCATCGTCGAGGGCAACAGCACCCCGGCGCGCTATGGCGATCAGCCCGGCGATGACAACGAAGCTCCGGTGCGCGCCCAGGACCAGGCAGGCGCGCGGGCGGCGCGACGCGAGACCCCGGTGCCGGTTGTCCTGACGCGCTTCGCCGCGCAGAACCTCTACGCGCCGCTACGCACCGTGGAGCCGCTGGCGGGCGTCATGCGGGTGAACTTGCGCCGCGACCTGGACCTCGGCACGCTGGTGCCGACGCTGCCGGTGCGCGCGGTCGCGCTCGCCTCATGGCGTCTGGAAGACCAGTGGGTCACTGCCGTGCGCCTCACCAATAGCAGCGGCGGCTGGATCACCCTCGACCCGCGCGTGTTGCAGGGCGATTTCCTCACCGCCACCTTTCAGCACGAAGCCCTCGGCCCGCGCGGGACGCCAGAGGACACGACCGTCCTGTATTTGGTGACGCGGGGGCACGGCCTCGCGCAATCGCTGCTGCCGGCGATCAACCGCTTCGATCCTGCCGCGCATCTGCCGCAGCCGGAAGCCAGTTCCCAGGACCTCACGGAGGCCCGCCATGCGCAGTAACGGACTCCTGAAGTGGTTGATGATCCCTGTGGCCTTGCTGGTGCTGTTCATCGCCATTCGGCTGTTCTCCGGTGGAAGCACGTCGGCGCCGCCCGCCGCGGATAGTGGTGCCCAGCTCACGCCGGAAGAAATGAAGGCGCTGGGCATTGAAGGCGATACCCCACGCGACACCGTGGCAACGCTGGTAGCGCAGGTGAAGCAACTGCGCACCGAGCTTCAGACCGCGCTCTCCGACAACAAGTCCCAGCGCGAGGAAAACCAGCGCCTGCGCCAGCGCGAGAACTCGATCGATCAGCGCATCACGTCCGCACTCGAATCCGAGCGCGCCAACCTGCGCCGCGACCAGCAGCAGGCGGCCAGCGAGCGCCAGCAGACCGAGGGGCTGCTCGCCGACCTGCAGCGCCGGCTGGACAGCATCGGCGGGCGCGGCGGCGGCCACGCCGATCTGCCGGTGGGCCTCGGCCTGCGCGACGGCGACGACGCCGGCATGGAAGGCGGTGTGCGCTGGGTGGAACCGGATGACGCGAAGCAGACCGATGGACGGGGAAGCAGCCGCGGCACAAGCGGCAACCTGAGCTTCCCGACGAGCTTCGGCCCAGCGCAGCGCACGCTTGAAACCACGGCGGAGACCGTGGCAAACGTAGGTGCGCGTGCCGCCGGGGTCACGTCCGCCAAGCCCGTCTATACCGTGCCGACTAACTCCACACTCATGGGATCGGTGGCGATGACGGCGCTGATTGGCCGTGTGCCGATCGACGGAACCGTCAACGATCCATACCCCTTTAAAGTCCTCGTCGGCCCCGACAACCTCACCGCCAACGGCATCGATATTCCCGACGTGGCCGGTGCTGTATTCAGCGGCACGGCTTCAGGGGATTGGACGCTTTCATGCGTGCGCGGCCAGGTGCGCAGCATCACCTTCGTTTTCCACGACGGGACAGTTCGCACCATCCCGGAGGACCGCGACGGTAACCAGCAAAACGACCAGCAACGCGACGGCCTGGGCTGGATCAGCGACCCGTATGGCATTCCTTGCGTCAGTGGGGAGCGGCGCAGCAACGCACAGCAATACCTCGGCTCGCAAGCCCTGATTACTGCGGCCGGTGCCGGCGTCGCCTCGCTCATCGACAGCGACAGCGGCCAGATGTCTTACGTAGGCGCCGATGGCTCCATCGGCAGTGTCGGCATCTCAGGCAACGAGGCCGTGGGCCGCATCCTGGCCGGGGGCGTGCGCGACATGGCCGATTGGGTGAACAAGTTGTACGGCCAGGCATTCGCCGCCGTCTATGTCCAGCCCGGCGCGAAGGTTGCCGTCCACCTCGAAAAGCCGCTCGCCATCGACTTCGATCCCGAAGGCCGCAAGGTCGATCACCGCGCAGGAGAAAGCCATGCTCTCGAACTTGACTAAGGGCCTGGCGCTGGCCCTCGCCGTCGCGGTGCTCGGCGGCTGCGCCACCAGCAAGGAAAAGCTGCTGCCGCACGGCGACAGCACGATGATGGACATCTGGCAGCAGAGCGCCGGGGACGCCGGCGGTGGCAACGGCCAGGTGGCCCGCAGGCAGTTGCTCGATGCACGCCAGAGCCTGCGCCGGCCGCTGACCGAGGCGGACGTGCAGGCCGCGCCCGTCGAGCAGATGCGCTATACGCGCACGGCGCGCAACGAGGTCTATCGCCAGTTCCAGCGCCTGCCGAATCCCGACCTGGTGATGTACGTGTACCCGCACGTTGCAGGCACGGACCCGGTGCCCGTGCCGGGCTATACGACGGTTTTTCCCTTGTATCAGCGCGTGCAGTACGCCATGCCGGGCGAGCGCGTGGAGGACTACTGATGCGCTGGAAACTCCCCTGGCCCAAGTCGGCTGCGCCGAAGCTGGCCGCATCCGGCGCAGGCGATGACGAGTGGCCGGAGGGCTGGCAGCGCCACGTCGAGGCCTTGCGCCAGGCCGGCATCCCAGAACCCGGCAAGGCGGCCCATGGCCGCAGGCCGGCGACGGTGGCCGACGAGCAGGCGCTGTACGACGTCGCGCCGTCGTTCGCGGAATTCCTGCCCTGGGTGGAGTTCCTGCCCGAGTCGAAGTCCATGCTGCTGGAGGACGGGCAATCGGTGGCGGCCTTCTTCGAACTGGTTCCGCTGGGCACCGAGGGCCGGGAGCCCGGCTGGCTCGCACACGCCCGCGACGCCTTGGAGAACGCGCTCCAGGACAGCTTCGATGAACTGGACGAGAACCCTTGGGTGCTCCAGCTCTATGCCCAGGACGAACCCAGCTTCGACCAGTACATGCAGACCCTGCGCGACTACGTGCAGCCGCGCGCCCGCAATACGGCTTTCACCGAGTTCTACCTTCGCTTCTTCGGACACCACCTGCGCGCGGTCGCGAAGCCGGGCGGGCTCTTCGAGGACACGGTGGTCACGCGGCTGCGTTGGCGCGGCCAGACGCGGCGCGTGCGCATGGTCGTCTATCGCCGGGCCACCGGGCAGGCGAGCCGCCGCGGCCAGACGCCCGAGCAGATGCTGAACATCGTCTGCGATCGCCTGTGTGGTGGGCTGGCGAACGCCGGCATCCAGGCCCGGCGCATGGTCGCGGCCGACGTTCATGACTGGCTGCTGCGGTGGTTCAACCCGCGTCCCACGCTGCTCGGGCCTGGGGTCGAGGACCGCGAACGCTTCTATGCGCTGGCACGCTACCCCGACGAGACAGAAGACGGCGAGATCGAGCTGGCGAGTGGGCGGGATTTCAGCCAGCGGCTTTTCTTCAGCCAGCCACGCTCGGACGCAGAGCACGGAACCTGGCACTTCGACGGCATGCCGCACCGTGTGCTGGTCACTGACCGGCTGCGCATGCCGCCTGGTACAGGTCACCTGACTGGCGAAACTCGTAAAGGCGATGCGATCAACACGCTGTTCGATCAGATGCCCGAGGACACGACGATGTGTCTGACCATGGTGGCGACACCCCAGGACATCCTCGAATCGCATCTGAACCACCTGGCGAAGAAGGCAGTCGGCGAAACACTGGCATCGGAGCAGACTCTCAAGGATGTGCAGGAGGCCCGCTCGCTCATCGGCAGCGCTCACAAGCTCTACCGGGGAACGCTGGCCTTTTATTTGCGCGGCCGGGATGAAGCTGAGCTGGACCGGCGCGGCCTGGACCTGGCGAACGTGATGCTCAACGCTGGTTTGCAGCCCGTGCGCGAAGACGATGAAGTCGCGCCTTTGAACAGCTACCTGCGCTGGCTGCCATGCTGCTACAACCCGAGCCAGGATCGGCGGAACTGGTTCACCCAACTGATGTTTGCCCAGCACGTGGCGAATCTCTCTCCGGCCTGGGGCCGCAGCCAAGGTACGGGCCATCCCGGCAATACGTTCTTCAACCGAGGCGGCGGGCCGATCACCTTTGACCCGCTCAACCGCCTGGATCGACAGATGAACGCCCATCTGTTCCTGTTCGGCCCGACCGGCTCTGGCAAAAGCGCAACGCTCAACAACCTCTTGAATCAGGTCACGGCCATCTACCGGCCGCGCCTCTTCATCGTGGAAGCCGGCAACAGCTTCGGCCTGTTCAGCGATTTCGCCAAGCGTCTGGGCCTGACCGTGAACCGGGTCAAGCTGGCCCCAGGCTCAGGCATCAGCCTCGCACCCTTCGCTGACGCGCGCCGGCTGATCGAAACGCCGAGTGACGTGCAGACGCTCGATGCGGATGCGCTGGATGAAGACCAGCCGCCGGACGTCTCGGCCATGGAGGCGGACGAGCAGCGCGACGTGCTCGGTGAACTGGAAATCACTGCACGGCTGATGATCACTGGCGGCGAGGATAAAGAAGAGGCCCGGATGACTCGGGCCGATCGTTCGCTGATTCGACAGTGCATTCTCGACGCCGCCGAACACTGCGTGGCCGAGAAGCGCACCGTACTCACGCGCGACGTGCGCAACGCGCTGCGCACGCGCGGCCAGGACTCGACACTGCCGGAGATGCGGCGCGTGCGGCTGCTGGAGATGGCGGACGCGATGGACATGTTCTGCCAAGGCACGGACGGCGAGATGTTCGACCGCGACGGCACGCCGTGGCCCGAGGCCGACATCACCCTGGTGGATCTCGCGACCTATGCGCGCGAGGGCTACAACGCGCAGCTCTCCATCGCCTACATCAGCCTGATCAGCACGGTGAACAACATCGCCGAGCGCGATCAGTACCTGGGCCGCCCGATCATCAACGTGACCGACGAAGGACACATCATCACGAAGAACCCGCTGCTCGCGCCCTACGTCGTGAAAATCACAAAAATGTGGCGCAAGCTAGGAGCCTGGTTCTGGCTCGCTACGCAAAATATCGACGACCTGCCGCGTGCTGCGGAGCCCATGCTCAACATGATCGAGTGGTGGATCTGCCTGTCGATGCCGCCCGATGAGGTCGAGAAGATCGCACGCTTCCGCGAACTCTCGCCCGCGCAGAAGGCGCTGATGCTTTCGGCGCGCAAAGAGGCGGGGAAATTCACCGAGGGCGTCATCCTCTCCAAGAGCATGGAAGTGCTGTTCCGCGCCGTGCCGCCGAGCCTGTACCTCGCGCTCGCGCAAACCGAACCCGAAGAGAAGGCAGAGCGCTACCAGCTCATGCAGCAATACGGCTGCACCGAGTTGGAAGCAGCTTTCAAGGTCGCCGAGAAGATCGACCAGGCACGCGGCATCGAGTCGCCTGCCCTGGAACTGTCGTAAGCCGGAGAACACCATGGAGCAGAAGCGTCCTTCCATTCCGATACAAGTTCAGGCGTTCCGCCGTCGCCACGGGCGGCCCCGCTGGCTTTGGGCCTTAGCTGTTGCGCTGGTCGCGCTGCTGCTGATCTGGCTCGTGTCCCGGTCGCCCGGCGAACCCTCACCACAGTCGCCCACGCCGGTCAGCACGGCACTGATGTCCGGGCCGCCCTGGCAGATGGGCAATCCCGAAGGGCGTTTCACGCTGACGCTCTATGCCGATCTGGAATGTCCGTTCTGCCGGGAGTATTTCCCGCAGCTCAAGCGCTGGGTCGGCAGCAACGCCGACGTGGCCCTGCAATGGCACCACCAGCCGCTGGCCGCACATGAGCCGGCCGCGTCGGCCGAGGCGCGTCTGGTCGAGTGCGTCGCCGAAGCCGGCGGGCATGCTGCCTTCTGGCATGCCGTCGAGTGGGTCTATGCCCACACGCGCAGCGACGGCCAGGGATTGCCCGATGGCCTGCGCTACCCGGAATCGACGCCGGCCGTTGAGCAGTGCATGACAAGCGAGCGAGCCGATGCAGTCATCCGCGCCCAGGCCACGGAAGCCACGAAAGGCGGCGTGACGGCCACGCCGTCGCTGCGCCTGCTTGATCGCCAGACGGGCCAGTCCATCCTGCTGCAGGGGCCAATCGAAGGCGATGCCTTGCTGTCGGCCATGGACATGCTGGCGGCTGACGAACCTGCCGCCACACCTACCACCGAAATGCCTGCCGACGTTGTCGGCGACATGCCCAGGTAGCCCTGGTCTTCAAGGCTACGGCGCGGTTGCCCGCGCTGACCGATACCCGTTCGCTCCGCATCCTGGCCGCGAACAATCACCGCTGCGCGGTGGTGGATGCACCTCGTTCCCTTGTTCCTATCCCCAGGAGGGCTTGCCCTCCCAGGGCGTGCGCCCTCCGATCTCACCTTCCGGAGGTTCGCCATGTCTTTCGTCGTCAATGACTCCTGCGTGGAGTCGCTTTCCGCCGTCGCAGCCCAGCATGAGGACTGGATCATCAAGCAGGCTATCGCGTTGCTGGAGAGACGGATCTTCAAAGTCGGACCGTGCCTCAGCCAACCGGCCGCCGTGCGGGACTACCTGCGTCTAAAACTCGTCGCTGAGCCCAACGAAGTATTCGCAGTCGTGTTCCTGGACAGCATGCATCAAGTGTTGGCCTACGAGCCACTGTTCAGGGGCACGATCAATTCGACTGCAGTCTATCCGCGTGTCGTCGTACAGCGTGTATTGGAGCTGAAAGCCGCCGCAGTGGTCTTCGCGCACCAGCACCCTTCGGGTGCCACCGAACCGTCGAACGCCGATCGCGCGCTGACCCAGCGATTGCAGGCTGCGCTGGCGCTCATCGATGTTCGGGTACTGGACCACATCGTCGTCGGCCTGGGAAATCCGTACTCTTTCGCTGAGCACGGCTTGCTGTAGCGCATCGCTTCATTGATCACTGCGGGGGCTTCGGCCTCCGTTTTTCTTTGCGGCGAGACAAGCAGGTATGCGGGGTGTCCGCGATGCGCATTGTTTGTTGGGGCTGCATCAGGTTCGGCGTTTGACTATGGCCCTGATCAACTTCCCGGGGTACGCGACATGCCAGCATCTATTTCCAGGTTCTCGCCGGGATGGCGAACCCTCGGCCTGGCCGTTGCGCTGCCGGTCGCTCTGGTCGTTTTCAGCCCGGCCACCTTCGCCGCCGACGTGCTGGTCGTCACCGACAGCCGGCACCCCCTCAAGACCGTGGGCGGTGAGCGGCTGATCGAGTTGGACGAAGCGCATCGGATCGAAACGGAGCTTGCTGCCGAACTCCCCGCAGATCCCGAACAGGCTGCCGTCATCGTCAAGCGTCGGCTGAACGGTGGCGGTGGCGACCTCCAGCGCCGCATTGCGTCCGCATACCAGGGCGTCACCGACGCATGGAGCCTGGGCATCACCAGCATCCCGGCCGTCGTCGTGGACAAGCGCTACGTGGTCTATGGCGAGCCGGACGTGGCCCGCGCAGTCGCGCGCATCGAGCAGCACCGGAGGACGCAGCCGTGACCCATCGCCCATTTGACCTGCTGCGCCGTCTGCGTGTTGTCGTGGCCTCGGTGCTACTGGTCGGCGCCACGAGCAGCTACGCCCTGAATACCGCCACCATCGTGTCTTCCGTCATGTCGCCAGACTGCCTGGAATACCGGGTGGTTGGCATCTGCTATTGGCTGTTCTGCTCCTGGGGTGGCTGCACGGTGCGCACGTCCATCAAAGTCCGCCACTACATCCCCGATGCGGTCGTCTCCAGCTACAGCAACACCGGCGAAAACCCGTGGATCGAAGTCCGGGCGATGAGCACATCCAACCCGTCGGCGCAAGCCGGCGGCGATGGCACCACGAACGAAGACCACGAAAACAACCTCGCCAAGTTCAAGAACGCGGACGTCATCGGCCACCCGGGGGTCGAGGTGTTCAACCAGTTCGTGTCGTCCTCAGGCTACTTCTGTGAAGGTGCGGGCACGGCGTTCATGCCGTACTTGCTCAGCACCCTGGACACGCTGGCCTGGCGCTACAACGTGCCCGAGATGGCCTACCCGGAAGCGCTGATTCCCGGCATGCGCGAGGTCGGCGCACGCACCACGATGAACCTCTGGGGCAACGTGTATCCCCGCGGTGGGTTCTTGCACCAGACCGACGACCACAAGGCCGGCGCCGTGGTGGCCCAGCGCGCAGGCGATGTCGTCACGCGCCGCGGGCAGATCCATGTTTATCAACCGCTGCTCGCCAACTCCCGTGATGGCTACTGGCCGGCTGGCGCGCTCATGGAGGGCGATGCCTCGACGGGCAAGTGGCAGGAACTCACGCCTGTCCTGTCCTCGTCCTGCGCGGTGTTTCCCCGCGATGGCTCCCTGACGCAAGCTCAGCAAGGCGACTACGCCTGGGCGCTCTGGCGGCCGTATGCCTGCTGCGAGCGCCGGGGTCAGGTGTTTCTCGGCAGCGTCGATTTCCTTTGAGGTGGTGCCATGAAGTTCCGTCCTGCATTCAATCCGTTCGCCCCCCGGGTACGTCGCACGAATATCATCCTGGCGCTGGCCGGTGGGCTCGCGCTGACGAGCGGTGTGGCCTTGGGCCAACTGGGCTATCAGACCGGCGGCAGTGTCATCGGCGATGACGTTATGTACTCGATCGGCGGCGGAAACGCCGTGTCGATGGGACGTGCGGCTGGCATGCGCTCTCTCGGGGTCGGCGTGGGCTGGAACAGCAACTTGATCTGCGGTGACATGAGCATCCAGACCACGTTGAAAAATCAACTCAACGGCGTCACCAACGGCTTCCAGCAAATCATGTCATCGGTGATCCAAAGCGCCACCAGCGCGGTGGCATCGTTGCCGGCACTGATCATTCAGCGGGCCGATCCGGGCCTTTACAACCTGCTTACCAATGGCGTGTTGCAGGCACGGCTCGATTTCGACCGTTCCAAGCTGACATGCCGTGCCATGGCGGAGAAGATGGCCGAGACGGCGGGCGGGCAGCTCGGCTGGAGCCAGATGGCAGAAGGCTTGGCGTTGCGCGATGCGGTGTCGAGCACGGATGCGGTCTCAGCCATCGAGCAGGCGGAGACTCGCCGCGGCAATGACGGTGTGCCGTGGGTCGGGGGCAGTAACGCGGGGGGCTCCGGCCAGCCCGCGATCAAGGTCGTCGGCGATGTCACTCGTGCCGGCTACAACCTGGTCAACGGCCGCGGCGTGACCGATACGTCGTCCATCGCACCGACCAGTTGTAGCAGTCTCTCGTGCCAGACCTGGAACTCGCCGCAGGCCGCCGTCGATTGGGCCACACGCGTGCTCGGCGAGAAGGAACAGCGCACATGCGATGCATGCACCAAGACCGAAACGACGCCCGGCGTAGGGCTGACGCCGCTGATCCAGGAAGAATACGACGCCAAGCTGCAGGCGCTCCAGGATCTGGTGTCCAAGGCGAAGAACACGACTCCCGAGAACCTGCGCGAAGCTGGCAGTGCATCGCTGCCCATCACGCGCGGCGTGATCGAGGCGCTGCGTGACGAGCCGGACCAGCACCTGCTGTCGCAGCGCCTGGCGTCCGAGGTTGCGCTGGCGTCGGTGCTGGAGAAAGCGCTACTGCTGCAACGCACGCTGCTGACCGGCAAGAAAGAGCCCAACGTGGCGGCCAACCAGCTCGCCGTGGAAGCTGTGAACCACGAGAGCGACACGCTCGATCGCGAGATCCGCAACCTCAAGACCGAGCTGGAGCTGCGCCGGGAGCTGGCAAACAATTCGCCCATGGCGATCATCCAGCGCCACGGCACGCGCGCGGCGGGCTCGCGTGGGATCTACGAAGGCGATCCGGTGCCTGACCGCCTCGATCAATTGCAGAAGGGCAATCCGGGAGGCCGGCCATGAGCCCGATGCGTGCGGCTTGGCTGCGCCCGCGCTGGCTGTTCAGCCGGCGCGCAGCGAAGGCGCTGCTGTGGACGGTGGTACTCGCGGCCGTCGCCGTGGGCGCCAACATCGTTGGCATCTACCTCGTCGGAAGCGTCGCAGGCTGGGGGCGTTGGCTGGCGGCAACAGCGGGTTACTTCCTGATCTGGCGGCTGTGCCTGTACGGCGCGACGGCCTACGGCTGGGTCTGGATGCGTCGCCGACTGCTGGCGCGCGAGGACGACGCGCAAGCGCGGCGCCGCCTGGTGCGCAGCGAGATCGCCGGCGTCATTGCCATCGTGGCGCTTGAAGCCAGCCTGTTGATGCAGGGCTGAGGGGAGATCCGAGCCATGACGCTTTTCACGACCGACTACCTGGAGTACTACCTCACCCTCGTGTCCTGGATCGTCAACAACGGCATCTGGGCGGTACTGGTATCCAGCGGGGTATTCGCACTGCCCTTCGTGGCGATCATCGTGCAGGAATGGCTCAAGGCCCGTGCGGAGGGTGCTGACGAAGGCAATAAGGGCGTGCTCTCGGCCGCACGCATTGAGAACCGGGTGTTCGTCGCCATCGTGGTCGTGATGTTCGCCGGCATCCCCTTCATCGACGTGGACCTCAACACCATTCAGTACGACAGCTCGCGCTCGGCTCAATGCCAGGTCAGCGTGCCGCAGCCCACGGATACCGGCTGGTCCCAGTCCTTCAGCACCATCAACAACCAGAGTGCCAAGGTGCCGGTCTGGTGGGCCTTCATGCACGCGCTCTCGCGCGCCGTCACCAGTGCCTCGGTGGCAGCGATCCCGTGCGGAACAGACCTGCGACAGATGCGCATGGAGATCGACGCTACCCGCATCAACGACCCGGTGCTGGCTCAGGAAGTGGCCGATTTCACACACGACTGCTACGGGCCTGCACGCGCTAAATTGTTCATGGCGCGACCGGAGCTGGACGAAGCTCAAATGAACGACGTGACCTGGATCGGTTCGAGGTTTTTCACGAACACCGGCGGCTACTACGACAGCTACCGCTCCAGCACGGCGCGCGAGTCATGGCCCTATGACGACACTCGCGACGCAGGGCTTGCGCAGGTGGCCAGTGGCGGCGGCTACCCGACTTGCAGGCAGTGGTGGGCCGATGGCAGCAACGGCCTGCGAGCACGGCTGCTGAGCCAGGTGGCCCCCAGCCTATTGAATCGCTTGGCGGGCTGGGCCGGGTTCCTGAGCCGTACCGAGGTGGACGATTCGGTGGTCCGTACCATCGCCTCACCGCGACAGCAGAAGCTCAACCAGGGTTCGGTCTATACCGACTACGGCGGCCAGATCGACAAGACCCTGCCGAACATCGTGACGCGGGCCACGGGGGACGTAGGAATGGCGGTCGGGGCACTTGCCGCATTTCCCGCCATGGACGTGGTGCGCCAGGCGCTGCCCATGGTGCTTGCCTTGCTCAAGATGGCGCTGGTCATCTGCATCCCGCTCGTGCTGGTCGTCGGCACCTATGACCTGAAGACGGTCGTCACCGTCAGCGTCGTGCAGTTCGCGCTGTTCTTCACCGATTTCTGGTTCCAACTCGCACGCTGGATCGACAGCACCATTCTCGATGCGCTCTATGGGTGGGGCTTCGGCTGGAACCGGCCGCACACTAACTTCGATCCGCTGGTGGGGTTGAACAATGCCTTTGGCGACCTGCTCCTGATGTTCGTCATGGGCACGATGTTCTTGGTCTTGCCGGGTTTTTGGCTTGCGAGCCTTACTTGGGTTGGGATTCGGGCCGGACACGTCATCCAAGGGCTTTCGGATGGCAGCAAGAGTGCCGGCCAAGCAGGCGGTAAGGGCGCTGGGGCCCTCACCGGAGGTAAGCTGAAGTAACGCGGCGCCGGTCAGTCGTCGGTGTACAACTCGTGCGACGTATCGTTGTATAGGTTGGGATCGTAGCCCGGCGTCTTGCGCAGTTCGGTGAGGTCGGTGAAAGGCCACTCGTCTTCATCCGGGGTATTGGCAGCAGCCGCCCATCCCGCCACCACGACTCCCAACAACACGAGTGCGAACCAGAAGGCGACGTAGAGCAGCGCGCCCAGCACAGCCAGCTTGACCGCCCACAGCAGCACTGTGGCACCAACCAAAGGCACCCCTTTGGCCATCAACCAATTCGATACCCGCCGTTCGCCACGCGCATAGGCACGCCATCCACGGCCAAATGCGCGGCCGATACGTTCTGCGGTGCTGGTGCGAGTTGTGGTGTTCATGGTCGTCTCCTGCTACTGAGGGATGTCTATTCCAGGGTGCTCCACTTCATTCCGTTTCAGGCTTCAATGTGTTTTCTCGCTGCTTCAGGACGCTTCGTCATCCGGTTCCACCGGGCCCGGGTCGAGTTCCACGCCGATGCGGTAGGTGGCAACGAAACGCGGCCAATCCACATGGTCAACCAGATCGATGTCCTCGATGACGCTGACCTTCGCTCCCGCACGCTCGAACAGGGCGATGCTCTTGGCGGGATAGTTGTTGCGCGACGGATAGAGCACTCCGTCAAACAGAGGTTGGCCGTCGTCGCCGACCAGCGCATGCACCTGAGCGGACACCTGCTGCGTGTGCGTGTAGTCGCGGCTGGCCAACTGCTCCAGGTTCAGGCCAAAGTAGCCCGCCATGACGCCCGGTGCCGTGAGATCGGCCAGAAGCACGTCGGCCACCACCCCTACAGCGCGCACCATCCTGCCCTGGACTTCTTTCAATGCGATCGAGCGCTTCGCGTCATCAAGCCACTGATGCTTGTGAAACACTGACTCCATCAGCGCCGTGGGCAGGTCGCGCCCCAGATAGAGCACGCCGTAGACCCGCGCCGGGTCATCGTAGCGATTGGTGCTGCTGCGTCCATAGTACAGCGGGCTGCCCCGATAGGCGATGCGGCTCACATGCTGGAGCAGTTCACCGGCATCGATCAGGAACGGAGGCAGCTCGTGGCTCATGGCGGTCTCGCTTCAATGCACCTGAACGCCCAGCACGTTGAACACGGCCTCGGCCACGTCGTCGATCGTGCCATGCGTCACCGCATCCACCGGCGAGCGACCGCCCAGGCCTTCGAGCGGTTCGGACAGCGCGCGGTAGATCGTCCAGTGGTCGATGCCATCGACCTCCTGGAGCACGGTCTGCGTCAACTGCTGCTTCACCGGGTCGAGTTGCCAGTCGGGCAGTTTCTGGCCGCGCGGCCCCACGTTCAGCGCCAGCAGCCGACGGGCAACGATGTCCTTGTAAATCTGCGCGCGCGACTTATCCGCCAATTTAGCGAACTCGGGGATCGGCAGATTGTGCGGCTGGCCGAAGGCTTCCAGCAACACGGCGCGGCCACGCTGGATGTCAGTTTCGCCAGGTGCCCAGCGCGTCTCGGCGCGCAGCGCCGCCGTCTTGCGCTTCAAGGCCTGCTCCACCGTTTCGCCTTCGAGGCTAGCAGGCAGTTTTACCGCCTCCACGCGCTCGTGAATGAACGCCTGCAACTCGGCCGCGAAAGCCGGTGCATCCCGGATTTCAACGGTACCCGCGAAACGACGCACATCCTCCACGGTGACGCGCGGCAGACGGTTGGCAATGAATTCAATGGCGGTGGGCATGGTCATCTCCCAGGTAGGTTTGAGACAGGATTCACTCTAGTCTCATTTGTCTCGTTTGTCAACTTAGTCTCCCAGATGGGAGCCAACCTGCCAGGGGTAGCGTCCCCGCAGCATAGGCCGAGGCCAGCGCCGGGTCTCCCTCCAATCCATTCATGCGGGTTCCACATTGAAGCTGGAGCCACAACCTTGGCCCCGCTATACCGAAACGGTTAAAGGCCAAAGGCCGAAACGACAAGGGAATGGGGTGCAAGGGGAAAGGCCCTACCTCGAAAAGGCCAAAAGGCCTCCCGGTCGGCTCGCCACCAGGACACCCGCATGCTTTCTCTATTCCAGCGAAAACGGCCCCCGGTCGCTGCCCCTCCGTCGCCAGCGCCCCCCACCGACCTCCCGAAAGGGCGACTGCGGCCCGAGACGGCCGCCTCGCTACTGGCAACACCACGCCGGCAGAAGCTGCTGGAACACATCTGGCAGCGCACGTCGCTGTCGCGCAAGCAGTTCGCCACCCTCTATGGCGCACCGCTGGAGCGCTACGCCGAGCTGGTCCAGCAGTTTCCCGCATCGGAGGCCCATCACCACGCATACCCCGGTGGCATGCTGGACCACGGCCTGGAGATCGTTGCCTACGCCCTCAAGCTGCGTCAGTCGCACCTCCTGCCGGCCGGCAGCACCCCCGAGGACCAGGCGGCGCAATCTGAAGCCTGGACCGCCGCCGTGGCTTACGCGGCACTGCTGCACGACATCGGTAAGCTCGCTGTCGATCTGCACGTCGAACTGGCCGACGGCAGCACCTGGCACCCCTGGCACGGCCCCCTGCGCCAGCCGTACCGCTTCCGCTACCGCGAGGACCGCGAGTACCGGCTGCACAGTGCCGCAACAGGCCTGCTATATCGCCAACTGTTGGACGCCCAGCTTCTGGACTGGCTCAGTCGCTACCCCGCCCTGTGGGCGCCGCTGCTCTACGTATTGGCTGGGCAGTACGAGCATGCCGGCATGCTGGGCGAGCTTGTCGTACAGGCTGATCGTGCTTCGGTGGCGCAGGAACTGGGTGGCGACCCGGCCCGCGCCATGGCCGCACCCAAGCACGCACTGCAGCGCAAGCTGCTGGACGGGTTGCGCTACCTGCTCAAGGAAGAGTTGAAGCTGAACCAGCCGGAAGCCTCCGATGGCTGGCTCACCGAGGATTCCTTATGGCTGGTAAGCAAGACGGTCTCGGATAAGCTCCGTGCGCATCTACTGTCCCAAGGCATCGACGGCATCCCCGCGAACAACACCGCCGTGTTCAACGTGCTTCAGGATCACGGCATGCTGCAGACTACATCGGACGGCAAAGCGATCTGGCGCGCCACCGTGACCAGCGCCACCGGCTGGTCCCATTCGTTCACTCTGTTACGTCTCACCCCCGCCTTGATCTGGGACGCGACCGAGCGGCCTACGCCATTCAGCGGCACGATCCAGGTGGACACCGTTACTGCGACGGCGCCACAGATAGAGATAACAGGCGAGTTTGCATCAGGAGGTAGCGCTGAGATGCCAGCACCCGCCGCTCCGGCTCAATCCATAACGGCACCGACTGCTGACGGCGTCGATGTGCTGCTTGGGTTGCTAGGCCCTGACATGCAGCCCATTACGGAAAGGTTTGAATCTGCGCCAGTTGCATTAACTGGGGATGCGACGCAGCAAATTATTGTTCCGGAGCAGAAGGTCACTGTTCCGAACAAAGCCCAAGTGTCTGGCGAGCACTTCATGGATTGGCTCAAGAAAGCCATCTCAAGCCGCAAACTCATCATCAACGACGCACGTGCGCTGGTGCATACCGTGGACGGCACGGCCTTTCTAGTCAGTCCTGGCCTGTTTCAGCGGTATGCCCAGGAATATCCGCAGGTTGCCAGCCTGGCAGGGCTGGAGAACGCGGCCGACTGGCAGTGGGTTCAGAAACAGTTCGAACGGTTGCATCTGCATCGCAAGCAGGCGAGCGGCCTCAACATCTGGACGTGCGATGTGACCGGCCCGCGCAAGGCGCGCCGCTTGCACGGCTACCTCTTGAATGCCCCTTCGGGGCTGTTTGAGGAAATCCCGCCAGACAACCCATACCTGTCGGTACAGGTTCGTTCCTCGGCTATCTGACCCGCTTTCAGAGCTCCATCAGTGAAAGCTTCGAGGCGGCACGGAAGCATCTCCGCCCGAGGAGTAGCGAGTCGACCGCTGGTCCGCGCACACAAAATTCTCGATCCGAAGCCTTGAATGTAACTCCATGATCCTCCGAGAATTAAGTACTATTCTCCGAATTTGTAGACTTCTTGGAGCATGGATAGCCAGTATTGTGTAAATTGTGATGGCACATTCCTAGACTAAAATAGTATGGATCTACTAGATCATAAAACGCCGCTGACCTCCCGGGAGACCATCACCAGTGAGCTTGCCTCGATCGTGGAGCGCTTCTCGCCCATCGATGGCGAGCATCGCGTTGCGATCCCATCTCTGACGTTCTGGCGCTTCTCCGCACCGTCGAAGGAAGAGTCAGCCTTCAGCAAAGTGGCACTTATCTTCGCCGCGCAAGGAGCAAAGACTGTTACTGCGGGCGATATGAGTTACGACTACGACTCTGAACGGTGTTTGGTCACATCGATTGATATCCCGATCATCGGGCGAGTGACCAAAGCGAGCCGCGAAAAACCTTACCTGTGCTTCTCCTTTGAGATTGACATGGAAAAGGTCGCACATCTGGTTGCCACTCGTGAACTGCCGCCTCCCGATGAGACCCCGCTCGGGCTCGGCATCAGCGTAGGGGATCTATCGCTGGATTTGCTGGATGCCGCATACCGGCTGGCTAGGCTCCTTGACACGCCTAAGCACATCCCAGTACTGGCGCCATTGATCGAGCAGGAAATCATTTATCGGCTGCTGATGAGCAGTCAGGGGATGCGCCTGCGTCACGCTTTAGTGGCCGACAGTCGCGCTTTCAAAGTGGCCAAGGCTGTCGAGTGGATTAAGGCTCACTTCGATGTACCTATGAGGATCGACGATCTGGCAGAGCACGTAAACATGAGCGTTTCCTCATTGCATCAACATTTCAAAGAAGCGACGGCACTGAGTCCTCTGCAATATCAGAAACGGTTGCGACTCTTCGAAGCGCGCCGTCTTATGCTTAAGCGCGCAAGCGATGTGGGGGTCGTTGCTTCGATGGTGGGCTATGACAACCAGTCGCAGTTCCATCGTGAATATAAGAGGCTGTTCGGTGCGCCCCCTATGCAGGATGCGATGAGACTTCGAGCGGAGTCTTGAAACATGTCGCGCCAACGTGCCAATTAGTCTACGACTTCTCCATGGCGAACTCTCGCGGGCGCTGGACTGGTCGACTACATGTGAGGCGTCCACAGATAGCACCACGTAGAGACAAGCACTCAGCGGGATGCGCCACGTATCTTAAACTCATTGCTTGCCCAGTCGAGAAACACTCGTACCCGTGGCGACAATTGCCGGTTGCGCGGATAGACGAGCGACACAGGCGCCGACGGCGGTGGGCGTTCGCGCAGCACGGGGACGAGGCTACCGCGCTTGAGGTCTTCATCGATATGGAAGCGCGGCATCTGCGCTAGACCGAAACCAAGCCGTGTTCCGGCCAGATAGCTTTCCGGTCCTGTCACCGATAGTGTGGCCGGTAGCGTGATGCTCTCGTGCGCCTCGCCGCCGGTGAATTCGAGCGGCATCAAGTTGCCACTCGAAATCAGGCGAATGCCCACCATACGATGCCCGGAGAGGGAGGCGACATCGGTCGGCGTGCCGAACTTCTTCAGATAGCCGGGCGTGGCGCAGGTCACACGTTCCAGCATCGCCACCTGCCGCGCGACGAGATCGCTGTCCGGCAGCCTGCCGTAGCGCAGCGCGCAATCCATGCCTTCCTGCACCAGATCGATCCAGCGGTCGCTTTCGCTCATCGAGAGTTCGATGTCCGGATAGTGCTCGAAAAACGCTGGTAAGCCGGGCATGAGAAAGTGGCGGGCGAGAGTACCCTGTACTTCGACACGCAACTGCCCCTTGGGTTGCGCGCCAAGAAAGGCTCCTTCCGCGTCCTCCAAGTCGTCCAGGATGCGGACGCATCGCTGGTGAAAAGCCTCACCGTCAAGCGTTGGACGCACCACGCGTGTGGTCCTCTGTAGCAGCCGCGCACCCAGCCTAGCCTCCATCTCGGCGACTACTTTCGTTGCTGTCGAGCGAGGGATTTCCAAGTCGTTTGCCGCCAACGTGAAGCTGCGCCGCTCCACGATGCGCACAAAGAGCCTTAGTGCATCCAAACGATCCATGACATGTTCCCCAGATTGCCTATTGTTCGTCCTCAAGAAATAGTGATGTGCACTTTACACCGATTATCTCTAGCCAGGGAGATTGCATAGTTCTTCTAACGCCGCGATCCCCGCGGTCTGAAAGGAGAACTTCCATGACTACCCAAGAGAAAATTGCCCTAGTGACGGGCGCTTCGCGTGGCATCGGTGCGGCCATTGCCCGACGTCTGGCCGCGGATGGCTTCACCGTCGTTG
Organism: Pandoraea sp. LA3; assembly: GCF_022696215.1. NCBI lineage: Bacteria > Pseudomonadati > Pseudomonadota > Betaproteobacteria > Burkholderiales > Burkholderiaceae > Pandoraea > Pandoraea sp. LA3. The sequence continues at coordinate 71,025 of NZ_PTPY01000020.1, read as the reverse complement.
TCAACTACGCCGGCAATGCGACCGAGGCCGAACAAGTGGTCGCCGATATCGAGAAGTCCGGCGGACGCGCGATCAGTGCCCAGGCCGATGTCAGCGATGCGGCCGCCGTGTCGCGCCTGTTCGACGGTGCCGAAGCGGCCTACGGCGGCATCGACGTTCTCGTCAATAACGCCGGCATCATGAAGCTCGCGCCGCTTGCCGATAGCGACGACGCGTTGTTCGATAGCCAAGTCGCCGTCAACCTGAAAGGCACCTTCAACACGTTGCGCCTCGCATCGCGCCGCCTGCGCGATGGCGGCCGGATCATCAACTTCTCCACCAGCGTAATCGGGTTGAGGCTGGAGAACTATGGCGTCTATGCCGCGACCAAGGCTGCAGTGGAGACGCTGACCGCCATCCTGTCGAAGGAGCTGCGCGGCCGTTCGATTACGGTCAACGCCGTGGCGCCTGGTCCGACCGCGACCGATCTGTTCCTTCACGGCAAGTCCCCTGAATTGATCGAGCGCATGTCGAAGATGAACCCGCTGGAACGCTTGGGTACGCCGGATGACATCGCACATGCGGTGGCCTTCCTGGCCAGTCCGGCCGGCGGCTGGATCAACGGCCAGGTTCTGCGCGCCAACGGCGGGATGGTCTGACCGCGGGCTCCCCCGCCGCCCGAATCCGCAGTCTTTCCCATCAGGAGAAGTTTCATGAGCAAGATCATCCTCATCACCGGCGCTTCCAGTGGCTTCGGCCGCCTGACTGCCGAGGCACTGGCCCGCGCCGGCCACACCGTCTACGCCTCGATGCGCAACACCGCCGGCCGCAACGCCGCAGTCGTCGAACAGATGGCCGCCTTCTCGCAGGACAACGGCGTGGACCTGCGCACGGTCGAACTGGACGTGCAATCACAGGACTCGGCTGATGCCGCCGTGGCGCGCATCATCGCCGAGGCCGGCCGCATCGACGTGCTGATGCACAACGCCGGACACATGGTGTTCGGTCCAGCCGAAGCCTTCACGCCCGAACAGTACGCGCAACTCTATGACGTCAACGTGCTGAGCACGCAGCGCGTCAACCGCGCCGTGCTGCCCCATCTGCGCCGCCAGCGCGAGGGGTTGCTGGTGTGGGTGTCCAGCAGCAGTTCGGCCGGCGGCACGCCGCCGTATCTGGCGCCATACTTCGGCGCCAAGGCGGCGATGGATGCGATTGCCGTGCAGTACGCGCGCGAACTGTCGCGTTGGGGCATCGAGACCTCGATCATCGTGCCCGGCGCCTTCACCAGCGGCACCAACCATTTCGCCCATACCGGCACGCCGGCCGATGCCGCGCGCGTGGCCGAGTACGAGGCCGGTCCATACGCAGGCTTCGGCGAACAGGTGCAGAAGGCCTTTGCCGAGATCGTGCCGGCGGATGCCGATGCGGGCCTGGTGGCCGAAGCAATCGTCAAGGTCGTCGATGCGCCGTTCGGCAAGCGTCCGTTCCGCGTGCACATCGATCCGACCCAGGACGGCGCAGACGTCGGCTTCACCGTGCTGGACCGCGTGCGTGCCGAGATGTTGCACCGGGTAGGACTCTCCGACCTGCTCAAGCCGCGGACCAATTGAACGATCCAACCCCGAATGAGTCGCCGATCGCTGTTTCCTTCCTTGGGTGCGCGACCGGTGACTTGCCCAATTAAACCCTAATATCTTGGAGCATCCCATGAGCCACGCTCGCCAATCTCCCACTTCTTTCATCGTCACAACTCTCGTTGCCGCTGTCACGGCCGCCGTCGCGGCAGCAAGTAGTGCGGCACTTTCGCTGCCCGTCTGGGCCATGTTCATCGGCTGGATTGCATTCTTCACGCGCGGTATGAATACGCGAAGCGCCTTTGAAAATCTCGCTTGCGTCGGACTGGGCCTGACGATTGGTGCGATTGCGGCATTCAGCCTGCCGCACGTGGGATCTATCCTTGGGCCACGCTTGGCACTGCCTGTCGTAGTGTTTGTCGTCGCACTGCTCGTGGTTGCCATGCGCGGCATGCCAATCCTAAACAATCTGCTGGGCTACTTCCTCGGCCTGGTCGCGTGGTTCGCCGCACACCTGGAACCGTCCGCCGAAAGCCTGGCGCATCTCCTGGGCGCTAGCACGATCGGCTCGGCGGCGGGATGGGTCTCGCACTACGTGCCAGCCAGAATCGTGAAGCCGTCCTAATGGCGGCGGCCACCGTGAAAATATTCGGTATACCTTCGGCAAGCGGTCGCTTCGCTTGCACATCGATCCTGCTTAGGACGGTGCGGACTCTGGCTTCGCGCTATTGGGCCTCGTCCGCTCATAGAACTGCATCGGATCGGACTGTCCGCCCAGTTCAAGCCGCGCGTCATTACGTAATAGGCCATAAACCACTCCACCTCAAAAGTGGGCGTGGCTGACGATCGGTATCGAAAACCCCTGCTTTGGAGCGCAGCTATGCCATCCGTCGACACGTTGTTGCCCTTTGCCGGCATCTCGCTACTGCTGGCGCTCACGCCGGGGCCAGACAATCTCTTCGTCCTCGTCCAATCCGCCCGCTACGGTGTGCGCTCCGGTCTTGCCACCGTATTGGGCCTATGTACCGGCCTGATGGCCCACACTGCTCTAGTGGCCGCGGGACTTGGCGCCGTTCTGACGGCCTCGCTCACGGCCTTCACCATTCTCAAGGCCCTCGGTGCAGCGTATCTGGCCTTCCTCGCGTGGCAAGCGTTTCGGGCACCAGTAGGCGTCACAGAGACATCGAAGCTGGAAACGCACTCCACAAGGCAATCGTATGCCAAGGGTGTCGCCATGAACCTGAGCAATCCTAAGGTGATCGTGTTTTTTCTGGCCTTTCTGCCGCAGTTCGTTACCCCCGAGCGGGGCCAAGTCGCGCTGCAAATTGCCGTGCTGGGGCTGGTTTTTGCGGTTGCAGCCCTCGTGGTCTTCGCTGGCATCGCTTGGACAGCCGGCGCAGTTGGTCAGACGTTCATCCGCTCGACTAGCCTGCAGCGCTGTTTGAACTGGTTCGCGGGAACAGTATTCCTAGCACTGGCAGTTAAGCTCGCCGTGACATCGCGTCGCTGAAGCCCCATAAGACGTTCAATCATGATGCGCCGCTCTCTCTCGATCTTGTTTTCCTTGCTCACGGTCGGGTGTGCGCTGTCCGTGGCACCGTGCCACACCACCCAGGTCGCCTCCATGATGAAGCCCTCCGTCACCTACTTGCACCTCTTGCGTCATACCCCGTTCTTCACGTCGCTCAACACATCGCAATTACGCTGGACAATCGATCATTCGCGCGAATGGGAGACCGCCCCAGGAACAGTCATCGCATCCGGACCAGGAGATTCTGCGATGACCGATGACTCGATCTGGATATTGCTCGACGGACGCTGGCAGTTGGAGGAGAACGGCCACTCGCACCCGGCCGGCCATGCCGATCCAGGAAAGTGGTTCAGTGCGAACGAAGCCAGCGGCACTTGGCGACTAGTCACGACTGAACACAGCTACGTTATGCGGATCACCCGCGAGGACATGGACATTATGTTGGCAAAGAACTTCACATTCGACTCGCATCTGCGCGATGGCAAGGCCTACTACAGGATGTTGTTCGGGCCGGTAGCACCCCACCCATAGATCCCAGCAGCCATAGGCCGCACAGCAGCCAGATGGCTGAATTCATGTCCTCAGCTAGCTGTCTCGTCCTCGCTCGCAAATTACCTGATCACCGTAATGCCGCTGACTTCATGAGGTGTATATGGAGCCTCCAAGTCCTTGATCTCTTCATCGGTCAGTTTCACCGACAGCGCGGCGACGGCATCCACTAGGTGTTGCGCGCGGGTGGCGCCGATGATCGGTCCCGTGACACCCGGTTTCTGGAGTAGCCAGGCGAGCGCGACCTGAGCTCGAGGAATTCCGCGCGCCTGCGCGATTGCTCCGACTCTCTCAACGATCTGAGCGTCGCTTTCGACGTAGAGTGATCGTCCGATCTTGTCGGTCTCCAGTCGACTGGTGGTCTCATCCCATGCCCGAGTGAGACGACCGCGCGCCAAGGGACTCCATGGGATTACCGCCAGCTCCTGATCGCGGCAGAACGGCAGCATTTCGCGCTCCTCCTCGCGGTACAACAGGTTCAGGTGATTCTGCATGCTGACGAAGGGCGTCCATCCATTGAGGCGAGAAGTGTAGACTGCCTTGGCAAATTGCCATGTCGCCATGGAAGACGCCCCAATGTATCGAGCTTTACCTGCTTTCACCACATCGTGCAGGGCCTCCAGCGTTTCTTCGATCGGTGTATCGAAATCCCAGCGATGGATCTGGTACAGATCCACGTAATCAGTGCCCAGCCGTCGCAGGCTGTTGTCGATTTCCGCGAAGATCGCCTTACGTGACAGTCCGGCACCGTTCGGGCCAGCGTGCATGCGCATGAACACCTTCGTTGCCAATACGATCTCGTCGCGCCGAGCGTAGTCCTTGATCGCTCGGCCAATGATTTCCTCCGACGTACCATCGGAGTAGGCATTCGCCGTATCCAGAAAATTTATGCCAGCCTCCAGCGCTTGTTTAATGATCTCCCGGCTGGCGGCTTCGTCCAGTGTCCAGGCGTGATCGCCGCGCGAAGCATCGCCAAAGCTCATGCAGCCGAGCACCAAGCGCGACACATCCATTCCCGTCCTGCCGAATTTCACGTACTCCATATCTGTATCCTTAAAGATGTGTGGCGCCTTAGATGACTAGTCAGGCCGCGCCTGGACGCCAGGGGTTGATCAAGCGCAGTTCCCGAAAGGAGCGCGCGAAAAGTGCTCAAAGACCTCACGCATCAGATCGGCCGAGTGGACATGATCCGTTCCTGGACGAATGCGGTGTCCGTCTAGGAACGTTTCATGCAATCGACGGGGACGGCAACGCAGCCACGATACTTCGCAAGGTAGTACTCGTCTCGGCCGTAGTGCGCATGCCGTTGTTCACGACCGCCCACTGAATGTCTGGATCTGTACCGACCGCCCCTGAAGCCACCAGGCAACCTGTGTGGGCCACGAGGCGAATGGGGCTTTGGGGTCAACAGTGCCAAGTTCGGCTTCGGCATGTAGAGCGAAGTTCGGATCGGCCAGCGCCTCTCGGCCGATCGCGACAAGATCTGCCTGGCCGCTTTCCACGATAGCTTCCGCTTGACGACCATTGATGATCAGACCGACCGCAGCGGTGCCGATGCCTGCTTCGCTGCGCACCTTCTGAGCGTAGGGAACCTGGTAGCCATAGCTCGACGGGTACTCGTAGCGCGGGGCGATACCTCCCGACGAGCAGTCGACGATGTCTACGCTGAGCGCTTTGAGACGACGGGCAAAGACTATCGTATCCTCGATAGACATGCCCTCACGTAGGCCATCGACGGCAGAGACCCGCACGAAGAGCGGCTTATCCTCCGGCCAGATCGCCCGCACTGCCTGTACGACCTCCAAGGGAAAACGCATTCTGCCTTCGAGATCGCCGCCGTACTCATCCTTTCGGTCGTTGGTCACAGGCGACAGAAAGCTGTTGAGCAGGTAGCCGTGCGCGCAATGCACCTCGATCACATCGAAGCCGGCTGCGTCGGCACGTCGCGCCGCGTCGACGAAAGCCTGTTTAACCTCGGCCAGTGTCGCGTTTGTCAAAGCCGTAGGCTTTAACCAGCCATCGGCATACGGCTTGTTGGAGGCAGAGACCACAGGCCACGGTTGCTCGCCGCGCTGGAAGTCGCTGTCATCGAGGGCGCCGTTGCCTTGCCAAGGCCGCTGGCTGGCCGCCTTCGGTCCGGCATGCGCGATCTGGATGCCTGCCACGGCGCCGTACATCTTGAGCGCCTCCGCAATGCGCCGCAGGCCGGGGATGTGATCGTCCGACCAGAGGCCGAGATCGCCATGGGTGATACGGCCCTCGGGAACGACCGCCGTCGCTTCGACCATGATCAGGCCAAAGCCGCCCATAGCGAATCGCCCGAGATTGATGAGGTGATGATCGTTAACATAGCCCCCCTGCGCCGAGTATTGGCACATCGGAGAAACGACCAAACGGTTGCGCAGTGTCACGTCGCGCAGCGCAACAGGTTCGAAGAGCTTCACTTTTCCGATCCTTTTTAATTGGGTTTTAAGTTGCGTCGGTTATCCGGCGATATTGGTGACCATTGCGCAACGGCGCAGATCCATTTCACCTTCCAGCACTTCGGGAAGTGCCGCGACGAATGCCTTCATGTAGGGCTGCTCGAAATGCAACGTCAGATCAGCTTCTGCCTTCCAGTTTTCGTAGAGCACCCAGACATCCGGATCGTCATTCGAGCGATGCAGGTCGTAATTGATGTTGCCAGCCTCGGCGCGCGAGGGTTCGACCAGGGTGCCGAGACGGCGTCCCAGTTCGTCACCGAGACCGGGCTTGGCTCGAATGAATGCGATGAGCGTGAGTTGTACGCCGTATGTCGGCACCGGTGTGGCGCGCGTGGATTGTGCGGTCATGATCTTCTTCCGAATCAGTAGAATTACGCTGCGTGCCTCCAAGTAGCGGCATCCTGCAGCCTTTAGTCAGGGCAGCGCGCGTGGGTGTATCCAGCTTCCCGGGTGCGCTCGTCTCCTGAGCTCAACGGCATTCGGCGACAGAGGTGGGGTCCGTCGTCGCGGGCGCTGGGCGCGGCGCCGGGGCGAGGTCGGCGACGAAGTGCAGGCCGCCCGCTCCTTCCGTGAGCGGACGCGCCAGGTTCCGCTCGAACATCGCAAAGAGTGCCTTGGTATAGGGACGCTCGAAGTGGCTATCCAAAGCCTCCTTGTTGCGCCAGATCTCGTAGAGAACATAGCTACGCTCGGCGCCGAGGACCTTGTGGACATTGAAAGTCACGTTGCCAGGTTCCAGGCGGGAGCAAGTGACTGAACGCTGGAAAACCTTCTCGAACTCGGCTTCGGCGCCCGGCTTCACGTCGAAGTTGACGACGAGAGCAACTTCGCCGGTAGGCCCTGCCTTGATATCAAGGGCCAACGCGCTTTGCGACGAAATGATTGCCGTTGCGGCGACGAAAGCGCCAAGGATGTACTTCTTGAAGTGATTCATCAGATTCTCCTAAAAGGTTTGAGTATTCAGCGGCTTATCCCGGCACGGGATGACGTTGTAATCGGGATGGACACGCCGGATGTCTGGCAGGTCGTCTTCGATCAGGCAATCGAATATCCGGCGTCGACCAGCAGGCCGTGGCCCGACACGAACGACGCATCATCGGAAGCAAGGAACGCCACCACGGTCGCTACCTCTTCCGGCAAGCCTGCCCGACCGGGAACGGTCGAGGCCGCGAAAGCGTCCTTCGCTTCAGTGCTCGGCCAGATGCGGTCCTGGAACGGCGTGTCGATGATTCCGGGATTAACGGCGTTGACGCGCACGCCTTGCTTGAACAATTCGATCGATGCGGTCTTGGTCAGCCCCAGTACTGCATGCTTGCTGGCGATGTAGAGACCAGCGTTGGCAAAGCCAATCACGCCGCCCATCGACGCGTTGTTGATGATGGTGCCGCCGCCTTGCGCCAGCATGGCCTTCGCCTCGTGCTTCATCGACCAGAAGACGCCACGGACGTTGGCATTGAAGATCGTGTCGTAGACCTCGTTCGACTGCTCCACGAACGGCGTGAACTCGCCTTCGGTACCAGCATTGTTGAAAGCGACGTCGATCCGGCCATAGGTCGAGATCGTCGTGGTGACTAGATCGATCACGTCCTGCTCGATGTTGATGTCGGCAACAGCGGCCGTCGCTTCACCGCCTTCGTTCCGGATCTCGGCCGCGAGCGCTTCGATTTCAGGACGACGTCGCGCACTGACGACCACTTTGGCGCCACGGCGAGCGAGCTCGATGGCAGTAGCTCGGCCGATACCGGAGCTTGCGCCGGTGATCAACGCGACCTTCCCGGAAAGCGTCCGGGGCGAGACTTTAATGCTCATTTTTTTCTCCAGATTCAAATGGTTAGACCGTAAAGAAGCGAGATATAGGGTTCCTGCTCATTTCTTTGACGGTATTCTGGAGCGTTTGATTGATATGATAAAGTAGCCAATATTTGTTACGATGATGAATGAGGCTCACCAATGGAGAACGCAGAACTCGCCGAGTTGGCCGTATTTGCGTCAGTCGCAAGGCACCTGAGCTTCCGCCAAGCAGCTACGGAACGAGGGACGTCCGCTTCGGCGGTAAGTCATTCGATACGCAGCCTTGAGGGCCGCGTGGGTGTGCGTCTTTTTCATCGCACCACGCGCAGCGTGTCTCTGACGGAAGCAGGCGAAGCGCTGCATGCCCGGTTGCAGCCAGCACTAGCTGACATGCGGAGCGCCTTGGATGGGTTGAACTCGTTCCGTGCCACACCGTTCGGCACTATCAGGTTAAATGTTCCAAACTCGATCGCGCCCTATGTGTTGGGTGACGCAATGGAACTCTTGGCCGCCAACTCTGGGCTGAAGTTGGAAATCGTTGCCACCGACGCATTAGTCGATATCGTGCAGGAAGGTTTTGATGCAGGTATTCGCTTCGGTGAGCGCCTGTCGCAGGACATGATCGCGGTGCGAATCAAGCCAAAGTTTCGATTTACCGTAGTCGGTTCACCAAGCTACTTCGAGAGGAAGCCACCTCCCATGGCACCTCACGATCTGCATGACCACGATTGCATTCGATATGCTTTTCCGAGCGGGACTACCTTTAATTGGGAGTTCGCCAAGGAGGGCGAGATAGTGAAGGTCGAGGTCGCTGGTCCCCTGACGGTCGATAGCCAGGAGTTGATGGCGGATGCGGCGGCAAGGGGGCTGGGCCTCGCATACATATGGGAGGATCGCGCCGCACCGTATCTGCACGATGGCCGACTGCGCCGCTGCCTCGAAGACTGGTGCACCATCGACGAAAGCGTGTTTCTCTATTTCCCCAGCCGCAAACATCAATCAGCGGGGCTTAGAGCGTTGGTTGAGATCATGAAGGCGTGAGGAAAAAACCGGAATGCAGGAGTCGATACCGCGAGATGGACCAGTTCAAGCAATCTAATGGAATCGGGTGCCGCAGATCACCTTGTTTTGCTCTAGAAAAAAAGCGAGAGACGGATGGAATTTATTCAATTAATGCGTGTGTTCTCGAAATTGGCAGAGCTCGGAAGTTTCACAAAGGTCTCCGATGCGATGGAAATTGGTCGCCCTCAAGTGACGGTGGCGATTCAAGAGCTTGAAAATAAGCTCGGCGTCCGACTTTTCCAGAGAACGACAAGAAAGGTCAGCCTCACCCAAGAAGGCGAGAGCTTTTACCAACGAGCCGAAGAGATTCTTCGGAGCGTATCAGAGATTTCGACGATGTTCGGTACTTCCGGCGCCCCGCCCACAGGCAGGGTACGCTTAAATATATCTGCCGCACTCGCACAGCAGAAGTTCATAGATTTATTAATGCAATTTCACAAAATTCACCCTGGTATTGAGCTCATTCTGGGGGTCACTGACCGTGCGGTCGATTTGATTTCAGAAGGGGTGGACTGTGCATTGAGAATCGGCGAACTACGAGACTCCAGCATGGTGGCGCGGAGGATCGGCAACGCGGTAATGGTGACTTGCGCGTCGCCAAGCTATCTTGCGGAGTTCGGAAACCCTAGCTCAATCGAGGATCTTCCGAGCCATCGAAGCGTAAGTTTCGTATCTGGCATGAGCAACCGCCCATTGCCATGGAACTTCAGTATTAACGGAGAAGATCGTACCTATACCGGCCGCGGAAGCATAAGCGCCAACGAGTCGAAAGCGTATATTCGGTGTGGTTTAGCGGGATTCGGCATTATCCAAGCCCCCGGCATAGCCGTCGATGAACATCTTGCCAGCGGTGCACTAGTTGCGATTCTTGAGGATATTAAACCGGCGCCCCGCCCTATATCGCTTATCTATCCGACACGCAGCCATTTAGCACCTCACATTCAAATTTTCTTCAACTGGTTAGTGGAGAGATTTGCGAGCATCGACGATACTTGGATAGAAAGTCAAACTTAGCCGCTCGATACCCTTAGACTTGTCTTAACTTCCCAAGCTCCTTTGCCCCGCCTCCTAGCGAGTGCGTTAGAAGACGGGGTGAAAATTGGTAGCGAAAGCTAATTTCGCAATTCCAGTAATGAGGAACGTCAGATCGGATAATTCACCCTAAGAGGCGAATGAGTTATACGGCCAGCTCATCCACCACTTCGGCAACAGTCTTGATGCGACGAATGTTTCCAATACCTGTTCCGAGCGAAATATAGCCGTCGTCAGTATTGCCTTCCAGCATACCAATTCGCAAACCACGCAGCCCGCCCATCAGCTTGCCAAGCTCTTCGTTGCTGGCGCCCGCTTTATCCAACTCTACTAATTTATGCGCCAGTTTTCCGGGCAGGGATCGGTAGTAATCAGGCATTGTGCGGAAGAGAAGCAAATCAAGCCCGTTGGAAGAGACAATCTTGTCCTTTACAGATTGAGGAACGCGGCTTTCCACGGTGCCAATAAACGCGGAACCCACGGAAACTCCACTGGCACCCAAGGCGTGCGCTGCCCGAGCCGTGCGCTTGTCGGAGATCCCACCGGCGGCCAAGACGGGTACATCTCTTGCCGCATCGACGATCAGTGGAACAATAGAGAAGGTGCCAAGGGCCGTGCCAGGCAGAGTACCTCCTTCGTCAAAACCAGTAGCGACAATAATATCAGCACCAGCATTCTCGGCGAGTCGAGTGTTTTCCGGCGTAGGGTTAAGGTCGCGGTAGATGATTTTGATCCCGGCCTCCTTTAATTCGTCAAACAATTTTGGAATTACCGCTCCTTCACCGTAGCCGGTATATAGGGTCGCTTTGACACCCTCTTCCTTCATCACTTTCAGGATATGCGGAGTCCAAATGTCGTTCCCCGGCGTCGGGATCAAGTTAACGCCAAACGGCTTATCTGTGAGCGATTTTGTTTTTCTGATTTCGTCGCGCATCTTTTCGGCGGTCTCATCCGGTGTCGATACTGCGGTCTCGGCAGTTAAGCCTGCATTGGGGCCGAGGACTCCCAGGCCACCAGCATTGCCAACAGCCGCGACTAGACGCGCGTCAGTCAACCATGAGAGAGGAGCCTGAATAACCGGCTTTTCGATTCCGAGAATTTTACAGATGCGATTGATATGCATGGCGACGCTCCAGTGTGGATTCAGTAAAAGCAAAAAAATTGGGCGCTTCGGATGATCGATGAGCCTTGAACGAGAGGCTACGCCAAGTGAAGACGGAAAAAATTAGCCCGTCGGATAAAACACTATTATTGATTTTCTTAACAAGCGACTTCTCGATATCCCAGACGATCTTTCTTCTATCGACTGAACATGCTTGGGGCGCAAGCGGCTCTGATCCGTCTTCAGTAAGTCATTTATGAAAAAATGAATCTAGATAGGAGAATCTCTGCCGAGAAGTGCCCAGCACGTTAGCACGCTCAAATATGGCAACCCGCGCGACCAACATCCCGCATACCTGCTCGGACGGGACAGCCTTCGTGCCGTATCAGTAAGTCTGGAAAGTGCGGGCGGGGGATGTGACCGCTGGCCCACAACGCGCTGGCGCTCACGCTGCGGTACGCGGTCTACAATCCGCATAAGCTGGCGTGGTTGGTCAAAAGCAGACGTGTGTCTGCGGAGACTGTACGAAAAAAAACCCGCCGCGAGGAACTGCGGCGGGTTCGATAACGACAGCACCCTGTGAATCTATCCATGGCTACCGCCATCTATACATTAGGTCTGCCAGGGGACTTCAGGAAGTCCCTATAGACCGAATCACTTGTCAGAACAGGTAAGTTCCCTTGTTGTGCTGGATCGTGACCCAGTGGTCTCTTGTTAGTTCATGGAGAATCCACTCACCACCGAAGCGCCCAAGACCGCTGTTCTTTTCGCCGCCAAAGGGGCCTGAGCGTGAATCGTCAACACTATGATCGTTGATGTGCGTCATTCCTGCTTCGACGCCCAGTGCGAACCGGACTCCTCGATCTTGGTCTTGAGTGAACACTGCGGACGATAATCCGAACTCCGTCTCGTTGGCGACGCGCAAAGCTTCCTCGTCGCCGGTAACTTTGATAATCGGCGCGATTGGGCCGAACATTTCACTTTGAGCAAAGGCGGAGTCGTTATTGACATCGACGAATACATGGGGTGGCAGCACCAGACCTTGAGCATCTCCTCCCAGTAGCTGCTTAGCGCCGGTATCTTGGGCGAGCTTCAGCATGGCAAGATGCGCGGTGAGCTGCTTTTGGCTAATCACCGGCCCAATCGCCACAGCCGGGTCGCGCGGGTCGCCATATTTGAGCGTCCTGACGTGCTCAACAAATCGCTCCACGAATTCATCATGCACCCTTGCGTCGACAATGATTCGATTCGAGCTCATGCATATCTGACCTTGATGCAAGAATCGCCCGACGACAGCGCTACGAACAGCATGCTCCAAGTCGGCATCATCAAGCACAACGAGCGGCGCGTTACCGCCTAGCTCAAGCGCAACGCGCTTTATCCGTGGCCCAGTCATAGCGAGAGACCCGACCCGCCTGCCAACCCGCGTCGAGCCAGTAAAAGAGATCATTCTGGGTACGGGATGCAAAGTAAAAGCATCTCCAATCTCTTCGGATGGACCAATGACGACGTTGAGCAGGCCACCGGGTAATCCTGCTTCCTCAAAGATCTTCGCCAGCAGCAAAGCCCCAGTGACAGGGGTATATTCGGCAGGCTTCACAACAACAGCGTTTCCCAGAGCTAACGCCGGCGCCACTGACCGCTGGGTTAGATAGAGAGGAAAGTTCCAAGGGCTGATCACTCCCACCACGCCGAGAGGCTGACGATACGCGCGACTCTCTTTGCCAGGCGCATCAATGGGCAACAGACGTCCCTCGGTCCTGTATGGGAAGGTCGCAGCTTCTTGGGTGATTCCAACAGAGACCTGCCACTCCATTTCAGCCTTGGTTCGGGTGCTGCCCGCCTCGCTGATAAGCCAATCCACGATTTCTTCGTGCCGGGAAATCATGATGTCCGCAGCGCGGGTCAGGACTCGGGCCCGCTCGTGCGGCGTTGCGGTACCCCATTGACGTTGGGCCTGCTCTGCTGCGCGATAGGCCTCGTCCAGATCGCTGGCGTTGGCGTTTGGGATTTCAACCAAGGTTTCGCCTGTATAAGGATCGGTATCCATCCGCACAGTGCCAAGCCTACCCGTTCGCCAATGGCCTGAGATGTACTGATCCGCAAACCCTTCATAACGCCGCGGTGCGGTCGCCGCAGCGGAAAATTCGACACGAGACATGATGTTTTTCTCCGGTTAAGGACCAGCCAATGGGTGCGGCAAGGTTGGGGATAGCACCTGGCACAACTCAAACCGACGGAAGGGCCTAGATAACAAGGCTGATGGCGCAACGCGCCATTGGAGATGGGTTGGCGCTAGAGATATCGCCGCATCTTCAACGGTCTTGGGGATGGGCATATTTCCCTTTGACTCGCCAATAGGCCTGCCCGCCCCTCGTATGCACCGCACTTAATCAGGGAAGTCAGTTGCGTCAGATACTTCGCGCCAGGCCGTTAGATCCTTTTCCACTGCTGCCAATTTCTGGAGTGCAAGATCGTTTGCAATCTTTCCCGCGAACAGATGCAGGGGAGGCTCATCCGCACCTGCGGCCTGGATGATCAAAGAAGCGAGCTTGTTCGGGTCGCCCGCTTGCTTTCCGGCCATTTCATCCAGATGCACGTCGAGCAATGTTTGCGCGGCGGTATATTCCCGGATGCTGTGCTGTGCGACTACCAGCGAACCGGACGACAGGAACTCGGTACGAACAGGCCCCGGATAGACCAAGGTTGCCTTGACACCGAATTCCGCGATTTCGGCCGCGAGAGCTTCCGTAAGTCCTGCAAGTGCGAATTTGGTAGCCGCGTAGATGCCCCACCCTGCATACCCGCCCTGAAAGCCGGCAATCGAACCGACATTGAAGACGTGTCCACTGCGCTGCTGGCGCATATGAGGTAGCACGTGGCGGAGGACATGTGCTGGTGCAAAGACGTTCACTTCAAAGTTGCGACGCAGTTCTTCGTCGGATATGCCCTCTATGGTGCCCTGTAGACCATAGCCTGCGTTGTTGACAATCACATCGATTCGCCCGAATTGGGCGATGGCTTGAGCTACACAGGCCTGCACGCTGCGCTCATCGACGAGATCGACCTGTACGGGCAAAAACGTATCGGACGCAGGCCCAATCAGATCGACGAGCGAAGCCAATGTACGCGACGTAGCGACCACGTTGGCGCCGCTTTTCAGAAGCTCGCGCACAAGCGCCAGACCGATGCCCTTTGACGCACCGGTGACAAGCCATGTTTTCTCGTTCTTACTCATGATGATCCTCTAAGCGGATGGATAAAAAGCGATGCAAGCCGCAATGGTCACCGTGCGGCAGTGTCGCTGCTGGCCGCACTTGCGGCGTAGGTTGATTGATTATCTTCTCCACCACATCCATCGAGGTGCACGATCAGGGATTAATGATGCATAAAAGTCCGAATCTTCCCCAGGACCGCACCTGACGCTCGTAGCAGACGATAGTCTTCACTGGTTTGTTCGCCTCGACCTATCTGCCGGGTCAAAATTCGGATTTTTATGCACTAACTATGGAAGAACAGACAGCCCAACTTCGCTGCTTTACCCGATAGTAAACACAGCTACTGAGGTAGGAGACACCACATGTCGAGTCCACTTGGGCGACTAATGGTGATACCTCTCCCGCGCACGCTCCGGTTCAACTAACACATCTATCGAGGATTGATATGAAACACGCCTTAGTTATTAATGCATTTCAGTTGTATGAAGGATTCTCCAAGGGAGAGCTCAATAAGACGATGGCCAGCGTAATCCAGGAAGAGTTGGAGCGCAGGGGCTACGAGGTCCGAACGACGAATATCGAGCAGGGCTACGTCGTACAAGAAGAAGTCGAAAAGCATCTGTGGGCGGACGTAATCATCCTGCAGACCCCAATCCATTGGTTTGGCGCCCCTTGGATCTACAAGAAGTATGCCGACGAGATATTTACGGCAGGACTGCTGCAGAAAGTTCTGATCGTGAACGATGGGCGCGTCCTGGGCGATCCCTCCAAACAGTACGGCACTGGCGGCTTGATGCAGGGCAAGAAGTACATGCTGTCCTTGACCTGGAACGCCCCGCGCGCCGCTTTTGACGACAAAGGCCAGTACCTTTTTGAGGGAAAGTCCGTCGACGACGTCATGGTCGCCAACACGGCCAACTACCGGTTCTGCGGCGCAGAGGTTCTCCCTTCCTTCTCGTCCTTCAACGTCATCAAGGACCCGCATGTGGGCGAGGACATCGTGCGGCTTCGCGAACACCTGGCGCAGCTCTTCCCGATCCCTGCAGCGGACGGCGGAGAAGAGACGGTGGCATGGCATGCGCAGGCAGAAACTGCCTGAGCGGGGGAACACGATGCGCCGTCTTGAAGCGTCCAAGACCTACCGGATACTTGAATCTGGCCCCATCGTCATGGTCTGCACAAACGATGGCGCACGCTCCAACATCATGACCATGGGGTTCCACATGATGGTTCAGCACGCGCCACCGCTGATCGGATGCGTCGTCGGCCCCTGGGATCACAGCTTCACTGCGCTCCGCGCGACCGGCGAATGCGTTCTCGCGGTGCCCGGTGCTGACTTGGCGCGCACCGTCGTTGACGTCGGAAACTGCAGTGGCGCGGAAGTGGACAAGTTCGAACACTTCGGCTTGGCCACCTCTAAAGCGGCGAAGGTCAAAGCCCCGCTATTGAGCGACTGCCTCTACAACATCGAATGCGTCGTGCACGACGACACACTGGTCGACAAGTATCAGCTTTTCATCCTTGAAGCTGTTGCTGCCTGGTCCAACGATTCGCGCAAGGAACGCCGCTTCTTGCATCACCACGGCGACGGCACGTTCACTGCCGACGGGGAGCGCTTCGATTTGCGAGACCGCATGACGCTTTGGAAGCAATTCCAAGTTGACCTGTAAATGCCTACACCTTTGGAGTTTCGGATATGGATCAGACCAAGTACGCCTTCATCATCAAGGCACCCGGCTACCGCCGGAACACGCACAAAGCACACATGAAATCGCCTACGTTCGACGCGAAATTCATCGGTGTGGAGGACTTTGACGAAGCGCTGGCTGCCATCGACGACCTTGCCGGTGCAGGTACACAGGTTGTCGAACTTTGCGGCGGCTTCTCGGCGCAGGAGGCGACAAAGCTGCGTCGCCGTTTCCCCGACTGCGAGATCGGGCGCGTGACGTACCCGTAAGAGATCCCACTCTACGGGGAGCTTTTTTTCATCCACTTCATTCCTATTGGAGATCCATCATGAAATACAAGACTCTAGGCAACACCGGCCTTCTCGTTTCCCAACTGTGTCTCGGCACTATGACGTTCGGTGACGGTAGCGGAATCTACAAGCACATCGGCGCCGCTGGACAGAAAGACGCCGACGATCTCGTCAAGGCTGCGCTGGACGCAGGCGTCAACTTCTTCGATACCGCCGATGTCTACTCCGCCGGCGCCAGCGAACAGATGCTGGGTCAGGCCTTCAGAAATCTTGGCATCGCGCGCAAAGATTTTGTTCTCGCGACCAAGGTGTACAGTCGAATGGGAGAAGGCCGCAACGACGTGGGCGCCTCGCGTGGGCACATCATGGACGCCGTGGAGGCGAGCCTGAAGCGCCTGCAGACCGATCATATCGACCTGTACCAGATTCACGCCAACGACATGGTGACGCCGGTGGAAGAAACGCTGCGCGCCCTTGATGACTTGGTCCGACAAGGCAAAGTCCGCTACATCGGCGTCTCGAACTGGCAAGCCTGGAAGATCGCTCGTTCGCTGGGGACCTCTGAACATCGGAATCTGGCGCGCTTCGAAACGTTGCAGGCTTACTATTCGCTGGCCGGGCGAGACCTCGAACGAGAACTCGGCCCACTGCTGGAAGCAGAAAAGATGGGCCTGCTGGTATGGAGCCCGCTTGCCGGCGGCTTACTCTCGGGCAAATTCACTCGCAACAATCAGAAGCCTGGCGATTCGCGTCGCTCTGAGTTCGACTTCCCGATCGTCAATCGAGATCGCGCCTGGAACATCATTGACGTTCTGCTGCCTATCGCAAAAGCCCACGGTTGCAGCCCGGCGCGCGTCGCTTTGGCGTGGCTGCTATCCCGGCCGGTCGTCACCTCGGTGATCATGGGGGCCAAGCGCCTGGACCAACTCCAGGACAACCTGGCAGCTATCGACCTAATCCTGACCGAGGATGAGTTGCGCCAGCTCGACGAAGTCAGCGCACTTCCGCCCGAGTACCCGGGCTGGATGTTGAATACCCAGGGTGCCGACAGGCTAGGCCCAGTCGATCTGTGGTCGGCAGCTAGCACTTCCTGAGACCGGTAACGAGCATCTCGCCTATATCTTCTGCCGTGTCCGAGTCGCCTACGGTTCGGGCATGGCTGCAGCAAGGGAATCCGAATCATGACCTCTATACAAGGCAAGACCATTATTGTTACTGGCGCAGCCAACGGCATCGGACGAGCGGAAGCCGATCTGCTCGCGCAGTCGGGTGCGAACGTTGTCTTCACCGACCTCGACGAGGTCAACGGCACATCGGCAGTCGAAGCATTTAGCGGCCACGCAATTTTTGTGCGCCACGATGTTTCCTCCGCGTTGGATTGGGAACGAGTGATCGCTACCACCATTGAACGCTTCGGCCGCCTAGATGGGCTAATCAACAATGCTGGCATCTACCGGCCAGGCTCGCTGGAAGAGACGACCGAGGAGATCTTCGACAGACAGGTCGCCATCAATCAGAAAGGCACCTTTCTCGGTATGAAGTACGCTGCTGCCGAGATGAAAAAGGTTGGAGGCGGTTCTATCGTCAACACTTCGTCGATCTGCGGCATCCGTGGCATCCGTGGCTGTATCGCCTACAACGGTACCAAGTGGGCGATACGCGGCTTGACCAAAACAGCCGCCGCGGAACTTGGTGAGTACGGCATCCGCGTCAATGCGATCCTGCCCGGCTTCATCGACACCAACATCCTCGCCGCCAACCCGCCAGAGATGAATCAGCAGGCAGCCAAGGACGCTGTCCTCAACCGCTTGGGGTCCCCGGGAGACATCGCGTCACTGGCGCAGTACCTAATTTCGGACGAAAGCTCCTTTGTAACCGGTGCGGACTTCTTAGCTGACGGCGGCTACACCCTTTGAAGTACGCCGTACCAGATCGAGCATTCGATCGCCGATGGCGCGGCCTTGGTGGGCTGCAGTTACGCTTCTCGATGAGAGACGAAACGGTGTTTGACGGATTGAGCCAGGAGGGCAGCCTTTGGAGCTACGACATCTTCGCTGCTTCGTAGTCCTCGCTGAGGAACTGCATTTCACGCGGGCCGCTGAACGCCTGCATATCGAGCAACCCCCTCTATCTCGCGCCATCAAAGACCTTGAGGATGAGCTAGGGGTGCTCCTTTTCGATCGAAACCGCCGAGGAACGGAACTGACAGCAGCGGGTGCCGCATTCTTGCAGGACGTTCGCAGACTATTCACCATCTTGGAGCAGGCACGCGAGAATGCCAAGGCTGTAGGGGCGGGCTTGCGAGGGAGCATTCGCATCGCAGTATCTGACGGAGCGATCGATCCTCGACTCTCGGCGTTTCTCGCCCGGTGCCGCGCAGAGGAACCAGAAATCGAGATACGCCTCTGCGAACTGCCTTTGTCTGAGCAGTTGCGCGGCCTCCGCTCGGGCGACTTTACGCTCGGGTTCGCCCACACTGCCGATGTCGGAGAGGGCATTGTTGCTGAACCCATCTGGCAAGATCCATTGGTGATCGCCGTACCAGCCCGACACTCACTCCTAGCCCACAAGGAGGTGCCACTCCACGAACTCGGAGGTCATCCGCTTGTCTTGTGCGACCCGCACGCATGCGAGGGTTATTGCCGCGAGCTCGGGCGTCTCCTACAGGCAGTGGAGCACAAGCTGAACGTCGTGGAGGAAGTGTCCTCGCTGGATATGATGCTCACCGTAGTCGGTGCAGGCTACGGCGTCGGCTTCATGACCTCGACCAAGATTCCGGTCTCCCAACGGCCGGATGTGGTGATCCGTCCCCTGGCGATGGATTCCGCCATGATCACCACTTACCTGCTTCGGCCCGACAACAGCACTTTGTCGGCTTCGCTGGAGCGGTTTATCGTTCGCCTACGCGACTCTTCGGGCGGCTGACGGAACACCGCCGGCGTACCCCCTCACTGATCGGTTTCGGCACGCAGATTGCGTTCGGTCGCCGTCATCAGTTCAGCCGCGCTTATCCTGAGCGCCGTAGAAATTTTCAGTATGAGCGGAAGCGTGGGCACGTGCTCACCACGCTCGATCTTGCCCATGTGCGAGCGCGAAATGCCTGCCCGAGATGCGAACTCGTCTTGCGCGATTCCTTGAGCGACACGCGCAGCGCGCACGGCTTGTCCGAAGGCTGACGCCGCCTCGGATTCATATGTCGATGTGCCAGAAGGACGGCCTGGCTTAATTGTCGGTTTCTGCATCAGCAGAAGCGTCAATCAATCCTCCAAAATTAACCACGTTAAAGATGACGACGTTAAACTTCACTCTTAGACTTGTTGACTCGTCTTTCTGACCAGATCGCTTCTTGGGGGCCCTCATGCACGATGCCACCAGCCGGTTTTCCCACTTCAGGCTTGCTATAGCGCCTGGGGTTCCGTCCCCATGTCTCTCCACGCTTCTTGCCCTGCAGCGCGCGGAAGAGCCGGACATCACCATCGCGTTCTTTGAGACCTCGGGTGACGACTTGGTGACAGGCCTTCATGAAGGCCGCTACGACGCAGGAATGTCGCTTAGAAACGTGAATGCTCCATCCTTGAAAAGCCAACCGCTATGGAGCGAGAGCATGGCCGTTGCCATACCGTTGCGGTCCCCCTTGCTCGGCCAGGCGAAGCTCATGATCGCCGAGCTTCTGGACTATCCCGTGTTTCGCTGGCCGGCAGAAACCTGCGCACTGCTGGATCAGCGGCTGTCCTCCCTCCCGTCGGTGAGCCAGCCGAGCATCCAGCACGTGACCTCGTTCGAGATGATGGCGCTATGGGTCGCTGCCGGCTATGGGGTCGGGATATCCGCGCAATCGCGCATTGAGCACGCGCGTGGATGGGAGATCAGCACACGGCCGCTGTCCGACGGCCCCTACGAGGTCGTGACGCATCTGCAGCGGCCCAGCGGACAAGCCAATCCTGTTTCTGATCGGTTCGAGAGCAGAGCACTACAGGTTGCCAGGGTTGGAATAGCTTAGGGAGCCCTATGGCCGAGGGCATCTTTCCCCGGCCATAGGGTGGCGCATCGGGGCTAGGCCTGTTCAAGCACCACAGCACTATCCACCAAACGGCGGACGCTCTGCCGCACATTCTCAGGGATAGGCCGCGAGGGCGAGACCGCATCGGGAACATCTGCGTGCTGTTGGCTGCCTGCGATGACGTGGACGACCATGCCCAAATTCGTCGGCGTCACCACATCAATGGCCGCGCGATCACCCAGGTCCGGGTGCGGTCGGGTCAGCATGCGGTAAAGCTCCCACGAATCCGCATGCGGGCACTGGTTCATGAGCACCTGGGCCAGCTTGTGCTTGAGCGGCACCAGTTGCCAATCGGGAACACGCTGCCCCCGATTGCCCAAACTGATGGACAGCAACTTGCCCGCTTTCAGTTCGCGGTTGATCTGGTCCTTGGACTTCCCGGCCAGCTTGCCGAACAGCGGGACCGGCAAGCTGCTTGGCGACTCGTAGATGGTCAGCATTTCCTCGCGCTCGCGCTGGATCGCGGACACTTCCGGCTCCGGGGCATGCGTCGGAGGCGGCGGCACCTGAGACAGCCGCTGGAACGTGATCCCGCCGCTGCTCGGGGTTACGACAATAGGCGTGGCCACGACGGGCGGGACGCCGGGAGGAGTGGGCTCGGCCATCGTGAGGGCCGCATCCACCGCTTCCTCCACTTCTGCCATCGCCGGCACCCCGTCGATACGGATGGTCAGGTGCGCGCTCGCGGCTTCCACTTCGCCCTGTTCGAGCAGGTCGAGCCGATCGGCCCAGTCCTGCATCATCCGGCGGCGCGGTTCCACGTACTTGGCATGGTTGTAGGCCGAACTCACCTTGTTGGGGTCGGAGTGCGAAAGCTGCGCGTCCACCCAAATCTTCGGATAGCCGATCTCGTTGAGCGCCGTCGAGATAGTGCCGCGGATGCCGTGGCCGGTCAGGCGCCCCTCATAGCCCATGAGCTGCACGGCCTTGTTGAGGGTGTTCTCGCTGATGCGCTTCTTGAGTTCGCTACGGTGCGACAGCACGTACTTCTGCGCCGGCCGCATCACGCCCAGGAGGTAACGAACGATCTCGATGGCCTGCTGGGACAGAGGCACGATGTAGGGCGGCACGTCCTGCGGCCGCTTGCCGGCCTTGCGCATCTCGTCCTGAAGCTGCTTGACGACCTGTGGCGGGATGATCCACAAGCCCCGGTCGAGGTCGAACTGTTCAGGTTCCGCCAACCGCAGTTCGCCCGTGCGCACCCCCGTCAGGAACAGAAGCCGGATTCCAAGCTGGGTCTGCCAGCCACGAGGGTTGTAGAGCCGGAGCTTCTGGAGGAACTCGGGCATCTCGGGCAGGTGCAGGTAGGGGTTGTGGGTCACCGGGGGCTTGGGCTCGGCAACCACGTCCAGGTCGGCGGCCGGGTTGACCTCCAGCCCCTCGGCGATGACCAGGGCATAGCGGAACAACTGGTTGAACCAGGTACGGACCTTCTCGGCGGTGGTGAACGCCTTGCGTTTCTCGATCGCTGCTAGAACACCCAGGAGTTGGGGGCGGCGAATGTCATAGATCGACATCTTCCCCAGGGTGGGCAGCACGTCCTTGTTGAAGATGCGCAGGATCTGCGAAAGCGTGCTCTGACGGCCTTCCTTGAGTTCCTTGCGGCGGTGCTCGACCCAGGCATCGAAGACGTTCTTGAAGGTGTGTTCGCCTGCCAGCTTGGCGGCGTGCCGCCTCCGGTCGCGCTCGACCTGGGGATCGATCCCCCTAGCGAGTAGGGCCTGGGCCTTGTCTCGCTCGACGCGGGCCTCGCGCAAGCTGAGGGCGGGATAGCCGCCCAGGGACATGCGCTTCTGCTTGCCCAGCCAGTAATAGCGGAATAGCCACGACTTGCCGCCTGCGGCAGAGACCAGCAGGCCCAAACAGTCGTTGTCGGAGATGGTGTAGCGTTTTCCGGTGGTCCTTGCCTGCCGGACGGTCAGATCAGAGAGTGCCATTTCGAGGCTCCTAAGTTATGACTTAGGCTCTATGCTCGTCATGGTTCCCGCTCAGCCCCAGCAACTATCCGGTAGCCGACCCGCCCGCATTCTTGTGCCTCAATTGGCGCCTCAAAAACGCTGGCTGTAGGTGGACTTCCGTGGCGCTCGCTGGAATGAAAAAAGGGGCCGAAGCCCCTTTTTTCAACGACTTACAGACGTCAATAGAAGTCTGTAGATCATAATTTGGAGCGGGAAACGAGTCTCGAACTCGCGACCTCAACCTTGGCAAGGTTGCGCTCTACCAACTGAGCTACTCCCGCATGACACCGAACACCAAGGATTAACTCACTTAATGTCCAGTGTGAAAACTGGAGCGGGAGACGAGTCTCGAACTCGCGACCTCAACCTTGGCAAGGTTGCGCTCTACCAACTGAGCTACTCCCGCATTGTCATGCGTACTACCAATCCATCAACTTCTTAAAACTTCGCTGCCGGGCTAGTGCCGTAGCAGCGAGAAGGAGATTATGTCTAAACGTCGATTCAGTGTCAAGCACCTGCACTGAAAATTTGTGAAGTATTTTCTCCTTCACTGCGCAGTTCGCGCGTCCATCCCGCATTTTCAGGGACTTACGCTCACATCTGCGCGCCGCCACGCTCGCGAATCTGCGGCCACGCGCGGCGCAGATAGTACAGCATCGACCACAAGGTCAGCACCGACGCCACGTAAATGAGCCACGTGCCCCAGAAGCGCGAGTCGAAACGCAGACCGTTCCATGCCACCGTGCCGTTGAAGAGCAACAGCGGAATCGCCACCATCTGCGCCGCCGTCTTGATCTTGCCCAGTTGATGCACCGCCACGCTACGCGACGCGCCAATTTGCGCCATCCATTCGCGCAACGCCGAAATCGTGATTTCCCGACCGATGATGATCAGTGCCACCAGCGCATTGATCCGGCCCATCTGCAACAGCATCAGCAGCGCCGCCGCCACCATCAGCTTGTCAGCCACCGGGTCCAGGAATGCGCCGAATGCCGACGTCTGGTTCCAGCGACGCGCCAGAAATCCATCGAACCAGTCCGTCAGCGCCGCCAGCACGAACACCGCGCACGCGACCCAGTTCATCTCGACCGATGACAACCAGGTCGTCGGCAAATAGTAGACGCCGACCACCAGCGGGATCAGCACGATCCGAAGCCAGGTCAGGAAGATGGGGACATTAAAAGGCATGGCAGCATGAGTTCGGCAAACAGCGGTCGACACACGGCGCGCTCGGCAGCCGTACCAGACCCGCATTGTGCCGTGTCTGCCCCGCAGCGACAAGGCCGGGGCACCTCACGCCTGTTGACATGTGCGCCGGTGTGCCCCTATCTTGCTCGCAACATCCCGCCAATAGCGCCGATCTCGTGAAACTGCCCCGGCCCCTGCCCGCCCTGCGTGGTGCCCTGCACCGCCCCGTGCTCTCCGCGCACATCGTCATCGCGGCGCTGGTCGGCATCGACGGCCTGCTGCTCGTCGCGTCAGTCCTTCTGCGCGTGCCCGGCTCGCTGCTCATCGACCTGTTCGTGCGCGGCGACATTTCCGCGCTGGAGCGCATCGAAGCCACCCATTTGCCCCGCCTGCTGTTCGGCCTGAACGCCATCGAGCGCATTGACTTCTCGCATCTGCCCCGCGCGCTCGTCGGTCTGGCGCTGGTCGCGCTCGCCTGCGGGCTCGTCATCCGCGCACGCACCGCGTGGGCGTTCACGCTGGTGATGCTCGTGCTCGCTGCCACGATCAACTTCCACCTCAACATCCGCTTCGATCTGACGTTCGTCCTTTCGCTCGTCTGCTTCGGCCTGCTGCTCTGGTACTGGCGTGAGTTTGACCGGGCAAGCTTTGCCGCCGCCACGCTCTACACACTCGTGGCGGTGTTCGCGCTAGTGGTCTACGCGACGTTCGGCACGATGTATCTGGGGCGCGAATTCAAGCCGAACGTCGCCGATCTGGCGACCGCCTTCTACTTCGCCATCGTCACGATGACGACCGTCGGTTATGGCGACATCGTGCCCATCTCGACAGACGCTCGCCTGTTCACCGCCTCGGTCATCATCTTCGGGATCAGCGTGTTCGCCACATCGCTCACGGTCGTCATCGGCCCGCTGGTCGGTGGCAACCTAAAGAAAATTCTCGCCGGGAGATTCACACACGTGATACGAAAGAACCACTTCATCGTGGCCGGTGCCTCGCCGCTTGCCGTCAACGTGCACCACGAACTCACCAAGCGCGGCTGGCCGGTGACGGTCATCATCGCAAGCAGTGTCGACAACCCGTATCCGGAAGGCGCGGATGTCATGCACGGTGACGCCAGCGATAACACCGTGCTCACGCAAGCCGGGATCGATCACGCGAGAGCCGTGCTCGCCTTGCGGGCGGACGATTCGGAAAACGCCTTCATCGTGCTTGCCGCGAAGGAGATCGCGCCGAAAGTTCGCACGATTGCGTCGGTCAACGACAGCAAGCATCTGAGCAAACTCAAGCGCGTGCAGCCGGATATGATCTTCGCGCCGCCGGTCGTCGGTGGTGAACTCCTCGCACGCACGCTCTCCGGGGAGACGGTCGACAACGAGACCGTCATGCGCCTGCTGTTTCACGGCGATACGTGATGTGACGTGGCGTGGCGTGACGTGGCGTCGTGCAATTCGAGTCGACGACGCAGCCAGCGCCGTGATCGCGCCCGCACCGTTGGCGTTGCGCGCAACGGCGAGGCGGTTCCAGTGTGCGTCCACGGATTCGCGGTACGCGTTCTATCGACTGACGCCGACGGCGATCAGTGAAGCTGACGGTAGATCTGTTCGGCGAGCGTCGTGGAGATGCCTTCGACGCTGGCCAGTTCGTCGACGCTGGCCGACGCCACGCCCTGCAAACCGCCGAAGCGCATCAGCAGGCGCTGACGTCGCTTCGCGCCAATACCCTCGATCTCCTCAAGTCGCGACGTCTGACGCGCCTTCGCACGCTTGGCCCGCATGCCGGTGATCGCGAAGCGGTGGGCTTCGTCACGAATCTGTGCGATCAGCATCAGCACGGCGCTCTCGCGGCCAAGCTCCAGCGGCGCCCGACCGTCGGCAAAAATCAGCGTTTCGAGACCCACTTTGCGGCCCTCGCCCTTCGCCACGCCGACCAGACGGCCGATGTCGATACCCAACTCGACGAACACCTGACGCGCGACCTCCACCTGCCCCTTGCCGCCGTCGATCAGCACCAGTTGCGGCAGGTTGGCTTCGACATCGGAGACGTCCGGCTTACCGGACGCCGTCGATGCCGTCACTTCAGTCGCCTCGCCATCCGCAACGACCGAAGTCTCGGCCTCGGCACGCGCCACATCGGCCGCGACCGATGACGGGTCGGCCGCATCGGCCAACGTCACGGAAGCCGCCGACGCCGCCTCCATCAGACGGCCATACCGCCGCGTGAGCACCTGACGCATCGCCGCGTAGTCGTCGCCCGGCGTGATGCCAGCGATGTTGTAGCGCCGGTACTCGCTCGTCTGCATCTTGTGATGATGGAAGACGACGCACGACGCCTGCGTGGCTTCCCCCTGCGTATGGCTGATGTCGAAGCACTCGACGCGCAGCAACGCCGGATCGTCGATATCGAGCCCGATCGTCTGCACCAGATCACGCGTTCGCGCCTGCTGGCTGCCTTGCTCGGTCAACAGACGTGTCAGTGCCAGTTGCGCCCCCTGCTGCGCCATGTCGAGCCACGCGCGACGTTGTCCCTGCGGTTGCCGCACCATCGCAATACGACGGCCGGCCTGCTCCGACAACGCGGCCAGCAACTCGTCGTTGGGCAATGCGTGGCTCACGACCAGCACCGGGGGCACCGACTGCCCCAGATAGTGCTGCGCGACGAAGGCTTCGAGCAGTCGCGATTCGAGCGACGCCGACGGCGTATCCGACGGCATCTCGCCGGCGATCTCGCCTTCGTTGAGGGTCGCGTCCTTCGGCGGGTCGCCCGATGCGTCCTGCGCCAGCACCTCGTCTTCCTCGAACTCGTCGGCAATGCCGCCCTCGACGCCGCGCTCAACGTGCGCCGGGAAATACGCCTTGTCGCCCAGGTGACGTCCGCCGCGCACCATCGCGAGGTTCACGCATGCGCGCCCGCCCGCGTACGCGACGGCCAGAATGTCGGCATCGACGTCACCCGCCGTCTCGACGGATTGCTGCTGGAGAACGCCTGACAACGCCTGCATCTGATTGCGCACCACCGCCGCCTGCTCGAACTGAAGCGCCTCGGCATACGTCATCATCTTGGCTTCCAGCGCACCGAGCACCTCGTTCTGGCGTCCGGAGAGGAATGCCGCAGCGTTTTGCACGTCGCGCGCGTAGTCCTCGTCCGTAATCGCCCCCACGCACGGTGCGCTGCATCGCTCGATCTGATTCAACAGACAAGGCCGCGTGCGGTTCGAGAAGACGGAGTCTTCGCACGTCCGCAGTTGGAAGACTTTTTGCAGAATCTGGATGCTTTCGCGCACCGCCCATGCGCTCGGGAATGGTCCGAAATACTGTCCACGACGATCCACCGAACCCCGGTAGTAAGCCATGCGCGGGTATTTGTGCTGCGTGAGTTTGAGGAACGGATACGACTTGTCGTCGCGAAACAGGATGTTGTAACGCGGATGCAGCGCCTTGATCAGATTGTTCTCAAGCAGCAGCGCCTCGGTTTCCGAGCGCGTCACGGTCGTTTCGAGCTTCGCGATACGCGCGACCATCAACGCGATGCGCGGCGAGAGCTGCGTCTTGTTGAAGTAGCTCGATACGCGCTTCTTGAGATTGCGCGCTTTGCCTACGTAGAGGACGTTGCCCGCTGCGTCGTAGTAACGGTAGACGCCCGGCAGGTTCGGCAATTGTGCGAGGACCTTGCGGGCATCGAACCGTGGGGCGTCGTTGGCGTCGCCGGTTTGGGAAGCGGTGTCAGTGCTATCGACGTTACCGGCTTTGCGGGCGCGCGTCGTCTTGCTGGCCTTGGCCGGTTTTGTGGTGGCCGGTGCGTCGCTCGCCGCGGCCGTCGTGCCGCTCGTGTCCACTTTGGCCGCATCGGTCGCCTTAGCGGTCCCGGTGGGTTCGTCAGCCGGCACCGATACCCGCGGCGCAACGCCCTCTCCCGGTTCGACTACGCCGGTGCCAGACTGCGCGACGGAATCGTCGACCGACGCCGACGTCTTCGTCGGCTGAGCGACGCTCTCCCCCGACTCGGCTTGAGCGGCTCTGGCTTTGCGGGACTTGCGCGGCGGCGTGACGTCGTGGGCGTCTTCGGTCATGAACTGTGGTGATCGGTGCGTCCCCGGGAAGCGGCGCGACACGACGGCAGCGGTGACACCGGCGCCGGTGTTTGCACCGGGCACGTCGCCGCAAGATGACATCGTCACGCGTCACAGGGACTAAAATCAAGAGTTTAGACCAATCCGCGTTTCCGCTTCTCAATGTCCCTGCCTGTCACGCCGTCCTCCGTCGCCCCGATCTCAGGCGCCCTTCCTCCGGTACCGCGCTGCGATCTGTTCTGCACGGTCGTCGACAATTTCGGCGATATCGGCGTGTGCTGGCGGCTTGCGCGTCAACTCGTGCGCGAGCACGGCTGGTCGGTCCGGCTGTGGGTCGACGACCTCGCAAGCTTCCGTTATCTGCGCCCTGACATCGATCCGACGTCGCCCCGGCAGCGCTGCGACGGCATCGACGTGCGTCGCTGGGATGCCGACTTCGGTGCCATCACCGACGACAACGGTCCCGGCGACATCGTCATCGAAGCCTTCGCCTGCTACCTTCCGGACAACTACATCCAGGCGATGCACGCCCGCAAGCAAGCCGGTCGCGCGCCGATCTGGATCAACCTCGAATACCTGAGCGCGGAAGCATGGGTCGACGACTTTCATTTGCAGAAGTCGGTCCATCCGCAACTGGGGCTCGTCAAAACGTTTTTCCTGCCCGGCTTCACGCCCCGTACGGGCGGACTCGCCCGCGAGCGCGAGCTGTTCTCTCGTCGTGACGCTTTTCTTGCGTCTGACGACCTACGTAACGCATGGTGGCAACGCACGCTGGGGCTACCCGCCGCACCGCAGGATGCGCTGGTCGTCTCGCTCTTCGCGTACGAAAACGCGGCGCTGCCGGGACTGCTCGCCCAGTGGGCGACCAGCCAGACGCCTATCGTCTGCCTTGTGCCCCAGGGGCGTATCGCCCCCGCCGTTGGCGAGTGGTTCGGCCGCGAGGCGTTCGCGCCGGGAGAATCGGCCACGCGCGGAGCGCTGACGGTGTATGGCCTGCCTTTCGTCCCGCAAACTGAATTCGACGCCCTGCTCTGGGCCTGCGATCTCAATTTCGTACGCGGCGAGGACTCGTTCGTCCGGGCGCAATGGGCCGCCAAGCCATTCGTCTGGCATATCTATCCGCAGGACGAAAATGCGCATCACGTGAAGCTCGACGCGTTCCTCGAACGCTACCTGGACGGCACGACGCCCCCGCTCGAACAGGGTGCGCGAGAGGCCTTGCGCACCTTCTGGCACCTATGGAACGGTTACGCGAGCACGGCGCCCGACTGGGCAGCGCTGGCATCGGCCTTACCCGCGCTGCACCGCCATGCGCAGGCATGGGCGCAGGCTCAGGCGAGCCTCCCGGACCTTGCGCGACAGTTGGCAAGCTTCGCGGAAAATCAGGTAAAATAGCTGGTTTTTCAACGCTTTGCTGCTGAACCTGCTGCCCCGGAGACCGTTCCGGGCGGACGCGGGAATCAAGCGGCGAATGGGCGTATGGAAGCGCTCAACAAGCGGCAAATCGCTTATTTCGTCACAGGATCTCGTTTTTTATGAAAACCGCTCAAGAACTCCGCGTCGGTAACGTCTTCATTCTCGAGAATGAACCGAACGTCGTGCTCCGCACCGAATTCGTCAAGTCGGGCCGCAACTCCAGCATGGTCAAGCTGAAGTACAAGAAGCTGCTGAAGGAAGGTCGTGGCGAATTCACGTACAAGGCAGACGAAAAGTTCGACACCGTCACGCTCGACAAGAAGGAAGTGACGTACTCGTACTTCGCCGATCCGATGTACGTGTTCATGGACGCTGAGTACAACCAGTACGAAGTCGAAGCGGAAAACATGGACAACGCGATCAAGTACCTTGAAGCCGACATGCCGTGCGAAGTCGTGTTCTACAACGAGAAGGCTATCTCGGTCGAACTGCCGACCACGCTCGTGCGCAAGGTCGAGTACACCGAACCGGCCGTCAAGGGCGACACGTCGTCGGGCCGCGTTCTGAAGAACGCCAAGATCAACGACCTGCTGGAAATTCAGGTGCCGCTGTTCGTCAACACCGACGACATGATCGAAATCGACACGCGTACCGACGAATACAAGAGCCGCGTCTAATCGACGGCTTGTGAGCGCGGTGCCTTCGGGCGTCGGGCTCGTCAGGTAACAAAAAAGCGCTCGTCCCTTCGGGGTCGAGCGCTTTTTGTTTGCGTGACCGCGTTTGAGTTGCGTTACCCGCCGAATGTCTCCGCGATCAGACGCTTCGCCGCCTGATATTCCGGCTGCGCCAGCATCTTCTCCCAGCCATGCACCTTGCCACGGCCCTGGAGATGTTTGATACGACGCTGCGAGACCGTATCGGCGACCGGTTTCATCTCGCGCAGCAGGCGATCCGCCTTCTCCGGACTATTGCAGATGAGCACCATGTCGCAGCCGGCATCCAGCGCCGCATGCGCCGCCGTCACCACATCACCTGCGGCACTCGCGCCCTGCATCGACAGATCGTCGCTGAAAATCACGCCGTCGAACCCGTATTTGCCTCGCAGAATTTCCTTCAGCCATTTGGCCGAAAAACCTGCCGGATTCGGATCGACCTGCGGATAGATCACATGCGCCGGCATCACGGCCGAAAGCGACATCCCCAGCCAGTCGTACGGCTGCGCGTCGACGGCAAGAATCTCGTCGAGCGAACGCTCGTCGACGGGAATCTCGTGATGCGAATCGGCCGCCACGAAACCGTGCCCCGGGAAATGCTTGCCGCAGTTCGCCATCCCGGCCAGCAGCAATCCGTGATTGAGGCTCTTGGCCAGCATGGCCACGACGCGCGGATCGCTGTCGAATGCGCGGTCGCCAATCACGGTGGACGTGCCGTAATCGAGATCCAGCACCGGCGTGAAACTCAGGTCGATGTCGCACGCACGCAGTTCTGACGCCAGCACGTAACCCACAGCGGTCGTCGCGCGCGTCGCCTTGAACACGTCGTCATGCCAGAGCTTGCCCAGCTTGCCCATTGCGGGCAGATGCGTGAAGCCATCGGTACGGAAGCGCTGCACGCGTCCGCCTTCGTGATCGACCGCGATCAGAATGTCGTCGCGCACGTCGCGAATCTGCTTCGTGAGCGAACACAGTTGTGCGCGATCGTCGAAGTTGCGGGCGAACAGAATGACACCCCCAGTCAACGGATGGTCGATACGACGGATGTCATCTTCGCTGAGGGTCAGCCCGACGACGTCCAGCATCACCGGGCCCGGCCTGCGCTTCGTCATTACGTTTTCTCCGATGCAATATGGCTTGCGTTACTTGAGTTATCCAAATGGCGCGAGGCGATCGCAAACGCGACCGCATAGTCTTTTTCGTCGGTGATCGAGATCTCGATCGACAGTTGCCGGTCCGCCAGCCACTGCACCAACTCGCCGGACGCCACGACCACCGGCTTGCCCGACGGCGCGTTGAGCGTCTGTACCGCGCGCCACGTCATCGGCCAGCGCATGCCGAGGCCGATGGCCTTCGACACCGCCTCCTTCGCGGCGAACCGCGTGCACAGGTAGGCGAGTCCGCGTACCTCGGAGCGCTTCTGACGGGCGTAATAAACCTTGAGTTCCTCGGGCCCCAGCACGCGCTCGGCAAATCGGCCCTTGGTGCGTGTCATGACGCCGACCACCCGGCTGATTTGCAGAATGTCGGTGCCGACTCCGTAGATCCCTGTCGCGCCTTGCACCGGGGCGACAACGTGCCCGCGCTGCACCGACGTATCCGGCGATGCGGGCGGGGTGACCGAGGCCGACGAAGCCGACGAAATGGGCAGGGAGGACGAGGGTGTCGTATCGCTCATGAGTATCGCGTCGCGTTATCGCGAATTCGGCGCTGGCGAAAAGAAAAGTCGCACGCTCAACCGCGCGCTGCGATACGGCTGGCCACCATGATGGCCTTCATCTCGCGCACCGCATTTTCCCAGCCGGCGAACAGTGCATGCGCAACGATGGCGTGGCCGATGTTCAACTCGGAAATACCTTCGATCGCGGCGATCGGCTGCACGTTTTCGTAATGCAGGCCGTGCCCGGCATTGACACGCAACCCGAGCGACACGCCCAGCGCAACCGCACGTTCGATGCGGGCAAACTCCGCCTCACGCGTCGCTTCGTCGTGCGCTTCGGCGTAACGCCCCGTGTGCAGTTCGACCACCGGCGCGCCCATACGTGCCGCAGCTTCAATCGCCGCCGCATCCGGATCGATGAAGAGCGACACACGGCTACCCGCTTCGCCGAGTTGCTGCGTTGCCGCCGCGATACGGTCGTAAAGACCCACGACATCCAGACCGCCTTCGGTCGTCAACTCCTGACGGCTCTCAGGCACCAGGCAGACATCGTGCGGCTTCACGCTGCACGCAATCTTCAGCATCTCTTCCGTGACCGCACATTCGAGGTTCATGCGCGTGATCAGCTTGTCGCGCAGATTCGTCACGTCCTCGTCACGAATATGGCGACGGTCTTCGCGCAAATGCAGCGTAATGACATCGGCGCCCGCCTCTTCAGCCAGCAATGCGGCCCGGATCGGGTCGGGATACCGCGTACCGCGCGCATTGCGCACCGTCGCAACGTGATCAATGTTCACCCCGAGGTCGATGGGGTTGCCTTGGAAGAAGAGGCTCATAGTTTTTGCAGATCAAGCAGGATCTGCCGGGTGTTGAGCGGCACGCCGCCCAAATGGTGGTTGAGAAGAAAGCGCATGAGCAGCTTGCTTTGCTGCACGGTCTGCGCCCGTGAATAGTCGTCTTGCTCCATGTCGAGCAGTGTCTGGCCAATGACCACGGGCCAGTCTGACGGCTCGTCGCCACGCGCCGGGCGTACGCCCCAGTCGGGATGAAACACGTAACGGCGATCCGACGTGACCTTGCCGCGCGTTTGCGTGCAACGGTCGAACGCCACGGCATAGCCGGTCTCGCGCAACAGCACGCGCTCGAACGCACGCAGGATGATGCCTGCCGGCTCGCCGTGCGCCAGATGATGGAGTGTCGTCAGATAGTGCTGGAACAGTTTGTCGTGCGGATCGTCGCGCGCACAAAACTTCACCAGCAGTTCGTTCAGATAGAAGCCCGAGAGCAACGCGTCGCCTTCCAGCGGACGCAACCCGCCCACCCATTCGGCTTTCGTCAGCGTACGCAGCTCGCCTTTTCCCAGCCAGGCCAGCGAGAGCGGCTGAAAGGTCTGAAGCACGCCGCGCAAGGCGGAATGCGGACGCTTCGCGCCCTTCGCAACCAACGCGATACGGCCATGATCTCGCGTGAGCACGTCGATGATCAGGCTGGTTTCGCGGTAGGGATAACTGTGGAGCACGAAGCCGGGTTGTTCCGTCACCCGGCTCTGCTCGCGCTCAGCCACCCGGGCGGGTGACGGCGCACGCCGAACGCGCTTGGTTTCGCGTTTGGCATCACGACCGGCGTTCTCGGCATTGGCTTCGGCCTGCTGAAACGCCTCCGAGGCATCGTCATCCACGGCGCGTGAGCGCGGACTACGGGACTGACGCGCGGGCCGCGCCCCTGTCTCCGATGACGAGGACCCACGCGACGTTCGCAACGCGTTGCCCGCCGGGGTTACCTCGGCGGGTGCAGCGATGTCGTCGTGTGAAGTTTCGAGCTCACTCGTAGCCATATGCCCGCAGGCCGGCTTCGTTGTCGGCCCAGCCGCCCTTCACCTTGATCCACACTTCCAGATACACCGGTCCGTCGAAAAGCTTCGCCATATCCAGACGCGCATCGGTCGAAATCTGCTTGAGCTTGGCGCCCTTGTTACCGATGATCATCGCCTTGTGGTTATCGCGGTCGACCAGAATCGTCGCGAAGATACGGCGCAGATTCCCTTCCACCTCGAACTTGTCGATGATGACGGTGCTTGTGTACGGCAGCTCGTCGCCCGTCCAGCGGAACACCTTTTCGCGCAGAATCTCTGCCGCCATGAAGCGCTCGCTGCGATCGGTCAGATCATCTTCGCCATAGATCGGATCGCCTTCGAGCAGATACGGGCGCAGCACGCCGAGCAGGCGCTTGATGTCGTCCACACGCTTTGCGGACAGCGGCACGATTTCCCGGAAATCCCGCACTTCACCCACCTTGCGCAGGAACGGCAGCATTTCCGCCTTGTCGTTGATGCGATCGAGTTTGTTGACGATGAGCAGCACCGGCGTGGTCTCCGGCAACAGCTTGAGCACCTTCTCGTCGTCCGGCCCGAAATTCCCCGCC
Organism: Pandoraea sp. LA3; assembly: GCF_022696215.1. Lineage (NCBI taxonomy): Bacteria > Pseudomonadati > Pseudomonadota > Betaproteobacteria > Burkholderiales > Burkholderiaceae > Pandoraea > Pandoraea sp. LA3. Next base: position 37,241 of record NZ_PTPY01000020.1, on the reverse strand, counting down.
TCGATCACGAACATCACGACATCGACGCTCGAGAGCGTGGACGTGACCGCACGATTGAGCGAGCGGTTCAGTGCCGTGGCGTGACGTGTCTGGAATCCCGGCGTGTCGACGAAGATGTACTGCGCATCTTCCGTGGTGTTGATGCCGGTAATGCGATGTCGCGTCGTCTGCGCCTTGCGCGACGTAATGCTGATCTTCTGACCGACGAGGGCGTTTAGCAACGTCGACTTGCCGACGTTCGGACGCCCGACGATCGCCACGGTACCGCAGCGAAAATCCGTCTTATCGTTCATGTTTGGAAACTCTCTTGAAAAGGGGCAGCGCGTTGCGCTCGCCCCCAAATGGGACTCAGGCGGCTGCCGGAGGCTGCTTGGCGGCGTCGGCCTTCTCTGCCGGCTTTTCGGCAGCTTTTTCGACAGCCTTCTCGGCAGGCTTCTCCGAAGGTTTTTCCGCGGGCGCTGCCGTGCCGCGCGGCGCAGCGTGGCTCGACGCCGTCATCGCCGGTGCCGCCGACGATCCCGTCGCGGCATCACGCGCGTCCTTCGGCTCTCGCGACTCCTTGATGTCCTTCTGGTCCTTCGCGTCTTTCGCTTCAACTGGCTGTGCCCCCGTAGCATTCGTGGCACTCGCCGCCTTCTCCGCCTTTTTCGCTTCGGACGCCGCAGCCTTGGCCGCACGCTTTTTGGCGGCCTTGGCGCTCTTCTCGGCCTTCGGCTTGGCCAGCGCGGGCATCTTCTGTACCTCTTCCAGCGCCTTTTTGGCAGCGGCTTGCTCCGCCGCCCGGCGGCTCGCGCCCGAGCCACCGACCTTGATGTCGAGCTTCGGCACCGTGCACTCCACCTCGAACTGCTGGTTGTGTGCCGCGCCGTGGGTGGCAATCACCGTGTACTGCGGCAGTGCGATCTTGTGCCCTTGCAGGTATTCCTGGAGCAGCGTCTTGGCGTCTTTGCCGAGCGTCTTCGGATCGACGTGTTCGAGCACCGGCGTGTACAGACGCTCGATGACCGCGTAGGCCGCTTCGAATCCACCGTCGAGGTACATGGCGCCGAACAGGGCTTCGAGGGTATCGGCCAGAATCGACGGGCGACGGAAACCGCCGCTCTTGAGCTCGCCTTCGCCCAGGCGAAGGAAATCGGAAACACCAAGCGTCTGCGCGATCTCGTACAACGACTGTTGCTTCACGAGATTGGCACGCACACGAGAGAGGTCGCCTTCGTCGAGCTTGGCGTAGCGCCGGAACAGAATCGCTGCGACCGAACAATTCAGAATGGAATCGCCGAGAAACTCCAGCCGCTCATTGTTGGCGGCACTATGGCTACGGTGCGTCAGTGCTTGGCAAAGCAATTCCGCATCGTGGAAACGGTACTGGAGGCGTTCTTCCAGTTGGTTCAGTGATTGAGGCATGGCGCAAGTATAGCGCGACGCTCCCGCCCCGGCGTGCGTCGTCGCCAAGAAACGACGGGCTTTACCCCCGTCCAGCGGGCTTTTCGGACTCACGTGAGAGCAGTGGATCGGACAATACCGAGGTCAGGACAGACGCTTCCCAACGGTAGTCATCCCCCGTCGCATCTTTTATTTCTTATTTAAAAATAATAATGCGGAAATCGACGAAATTACGTCAATTTCCGCATTAATTCAATGCATATCGAAGGAAACGATCTCCTCCGGGGCATCGAGACTTACTGGAAGCTACCCAGACGCTTCAGATTCGAGAAGTTCATCCAGATAAAGAATGCGCGGCCGACGATGTTCTGCTCCGGCACAAAGCCCCAGTAGCGGCTATCCGCGCTGTTGTCGCGGTTGTCGCCCATCATGAAATAGTTGCCCGGCGGCACCTTGCAGATCACGCCCTGGCTGTTGTACTGGCAGTTCTGCTTGTTGGGGAAGTCGTCGGCGCCCATGATGTACGGCGGCACGTTCGGATCGTTCAGAATCCGGTTCTTGACGCCCCCCACGGTCTCCTCGAACTGCTTGAAGTAAGCGATGTGTTCGTCGTCGAAGAAATCCGGCAAGGCCGTTTCCGGCACCGGCTGACCGTTGATCGTGAGCTTCTTGTTCTGATACGCCACGACGTCGCCCGGCACACCGATCACACGCTTGATGTAGTCCATCGACTCATCTTTCGGATAACGGAACACCACGACATCGCCACGCTTCGGCTCGCCGAGATCGATGATCTTCTTGTTCACCACCGGCAGACGAATGCCGTAGTCGAACTTGTTCACGAGGATGAAATCGCCGACGAGCAGCGTCGGAATCATCGACCCGGACGGGATCTTGAACGGCTCGACCACGAACGAGCGCAGCACGAACACCGCCAGAATCACCGGGAAGAAGCTGGCCGAATATTCCAGCCACCACGGTTGACGGAGCTTTTCGTCCCGCAACTTCGCACGGGCGCTCGCCAGTGCATTGCCTTCCTGCGCGCCAGAGCCCTGAATGCCGGACCCCTGCAAGGCCAGTTGCTGCTGATCGAACTGCGACACAGCGTCTTGTGCTGCCCGGCGGCGCGCCGGTTGAAACACCAACTTGTCGGCCACCCAGGCCACCCCGGTCACCAGCACCAGGATCAAAAGAATCAGGGCGAAATTCATGCGGGACCCGTCGCTACGTTATTTGTCTTCGACTTGCAAAATGGCAAGGAACGCTTCCTGGGGAATTTCAACGCTCCCCACCTGCTTCATGCGCTTCTTACCTTCCTTCTGTTTCTCGAGCAGCTTCTTCTTACGCGTGATGTCGCCACCATAGCACTTTGCCAACACGTTCTTGCGCAATGCCTTGATGTTTTCACGGGCAATGATGTTCGCACCGATCGCCGCCTGAATCGCCACATCGTACATCTGGCGCGGAATGATTTCCCGCATCTTCGATGCGACCTGCGCACCGCGACGACGGCTCTCCGAACGGTGAACGATGATCGACAGCGCGTCGACCTTGTCGCTGTTGATGAGCATGTCGACCTTGACCACATCCGACGCGCGATATTCCTTGAACTCGTAGTCCATCGACGCATAACCGCGCGATACCGACTTCAGACGATCGAAGAAGTCGAGCACGATTTCGGCCATCGGAATTTCATAAATCAGACGGACCTGACGGCCGTGATACTGCATGTCGATCTGAATGCCGCGTTTCTGCTGGCACAACGTCACGACCGAGCCGACGTACTCCTGCGGCATATAGAGGTTCACGGTCACAATAGGTTCGCGAACTTCTTCAATACGGCCCGGATCCGGCATCTTCGACGGGTTTTCCACCGACACGACCGTACCGTCGCGCTCCGTCACCTCATAAATCACGGTCGGCGCCGTGGTGATGAGGTCCATGTCGAACTCGCGCTCCAGACGCTCCTGCACGATTTCCATGTGCAGCAGCCCCAGGAAGCCGCAACGGAAGCCGAAGCCCAGTGCCTGCGACACTTCCGGTTCGTACTGGAGCGAGGCATCGTTGAGCTTGAGCTTCTCGAGGGATTCGCGCAGCGCGTCGTACTGGTTCGCTTCGACCGGATAGAGGCCGGCGAACACCTGCGGCTTGACTTCCTTGAAGCCCGGCAGCGGCGCCTCGGCCGGCTTGGTGGTCGTCGTGACGGCATGCGTCACCGTATCGCCCACCTTGGCTGCGCCCAGCTCCTTGATGCCCGAGATGATGAAGCCCACCTGACCGGCCGACAGCGACGTACGCTGCTGCGACTTCGGCGTGAACACGCCAACCTGCTCGACCAGATGGCTCGAACCCGTAGCCATCAGATGAATCTTGTCCTTCGGCTTGAGCGTGCCGTTGACCACACGGACCAGCATCACCACGCCCACGTAGCTGTCGAACCACGAGTCGATGATCAGCGCCTGCAACGGTGCGTTCGCATCGCCCTTGGGCGGCGGCACCTTGGCAATCAGCGCTTCGAGTACATCCTCCACGCCTAGACCGGTCTTCGCCGAGCATCGCACGGCGTCGGTCGCCTCGATCCCGATGACGTCCTCGATCTCCTGAATCGCGTTTTCCGGCTCCGCCGACGGCAAATCGATCTTGTTGAGCACCGGCACCACTTCCACGCCCAGCTCGATGGCGGTGTAGCAGTTGGCAACGGTCTGCGCTTCCACGCCCTGCGAGGCGTCGACCACGAGCAGCGCGCCTTCACATGCAGACAGCGAGCGGCTCACTTCGTATGAGAAGTCGACGTGTCCCGGCGTATCGATCAGGTTGAGGTTATAGACCTTGCCATCGCGCGCCTTGTATTGCAGCGCGGCGGTCTGCGCCTTGATGGTGATGCCTCGCTCGCGTTCGAGGTCCATCGAGTCGAGGACCCGCGATTCCATTTCACGATCGGACAAACCGCCGCTAAGCTGGATGATGCGATCGGCCAAGGTGGATTTCCCATGGTCGATGTGGGCGATGATCGAAAAATTGCGAATATGGTCCATGAGACGGGCTATAGAAAAGTCGGTGCCATCGGATTCGGCTCGGCAGCGGCTTTCGAGAGAATCGGCAAACACGACATTTTAGCCGAAAGCGCACCGATGCCGCCCGGAATCACGTCGCTATTGCATGTTTCGCACGTCATTGACGTTGCAAATGTTTCGCGGCAATACGCTGGAAATGGCGGGAAGGTATGGGAGACGTCCGTGGAAGGCGTGGCAGGCGGGGTCCGTAGCGTCAAGCCGACTGGAACACCGTCGCGACGGCATCGGCATCGAATCGATACCGGCACAACTCCCGCTCCCCCAGCGCCAGCACCGGCACGATCTCGTCGTACCGGGCTTCGAGCGCGGGGTCGCTGTCGACATCGACGACCGTTACCGAAAAATCCCACGCCGGACGCATCGCTTCGAGCGCCGCAAGCATGTCATCGCACAGATGACACCACTTGCGGCCGTAAAGCGTGAACGCCGGCGCGGTCATGGGCAGAATTACTTGCCGCTCGGCGCGCGCGGGCGCAGCGGCACGAACTGCGTAGCGTCGCCACGGCGCACGAGGATCGGGACCAGACGTTTCGGATCGAGCGCCTTGACCACTTCCTCGAACTGCTTGGCGTTGGCAATATCGGCGTCGCCGACGCGCAGGATGATGTCACCCTGCTGAAGCCCCGCACGCCCCGCCGGACCCTCTGCCAGTTCGACCTGCACGCCGCCGCGCAGCTTCAAGTCCTTCTTCTGCGCCTCGGTCAGATCGGAGACGACCAGGCCCAGCGCATTCGGATGCGGCGTATCCGCGGCCCCACCCTGCGCCTTCGACGCCTTGGGCGTATCGGCGTCAGCCTCGGCAATCGTGATCTTCAGATCCTGATTCTTGCCCTTACGCAACACTTGCAGCGTGGCGCTGGAACCCGGCTTGGTCTCACCGACCATACGCGGCAGGTCCGTAGCATGGTCGACGGGGCGGCCCTCGAACTTCATGATGATGTCGCCCGGCTGCACGCCCGCCTTCTCGGCAGGGCTGCCCGGCTCGACACTGCGCACCAGCGCGCCTTGCGCACGCGGCAAGCCCAGCGAATCGGCCACTTCCTTGCTGACTTCGCTGATCGCCACACCGATACGGCCGCGCACGACTTTGCCGGTCTTCTTGAGCTGATCGACCACACGCATGACTTCGTCGATCGGAATCGCGAACGAAATGCCCATGAAACCGCCGGTCTGGCTGTAGATCATCGAGTTGATGCCCACGACCTCGCCGCGCATGTTGATGAGCGGGCCGCCCGAATTCCCCGGATTGACCGCAACGTCCGTCTGAATGAACGGCAGATAGTCACCGGTATCGCGGCCCTTGGCCGACACGATACCCGCCGTTACCGTATTTTCGAGACCGAACGGCGAGCCGATGGCCACCACCCACTCGCCGACCCGCAGCTTGTTCGAGTCGCCGACGGGCACCGTCGGCAGATCCTTGGCTTCTACCTTGACCACCGCCACGTCGGTGCGCTTGTCGGCCCCGATCAGTTTCGCCTTGAACTCACGCTTGTCGGTCAGGGTGACGTAAATGCTGTCAGCACCATCGACGACGTGCGCGTTCGTGAGAATGTAGCCGTCGTTCGAGACGATGAAGCCGGATCCCACGCCACTGTTCTGCTCTTCATCCGGCTGCGGCTGGCCGCGGCGCGGCGTGCCGCCCTTCGGGCCCGGCTGCTGCGGCATCGGCACGCCGAAGAATCGACGGAACAGCTCGGCCATATCGTCGTCCATTCCCGGCGGCAAGCCGCGCTGCGAACGGCTGACGCGCTCGGTCGTACGGATGTTCACGACGGCCGGCCCGACACGGTCGACGAGTTGCGTGAAATCGGGAAGATTGCTGACGAGGGGTGCGTTCGGCGCCGTTGAACCGCTGCTCGGCGCTGAAGCCGGTGCGGCATAGGCGGCGGGCACTCCCGCCAATTGAGCGGCAATGGCGCCGCCGAGGATGACACGAAGCAGGAGAGTCTTCTTCATTGGAAGATCGTGGTGCGCGAAAGTCTCGGAATCCCTGAGGGCAGTGCGGCACCCGACGCATCATCGCGTCTCATAAGCGCCTCGCTACCCGGACCGCGCCGTTACCGGTCGCGGCCCACCCGACAGCCGGTCACTTCGCCGGCTGTTTGTACTCGATACTGGAGGCGAATTGTTGCAGAGTGGTCTGCGGCACTTCGCCGAGCAAGGTCAGCCAGAAGTCGCCATAGCGCTTGATGAGGATGTTCGTCGCCCCCGCGCTACCGTGGCCTTCCTTGCGCTCACGCGTGGCTGGCTCGATGAACACCGAAAGTCCCGCCATGCCGTCGGAATATACCACCTGCTGGACTTCCAGCGGCTTGCTGTCCGCCGAAGAACGCATCGTGCGACGCACTTCGCGCACGGCCTTGAATCCCGGCACCTTCTTGTCGACGTCGATGCTCCAACCGGCATCGGACAGCCGCGTCGAGGCAATTTGCGGCTTGACGACATGCCACCCGTGCGTCGCCTGGATCGCGTGCACGATGCGCGCCTTATCGTTCGGCACGCCGATCGAAATTTGCGAAAACGCCGCCTGCTCCAGCAGATGACCTTCCGCGTCGAGCGTCTGCGCACGCAACAACAGGCCGGTATTGCGATCGGCCCACAGGCGATACCCGAACCGGTACTCATCCTTCGGCGAAAGCTCGATCACCATGCAGTCGAAGCCCGCCATCCGTTCGTTCGGCAGCAGCTTCGGCGCGTAATAGTCGAGTACATCGCGATTGGGCGTGGCGAGCAACGCGGGGAAAGAATCCTTGCTCTCGCGCTTTTCCTGGAAGACGGTCTTCTGCTCGGGAATCAGCGTGTAGACGTCGTCGTTCTGACGAAGAATGCGGCGCTGACGTCCGTCGAGCGTTTCGAGTTCTTCGTACTCGTTCCCCTTATCGGCGAAATGACTGATCTTCGACGAACGCATGGTCGAGCCACGCTGGTAGACGAAGGTGCCGATGTAGTTCTGCGTCTGCGCGGCGCGGTGGATCTTGTTGAGCCAGGCGCTGACTTCACGCTTCTCGATCAACGGATCGGTGGACGGCGCGGATGCCTGGGCCCACGCCTGCGTTTGCAGCGTGGTCGCCAACAGGAAAGCGAACAGGAAGAAAGTGCGCCCGATGGGCGCACGCGGCAAGGATTCGATACTCAGGCGCTGCATTTATTCGTCCGCTTGCGCCGAGGCTCGCATGTAAGGGGAAACGCTCTGGCCGATAGGGGCCGGTGCGTATTGCTGGTGAGCCGCCAGATACTGGTCGAGACGCGCATCGCGCAGCACGATCAGATCATTCGGCCCGCCGGTGGCGGCGCCGTTGGCAGCCACGGCGGCCTGGGGTTGCTGCGAGAGCGCCACACGCGTCAGGCTGGAGCCACCGGCTGCGGGAGCCGCCTGAGCGAGCACCTGCGGTTGTGCGCCGCCGGCCGGGTGGTCCTGCAAACGCGGCACCACGACCCACGACAGCGCAGCGACGGCCGCAGCGGCCGCAGCCGTCGGCAGAACGCGGCGCACGCGCAGGAACGGATTGATACGCGTGACGCGCGAGCCGGCAGCTTTCGCATCCGGCGCGGCCACGGCCTGCGCATCAGCCAGAGCGGCCGGTGCGAGCAGGTGCGGCTCAGCGTCGAGACGCGCTGCGAAGGACGCCATGAAGGCAGACTCCGAACGCGGCAGCGTCAATTCATCGGAGCGCAATGCGTCCCCGATCAGGTGGTAGTCGTCCCACAGAGGCCGGCCCGAGGTGTCAGCCTCGTCCAGCAGGGCGGCCAGTTCGTCCGGATCGAATTCCCCGTCCATCAACGCGGAAATCCGCTCGGCTTGCAGCCCCCGCTGCGTTTGCACCGTCGCTGATCCCATGATATCCCCCAACGAAAATAACTTTCCCGGCGGCGCGCTCACCAGCGCTTACCGTCAGGCGTGTCCAGCAGCGGCCTCAGCCGGCTGGCAATCGCTTCACGCGCCCGGAAAATTCGCGAACGGACCGTTCCGATCGGGCACCCCATGGCTTCGGCGATCTCTTCGTAGCTCAGACCCTCGATTTCTCGCAGGGTGATCGCCGTCCGAAGTTCATCGGGCAAAGCCTCCATCGCTGTGTTGACCGTCTGAGCAATCTGCTTGCTCATCAGCATCGACTCAGGCGTGTTGATATCCCTTAGTTGATCGGCCTCGGCAAAAGTTTCCGCTTCTTCAGCGTTCGCTTCAGTCGAAGTCGGTGCACGGCGTCCCTGCGTTGCCAGGTGGTTTTTCGCCGTGTTGACAGCAATACGATACAACCAGGTATAGAACGCCGACTCGCCACGAAATTGCGGCAAGGCGCGGTAGGCCTTGATAAAGGCCTCCTGCGTCACATCCTCGACCTCGGCGGCGTCGCGCACGAGCCGCGATACGAGGCGGATGATTTTGCGGTGATATTTCGCGACCAATAGCTCGAAGGCGGCTTTGTCGCCCTTTTGCACGCGCTCAACGAGCGCCTGGTCGATTTCTCGTTCACTCACCTGATATGGATCCGTATTTTCTCTGGCTGCCAGGCCCCGGTCGGGCCCGATTGCACCACGGCGGCAATCGCCACCGTAGCTGGAAGTGTCTTTGACGCCGCACGCCCGGGCACACTCACCGGAGCGTGGGTCAGCGGGACGGGACGCCTGCGCGGCGTCCCGCGAACTTAGACGCGCTGGAAGACCAGCGAGCCGTTAGTCCCGCCAAATCCGAAAGAGTTCTTCAACGCAACATCAATTTTCAGATCACGAGCCGTGTTTGCGCAGTAATCGAGGTCGCAAGCCGGGTCCTGATTGAAGATATTGATTGTCGGCGGCGATATCTGATGGTGAATCGCCAGCACGGTGAACACTGACTCCAGACCGCCGGCGCCGCCCAGCAAGTGGCCGGTCATCGACTTGGTGGAGTTCACCACGACGTTCTTGGCCGCATCGCCCATCAGGCGCTTGACCGCGACCGTCTCGGCGATATCGCCCAGCGGCGTCGAAGTGCCGTGTGCGTTCACGTAATTGACGGCGTCGGCATTGATACCGGCGTCGCGCAACGCGTTCGTCATGGCGCGCAAGGCACCGTCGCCATCTTCGCAAGGCGCGGTCATGTGGTACGCGTCCGCGCTCATGCCGAAGCCTTTGAGCTCGGCGTAGATCTTCGCGCCGCGCGCCTTGGCGTGCTCATACTCTTCGACCATCATCACGCCGGCGCCTTCGCCCAGCACGAAACCGTCGCGATCCCGATCCCACGGACGGCTCGCCGTCGCCGGGTCGTCATTGCGCACGGACAGGGCCGTCATCGCCGCAAAACCGCCGATGCCCAGCGGCGACACCGTCGATTCGGCACCGCCGGCAAGCACTGCGTCCGCATCGCCGTACTGAATCATGCGTGCCGCCTGACCGATACAGTGCAGACCGGTCGTGCAAGCCGTGACGATGGCGAGGTTCGGACCCTTCAGGCCGTACTTGATGGAAAGATGGCCGGAGATCATGTTGATGATCGAACCCGGCACGAAGAATGGGGAAATCTTGCGCGGACCGCCATTGAGCAGATCGGTCTGCGTATCCTCGATCATCGGCAGGCCGCCGATGCCGGAGCCGACCAGCACCCCGACGCGCTCGGCGTTCTCTGCGGTGATCTGCAGGCCGCTGTCTTCGAAGGCCTGAATGCCGGCTGCAAGGCCGAAATGGATGAACGTATCCATGCGGCGCGCTTCCTTGGCCGACAGATACTTCTCGGTATCGAAGTTTTTGACTTCGCCTGCAAAGCGAACCTTATGGTTGCTCGCATCGAACTTCGTGATGTTGGCGATGCCCGAACGACCTGCGACCAGATTCTCCCAACCTTCGGCAACGGTGTTGCCGACCGGCGAGATCAGGCCCAGACCGGTAATGACGACGCGACGACGACTCACGATACTCCCCTTCTTCTGCTGGGTCATACAAAACAAAAGCCACAGAGGCGACAAGGTCCGACCCTGCGCTCCCTGCGGCTGACAGGCAGGCCTGACGCCAGGAGCCGGTCGGCATCCCGGCCAGTCAGGCGATCCGTAGGCGTATTAGGCCTTCGACTGAGCCTGGGCGAAATCGATGGCTTGCTGCACGGTGGTGATCTTTTCTGCGTCTTCGTCCGGGATCTCGATCTCGAACTCTTCTTCCAGAGCCATCACCAGCTCAACCGTGTCGAGCGAGTCAGCGCCGAGATCGTCCACGAAGCTGGATTCGTTCTTAACGTCGGCTTCAGCCACGCCAAGTTGTTCCGCGACGATCTTCTTGACGCGTTGCTCAATGTTATCCATTCAAACCCTCCGGGGTAGTTAGTTCAGACAAGTGCGCGCATTTTAACAGGTTTGCCAAGCAAAGTTAGCATGCGCCAAATAATGTTCAATGTCGCGCAAATACGTGCAATTTCCACATATCCGCGCACATCTTCCTTAATTCATGAACATGCCGCCGTTCACGTGCAGCGTGACGCCGGTGATGTAACCAGCCTGCGGAGACGCAAGGAACGCCACCGCATTTGCGATGTCTTCCGGCGCACCGAGTCGGCCAAGCGGAATCCGCGCCTTCAGCACGTCTTGCTGCGCCTCGGGCAACGCCTTCGTCATATCCGTATCGATGAAGCCCGGGGCAACGCAGTTGACCGTAATGTTCCGACTGCCGATTTCGGCGGCCAGCGAGCGAGACATGCCCGCAACGCCCGCCTTGGCGGCAGCGTAATTGGCTTGCCCCGGATTGCCGGCCGAACCGACAACCGACGTCACATTGATGATCCGGCCGCTGCGAGCCTTCATCATCGGCTTGATCACCGCGCGCGAGAGACGGAAGATCGCCTTCAGATTCGTGTCGATGACGTCGTCCCACTCGTCGTCCTTCATGCGCATCGCGAGGTTATCGCGCGTGATGCCTGCATTATTGACGAGAATGTCGAGCTTACCGTGTTGCTTCAGGATGTCGTCCAGTGCTGCGGCCACGCCCTCGGGGTCGGTCACATTCAGGACAATGCCCTTACCGGCAACGCCGGCTTCCGCAAAGTAGGCGTCGATTCCTTGCGCGCCGGCTTCGCTGGTGGCGGTACCCACGACCGTTGCCCCCTGACGAGCGAGCTCGAGAGCGATGGCGCGGCCAATGCCGCGCGAGGCGCCCGTCACCAGAGCCACGAGGTTGTCGAGTTGCTTGCTCATGAAAAAAATACCCTTGCTATAGCTTACGAGAGTTGGGCGCGCACATCGGCGAGCGACGCCGGATCCGTGATCGCCAAACCCGTGAGATTGCCGTCGATGCGCTTGGTCAGGCCAGTCAGCACCTTGCCGGGACCGCATTCGACGACCTGGGTCACGCCTTGCGCGGCGAGCCACTTCACCGATTCGACCCAGCGCACGGGCGCGGCAGCCTGACGCACCAGCGCATCCTTGATGCGGGACACGTCGGACTCGACGGCCACATCGACGTTATTGACGAGCGGGATCTGCGGAACGTTAAACGTCACGTTCGCCAGATACTCGCGCAGACGATCCGATGCCGGCTTGAGCAGCGACGAATGGAACGGCGCCGACACCGGCAGCACGAGCGCACGCTTCGCGCCGGCAGCCTTGGCCAGTTCACAAGCCTTCTCCACGCCAGCTTTCGCGCCAGCGATCACGACCTGCGCCGGGGCGTTGAAGTTGACCGCCTCGACCACACCTGCGGCCGACGCTTCGGCGCAGACGTTGCGCACAGTGTCATCGTCCAGACCGAGCACAGCAGCCATGCCGCCTTGCCCGACCGGCACCGCTTCCTGCATGGCTTGCGCGCGGAAGCGCACCAGCGGCACGGCGTCCTTGAATGCGATCACACCTGCGGCGACCAGCGCCGTGTATTCGCCGAGGCTATGCCCTGCGACGAATGCCGGCTTGGCGCCGCCGTCGGCCAGCCATGCGCGGTACATCGCGTACGCGGCGGTGAGCATCACCGGCTGAGTGTTTGTGGTCAGATTCAGATCTTCGGCCGGGCCAGCGGCAATCAGCTTGGCCACGTCCTGCCCGAGGGCGTCCGAAGCTTCGGCGAGCACTTCGCGCACGGCAGCGTTATCTGCGAACGCGTCGAGCATGCCCACCGATTGGGATCCCTGTCCCGGGAAAACGAAAGCGAATGTCATAGCGCCTGATTTAGCATTCAGATTCAGAAACATGTCGGCGCATTGTCGCGCGCCGGCATGACGCGCACGAGAGCCTCACCACGAACCGCGCGCTCAAGGGAGCGCAGCCGGTTCGCACGGCGCTCCGGCGCCGGAAAAATTACATGCGGAACAGCACCGCGCCCCATGTGAAACCGCCGCCCACGCCTTCGATCATGACGTTATGCCCCGCCTTGATGCGGCCATCGCGAACGGCGACGTCGAGCGCGAGCGGAATCGAAGCCGCAGAGGTATTGCCGTGCTGGTCGACGGTCACGACCATCTTCGCTTCGGCCTCCAGCTTGCGAGCGGTACTCGTCATGATGCGCAGATTGGCCTGGTGCGGAATCAGCCAGTCGATTGCCTTCGCTTCCAGCCCAGCCTTCTCGAGGGCTTCATGAGCCACCTTCTCGAGTACCTTGACGGCCAGCTTGAACACCGCCTGACCGTCCATGTAGAGGAACGCTTCGCCCTGAACCGCGCCGGCATTCACGTTACCCGGCACGCAGAGGATGTTCGAATGGCTACCGTCCGCATGCAAGGCGCTCGACAGAATGCCGGGCTCGCTGGACGCTTGCAGCACGACCGCACCGGCGCCGTCGCCGAACAGCACGCACGTCGTACGGTCATTGAAATCAAGGATGCGAGAGAACGTCTCGGCGCCGATCACGAGCACGTTGCGATACGCGCCGGAGCGAATGAAATTGTCGGCCGTCGCCATCGCATAGGCAAAGCCCGAGCAGACCGCCTGAATGTCGAACGCCGCGCAGCCGTTCGTGATGCCCAGCTTGCTCTGCACGAGGCAGGCGGTGCTGGGGAACACGAAGTCGGGCGTCGACGTGGCGACCATGATCAGGTCGATCTGGTCCGCGCTCAATCCGGCCATGTCAAGCGCGCGCTTGGCGGCTTCCACCGCCATGTCGCTGCTGGTCTGGTCGGGCGCGGCAAAGTGACGTGCCTGAATGCCGGTACGCGCGACGATCCACTCGTCGCTCGTCTCGATGCCTCGGGCGGCAAGCTCGTCTGCCAACTGCTGATTGGTCACGCGTCGTGCCGGCAGATAGCTGCCGGTGCCGATGACACGGGAATAAATCGCGGACTGGGTCATCTTATGATCGGTTAGCGCACCGGGGCGGGCACCGGTTTCAGAGCGCCGGAATGGCGCTCACCGGCTTGGTGTCCTGGAGCTGGTTCTGATTCTCTTGCATGGCGCGCGACAAACGGTCCAGCACGCCATTGCGAACTGCATCATAGCCGCGTTTGATGGCCCACTCAAACGAGTAGGCATCGGCGGACCCGTGGCTCTTGATGACGAGCGCACGCAACCCGAGCAACGCAGCGCCGTTGTAACGACGATGGTCGACGCGGTTTTTGAAGCGGGTAAGAATCGGCAGCGCAATGACGGCAATCACCTTCGTCCACCAGGTGCGGGTGAACTCTTCACGGATCATGTCGCCGAGCATTTGCGCCAGGCCTTCGGAAGTCTTGAGTGCGACGTTGCCGACGAAACCATCACATACGACGATGTCGGTCGTGCCGCGATAAATGTCGTTGCCTTCCACGTTGCCGTAGAAGTTGAGCGTCGAGCCACGCAGCAGCTCGCCTGCCTGCTTGATGACGTCGTTGCCCTTGATGACTTCTTCGCCGATGTTGAGCAGACCGATCGACGGACGCTCCTTGCCATCGACCGCCGCAACGAGCGCATGGCCCATCTCGGCGAATTGCAGCAGGTGGGTCGGCTCGCAGTCCACGTTCGCGCCCAGATCGAGCATCGTCGTGTAGCCGCCCAGTTGATTCGGCAGCACCGTGGCAATCGCCGGGCGCTCGATACCCGGCAGCGTCTTGAGCACGTAACGGGAAACGGCCATCAGCGCGCCGGTATTGCCGGCGGACACGCAAGCCTGCGCGCGCGCTTCCTTGACCAGATTGAGTGCCACGCGCATCGAAGAGTCTTTCTTCTTGCGCAACGCGGTCTCGACGGAGTCGTCCATGGCGACGACTTCGCTCGCATTGACGACGGACAGGCGCGGGTGATCCGTCACACGCAACTTCGCGAGCTGCGCGTTGATGATCTCCTGCTGCCCGACCAGCACAAGTTCGACATCGTCGGTAGATTGCACGAAGCGAACCGCAGCCGGCACCGTCACCGATGGGCCGTGATCTCCGCCCATACAATCGATCGTCAGGGTGACTGTCATGTCGACGTGATTGGCTTGCGGTACAGGTAACAAAAAAAGCGGCAGGATGAGTGCCGCTTTTGCCACATCGGACGATCAAACTGCGCCATGATGGGCGCGTATCGCCTGGAGGGCCGAATTAGTCGTTCTTGGTCTTGATGACCTTGCGACCACGGTAGAAACCGTTCGGCGAGATGTGGTGACGCAGGTGCGTCTCACCCGACGTCGGTTCGACAGCGGTCGACGGTGCGGTCAGGAAATCGTGCGAACGGTGCATGCCGCGCTTCGACGGCGACTTCTTGTTCTGTTGAACGGCCATGATAACTCCTCAAAATATCGCGAAATTTTAACACAGTTCGAGCGCCGCCCTACGGTGTCGGCCTGTCGGCCCGACCTGTGCGACTAACGCAAACATGTACTTTGGTGAGCCGGAAATCCGGCCGCACATTACTTTCCGTCCTTGTCCGGCGAGCGCTTGAGCGCTGCCAGCGCCGCGAACGGAGACGGCTTATCCTCTTCTTCCGGTGCCGGGGGCGGTTCCGCCAACCCGTCGCTACCGGTAGCCAGACTATCGTGAACACTCGGACAAACCTCATGTTTCGGGACGATAGGCAAAGCCAACAGCAATTCTTCTTCGATCAACTCACGCAAATCGAAATGTTTGGAGCCGACCAGCGCTTCGAGTTCGTCCTCGTCGAGCGGGCGATCTTCCGCGGCTGCTTCGTCGTGCACGATCTCGAAAGTCGTTTCCGAGGCGAGCGGCGCTTCGTACGGTGTCAGGCAGCGCTGGCATTCGAGCCACATCGGCCCTTCGACCGAGAGCGTCAGAAACTGCACCACGGCCGGCTTGCCATCCGCGCGCAGCACCGGCTTTTCCGCACCTTCGGCGCGCCAGTGGAACACACCCTGCGCACGCCCCGACGCCGAGACTTCGGCAGGCACTTCGGTTACCATGCGCGGCAATGCCGCAAGTTGCACGTCACCTTCCGCCACCCGGCCGGTACGCGCGAATTCGAACAGATCGACGATATATTCGTTCATCACGCTCATCCTTGCCTTGGCGCATCTGGCCGCATTTCAACGTCCCCTGCCACTCGCAGCGCCTTGATCCGACGCCACTTTCGAGCGTTCGAACCGGTATCGCGCAGACTGGCGGGACCGAGCGCCAGATTGCAAAAGCCGTGAATTCTAAATAGTTTTTCGTTTCTCGTCAAACACTTAAACCCGATGACCGCAC
Organism: Pandoraea sp. LA3; assembly: GCF_022696215.1. Taxonomy (NCBI): domain Bacteria; kingdom Pseudomonadati; phylum Pseudomonadota; class Betaproteobacteria; order Burkholderiales; family Burkholderiaceae; genus Pandoraea; species Pandoraea sp. LA3. Next base: position 21,245 of record NZ_PTPY01000020.1, on the reverse strand, counting down.
AGCCCCTGCCACCGCTGATCCTGGCCTCCGGATCGCGCTATCGCCGTGAACTGCTGGAGCGCCTGCGCCTGCCGTTCTCGGTCGATGTTCCGGACATCGACGAAACCCCCATTCCCGGCGAAACGCCCCATGAGACGTCGCTGCGCCTGTCGCGCGAAAAGGCACAGGCCGTGGCGATCCGCCATCCGGGCGCCGTCATCATCGGCTCCGATCAGGTCGCCACCTTCGAGGGTCGCCAGATCGGCAAGCCCGGGAATTTCGAGAATGCCATGACGCAACTGCGCGACATGCGCGGCAAAGTCGTCGAATTCCACTCGGCGCTTTGCGTCCACGACGCCCGCACCGCTCAGAGCCAAGCCACAGACGTCGTCACACGCGTGAAGTTCCGCGATCTGCCTGACGACGTGCTCGCCGCCTATCTCCATGCCGAAACGCCCTACGACTGCGCGGGCAGCGCCAAATCCGAAGGATTGGGCATCATGTTGCTCGAAACCATCGAAAACGACGATCCGACGGCGCTCATCGGTCTCCCCCTGATCGCCCTGACGACGATGCTGATGCAGGTCGGCATCGCCCTTCCGGGCCCCGGTCTGAACGGAGCGACGGCATGAGCGGCACGCTGTATCTGATCCCCAACACCCTCGGCACGAACACCCGCGGCGGCTTGCCGGCCGTGCTGCCCGAGGAAGTGCGCGCCGTGACCGCCGGCCTGAAGTATTTCGTCGGCGAACAGGCCAAAAGCACACGCGCGTTCCTGAAGCTGGTGGGCGTGAGCACCCCGATTCAGGAAATCGACATCCGCGAACTGAACGTCAATACGCCGAACGCGGCGATCGATGCCCTGCTCGCGCCCATTCTCGCCGGCGCAGATGGCGGCCTCGTGTCGGAAGCGGGATGTCCGGCCGTGGCCGATCCGGGCGCATTGCTCGTGCGACGCGCCCACGAAAAGGGCGTCCGGGTCGTACCGTTCGTCGGTCCCAGCTCGATTCTTCTCGCCCTGATGGCCAGCGGCCTGAACGGCCAGAGCTTCGCCTTCCACGGTTACCTGCCGACCGATGCGGGCGAGCGTAGCAAGCGTCTGCGAGAACTGGAACAGCGCTCGCGCAAGGAAAAGCAGACGCAGATCTTCATCGAAACGCCCTATCGCAATAAAGCCATGCTCGACGCGCTGCTGCAAAGCTGCGACGCCTCGACATTGCTGTGTGTGGCGGTCGATGTCACGCAAGATGGCGAGCAAATCGTGGCGCACCCCGTAAAAGGCTGGCCGCATGCGAGCGTCGATCTGCACAAGCGGCCCGCGATCTTCCTGTTTCTGGCGCAATAACAGCCCGAACCGAACAACCAACAAAAACCCCACGGACATCCGAATTTCCGTGGGGTTTCGTGTTGATTACCAGCATCTTCGCCATCGATCAGGCGAAAACCGCATTATTTCATCGTCAAGGCAGTGCCCATGAGCATCGTCTTCATGGCTGCCGTGCCCACGGCCGCACCGAAGCGACGCGCCATGCGCTCAGGCAGATTCTCCTTGACGGTGTAGTCGACGAGATCGGGCGCCTTGAGCACGTCGCGAGCCACCGAATCGACCGTACCCAGACCGTCTGCCAGCCCAAGCTCCACGGAACGCTGCCCCGTCCAGAACAGGCCGCTGAACAGATCCGGATCGTCCTTCAGACGGTTGCCACGCCCTTTCTTGACCGCACCGATGAACTGCTGGTGCACCTGTTCAAGCATGTCTAGCGCGTACGTCTTCTGCTGATCCGTCTGCGGCGAGAAAGGGTCGAGGAAACCCTTGTTGCGGCCCGCCGTCAGCAGACGGCGCTCCACGCCGAGTTTGTCCATCAGGCCGGTAAAGCCAAAGCCGTCCATCAACACACCAATGGACCCGACGATGCTCGCCTTGTCCACGTAAATCTTGTCGGCCGCCGCCGCCACGTAATAACCGCCCGAAGCGCACATTTCCTCGACGACGACATAAATCGGCTTCTTCGGATATTTCGTGCGCAAACGGGTGATGTCGTCGTAGATCATGCCGGCTTGTACCGGACTGCCGCCAGGGCTGTTGATCCGCAGAATCACCCCGGCAGCCGACTTGTCTTCGAACGCCGACTCCAGTGCCGCGTTGATTTTCTGCGCGCTGGCCTGACCGTCCGCCGAAAGCTCGCCGCTCAGCGAAACGAGCGCAGTGTGCTTGCCCGAGGCCGATCCGGCCGACGTCGTGCCGCCCCCGTCAAAGTCGAAGATCGACCAGACGGCGAACGCGATGATCGCCAGAATCAGCAGCCGGAAGAAAATCTTCCACCGGCGCGCCGCCCGCTGTTCGCGGATACCCGCCATCAAGACCTTTTCCAGCATCTCGCGCTCCCAAGGCCTGACCTCATGGGGATCGCGAACCGCACCGCCACCGGAGGGCGGACGCCCGCCAGGCGGTGGAAAACCGGGTTCGGTGCGAGGGGAATCGGGCGGCAGAGAGTCGGCCATACGTTATCCAGGACTTGGGAAATTGACGTTAGAGACGTGTGAGACCGGATGCCGCGCGCTCACGAAGGCGCCGCTGCCGGAGCCTCAATATAAGTGTCGGGCCACCAGACCACGGTCGTGGCCTCGCCCGGTGCCGCAGCGGGCTGCTCCTCGACGCGAACCGCCTGCAAGGCGCCACCACGACACGGACCACCAACACACAACCCGGTGTCCGGCTCGTAGGTCGCGCCATGCGTCGCGCACATCAAGTATAAGCCGCCCGTCTCGAAGAACTGCCCCTCGGACCAGTCGAGCTCCATCGGCACATGCGCGCACTGATTGAGGTAACCGTAGACACGCCCGTCATACCGGATCACGAACGCCGGCGTAGAACGCCCGCCCACAAGCACCTCGAAGCGCACGCCGCGCCCGCCATCTTCGAGGGCGTCACCCGGACAGATCGGCAACGGTACGGCAACGTCGCTCACACGCGCTCCAGTAACCAGTCGCGAAGCTCGGTCACGCTCCCCGCGCAGTAGGCGGGTTCGAGCGCCACCAGTTGCTCACGCGGATGCGCGCCGCCGTAGGCAACGCCCACACCGGCAGCCCCGGCGCTGCGCGCCATCTGCAAGTCGTGCGTCGTATCGCCGATCATGACCGTACGGCGCAGATCCTGACCCAGTTCGCGCGTCAGTTCCTGCAACATGGCCGGGTGCGGCTTGGAAAATGTCTCATCCGCGCAACGCGTGGCGTCGAACATGCGCATCAACCCTGCCGATTCGAGTGCACGGTTCAGGCCCACACGGGATTTGCCCGTGGCGACGGCCAGAAAACGGCCCCGCGAGCGCAATTCTTCCAGCAGTTCGCGAACGCCGGTGAACAGCACCGTCTCCTTGTCGCCCACGAGATAGTGGAAGCGGTAGCGCTCGGACAAGCGCGGATAGTGTGCAGGATCGAGTGACGGGACGGCCATTTGCAGGGCGTCACGCAGCCCGAGGCCGATCACATGGCTCGCGAGTTCGTCAGTCGGTACCGGCAGACCGAGGTCCCGGCAGGCCGCCTGGATGCAGCGGGTAATCGTGGGCGTCGAGTCCATCAACGTCCCGTCCCAGTCGAACACGACCAGGTCAAATTCAGGGCTTGGCATCGGCGGTGGTGGTTCGAAGTTGATTCAGGAATTGCTCACATTCTGGCGGTAACGCCGCTTCCAAGGCAATCGGCGTATCCAGTACCGGGTGCGTGAACTTCAACCGGTAAGCATGCAGGAACATCCGCTTGATGCCCGGGCGCGCGTTCGGACGCGCCAGATTCTTGTTCAGCGTGAAGTCGCCGTACTTGTCGTCACCCACGATGGGCGTGCCGCAATGCGCCAGGTGAACGCGAATCTGATGGGTCCGCCCCGTTTTCAGTTCCGCTTCCAGCAACGTATAAGGTGGAAACGATTCCACCATGCGAAATACGGTATGCGATGCCTGACCGTCTTCCTGCACCCGCACCCGGCGCTCGCCCTCCGCCGTGACATATTTATATAGCGGCGCTTTCACGGCGCGCTGACGGTCGCGCCATTCGCCGGTGACGCAAGCCAGATAGCGCTTGTCCATCCGGTTGTGACGAATCTGTTCGTGCATGCCAACGAGGGCCGCCCGCTTCTTCGCGAGCAGCAGAATGCCGGACGTTTCACGGTCCAGCCGGTGTACCAGCTCCAGGAATTTCAGATGAGGCAACGCCCGGCGCAGTTGCTCGATCACCCCGAACGACACCCCGCTGCCGCCGTGCACAGCCACGCCGGCCGGCTTGTCGATGGCCATCAGATAGTCGTCTTCGAAGAGGATCGGGAAACTTGCGGCCGGTACGTGGGCTTTCGCCTCGGGATCGGGCGTCGCCATCCGGACGGGTGGAATGCGGACGATATCGCCAAGGACGAGTCGATAGGCTGCGTCTACCCGTCCTTTATTTACGCGGACCTCACCGCTACGCAGAATGCGGTAAACGTGGCTCTTGGGAACCCCTTTGCACTCACGCAGGAGGAAATTGTCGATGCGCTGACCGGCCGAACCATCGTCGACTTCGACGAGCTTGACCTGCGGCGCGGACGCCGGCGCAACCATTTTCTGCCGACTTTTGCCTAACTCATTCATTATGAATATAATTTGTCCGACAGAGATGGTGGTAGCGGGAATCATGCCAAATCCCCACCTCTGTCCGGTGCATACCCCAAAACGGTATTTTACTTGCACCCCGGGCAGGCTGCTCGTCCGGTGACCCTGGAGCAGCGAGCGCACGCACGTCACGCAGCGTCGGCAGGAAGTTGGCCCATAGGCCGCTTCGGTCGCAGCGCGCGGGACGCGGATAGAGTTGGTGGTTATAGAATTTTTTGGTGATCAGCCCGGACGACATTGCCCGAGCTGATCGCTTTGTGAATATCGTTCGCGCAAAAAGTCGAAGTGAGGCGCCGTCACAAGAAGAATAAGTGTCGGCAGGCGCCCCGAGAAAACGCTGATGAAGTTTCTCGTCCAGTTTCTCTTGGTATGGACTGCAAGCCCGAAGTGATCCGCGCCGAGCCGGAATTTTTCCGGTGGCCCGGCGGATCCGGGTGAGCGCGAAAACGTATTCCTGGCGCCATAGCGTCCGTCGGCCTCATCGCCCGGACCCCCCGGCAATTCTTCCACTCCCGGCTCGAACCTCGCGTGTTGGATAACTCGAGTGATACGTGCCCGACGCACTGCGCATTGGCAACTGCGGCGGGTGGGAGTCGTTTTCATGAAACGCATGTTGTTCAACGCCACGCAGCAGGAAGAACTGCGCGTGGCAATCGTCGATGGGCAGAAACTCATCGACATCGATATCGAGACGGCCGGACGCGAACAGCGTAAAGGCAATATCTACAAGGGTATTATCACCCGTATCGAACCCTCTCTCGAAGCCTGCTTCGTCAACTACGGCGAAGGCCGCCATGGCTTCCTGCCGTTCAAGGAAGTCGCCCGCGCGTACTTCCGCGAAGGTGCCGATGTGCGCAATGCGCGCATTCAGGACGCCCTCTCCGAAGGCCAGGAACTCATCGTTCAGGTCGAAAAGGAAGAGCGCGGCAACAAGGGCGCAGCCCTCACCACATTCATTTCCTTGGCCGGCCGCTATCTGGTGCTGATGCCGAACAACCCGCGTGGCGGTGGTGTTTCGCGTCGTATCGAAGGCGAAGACCGTCAGGAACTGCGCGAGACGATGGGTCAGCTCGAACTGCCGGAAGGCATGAGCATCATCGCCCGCACCGCCGGTATCGGCCGCTCGGCCGAAGAACTCCAGTGGGATCTGAACTACCTGCTGCAACTCTGGCACGCCATCGAAGGCGCCGCCCATAACATCGAACTGCCGCGCGACTCGGCGCTGATCTATCTCGAGTCGAGCCTCGTTATTCGCGCCATCCGCGACTACTTCCAGCCGGATATCGGTGAAATCCTCATCGATACGGAAGAAATCTCCGAACAGGCACGCAACTTCATGCAGGTGGTCATGCCCGACCACCTCAACCGCGTGAAGCAGTACCGCGACGACGTGCCGCTGTTCTCCCGTTTCCAGATCGAACACCAGATCGAGACGGCCTATTCGCGTCAGGTGCCGCTGCCCTCGGGCGGCGCGATCGTGATAGATCACACCGAAGCGCTCGTCTCCATCGACGTCAACTCGGCACGCGCCACCAAGGGCGCCGACATCGAAGAAACCGCCCTGCGCACCAACCTGGAAGCTGCCGACGAAGTCGCGCGCCAGTTGCGTCTGCGCGACCTCGGCGGCCTGATCGTGATCGACTTCATCGACATGGAGTCGGCCAAGAGCCAGCGTGAAGTCGAACAACGTGTCAAGGATGCGCTCAAGCACGACCGTGCGCGCGTCCAGATGGGCAAGATTTCGCGTTTCGGGCTGATGGAGCTGTCGCGTCAGCGCCTGCGTCCGTCGCTGTCGGAAGGCACGCACGTGACCTGCCCGCGCTGCAACGGCACTGGCCACATCCGCGACGCCGAATCGTCGGCACTGCAAGTCCTGCGCATCATCCAGGAAGAGGCGATGAAGGAGCACACGGCAGCGATCCACTGCCAGGTGCCGGTCGAAGTCTCGGCGTTCCTGCTCAACGAAAAGCGTCAGGAAATCAACAAGATCGAAGCGCGCTTCAAGGTTGGCGTGCTGCTGATCCCGAACAAGCACCTCGAAACGCCGCATTACAAGCTCGAGCGTCTGCGTTTCGACGACCCGCGTCTGGATGCCCCGAAGGCCAGCTACGCGCTCGCCGAAGAAGCGGCCCGTTCGCTGGAAGAAGATCCGGCCGGTTACAGCAAGAAGAAGGAAGATACGCGTCCGCGTCAGGAAGCGGCCGTCAAGGGCATCACGCCCGAGCAGCCGGCACCGGCCGCACAGCCGCGTCCGGAACCGGTCGCCGCAACGGCGCCTGCCGCCGCCGCACCGGCCAGCGGTGGCGGTTTCTTCGGTTTCCTCAAGCGTCTGTTCGGCGGCGGTGCTGCCGCACCGGCACCCGCGAAGGCCGAAGAACCGGCCAAGCCGACGGCTCGCCCGCCGCGTGAGCGTCACGAGCGTCCGCATCAACAAAACCGCAATCGTCGTGGCAACGCCCGCGACGACAACAAGTCGGGCAAGGACAACGCCGGTCAGCCGGTGCGCGAAGGTCGCGGCACGCGTCCGGAACGCGCGGAGCGTGCAGACCGTGGCGAGCGCAACGAGCGGGGTGACCGTAACGAGCGCAATGAACGCAATGAGCGTGGCGATCGCAACGAGCGTCAAGAAGGCCGCGATAGCCGGGATAACCGCGACAAGCGCGAGCGCGACGACGCCCAGCGTCAACCCGCACAGGACGTGCGTGCCGAGGAAGGTCGCGAGCCGCGTGAAGGCCGTGAGCGCGGCAGCCGCCGTGAACGCGGCGAGCGCCGTGACCGTCGTCAGGGCGAAGGCGCTGAAGGCCAACAAGCCGCACCGCAACGCGTCGCTCAGGCCGCAGCACCGCTGAGCGACGAGCAAGAACCGCTGGATCAGGATCGTCTCGCGGCACAGGTCGAAGGCGCACCGCAAACGGCAGGCGAAGAAGGCGAACAAGGGGGTGAAGAGCGCCGCCGCAGCCGTCGTCGCGGTCGTCGTGGCGGCCGTCGTGAGCGTGAAGCCGGCGAGCAGCAACTGAATGCCGACGGCGAGCACATCGACGTGGAAGGTGCAGAAGTCCGGGAAGCCGCAGAACATACGCACGCCCCGGTGCAGAGCGATGAAGCTGCTGAGCATGCCGCGAGCGAAACTCTCGCCCGTGCCGCAGCACCGGTAGCAACGCCCGCGTTTGTCGCCGCCACGCCGGCACCGGCGGCTCATGCCGAACCGACGCCGGTGCGTGCCGAGCCCGTGGAAGCCCCGGCAGCGCCGGTCACCACGGTGAGCGAAGCTGCGCCTGCCGCTACGCCGGAAGTGCCGTCGCACGTTATCGCCGAGCCGGTCGCACAAGCGCCGCAGGTGGCTGTGCCCGTCGCACCGGTCAACGTTGCCCCGCTGCCCGCGGCCGAAGCGGCTGCCGCACCGGTCGTGCCGCAGGTCAGCGCCCCGCTGCCGGTCACGTCGGCTGCGCCGGCCCAACCGACGGTGCCGGCCGAAGCCCTCGCCGAGATTGCCGCTACGGCCGCCGTCGCAAGCGCCCCGGCAGATGTCGCACCGGCAACGCAACCTGTGCAACCCGCCGCTGCCCCGATCGAAATGGTCGAGACCGCGAAACCGGTGCAGGCCGCACCCGAAGCACCGGTGCAGGTGAGTACGGCAGTGCCGGTCGCCCCGGAAGCCGCTGCCGCCGCAACGGAAGTCGTGGCGCAGGCCGTCGCACCGGCCGCCGCCGCCCCGACGCTGGAGCGCGGTGCACTGGAATCGACGCTGGCAAGCGTCGGGCTGGTGTGGGTTCACACGGATGCCGACAAGCATCGCGCCGCCAAGGAAGCCGCTGCGCAAGTCGCACCGGCACCGCACGTGCCGCGTGAGCGCCGTGCGTCGACGCCGCTCAACAGCGGTCCGATGGAGCAAGTGGAAACGCGCTCGGCCAATCACGTTGCCTGACAGGCACGTGTGAGGTAGAAAAAGGAGGCTTCGGCCTCCTTTTTTGCTTTTGGGGGCGACTTCACGCGAGACAACCCCGCGTTGTCCCGACTTGTGCCCACCACGCACGCCCCGTATCGTCTGCCTCAGTACGGGTTTGACGTCTCACAACGAATTCTCGGTACCGTTATCCGATGCCCGACGGGATCGCCTCGGCGACATTTGGGCCAATTCGTTAGAATGGAGACGCAAGCTAAGGCCCCACCATGACTGAAACGATCATCAGACTCACCGATTTGCGTAGCGACGCGCGTTATGCGACGCACTCGCCGCAGATCCCCGCACAAGTGCGCACCGCCACCGGCCATCTCGAAGATGCGTTGGCGCGGCCCCTGCACGACCTGCGGATCTCGGTGACCGATCGTTGCAACTTCCGCTGCGTCTACTGCATGCCGAAGGACGTGTTCGACAAGGACTACGCCTTCTTGCCGCAATCCTCCCTGCTGTCATTCGAAGAAATCGAGCGAGCTGCGCGCCTGTTCGTCGAACATGGCGTGGAGAAGCTGCGTCTGACGGGCGGAGAGCCGCTGCTGCGCAAGCACATCGAACGCTTGATCGAAATGCTGGCCCGTTTGCGCACGCCGTCGGGCAAGCCGCTCGACATCACGCTCACGACCAACGGCTCGTTGCTGGCACGCCGGGCGCAATCGCTCAAAGATGCGGGCCTCACGCGCGTTACCGTCAGCCTGGACAGTCTGGACGATAAGATTTTCCGCCAGATGAACGACGTCGACTTCCCCGTCGCGAACGTGCTCGAAGGGATTGCCCAGGCGCAGCACGTCGGCCTCGGCCCGGTCAAAGTCAACATGGTCGTCAAGCGCGGCACCAACGATTCAGACATCGTGCCGATGGCGCGTCATTTTCATGGCAGCGGTGTCGTGCTGCGTTTCATCGAATACATGGACGTCGGCACGTCCAACGGCTGGCGCATGGACGAAGTCCTGCCGTCGGCCGAGGTCATCGCGCGTCTGAACGACGCCCTGCCAGTCGAGCCCATGGAGCCGAATTACCCCGGCGAAACGGCACAACGCTGGCAATATCGCGACGGCGGCGGTGAAGTCGGCGTCATTTCGTCCGTCACCCGTGCATTTTGCGGCACTTGTTCGCGTGCCCGATTGTCTACGGAAGGCAAGCTGTATCTCTGTCTGTTCGCCAGTTCGGGGTACGACTTGCGAACGCTGCTGCGTAGCGACGCGAGCGACGCGCAGATCTCGACCGTCATCGGCGATATCTGGCACGCCCGCACCGACCGTTACTCGGCCTTGCGTACGGCGGCCACCGGCCTGCCGGAAAACGCACCACCGAAAGTGGAGATGTCTTACATCGGCGGATGAAAGTCCGGGACACGGCCGGACCGCGACCAGACATGCCTCAGTGATCTGATTGCCCGGTTACCCCGCGACCGTCGACGCTTCCGCACCGCTTTCGATTTACCGAATTCCTTCTCGACTCATGATTGCTTTTGCCCCGGGTGCCAGCCGCGCCCGAGACACCCTCACCGTCCCAGCGTCCAGCGCCGCGCCCGCCCCCCATCAAGGCGTGCGTCACACACGCGTGAGCCGCCCTTCGCATCGCATGCAGCGCCTCGTTGTAGCCAGTCTGAGCGCGCTGACGTTGCTGTTAACGGCGTTCGCGTCCACTGCGGCCTACGCTGACTGCGACCCATCCGATCGCAACATCGCCAATCACCTGATGACGTACAGCGGACAGCTCGGCGAGCGCAATCCGCTGCGACTCGTGCTGCGTCCCACCTCCGGCGGCAAACTGGAAGGGCGCTATGCCAACGCATCGTCGCAAAGCGATACGCAGCTCACCGGCAAGATCGATAGCAAGTCGCATGTGCACCTGACCGAATTCGACGCCGGCGGCATGCCGCGCGCGACCTTCGACGGCGAATTCGCCTCGGCGGACGACGTCAATCGCCAGCAAGGTGCATCGGCGGCATGCGAAGTCATTTCGGGCCAATGGAAGGACTTGCGCAGCGGCCGCACGGTGCCGTTCGAGCTGGCGCTATCGAGCATTCAGACGGGCAAGATCGACCATCTGTACGGCGTTGCCGGGGTGAGCGACGACGAAACCGTCAATCGCGCGGCCACGCAATTCCGCAAAGGGGTGCTCGACGACCGGCGCGATGTCGTCGCACAATCGATCCGTTACCCGTTGCATGTCTCACTGCGGGGCAAGACACTGATCCTTCGGAACCCGAAGTCGTTGCTCGCCCGCTATAACGAAATCTTTTCCGACGGATTCGTTCGTACCATCGGTGCCGCCGTGCCTCGACTGATGTTCGCGCGCGATCAGGGCGTGATGCTTGGCGACGGCGCCGTCTGGTTCGACGCGGCGGGTCGCGTCATCGCCCTGAACCGCCCCTAACCCCTTCCCATGACGACAACGTCCATCCTGCGCAGCGACATCACCGGCCTGATCCTCGCAGGCGGGCGCGGGCAGCGTATGGGCGGACGCGACAAAGGCCTGCAACGACTCGCCGACCGACCGCTCGTGGTCCATGCCATCGAGCGCCTGCGTCCGCAGGTCGGTGCGATGCTCATCAGCGCGAATCGGAATCTCGATGCCTATGCGGCATTCGGCGCAGACGTCGTGAGCGACGAGACGCAGGACTTTGCAGGACCGCTCGCGGGCATGCTGGCCGGCTTGCGCGCGGCATGTACGGAATATGTCCTCACCGTGCCGTGCGACTCGCCCTATCTGCCGACCGATCTCGGCGCCCGGCTCAGCGCCGCACTCGACGTACCGGACGGACGCGACGTCTCTCCCGGCATCCCGACAGCGCGACCGCTGGCCGCCTATGCCGCGACGGCACAAGGCCCGCATCCGGTATTTGCTCTTTTGCACCGCTCGCTGGCCGACGATCTCGCGGCCACACTGAGCGCCGGGGAGCACCGAGTGCGAGCGTGGCTCGCGCGCCACAAGGCCGTACAAGTTAACTTCGGTGACGAGCGTCCGTTTTACAATGTCAACACGCTGGACGACCTCCATACCGATTCGCCGCGCGCCCGCTAAGACATTCCGGGCACCGACGCGGCCCGATTCGTCGCCACCGCATTTTTGAGATCCATGCATGTGATGCATGCAGCACATGTGCCGGATGACGACGCCATACCGATGACAACACTAGACGACGCCTTGGCCGGCTTGCCGGACTACGACCCCAACCATATGACGGTCGAAGCGGCGCGCGCCGTCATTGCGCGCACCGCGAGCCCGGTGTCCGCCATCGAGCAGGTGGCGGTACGCAGTGCGCTGGGCCGCGTGCTCGGTCGCGATGTCGTTTCTCCGCTCGACGTCCCCGCTTTCGAAAACGCCGCCATGGATGGCTATGCCTTTGCCGGCAGCGCGCTGGCGGCTGGCGGCGAAGTGCGTCTGCGCGTGGCGGGGCGTTCTTTCGCGGGCCGTCCGTTCGACGGCGTCGCCGCTGCCGGTGAGTGCGTGCGCATCATGACCGGCGCGCTGCTGCCGGCCGGTTGCGACACGGTCATCCCGCAAGAACAGGTGCAACGCGAAGGCGACACCGAAATCATTCGCTTCGACGCCGGTGCCGTGACGCCCGGCCGTCATGTACGCCATATCGGGGAAGACCTGGCCGCCGGTCATCCGGCGCTGCACGCAGGCAAGCGTCTTCGCCCGGCCGCCCTCGGCCTGCTCGCGTCGCTCGGCATCGCCGAAGTGCCGGTGCGCCGTCGCATACGCGTGGCCTTCTTCTCGACCGGCGACGAACTGCGCTCCGTGGGTGAGCCGCTCGTGCCCGGCAATCTGTACGACAGCAATCGCTACACGCTCTTCGGCATGTTGCAACGGCTGGGCGTGGAGGTGCTGGATCTGGGCGTCGTGCGCGACGACCCGCAAGCCATCGAAAACACACTACGTACGGCATGTCGTGAAGCCGACGCCGTCATCACCTCGGGTGGCGTGTCGGTCGGCGAGGCCGATTTCACGCGCGAGATGATGACGCGTCTGGGCAACGTTGTGTTCTGGAAGATGGCGATGCGTCCGGGCCGGCCGTTCGCATTTGGCGAACTGGAAAGTGAAGGCAAGCGCGCCTTGTTGTTTGGTCTGCCGGGGAATCCGGCCGCAGTGATGGCATCGTTCTACCACCTCGTGCGCGACGGACTATTCGTGCTCATGGGCGCCGAGCCGCAGATCACACCGAGCCTGCCAGTACCGACGGCGACGGCCATTGCCAAGCGCCCGGGCCGCACCGAATTCCTGCGCGGCATTCTGGCCGCCGATGCTCAGGGCCGATGGCAAGTCACCGTCGCCGACGCACAGAGTGCAGGCATTCTGCGCACGATGAGCGAAGCGAACTGCTTCGTGACGCTCGGCACCGAGCGTGGTGACGTGGCCGCCGGTGAACTGGTCGACGTCATTGCCTTCGACGGTCTGGTCTGACCTTCGCGCCGCCGTCACCGCATCGACTGAATCAAACGAACACGAGTCCACACACGAATTTCACCCCAAAAGCGAAGCAACGAATCAGCAAAACATTGCCCGCGTCGGCGCTTCGACGACACGGGCGCCACACAAGCCGAAAGCACACACGTCAATGACAACGAAAAAACAGATCACGTACATCAGTCCCGGCCAGACGGCCAAAGCGCTGGTGCTGGTCTACCTCACATTCAGCATCCCGCTCGTTCTGCTGGCATTCCTCGCGGCGTTCATCCGCTACGGTGAGTTGCCGGGCCTGGCGATCATCTCCGCGCTGGTGCTTAACGCCATCGTGGGCTTCGTGCTGCTCTGGATCGCCTGTCACCTCTACAACTGGGTGGCGGTCAAATTCGGCGGCATCGAAATCGCACTGAGCGACGCTCCCGAAGAAGAGTACTGAGCGTCCCGACGTCGATCCACGTCGTTCCGGCGGCGACTGACGGTGGATTCATCCCCGCCGCAGCGCCGCTTTTCTCATTTTTCAGCCCCCTCTCACTGCTCCTGCGCTCCGACCATGTCCCTGACCCTGCGTACTGCCACTGCCGACGACGTCGGCGCCATTCATGGCCTGATGCGAGAACTGGCCGTCTTCGAAAAGCTGCTGGATATCTTCGAAGCCACGCCTGAGAGCGTGCATGACGCGCTGTTTGGCAAAGCTCCGGCGGCAGAATGTCTGATGGCGGAATGGGATGGGCAGCCGGTCGGCTACGCGTTGTTCTTCCACAATTTCTCGACCTTCCTGGGACGGCGAGGTCTGTATCTGGAAGACGTCTACGTGCAGCCGACGATGCGAGGTCGTGGTGTGGGACAAGCACTGCTGCGTCGGCTCGCCCGTATCGCCATCGAGCGCAACTGCGGACGCTTCGAGTGGACGGTGCTCGACTGGAATCAGCCGGCGATCGATTTCTACACATCGCAAGGCGCGACGGTATTGCCCGACTGGCGCGTGGTGCGTATGACCGGCGAGGCGCTGACGCAATTCGCGAAGCAGGACGACGGCGCGCAGTGAGCGACGCAGTGAGCGCTTAGTGGCGTCGTGCGCATGCAGACGCCACCTGACCCAACCGCGAACCGTCCTGAAGTCCTCTAGAGCCTCGACTATCGAGGTTCCCGAGGCCTTCGTACCGCTCAGGCGTCCTCCTCCGGGTCCAGTTCCACACCGAGCAATTCCACGGCCTGATCGCCGGGCAACGCCTCCACGGCCTTGAGTTGACGGGCCATGGCACGGGTACGGACTTCGGCTTTGTCGATGGAGCGCGTGACTGTCTCCAACTGCGATTTCGTCTTGGCGAGCACGTCGCCAAACTTCGTGAACTCCGTCTTCACTGCGCCGAGCACCTGCCAGACTTCGCTGGAGCGACGTTCGATCGCCAGCGTACGGAACCCCATCTGAAGACTGTTGAGCAGGGCCGTCAGCGTCGTCGGCCCGGCCACCGTCACGCGATATTCACGTTGCAGCAGATCGGAGAGGCCCGGACGCCGCAACACTTCCGCGTAAAGTCCTTCCGTCGGCAGGAACAGCAGCGCAAAGTCCGTGGTGTGCGGCGGCGCCAGATACTTGTCGGCAATCGTCTTCGCCTCCAGACGAATGCGGGTCTCCAGCGCCTTCGATGCCTCTTCTACCGCGACCGGATCGGCACGCTCCTGCGCATCGAGCAGACGCTCATAGTCTTCGCGCGGGAATTTGGCGTCGATCGGCAGCCAGACCGGCTGATGGCTGTCGCCGTTCTGCCCCGGCAACGCAATGGCGAATTCCACACGCTCGGTGCTGCCCGGTCGGGTTGCCACATTCTTCGCGAACTGCTCGGGCGTGAGCAATTGTTCGAGCAACGCCTGCAACTGCACCTCGCCCCAAGTCCCTCGCGTCTTCACGTTGGTCAGCACACGCTTGAGATCGCCCACCCCGGCGGCCAGCGTCTGCATCTCGCCCAGCCCGCGATGCACCTGTTCGAGACGATCCGAGACCAGCTTGAACGACTCGCCCAGACGCTGCTCCAGCGTCGCGTGCAGCTTCTCGTCGACCGTGCGGCGCATCTCTTCGAGCTTCGTCGCGTTGTTGACTTCGATGTCCTTGAGTTTTTGTTCGAGTGTTGCGCGCACTTCGGCCAGACGACGTTCGTTGCCCTCAGCGAGTTGCGTGAGTTGCTGATGCTGCGCCTCACCGAAACGCCGGAGTGTCGACGCCTGTTCCTCGCGCATCTGCTGAGCGTTGAGCACAAGACTCTGACGTACGGCCTCGATCTGCGTGGCGTTCGACTCGGTGAGCTTGGCGAGTTGCTGCGCGAAGCCGTCGATCTGATTGTTCTGGACGGTGGCCACGCTCGTCATCTGTGCGGCGAGTGTCTGCTGGAACTGCGCCATTTGAGCGCTCTGCTCGCCCCGTCCCGCGCGGGCCGTCTCTGCGAACTCCTGACGCAGCCCTCGCTCGCTGCGATCCGCCGCGTGCAGCAGATCGTCGCGCACCTGAGCGAGCGAATCGACGAGCGTGTCGCGCAACGACGCGTCGCCGCCGCGTTGCCAGACCTTCACCGCAAGCGCGATCATCACCAACAAATTCAGCGCCGCCAGCGCCACAAACACCATCTCGACCATCGCCTTGCGACTCCCGTTGACTCTTGCCTTCCGACGTTTCCGACGCCTCCGAATCTACCGACCTACGCCCGACGCGCAGCAGGGTTGAGCAGACACGGCGGCTTACCGGCCGCCGCGCCGAAGCCCAGCGCCGCAATCAGATTGTCGGCCGCGAGACTCGCCATGCCACGACGCGTTGCCGCCGACGCACTGGCGATATGCGGCGTCAGCACGACATTCGAAACCTTGAGCAAATCGGGATGCACCTTCGGTTCGCCTTCGAACACGTCGAGCCCGGCAGCGGCAATCTGCTTTTTCGCCAGCGCTGCGGCCAACGCCGCATCGTCGACGATGCCGCCGCGTGCCAGATTGACCAGCGTGGCCGTCGGCTTCATGAGCGCCAGTGCTTCGGCATCGATCGTGTGATGCGTCGCCGCCGAATACGGCAGCACGAGAATGACGTGATCGGCGGTTCGCAGCAGCACATCCTTATCGACGTAGCTCGCCTTGCATGCGGCCTCCGTCTCGGCATCCAAACGCGAGCGGTTGTGATACACCACTCGCATGTTGAAGCCCATCGCGCGACGCGCAATCGCCTGCCCGATGCGCCCCATGCCGATGATGCCCAGCGTGCTGCCGTGCACGTCGGCGCCGAGGAACATGTCGTATGCCCACTTATCCCAATGCCCTTCGCGCAGCCAACGCTCCGACTCGGTGACACGACGCGCCGTCGCCATCAACAACGCCCAGCCGAAATCGGCGGTCGTCTCGTTGAGAACATCGGGCGTATTCGTGGCCATCACACCGGCCGCCGTCATCGCGTCGATATCGAAGTTGTTGTAGCCCACGGCCATATTGGCCACCACACGCAGATTCGGCGCCCCCGCGAGCACGGCGGCATCGATACGCTCGCTCGCCGTGGTGATCGCGCCCGCCTTGTCGGCCAGTCGTGCGCGGAGTTCGTCGCTCGAAAACACCGTGTCGGCATCGTTACGCTCGACATCGAAATACTGCGCCAGACGCTCGATCACGTCCGGGAAAATGGCTCGGGCTACCAGAATCTTCGGTTTCACCAGTTGTCTCGCAGAGGTTGGCCGCGTGGCAATGTCGCGGCTCAGAAAAATATGAGGGTCATC
This sequence comes from Pandoraea sp. LA3, assembly GCF_022696215.1. NCBI lineage: Bacteria > Pseudomonadati > Pseudomonadota > Betaproteobacteria > Burkholderiales > Burkholderiaceae > Pandoraea > Pandoraea sp. LA3. The sequence continues at coordinate 4,509 of NZ_PTPY01000020.1, read as the reverse complement.
AGGACGAACAGCGGCAGCAGAATCGCGCCCGACCACAGCATATAGCCAAAGAAGCTCGGCATGCGAATGCCGCGTTGCTCTGCAATGGCTTTCACCATGAAGTTCGGTGCATTGCCGATATACGTGTTGGCGCCCATGAACACCGCCCCCGCCGAAATCGCCGCCAGCGTTGCGGCGCCGGTCGTCATTAGCGTTGCGGCATCGCCACCCGCCGTATTGAAGAACACCAGATAGGTCGGTGCGTTATCAAGGAACGATGACAGCAGCCCGGTCGCCCAGAAATACATGACGTTGTCAGGCGCACCACCCGGCCCCGTCACCAGACGGATCACCCAGCCGAGTGCCCCCGCCTCACCCGCCCGCAGGATTGCGACCACCGGAATGATCGTCAGGAAGATACCGGCGAACAGCTTCGCCACTTCCTTCATCGGCTCCCAGTTAAACCCGTTGCCTTCGCGCGCGGTGCGCGGCGTGATGGCCAGCGACATCAGCGTCACGACGATCAGACCGGCATCACGCGCCAGGTTTTGCAGCGCCACCGGCGTGCCGAACACGTCGAACTCGATGCCCGGTTTCCAGATGCCGCTCATCAGCACCAGCCCCACGGCCGCCGCCAGCAGAATGAAGTTGCGCTTGCCTTCGAGTCGTACGGGCGCGGCATGCGGCGTCGGATCCAGCGCGTCGATCTGACGCTCGGTCTTCTGACGGAAGTAGTACACGTCGATCACGAAGAACAGCACCAGCAACACCGTGCAGATGAACAGCGTCTCAGGCCAGATATGCGCCGTCGTCCAGAAGAAATCGACGCCTTGCAGAAAGCCGAGGAATAGCGGCGGATCGCCCAGCGGCGTGAGCGAGCCACCCGCATTTGCCACCAGGAAGATGAAGAACACCACGACGTGCACGTTGTGCTTGCGGTTGTCGTTCGCGCGAATGAGCGGACGAATCAGCAGCATGGCGGCCCCGGTCGTTCCCATGAGGCTCGCGAGCACGGTGCCCAGCGCCAGCAATCCGGTATTGAGCCACGGGCCACCTCTCAGGTTACCGTGCACGCAAATACCGCCCGCAGTGGTGAACAGCGCCGTGAGCAGCACGACGAATGGAATGTACTCGGCGACCACGGCGTGAACGGCGCCATACCAGGCAGCGCCCGCGCCGAAGACCAGCGCGAACGGCAGCAGAAATGCCGCGCCCCAGAACGCGGCGATCTTGCCGAAGTGGTGATGCCAGAACGCCGGCGCGAGCAACGGCCCGAGCGCAATCGAGAGCAGCAGCCCCGCGAACGGCACGCCCCACCAGGCGACGAGTTGTGCGCCGTCCGGTCCCGCAGCGATCGCCGCAGGGCTCGCCAATGCCAGCCCCGCCACAGCCAATGCCCCCCAAATCCCCTTATGCATTGTTTCTGGTTCCTAGTGATTGATGGTCGACTGCATACGAGTCGTCATCCGCGCAAGAGTGCCCATCGTCGCGTCAGCTTGGGATATATCCCAAAGCAAAGTAAGGAATCCCCCGAAAACGCCGAGCCCATCGACCTTCGGGCGTTTTCCGAAAGTCTTGCATCCCGCGATCGTGTAAGCGCGAGCGGAAAAGCTTCGTGGCCGATCAGCGCCGCCGGGACGACGCAGCGTCAATCAGGCGCCGTCGACGATGATGAGGTGAACGCGGTACGGGCCATGGGCCCCGAGCACCAGCGTTTGTTCGATGTCTGCGGTACGCGACGGTCCCGCAATGAAATTGGTGGCGCGCGAGAGCTGACCGCGCTCGCTGCGCATGAGCGCGAATCCGTCTTCATGCCCGGCCACGACGCGCGAGGCAGGCACGACGGCAATGTGCGTCTCGGGCAACAGCGTGGCCGACGCAAACGTCTCGGGGCCCGACATCATCATGAGTGCGCCGGTCTCTGCAATGGCGCAGAAGCAGCCGGTAATGCCGACGAGATCGTCCCCGTGCGGCTTGCGAAACTCGACGTGACATCCGGCGCCGGTCCAGTCCAGCTCTCGCAGCGTCGGCCAGCCGACGGCCTGCGTCGTGAGACCGTTCGCCTGCAAATACGTGGCGGCAGCCGCCGGTACGTCCTGCATGGCGGGCACGCGGGAAATCGTCGTCGACAGGGCTTCGGCCTTGGCAATGAAGGTCGCGATGAGATCGGCGGACATCGCCGGACGCGGCCCTTGCGGGTGTCGCGCCAGATAATCCTCAGCCGCCGCCTGCTCGTTCGCACGTGCGACATCGGGGCGATGTTGTGCGTTGCGAATGCGGGCAAAGATGCGATTGCGGGCGTCGGAGGTATCCATGAGCTGTCCTGTGAAGCCAACGCGCCGGTCTGCGGCCGACGTCGTCACGTGTCGTCTCTCGAGGCCGCCGGCACTCGGTCCGGCGGGCGATGGGCAATTATAGCGGCTGGACAACGCCGCGCGACCGGCGTTCGCGCACTATCGGAATCGTCTGCCCGTGCGCTCGGACTGCACCCCAGACGTCGACGCCGTCAGTTTCCCTTGGACGAGATCGGCGCGGGCTCCGGCGCAATGTCGAAGACCTGCCGCAGGTAGGCCAGATAAGCGTCGTCGTCGCACATGTTCTTGCCAGGCGAATCGGAGAGCTTTGCCACCGGCTGACCGTTGCAACGCACCATCTTGATGACGATTTGCAGCGGTCGATAGCCCAGATCGTTGGTGAGGTTGGTGCCGACACCGAACGCCAGCCTGCATCGATCGCGGAAGCGCTCGAACAGTTGCAACACCTTGGGAATGTCGAGGCCGTCCGAGAAGATCATGGTCTTGGTGCGAGCGTCGACGCGGTTTTGCGCGTAGTGCTCCAGCAGGCGCTCGCCCCAGGCGAACGGGTCGCCGGAGTCGTGACGCGCGCCGTCGAACAGCTTGCAGAAGTACATGTCGAAGTCGCGCAGGAAGGCGGACATGCCGTAGACGTCCGAGAGCGCAATGCCAAGGTCGCCGCGATATTCCTTCGCCCACGTCTCGAAGCCGAAGATCTGCGAATCACGCAGACGAGGGCCCAGCGCCTGACACGCCTGAAGATACTCGTGCGCCATCGTGCCAAGCGGCGTGAGGCCGAGCTTCGATGCGTAATACACATTGCTCGTGCCCGCGAACTGCTCACCGAGTTCATCGCACAACGTCTGAATGACTTCCTGGTGCCACTCTTTGGAGAAGCGTCGACGCGTTCCGTAATCGGCGATCTTGCAGTCGCGGAAGTCCGGCCGCTCGGCCAGCATGCAGATCTTGTCCCTGAGTCGCTGACGGCCTTCCTCATACGCCGGCGTACGCTGGGTATTGCGGAAATACACCTCGTTGACGATGGCAAGCACCGGAATCTCGAACAGAATCGTGTGGAGCCACGGCCCGCGAATCGTGATGTCGATCTCGCCATTGCCTTTGGGCGACGGCTGCACGGTGATGTACTTCTCGTTCAGGTGGAACAGATCGAGGAAGTCGATGAAATCGCTCTTGATAAAGCGCATGGCGCCGAGATAGCGCAATTCCGACTCGGTAAACCGCAGCCCGCACAGCAGGCGGATTTCGTCGCGAATCTCATCGACGTAAGGCGTGAGATCGACGCCCTCGGTGCGGCACTTGAAGCGATATTCGACCTGCGCGGCGGGGAAATGGTGCAGGACGACCTGCATCATCGTGAACTTGTAGAGATCGGTATCGAGCAGCGACGTGATGATCATGACGACAGGCTCCGCGAGGAGCGCTCACGAGAAAGCATCGAACGCTGCCGAGTGCGCACATGCGGATGCGGGATTCGCACGTTCGCACGGCGCGAGGCAGCGCACAGGAACATCGAACATCGTACCGCAAAGCGGTGTCACGCATGACGTCATGGCCCATTTCGTACAATCCGGCGTGGTGCCGGCACCATTTGTGCCGGAATGAAACGCAATGCCGGCTTCGTCGTCCCGCTCTCGCACCTGTGAACGCGGGCTGCGCTACAATACCCGTTTTAACGGCCGATCGAAGCCGTTTCGCGCCCTACTCCGGAGTTGTTGGCATGACGCACGTTGTCACCGAAAGCTGCATCAAATGTAAATACACCGACTGTGTGGACGTTTGCCCCGTGGATTGCTTCCGCGAAGGCCCGAACTTCCTCGTCATCGATCCGGACGAGTGCATCGATTGCGCAGTCTGTGTGGCCGAGTGTCCGGCGAATGCCATTTATGCCGAAGAAGACGTGCCGGGCGACCAACAGCACTTCACCGCGCTGAACGCCGAACTGACGCCGAACTGGCCGAGCATCACCAAGACGAAACCGTCGCTGGCCGATGCCGACGACTGGAAGGACGTCAAGGAAAAGCTCCATCTGCTCGAGCGCTGATCCGCGAGCGTGACTCTGGCGGCTTTCTCGCTGTGAACGCAGAAAAAATGCGTTCCCGGTGTTGACAGTGTGTAAAAACCGCCACTATAATCGCTTTCTCTTTTGATCCCCGATAGCTCAGTTGGTAGAGCGCCGGACTGTTAATCCGTAGGTCCCTGGTTCGAGCCCAGGTCG
>NZ_PTPY01000019.1:0-68385 GCF_022696215.1 Pandoraea sp. LA3 | reverse complement strand
GAAGACGAACATGAAGAAGCGATTTACGGAACAGCAAATCATCGGGTTTCTGAAGGAAGCTGAAGCCGGGATGCCGGTCAAGGAACTGTGCAGGAAGCACGGGTTCAGTGACGCGTCGTTCTACACCTGGCGCGCAAAGTTCGGCGGCATGGAAGTCTCAGAAGCGCGCCGGCTCAAGGACCTCGAGGTGGAGAATGCCCGGCTGAAGAAACTGCTGGCCGAAGCAATGCTCGATATGGAAGCGTTGAAGATCCTCTTTCAGCACGGCCGTGCGCCGCTGTTTGACGAGAACGCTTCGGCGTAACTGGGGAACTAGATACCGCTCAGTCCTAAGCCGTCGGACCTGACAATCGATCAGTTGTGCAGCCTATGGCTCACCAATCGAGACCCGAACGTCCGTCGTGCGCTCGAAGCGCTTGTCACCGTCGACGCGAAGCCGAGCATCTGGAGGTGGCTCTGCACAGCATCGAAAGGTCTTATGTGGCAATCCACCAGGCGCGGAAAGAAGAGATGGGGGCGACGAAGCTCATCGCGCTTGAATGTCTGCGGGGGGATTTGGGGAATCTGCGGTGCCGCCGAGGATTGTTGCCTCAGATGGACGGTGAGCCGCCTCGCTGAGGGAGCGGCGAGACCGTTACACGAATTGCATTGTGCTCAATGCACAACCCGCGTATAAGTGGTGTATCGAACATCAAGTCTGACTTTTATCGATCCAGCGTCGATCTCACCGATCTTTGCGAGACACTTCCGATCTCTGAATTTCTTGTTTGTCCGCCACTGGCGACCAGTCACGCATCCCGTGATGACAGTTCGCCGGGAAAACTAGGGGTTCACGTGAGTACCGGAATTGTTAAGTGGTTCAACGACAGCAAAGGGTTCGGCTTCATCAAGCCGGATGACGGCAGCGAAGATCTGTTCGCGCACTTCTCGGAAATCCAGCCTCAAGGGCGTACGGAATTTCGATCTCTCCAGGAAAATCAGCACGTCTCGTACGACGTCACGCGCGGCCCAAAGGGTTTGCAGGCCTCCAACATAAAGCCCGCGTAACTTCTTCCTTTGCTTTCCCGAATCACCGTGCATGCGCACGGTGATGTGGATCTGCTCGCCCTGCCGGAGGAAATATGTCCCAAGGCACACAGTCATACAGGGGCTTTCGACTAGTAACGTTGGTGTTTCACGACCCCGCCGGAGATTCTTCTGGGAAGAAGCACGAAAGGCTGCTCGCCGTTTCTGTGCGCATAAGCCCAGACGATTCAGATGATCTTGTTCCGTCGCCGGAATCGCGAGTATTTCGGCTTGAAAGCGTTCTGTTTGATTCAATCGGCGACGCGCGGCGAGCCGGCGATAAATTTGGGCGCACGTTGGTCGATGAATTAATCGACCAGACTCCGGCGCAAGCATCATGATCCTCGCCGCCCCCAACTGGTTTCTATACGCCGAATATACCCCCCCAGACAGGACGAGGTTCTGCTCAGTCCTCTCTATTGGGCGCGCAATAGCGATGAGCCAGAAAACCGCAGCCGCACGATTTGCTCAACACGGTCGCATAGGTAAGTGGTTCCGTGAGCGGTCCTTAGAAAAGCAACATCAGCCCAACTGAGTTTCGAGTTTAAGCGAAGCACCGGGGCACCCTAAAACTCTTATAGGAGCATGAAATGCTCGCCCTTTCAGCGAAGGCAATAACAGCTGCGCTACAGCACATCACCGAGAAAAGTCCTAAACAGCCGTCCGAGGCGGTGATTAATGCCTTGCTGGCTAGAGAACTGATCCATCGAGTTGGCAAACACTTCGAACCCACCCAGTTTGGCCGAGCATATTGTCGGCATGCAAATACGCTAAGGCCGTCGTGGTAACGCCTGCGCACCAGGTCAATTTCCGATGAAATCGGACGCATACCCTTCCCGGCTTTCCAACACCGATTCGATTGCCTTCCACGAGAGCAAGATCAAAAACTGAAACGACCACCCCCGCCAAGGGAATCACAGGGCAGCCGCTTTGGAAAGCAATTGAAGTCATTGCATGGGTAGACACGCACCGCGGAAAGCGAACGGGTCGTCCACGCAACGTGACTTGATCCAGAACGACAGATCGCCTCACAATATTCTGATAGGGATGTGCATGTGACGATGACCGCAATCGGCCAGTGAGGCCGACAACCAACAGCCGACCGACGCTTTATGAGAAATTCTCTGGGACGCTAGCGCGGACGGCCACGTCATAACTTGTGGCAAGTTAGATCAATCACGACGACGTCAATCTCCGCGCGCCGCGCTTCCGGAATTCGCTCGATTAGCATAGTGCGCATAGCATCTGGCGTCGTCGGTGCCGGAAGCCCATCGGGGTGTGCTTTGAGTCGCCGATTTGTTGCTGAAGGTAAATCACCGAACCACAAGACGCAGTAGATGCCGCGCCCCTCGGAGCGCCAGTCGATAAGATATTGCCTGTCAAGCTGGCCGGTCGCGGCATCCCAAACCTCGCTATGCCACTGCCCTTTCACCTCAATTGGCAACTGCATAGCCCCACGTGTGAACGCAAGGTCTGCGCGCTTGGTCTGCGGCATATCCGCCTCGGTGATCCGCTGGACATCGTTGCGAGCAAGCTCAGCACCGATCATTCCGGCCAAGCGGTCTCGGCATCGATTCTCATCGCGCGGGATATCCTGATCCGTCCAGAACTCGACAACCGAATCGAGATCGTCGCCAACGAGCTTTCGTTGCGCGACGGCCAACTCTTCGCACACTAGCGCCTTCAAATCATCAATGTTGGCGGGCGGGCCGTCGTCCAAAAGTAAGGTCAATTCAGCCGGCGAGATGGCCGAAAAATCCTTCTCAGCGCGCTTCTGTCGCTGCTCGGTCGCCATGTGACGGATCAGTTCGGCATAGCTGTCCTTGGGCCCGGCCACAAGCCGCGCCAATGCCTCGGTGGCCTCGATGCAAGTGTCTTCAGCGATTCGGCTTATCAGTGAGCGCAGAAAATCGGTTGCGTCATAGGCGTTCGTATTACCAGATCCAGTCCCTTCGAGCACCGCATATGGCCAATGTCCACGGAATTCGGCAATGATCCATTCCGCCTGCACGACGGTTAGCGGCATCATCCCCCCTCTCCGCTCAAACTGTAGGCGGTTCCGTAGGAACCAGATAAAGTCAGGGCGTAGCGTTCCGATCTTGGTGAGGTTGGGTCTCACCGTATCAAAGCGGACCAGAACATCGATCGCTACCCAAGACAGCAGATGGTCAACATTTCGGAACACCATCTCATCGCGCGCTACGGAAACATCACGGAGCGCATCTAGCGCATCGCCATAGGTTAGACAATCGACCAGCCCCGCTTCCACCGACTCCGGTACGTTTGGAAATCGCATCAACCAGTCAGCACCTAGCACAGCTCCCGTCGCCTGCCATTCCACATCACGGGCGAGTTTGTAGAGCCCGCCAACGTGCTCTTTGCTCATTTCGAGTGCGGGTTCGATCCATAGCCTCGCGAACGCTCGACGTGCTTCTTGGGTAGGAATGACTTCGACTTCCAGCGCAGCACGTAGAGCGTCCTTTTTTTCATCGATACTCCATCCGTGATCGTCGTAGTTGAGCAGCAACGCCATTTGCTTGAGCGGCGAGGTCAGGTCGGCAAAGCCCCTACCACTCCGCATGCGCTCGTAGAAGCCGGCCATAATAGGAAAGCCAAAGTTATACATAGTCCCGCGAGCGAAACCGTCGGCAACCTCAACAGGCGTGGGTAAGTCAGAACGGTGCAATACAGCTTCAAATCCAACGAACGCGTCATCGCGTAGGTCTGGCCCAATCCAGCTCGACAGTCGCTCGCCTGGGGGCAGTTCACTCGGTAGGTCGCCAAATAGATTGAAATAGGCTTGCGCCGGCCCTAAGATCGCACCGAGCGCGCCAGCGCGCAGATCCTCGCGCATCGCGCCAAATGAACGACGCGCCTGCTCAATCGCCACCTTGCGCTTGCGTTCACGCTTTGCCGCGATCTTTTCCTGGCGGATTTCCCACCTGGGTTTTCGAGGGTTTTCGAGCTTGCGCAGGAAGTCGCCTAGCGGCTTGTCGCCACGGCGGAATCGTTCTGCAGCCTCGCGCATCTTGGGATCAAGCCCTTCGGATCCGCGAGCGATGTGCACCAGATCTTTCCAGTCATGGCGCAGCGCTAGATCCCTGTTGTCGCCGCGGGCGAGCCGGTCGAACATGATGATGATGTCGTCCGACCGCCCTGACAACTGTAGGAGGCGACGCTGCAAATCGAGTTCAGTTGCCCAAAGGCTGCCATTACGGCGATGGTTCGACAACACGTATGCCTGAACTTCGCGGCGCAAGACGTCCTGCGCCCCAAGTCGCGCAGCGAGAGTTTTCCGGACGTCACGTTGAGAGTAATGCGTATGTACAATTGCTCCGAGCCAGCGCCACAAAGACGGTGCCTCGGCGACGCCAATAACGCCTTCATCAATCCCACGGACGAGCAGATTGGCAACGATATCGGCCACAGCTTCGCGAAGTTCCTGGTCAGCATCGCACAGCATCTGTTCGTGACCTACGATCAGATCGAGCAATCCTACCAGCCGCACCGGCGAGATCGTGGCAAATAGCGGCTCGTAGTTGCGGAAGGTATGGGTGCGCCGTCCCAACCGGCGTCGTAGAGGGGAACTTGCCCCCTTCATTTCGGCAAACAGAGTTGCAACCAATAGGCTGTCCGAAACGTCAGCCTCGATCTGCTGAATAACACGACGTGCAAGCCGCGGCGCATCCTCGCCACCCTGCTGAGTAAGCTCCGAGATCGTATTGCGCCACCACAACCGATCACGATGCGGAAATAGAGCCTCAGCCGCATCGTAGCGCTCGCGATAAAAACGCTCACGGCCGAGTACGATCTTTTCAAGCGTATCAGCGAGCTGAGCCGCGAGCGGCGTGCCTCGGAGCCCTTCAATCAGCAATGAGCGCAGGTGCATGCTGCTTGCCGACGAGGCGATGATCGCTTCGATCTTGCGCTCTAGCGCGGGGATCATTAGTCCGGCAGCAGTCTTGCTGTCCCAGTCCTCCGCACGGAAATATGGATCGTCCTCGGCAAGCTTGATTAGCGCCTCGAATAGGCGATCCGCAAGATCCGCAGTCAGCGCGGTGGATTCACCGTAACGCAGCACGCCATAGGGGTCTGCTGCGATAACTTGCTCGGCCATCGCCGGACCGTGGTAAGCCAGCCAAGCATGGAGCCCACGTAGGCTTGCCGGAACCGCACCGACACCATGTAATTGGGCGAGCAGGCGTCGCTGCACGCGCGGCTTCGCTGCCTGACGCGCGAGCCAGCGCGCACCGAGATATTCGGCGATGACTCTGTGGATCGGCTTCGCTCGCAATGGTCCGACGCTGTAAAACAGCTTCGACGAAAAGATCGCACGTGCAGCTCTAGCGCTAGGCAAGGCATCTACAGCGGCGAGCCTAACATCGCCGGGCTGCACCTGGGCTGCACCTGCGGCACTGACAGCCTCCGCACCGCCGAACAGCAGTGCGGCGGAGATCGCCCCGGCGGCGTCGAGCGCTTCATCCTGCGTCAGTTGTGCCAACCCCTCGTCCTGCCGATCATTGTCATGTTCGGGCCAAATCAGGGTGCAAACGCGCTCAAATAATGTGGCGCGCATCGACGGCAGTTGCGTGTCGGATTCTGCGACGCGCCGGATCAAGCCAAGCGTCAGCGGATTGCGATAAAGATCCTGGAGGCTGTAGCTCTCGAGGTGATCAAGCACATGCTCAGTATCTAAGTCCGGATTCAGCCCCAGTAGAAACGCCTTCGCATCACTTCGATCAAGAGGCTCGAGCGTCAGGACGCGAGGCTCCTCGCCATATAGCTGACGCAAGTTTGTTGCGCTGCGCGCCTGCCATTCGCGCGATCGGCACGAAAGGATAAACGGTGGCGAGCCCGCTTCGTCGAGCTGCGCCAAGATTGTGTCGACCGCGTCACCCTCGCGCCGCGCGATGGCTTCATCGAGACCATCGATCAGCAGTGGCTTGCCAGCCGGCACCAGCCTAACCGGACTCTTTGCGTTGAGAAAGCGGATGGCCGTAATTGGCTCAACATCAAGCTGGCGCCCCAGCTCGCGCATGAGTTCGCTCTTACCCATGCCTGGCTCGCCAAGCACGATCTTGTTCCCTGGCAGAGTGAGAAGTCCGGCTTCATCGACACGTTCGTCGAGCATACCTTCTTCATTAATAGACAATCGCCGCGAGAAATAGGCATTCGTTCGCAATCGACCGGAGTCCCCGGTCAAATAGTTCATTGGGGGCAACGTAGTCATGGCAGCAATGTCAAGCCAGCGACGCCAAACCACTGTGACGCGCCCACCGCACAGCAAACAAACGTCCAAGCGGTCTCTCTTCGATGTATACCTCGCGCGTCAGCTTCGGCAACGTATGCTCCCGCCCTCGCCCTTGGTCAAACAGCGTCAGCATTTTTTCTCTCTTTTGCGAAATCATGTGTATTGGCAAGAGCTTGCAGAAACGGGCTGAGACCACTCCAAACGATGTACAGCAATCGATGCATTCATGAAAATCAAGCACACGCGAACATCGCCCGACTATTAAATCCTTCGCTATACGCGCCGTCGACCGTCTAGCGCTTTGGAATTTAACCTTGAACCGTGCATTTCGTCAAAAGTTTGTTATCTTGACTTTACCAGCAAGACCTATTCGCGCGTCACAATTCATAGTCCAACCGTGTTATCGATTCATAATTTAGTCGCAATATTGAAAAATTCATACTGGGTGCTCTACGGCAAACAGCCCGGCGGAAACTTACTTCAAACTACGACCGCCAAGGCTGATACAGAAAGCCAGACCAAGCACCAGTGAACCTACGGCTAGCGATCACCGACTCCGTACACCGTAAAACAGGTATCGGTTGCTGAGATGGGGCGGAACAGGTAAGAAAAACAATGTACCCCGGCACCGACAAGTCAAAAATCACACGCTGCTAAAAAACTCGAGATAATTTCCTTAATATCCTTAATTACGGAATTTTAAGTATCGAGACATACGCTGTGAAGTGACGATTAACCAAGGCGTCCTGCTATATCTGTCGCAGTCGCGTTGTAATAGGTCATGAGTTCCGAAATGTTTCTGTGGCCGGTCATTCTGGCTAAGTCCAGCGGCTGCAATTTCCTCGCTAGGCGCGTGATGGCTTCATGACGGGTATCGTGAAACGTGACGTCGGGGATCTGAGACCTGTCTCGCGCTTTCCGGAAAAGTGCGTCGCGGCTGGAAGTGGACAAGGCAAATAGCGATTTGCCTTTCTCCACTGCCGGCAGCATTTTCAGCAGTTCAATCGCTCGGGAGGACAACGGCACATTTCGCGCGGTCCCGTTCTTGGTCATTGGCAGGCGCGCGAACTTGCCCTTGTAGTTCACTGACGAAGCCGTAAGCGTCAGAATTTCGCTTGAACGCATCGCCGTTTCTATCGCAAAGAGAAACGCTACGGCCACGCGCTGCATTGGCTTTTCTACGGGCAATCCCTCCTCGTACCCCATGCTCGTAAGCAGCGACTCGATTTCCTCATCGGATATCAGTCGCTCGCGTCCAGGCGGCTCCGCAGGACGTTTCACTTCTGCCATGGGATTCGTTACGAGCCATCCCCACTCTTTCCGGGCCACAAGGAATGCGTGCGACATCAGCGACATTTCGCGCGATGTGGACGATCCTGACACTTCCCGCATCCGGGCATCGCGCCATGCAGCAATATGACTGGGGCGGAGATCCACCAGCTTGATCTCGGCAAACTTTCGCCCACCGATCTCTTTGCTACCTATCAGCGGCAAGCGCAGCTTCTCCCACCTCGCCCCGCGTTTTGTCGGACTGACCTTGAGTTCATACTCTCGCAGCACGTCACCAACGGTGAGCGTCTTACTTCCAAAACCATCCGCGATAGACCGCAGCTCTGTCTCCCGCTTCGCGCTCCACGCAACCGCAGCAGCTTTCGTATCAAACGTGCGACTGTCCCGCACGCCGTTCTGTTTTACCTGCGCTCTCCAACCTCTAGAAGTCTTCGTAATCGATGCCATTTTCTGGGGCCAAGTTGGGGCCCCGATGGGGCCGACGCATCGATTTTAGGTTTGAAGAGGTGAGATTTTTCGCCGAACGCGAACAATCGGAATTCACGCAAAAATCCCGGCCTGCCTTATTCGGCAAGCGTTTGCGAGATATTGCGGGAAGAAGTGAGATCTACAGAACCGATGCCAAAAAGGGGAGTTGGTGCGAGGAAGGGGACTCGAACCCCTACACCCTTTCGGGCGTCAGGACCTAAACCTGGTGCGTCTACCAATTTCGCCATCCTCGCAACCCGTGGGTGTCGGCACTGGGTAAGGCGACATCCCGGCATCGGGTAGACGGCATACGTGGTCCGGTAGGACATGAAGGCGGCTGGTTACCGCCCTGCTGCATGCGTCAAAGTAGGCGCGTATTCTACATGAACCGACTTTAACGAGCAATCTCCGGTCGTCCATCGGGCGTCTCACGCGTGCCCCGTGCGTCAAATGCTAGAATTCGCACCAATTCATGGCATTTGCCCCCGCTGCGCGCCTGCGCAACCGCGTTCGGGCACCTGACCAAACCCATACCCCATTCGCATGCAACCCCACGAGACCGCCGACGGTACCCCCGGCTCCGCTGCCAATCCCGCTCAAGCCAACGAGTATTGTCGCCAGAAAGCCGGCCCGCCCGGCTCCGCGCTCTATTACGCCCTGCTTCAACTCCCACCGTCCAAACGCGACGCCGCCTACGCCGTCCACGCGTTCAGTCAGGAAATCGGGGATATCCACGCCGCCGTCCATGATCCGGGCGTCGCTCACGCCAAGCTCGATTGGTGGCGTCAGGAACTCGCGCGACTCTTCGCGGGCAACCCCGCGCATCCCGTCACCCGTGCACTCGCCCCCGTCGTCAAGCAAAGCTCGCTATCACGCGAAGCCTTCGAGGCAGTCCTGCACGGTGCCGAGATGGACCTGTCGCAAATGCGGTATCTCGACTTCGCCGGCCTCACACACTATTGCGACGCCGCCGGCGGCGCCCCCGCCGAACTCGCCGCGCACGTCTACGGATTCGACGACCCGCAAACCCCTGCCCTCGCCCGCGCTCTCGGTCACGCGATTACGCTCGGCCGACGCGTCACGGACGCCGGCGTCGATGCGCGATCTGGCTACGTCTACTTCCCCATCGACGAACTCCAACGCTTTGGCGTCACCGCCGCCGATATCCAGAACGGCAAGTACTCGCCCGCCTTCGTCGATCTGATGAAGTTCCAGCACGCGCGAGCGCGTCAGGCCATTGTCGAAGCGGCCGCTGCCATTCCCAAACGTGATCGTCGCAAGCAACGTCCTTTGCTCGCCCTCGCAGCACTGCAACTGGCATTGATGGACGAAGTCGCCGCCAGCGATTATCAAGTGCTGCATCAACGCATCGACCTCACGCCGCTGCGCAAATTCTGGAAAGCCTGGCGCGCTCGCTGATATGACTTACTGAACTGGTGCGTCCAATCACTGGTACGCACCGCCTCATCGCGCCCGCATGGCACCCATCGGCCTGGGCGGCTAATGAGTCGCAAACCTGCCGGCATCCAGCGCCGCCACGCGCAGCCATCGTCTCAGCCTCACGAGCAACCACCTGACGACTCAAGCCTCCCCATCACAGGCAAAGCAATCGCCCCTACTCAAACCCGCAACACATCCAGCGGCTTGAACGCGCCGCCGAGCACCGTCTGCGGATTCAGGCCCCACCAGTTTTGCAGCACGGTGGCGTACACATCCCGGAAGTCGACGGCGAACGTCAAATTGCCGTTGCCATCCAGACGATCCAGTCTCGGCACCTCGCCATACAAACCGCAGCGCACGCGTCCGCCCGCAATGAAGTGCGGCGCGACCGTGCCGTGGTCCGTGCCGTTGCTCTGGTTCTCTCGCGGACGTCGTCCGAACTCGGCATACGTCACGATCATCGTGGATTGCCAGCGGTTCAACTCCGTCAGCCCCGCTCGCAACGCCATCATCCCCTGCGATAACTGACGCAGCAGATTCGCCTGCTGCCCCGGCTGATTCTGATGCGTGTCGAACCCGTTCAACGTCAGACGCAATACCGCTACGCCACGTCCCGGCTGCGGTACCCCCGTCGGCGAATCGGCCGCTGCGACCACCTGCAACGCCGTCTTAACCACATTGCCGAACGCGCCCTGCGGCATCGGTGTGCGCAACACGTACTGCCCCTGACGCGGACGCAACCCGTCCGCCGCCTTGACGATGTCGTTCTCGACACGCAACACGTGCGCCAATGCCGGATTGCTCACCTGCGACACATTGGCCGACGCCAGATTCGCGTCACGCAGGAACTGCATGGGATTCGTCAACGTCACTGCCCGCGCACCGCCCCCAAGCGGCCCGAGCTCCGCGCTGCCGACGATCACACCGTCGGCATCGAACCCCGGCGGCACCGCCTGCTCGGCAAACGCGCGCGACAACCAGCCGTCCCGCAAATACTCGTCCGAGCGCGACGCCGTATTCCATATCTCGATCGAGCGAAAGTGCGACAGGTTCGGCTGCGGATACCCCACACCCTGCACGATCGCCAATTCCTTCGCCTGCCACATCGGCAGCAACGCCCGCATCTCCGGATGCAAGCCACTGCGCTCGTCAAGCTGCACCACCTGCTCACGTTTCACCCCAATGTTCGGACGCAGGCTCGCGTACATCGGGTCGGCATAAGGGATGACAGTGTTCAACCCGTCGTTGCCCCCCTTCAATTCGATGAGGATCAGCAGGTTGTCGTAATGGCTCCCCACACCCGGCATGCCGCCGGACAGGCTTCGCGCCGCCGCCAACACCGGCGTCGGGGTCAGCCACGCCGCCCCAAGGCCACCGGCGAACGTCAGAAAATCGCGTCGTTGCATCTCACACCTCTCATGACTTACCCCGCATCACCTCGCCGCCCAACATCCGGTCTTGACGCAAGGCTGCCCTGCGAGAAAGTCGTCCATAGGCACCTCCCTCACTTCAACTGATACGCCGGATCCATCAGCAATGCCTGCAAAAAGGACGCACTGTTGACGCCCGCGGCTTGCGGCGTCGCCGGCGCAAACGGCAATACCCCACGCTGCAATGCCTCGCGCGACGCCTCGTCCGGAACATCGACCGGCCCAAGCCCGTAGGGTTGCAGCCAGCGAGACAGATCGAAGCGCACGCCCGCCACGGTTCGCGGCATCGGCTTGCCCGCACCGAACGCCGTGCGCTGAACGCCCGGGCGCGTCGTCGATGAGAGCGAAGACGACAGCGACATCGCCGACGCCCCACCGGCATTCGCCTTCTCGGTCGCACGGAACATGCGCTCGACGAACTGTTTGCGCGCCAGCAACGTCGTGCTGTCGATCCAGGCATCGCCGCCCGGCCACCCCTTCACATTGGGCGGACGGAAGATGTCCTGCCCCAACACACGCATCTGCTGCGCCAGCATTTGCGGATCGTCATAACCGATGTCGAACGCGCGCACCGTGTCAGTGACGAACTCGGATGGTGACTTAACCAGCGTGCCGCGATTACGCACGTCCCAAAACACCGGCGTCAGCAACAACGCCCGCATCGCTACCTTGATGTCGTAGCCGCTCGCGCGAAACGCATTGGCGATACGCTCGACCTGAGCGGGATCGGGCGTCGGCGACACGAACTCGCGCCACAATTTGCCCACGACGAAAGTCGCGGTCTCCGGACGCGCCAGCAGAATGTCGAGCATCTGGTCGCCGTCGAAATCGCCCGTCTGATTCAGCACGGTCTTCGTGCCACCGTCATGCACGTTGGCACGCCAGACATACGTCATCGTCGTCCGATCGATGCTCCACCCGGTGTAGGCACGCGCCGCTTCGCGCACGTCCTGCTCGGTGTAATGTCCCTCGCCCAGCGTGAAAAGCTCCATCACTTCGCGCGCGAAATTCTCGTTCGGACGCCCCTTCCGGCTGCCCGCGCCATCCAGATAGATGAGCATCGCCGGATCCTTCGACACCTCGTGCAGCATCACACCGAAGTTGCCCAGCGCGTTGGCGCGCAGCAGCACGTTCTGCCGATACAGCACGCCCGGCTCACGGACCTTGTCGTCACTCGACACGAAGTGGTTGTGCCAGAACATCGTCATGCGCTCGGTCAGTGGCGACGGCGTCGTCGCCATCTCCTGCGCCCACCATCCTGAGAGCGACGCCGCCATCCGGTTTCGCCGCTCATTCAGTGCACGACGTTCGTCGTCCGTCATGGTTTTCGGGGGAGCGCCGTAGAGCGGCGGATCGGCGGACCAGTCGGGAGGCGGGGTCACTGCCTTGTGGCGGGTTTGCGCCAGCAGCCGGTCGACGGCCTGTGCTCGGGTCATCCCGATGAATGGCGCCAACTCGCGAGCGTCCGGAGCATAGCCCGTGCGCGTGAGCAGAAAACGGGCATCGTCGGCGGTCAGTTCACGAGACGATGGATCCACAGTCGGTTTTGCGGACTTCGACGCCCTGACATGGGATGGGCTCGAAGCACGTGAGACGTTGGGAGCATGGGCGTCTGCCGCCTGAGCCAGAGGCGCCCCCAAGACCAGCGCCAGTCCGACAGTGGCAGCCACGCCCGAGCGGCGTCGCTTTTCAAAGGCACAAAAAAAGCCAGCGTCGGCAGAGGCTGGCGGATGTCGTTTCGGCTTCATGGCACGCTCGCGTCAAAATGAGATCACTGGCGTTTTCGGGGAAGCGTTATGCGTCGGACTTGGACGGCCGGAAGCGCTCGTCGTATCCAGTATCAGTGACTATATAGTTCACGCACGGCGTCCTGAATGTGTTGACGCAGCAATCGCCGGTCTTCCGGCGACATATGACCATTGGGACGGCGGCCGGGCGGCGTATTCGGGAGATCGTCGTTGCGACGGTCGGCCTGCGGATCGGGCTGCGGTGCCTTCTTCGACGGATTGCGCGGCGACGGTGCCGGCGCCGCATGCTGGACGCGCGAGCCACTCGCGCCGTAGGTCTGCGTACTGAAATGCGCTACGGGACGGGCATAGGTCACGCCCAGGTGTCCCCAGAGCATGATTCCCCCGAACAGTAACGTCAACTCAGCAGCCCATCTCATCTTGTGCGTATGTCCTTCATGCCATGCGGCTGTTTTTTGCCCCGGCAGGCGTGCAAGTGTACCCACTGCCTATGGTCAGCGCACAAGCCGTAGGGTAAATTGTGTAACCCTTTGTAACCCGCTTTGGCGGTCTCCTCAGTTCGCAACATTTCGGGCTAAGATACGTGGCATGGAAAACAAAAACTCTCCCAAAATTCTGGTTGTCGACGACGATCCGCGCCTGCGCGACCTGCTTCGTCGTTACCTCGGGGAACAGGGTTTCAATGTCTTTGTGGCCGAGAATGCAACGGCTATGAACAAGCTTTGGGTGCGCGAGCGTTTCGATCTACTCGTGCTCGACCTGATGCTCCCCGGTGAAGACGGTCTGTCTATTTGTCGCCGTCTGCGTGGCGCCAACGACCGCACGCCGATCATCATGTTAACGGCCAAAGGCGAGGATGTCGACCGTATCGTCGGCCTCGAGATGGGCGCAGACGACTACCTGCCGAAGCCGTTCAATCCTCGCGAACTCGTCGCGCGCATCCACGCGGTGCTGCGCCGTCAGGCACCGCCCGAACTTCCCGGCGCACCCAGCGAAACCATGGAGACGTTCGAGTTCGGTGACTTCGCCCTGAACCTCGCGACGCGCACGCTCACCAAGAACGGCCAGGAAATCGCGCTCACCACGGGCGAGTTCTCTGTACTGAAAGTCTTCGCACGTCATCCGCGTCAGCCGCTCTCCCGTGAAAAGCTCATGGAGCTCGCACGCGGACGCGAATACGAAGTCTTCGACCGGAGTCTCGACGTGCAGATCTCGCGCTTGCGCAAGCTCATCGAGCCGGATCCGGGCAGCCCCCGATTCATTCAGACGGTCTGGGGTCTCGGCTACGTGTTCATCCCGGACGGCGGCGCGTGATCCGCCGTCATCACGCCTCAAGCTTTGAAACGACGCCGGTCGCGATCCTGTCTCGCACCGGCGTCATGTCTTGCGTCTCATCGTCTCCCATGCCGTTCGACGTGGCTCCCCTGAGCCCCCGCCACACTGCGCTTCGGACGACCCGACACGCTCAAGCCACGCATTAGACGGAGCAACCCCATGCATCCGATACGGATGGTACGCGGGCTGTTCGGCGGTCTGTTCTGGCGTACCTTTTTCCTCATCGCACTGCTCATCGGCGTCAGCCTCGCCGCCTGGTACCAGAGCTTTCGCGTGATCGAACGCGAGCCCCGCGCGCAACGCGTCGCGCAACAGCTCGTCTCCATCGTCAAGCTCACGCGCACCGCCCTGCTCTACTCGGAGCCGGACCTGCGACGCGCGCTGCTCCAGGATCTGGAGAGCAACGAAGGCATTCGCGTGTACCCTCGCGAGCCGGCCGACGCCGTCGAGAAACCGCCCGCCGGCGTCGTGCAGGACCTGATCGTGCGCGACGTCCAGCGACGACTCGGCACCGACACAGTCATCGCCGCCGCCGTCAACGACATTCCGGCCATGTGGATCAGCTTCAAGATCGATGAAGACGACTACTGGGTCGCCATCGAACAAGACCGGATCGACACGGCCACCGGTCTTCAGCTATTCAGTTGGGGGACGTTCGCCCTCGCGCTCTCGCTCATTGGCGCGGCATTCATCACTGCGCTCGTGAACCGGCCGTTCGCAAGGCTCGCGCACGCCGCGCGCGCCATCGGCGAAGGCCAGCGCCCCGACCCCTTGCCCGAACGCGGCATGGGAGAAGCGGCCGAAGCCAACCGCAGCTTCAACCAGATGGTGGAGGAACTCGATCGCCTCGAAGCCGACCGCGCGTTGATGCTCGCAGGTATTTCGCACGACCTGCGCACGCCGCTCGCCCGCCTGCGACTGGAAACGGAGATGAGTCCGTCGGATGAAACGGTCAAGCGCGACATGATCAGCGACATCGAGCAAATGGACGAAATCATCGGCCGCTTCCTCGATTACGCCCGCCCTGCGTCGCGCACGCCCCAGTCGATCGATCTCTCGGACATCGCGCGCGATACCGCCGCGAATTTCGAGGGACGCGAAGACATCAACCTGAGCGTCGAACTCGCCGATACGGCACCGGTGCTCGCCGAGCGGACCGACCTGAAACGCCTGCTCACGAACCTGATCGAGAATGCCCGCAAGTACGGCCGCGATGCGCAAACCGACATCGCCAACGTCCATGTCACGACGCGAGTGCTGGGCGAGCGCGTGGAAATGCGCGTGCGCGACACCGGCCCCGGCATTCCCGAAGAACAGCTGCATCTCGTGTTCCGCCCGTTCTATCGCGTGGACACCGCGCGCACGAAAGCGGACGGCACCGGCCTCGGCATGGCAATCGTCCAGCGCATTGCCACCCGTTACAAGGGTCACGCCTCGCTGCGCAACGTTCGCCCCGGCTCAGGGCTTGAAATCATCGTGTCATTTCCGCTTGCTAAATAAGTGTTTGATGTGAGCGAGCGAAATATTGGCTATGCTCAAGGTTTCGCGTCACGCCGTGCCGCAAAATCCTATCGACGGGATTTGTTTTAACTATCCCCCGCATAAAATAAAGCTATTGCTATCATAGTATCGATAGCGTATACTGCTTTGGTTGACCGGGATCGCGTGATCCCGGTCAGTTGCTAGTTGCGATGCCATGCGGCGTCACAACATAAACCGCACTAAATTTAGGAGTAATCGATGAAGACTGTCGGCGATAAACTCGAAGCGTTCTCGGTCGAAGCGGCCAAGCCTGGTTTCAACAACCACGAAGAAAACGGCGTGTCGGCTTTCGAAACGATCACGGAAGCGTCGTTCCCGGGCAAGTGGAAGATCATTTACTTCTACCCGAAGGACTTCACGTTCGTGTGCCCGACCGAAATCGTGGAATTCGGCAAGCTGGCCAACGACTTCGCAGATCGCGACGCAGTGCTGCTCGGCGGCTCGGGCGACAACGAGTTCGTGAAGCTGGCATGGCGCCGTGAGCACAAGGATCTGAACAAGCTGAACCACTACTCGTTCGGCGACACGACCGGTGTTCTGATCGACCAACTGGGCGTGCGTGACAAGGCGGCTGGCGTGGCTCTGCGTGCAACGTTCATCGTTGACCCGGACAACGTCATCCAGCACGTTTCGGTGAACAACCTGAACGTCGGCCGTAGCCCGGAAGAAGTGCTGCGTATTCTGGACGGCCTGCAAACGGACGAACTCTGCCCGTGCAACCGCGCGGTCGGCGGTGCAACGCTGTAAGCGTCGTCTCGAAGCCCGCGAAAGCGGGCTTTTTCAGTCCAAAGCAATAGGAGAAATTTATGGAATTCCTCACCGCGATTAAGGCGCAGATTCCTGACTACGCCAAGGACATTCGCCTCAACCTCGACGGCACCATCGCCCGCTCCTCGCTGGAAGGCAACGATGCCATGGGCGTGGCGCTGGCCGCTGCCTTCGCCGCCAAGAGCCAGCCGATCGTCAAGGCGATCCGCGAAGCCGGCGTGCTGGCCCCGGAAGAGCTTGAAGGCGCGTTGACCGCTGCCGCGCTCATGGGCATGAACAACACGTGGTATCCGTATCTGGAGATGGCGGACAACGCCGAGCTCAAGAACGAGAAGGCTCAGCTTCGCATGAACGGCTATGCCACGCGTGGCGGTGTCGATCAGCGTCGTTTCGAGATGTACGCGCTCGCCGCGTCCATCGTCGGCAAGTGCCACTTCTGCGTGAAGTCGCACGCGCATCTGCTCAGCGCCGAACACGGCATGAGCACCGCGCAACTGCGTGACGTGGGCCGCATCGCGGCTGTCGTCAACGCTGCCGCGCAGGTTATCGCCGCCGAAGCGGCATAAGCGATATAGGCGGCATGAGCCGTAAGGCCGCATAAGCCGCATAAGCCGCCACGACACAGCAGGCGTTAGCCGGATTGCCTCAAGCGACCTGGACACCGCTCGCGAGACGATGACGGCATAAGCGGTCATCAAGCAAAACGGCGCTACCGGACGAATGAACTGCCCCCCAAGTTTTGGACATAAATCCAACCCTTGGGGGGCAGTTCACGAATCCGATAGCGCCGTTTTTGCGTGGCTTAATGCAGGGCGTTGGGTACACCTCGACGCCCCTGCCGATCAGCGACCGATCAGCAACGCAGCCGCTTGTGCTTCGATCCCTTCCTGTCGGCCGAGATAGCCGAGCTTCTCGTTCGTCTTCGCCTTCACGTTGACCTGACCGACGCTCACCCCGAGCGCATCGGCAATCGACTGCGTCATCGCGGCGATATGCGGCGCGAGCTTCGGCGCCTGCGCGATCACCGTGCAATCGACATTCACGAGCTCGTAGCCTTGCTCGCGAACGCGGCGCATCGCCTCCTTGAGCAGCACGACACTGTTCGCGCCCTTGAACGTCGGATCGGTGTCGGGGAAATGACGACCGATGTCGCCCAGCGCCGCCGCACCGAGGACTGCGTCGGTAATGGCGTGCAGCAGAACGTCGGCGTCCGAGTGGCCCAGCAGACCGCGCTCGAACGGAATCGTCACACCGCCCATGACGAGCGGACGGCCCGGCACGAGCGCATGCACGTCGTAGCCCTGACCGATGCGCAGCTTGGACAATGAGGCAAGGGATACGGGAGAAACAGCTTGTTCAGTCATGTGGAGTCGCCAAAAGCGGAAATACGAAGCGCCGGGCCTAGCGAACCCGGCTTTGCAGAACGATCAGGCGGTCAAGCGCTCAGGCCGGCTTGGCCGTGCCGAGAAATGCCTCGGCGAGCGCGAAATCCTCGGGATACGTCACCTTGAAGTTACGCAGACTGCCGCGCACGAGCTTGGGCGCATGGCCGATACGCTCGATGGCGCTGGCTTCATCCGTGACTTCGGCGCCAGCCGCCAGCGCGTCTTCCAGCGCGTGACGCAGCATGCCAAGACGGAACATCTGCGGCGTTTGCGCCTGCCACAGGCCATCGCGCGACTCGGTGACCCGAATGGCCGCTAGCCCGCTCTTCTCGACCGGCGACTGCTCACGCTTGAGCGTATCGGCCACCGGCAACGCGAGAATACCGCCGACAGGATCGGCGCGCAGTGCACCCACGAGGGTGCGAATCAGCTCGGGCGTGATGCCGGGGCGCGCTGCATCATGCACCAGCACCCAGTCGCTATCCTGTGCACCGAACTCGGTGAGCGCCTGAAGGCCGCCCAGCACCGAGGCGTGACGCGACGCCCCGCCGCAGCGACGCACCGCGAAACGCAGCGTGCCGAAGCGCCGTCCGTCGAAGTGACTGTCGTCCGGCGCCAGCACCAGCACGGTCTTCGCGAACTCGGAGCACGCGTCGAACGCTGCGAGCGCGTAGTGAAGCATGGGACGTCCGCCGACGGTTCGGTATTGCTTGGGCACGTCGGCCCCGGCGCGTACGCCGGCCCCGGCACACGGGATCACGGCAAAAAGTCGGTCGCTCACGATAAAACGCAGGTAAGGAGAAAGCAGGGATTTTATAATAGACACCGACTGTCACGGGGCCCCACGCAAATGGAGCCCCGTGCTTTGCCATTTCTGCAACGTTTTTCCTATGTCCGCCGCCAACGCCTTATCCCGTAATACCGTGCCTGTGCCGCTCGTGAAAGCGGGACAGCGTTACGCTTTCGCCGGCTCCCACGCGTCAAGCGACGCGCTGCTGATCGCCCGCTATTTCGAAGCCAACCGCGAGCGCCTGCCGCTGCTGGCCGTCGTGTGCGCTCAGGCCACCGATGCACTGCGCCTTCAGCAGGAGCTCAAGTGGTGCGCCCCGGAAGCCCGTGTGCGTCTGCTCCCCGATTGGGAAACGCTCCCTTACGACACTTTCTCGCCGCACCAGGATCTGGTCTCCGAGCGTCTCGCCACACTCCACGATTTGGGCGAGAAGCGCTGCGATATCGTGCTGGTCCCCGCGACCACCGCGCTCTACCGCATGGCCCCGGCGAGCTTCATGGCCGCCTACACGTTCTTCTTCACACAAGGCGAACGGCTCGACGAGGCCCGGCTGAAGTCGCAGCTCACGCTCGCCGGCTACGAACATGTCAGTCAGGTCATGCGCCCCGGCGAGTACTGCGTGCGCGGTGGCCTGATCGACCTCTACCCGATGGGCTCGGCCCTGCCGTACCGCCTCGACCTGTTCGACGACACCATCGACAGCATTCGTGCCTTCGACCCCGATACGCAGCGCAGTCTGTATCCGGTCAAGGAAGTGCGCTTGCTGCCCGGTCGTGAGTTCCCGTTCGACGAACCCGCCCGCACGGCCTTCCGTGGCCGCTGGCGCGAGGTCTTCGAGGGCGATCCGAGCCGCAGCCCGATCTACAAGGACATCGGCAGCGGCGTACCCTCCGCCGGGATCGAGTACTACCTGCCGCTGTTCTTCGAAGAGACGGCAACGCTCTTCCACTATCTGCCGGCCGATGCCCAGCTCGTGTTCGTCGGGGATCTGGACACGGCGATCAATCGCTTCTGGAACGACACGCGCCAGCGCTACAACTTCCTGTCGCATGACCGTGAGCGTCCGGTGCTGCCGCCCGAGCAACTGTTCCTGCTCGATCAGGACTTTTTCGCGCTCGCCAAGCCGTTTGCGCGTCTCACGCTCCCCACGCCGGGCGACGGCCGTTGGGCCATCCCCCTGCCGTCGCTGGCCATTAACCGCCGCGCCGACGACCCGCTCGCCGCCCTGCGCGCGTATCTGGCGCGCACGCCCGCTCGCGTGCTGCTGTGTGCCGACTCGGCCGGTCGCCGCGAGACGCTGCTGCAACTGCTGCACGACAACGACCTGCGCCCGGCGAGCGTCGAATCGTTCGAAGACTTTCTGACGTCGGACAAACGCTTCTGCATTGGTGTCGCACCGCTGGCCGCCGGCTTCCTGCTGCCGACCGAGGACTTGGCGTTCGTCACAGAGAACGAGTTGTACGAGGGCCTTGCGCGTCGCGCAGGCAAGCGTCGTCAGGAACAGGCGACGTCTGTCGACTCGATGGTCCGCGATCTCGCCGAACTGAAAGTGGGTGACCCGGTCGTGCACAGCCAGCACGGCATCGGACGCTATCAAGGCCTCGTCAGCATGGACCTCGGCGAAGGCGAAACCGAATTCCTGCATCTCGAATACTCGGGCGACAGCAAGCTTTACGTGCCGGTCTCGCAACTGCATCTCATCTCGCGCTACAGCGGCTCGGACCCCGACACAGCACCGCTGCACTCGCTGGGCTCGGGACAATGGGAGAAGGCCAAACGCAAGGCGGCCCAGCAGATCCGCGACACCGCCGCCGAATTGCTCAATCTCTATGCCCGCCGGGCCGCGCGTTCGGGCTACGCCTTCGAGCTGTCGCCGCGCGATTACGAGAAGTTCGCGGACAGCTTCGGCTTCGAAGAAACGCCGGATCAGGCAGCGGCCATCGCTGCCGTAATGGGCGACATGACGAGCGGCCGCCCGATGGACCGTCTGGTGTGCGGGGACGTCGGCTTCGGCAAGACCGAAGTCGCCCTGCGCGCGGCCTTCATCGCCGTGCTCGACGGCAAGCAGGTCGCCATCCTCGCGCCGACCACCCTGCTCGCCGAGCAACACGCCCAGACCTTCTCCGACCGCTTTGCCGACTGGCCGGTGCGCATTGCCGAACTCTCGCGCTTCAAGACCACGAAGGAAGTGAACGCCAGCGTGAAGGCCATCAACGAGGGGCAGGTCGACATCGTCATCGGCACGCACAAGCTGCTCTCGAACGACATTCAGTTCCAGCGGCTCGGCCTCGTGATCATCGACGAAGAGCACCGCTTCGGTGTGCGCCAGAAAGAGGCGCTCAAAGCGCTACGCGCCGAAGTGGACATGCTCACGCTCACCGCCACGCCGATCCCGCGTACGCTCGGCATGGCGCTCGAAGGGCTGCGCGACTTCTCGGTGATCGCGACTGCCCCGCAGAAACGTCTCGCGATCAAGACGTTCGTGCGACGCGAGGAAGACGGCGTGATCCGCGAAGCCATGCTGCGCGAGCTCAAGCGCGGCGGGCAGGTGTACTTCCTGCATAACGAAGTGGAGACGATCGAGAATCGCAAGGCACAACTCGAAGCGCTGGTGCCGGAAGCACGCATCGTCGTCGCGCACGGCCAGATGCATGAGCGCGACCTCGAACGCGTGATGCGCGACTTCGTGACCCAGCGCGCCAACGTGCTGCTGTGTACGACCATCATCGAGACCGGTATCGACGTGCCGACCGCCAACACGATCCTGATGCACCGCGCCGACAAGTTCGGTCTCGCGCAGTTGCACCAGTTGCGTGGGCGCGTCGGCCGCTCGCATCACCAGGCGTATGCCTACCTGCTCGTGCATGATCCCAAGTCGCTCACAAAGCAGGCGCAACGACGCCTCGAAGCCATTCAGCAAATGGAAGAACTGGGTGCGGGCTTCTACCTCGCGATGCACGATCTGGAAATTCGCGGCGCGGGCGAAGTGCTGGGCGACAAGCAGTCGGGCGAGATCCATGAGATCGGCTTCCAGCTCTACACCGATATGCTGGCCGATGCCGTAAGCGCCCTGAAGGCGGGACGCGAGCCCGACCTCACCGCACCGCTCGCCGCGACCACGGAAATCAACCTGCACGTGCCCGCCATCCTGCCGAGCGACTATTGCGGTGATGTTCAGGAGCGCCTCTCGCTGTACAAGCGGCTGGCCAACGGCACGCATACCGACGCCATCGACACGATTCAGGAAGAACTCGTCGACCGCTTCGGCAAGCTGCCGCAGCAAGCACAGGCCCTCATCGAAACGCACCGCCTGCGTCTGCTCGCCAAGCCGCTGGGTATCATCAAGATCGACGCCAGCGAGGAGGCCATCGCGCTGCAATTCGAACCGACGCCCGCTGTCGATCCGATGCGCATCATCGAACTCGTGCAGAAGCATCGTCACATCAAGCTCGCCGGTCAGGACAAGCTGCGCATCGAGGTCAAGCATGCGCAACTGACCGACCGCGTGCGTGCCATCAAGGAGACGCTGCGCGCGCTCGGTTCACCGGGAGCGAAGGCGGCTTGAGGCTTCAGACGTGAGGCCGGATAGCCCGACATGCCTACCGATGCCCGGCACACAAGCACGCCGCGCGGCGTGCTCGTGTGCCGCGAAACATCACCATGAAGCGGCAATAAAACCGGCAAGAAGTCGTGTGCAGTGCAGCAATTCCTGATCTCCCCGCGTTCTCGCACGCCCGGGCAAACCCGCGCCCGGCGTGCCTTTTCCTAGGACTTCCCCCGTCCTTTCCCGCGAGGCAAGAATGGTTGTTCACACAACCTTTTACCTCTAAATTATTTTTGAGTAACATTTCCCCGTAGCAATACGTAAGAGACGTATTACACGTATGACGAAAGATTCCCGGAGATTCGAATGACAAGCGCTTCCCAAGCTATCGCCCCGCAGGCCACCCACGAGGCCCAACCGGCATCGGTCGACTGGATCACGAAGCTGGTCAGCATCGACACCACGAGCCGCGAATCGAACCTCGGCCTGATCGAGACGGTGCGCGACAGTCTCAAACACGCCGGTGTCGAGCCGTGGCTGTCTTATGACGCCACCAAACGCAAAGCCAACCTGTTCGTCACGCTGCCGGCGGCAGACGGCAACACCCAGGGCGGCATCGTCCTCTCGGGCCACACCGATGTCGTGCCGGTCGACGGCCAGGCGTGGGACACCGATCCGTTCAAGCCCGTCATTCGCGACGGCAATCTGTACGGCCGCGGCACGTGCGACATGAAGGGCTTCATCGGCTCGGTCATGACGATGCTGCCGGAGATGCGCGACGCCAGGCTCAAGACGCCGTTCCACTTCGCCTTTTCGTACGACGAAGAAATCGGCTGCGTGGGCGCACCGGTGATGCTCGCCGAGTTGCGTGAGCGCGGTATCCGCCCGGACGGCTGTATCGTCGGCGAGCCGACCAGCATGCGCGTGATCGTCGCCCACAAGGGCATCAACGCCTACCAGTGCTGCGTGCGCGGCCATGCGGCGCACTCGTCGCTCACGCCGAAGGGCTCGAACGCCATCGAATACGCAGCGCGTCTGATCTGCTACATCCGCGATCTGGCCGATCACTTCAAGCAGAACGGTCCGTTCGACGAACTGTTCGACGTGCCGTTCACCACGGCACAGACGGGCACGATCTCGGGCGGCATCGCCCTGAACACGATTCCGGCGCTGTGCGAATTCGTCTTCGAATACCGCAACCTGCCGGGCGTGGATGCGGAAGGCATCTTCCAGCGTATCCAGGATTACGCCGTCAACGAGCTGGTGCCGAAGATGCAGAAGGAACACCCGAACGCCGGCATCGAGTTCAAGAAGGTCGCCGCCGCGCCTGCGCTGGACGCCTCGGAGCAGGACGCCATCACCCAACTGGTGCGTGCCCTGACCAAGGACACCGACAAGCGCAAGGTGGCATACGGCACCGAAGCCGGGCAGTTCCAACTGGCCGGTGTGCCGTCGATCGTGTGTGGCCCGGGCAACATCGAACAGGCGCACAAGCCCAACGAATTCGTCTCGCTCGAACAGATCGCCCAGTGCGAATCGTTCCTGCGCAAGCTGATTCGCAGCAACACCGTCGGCGCCTGATCGTGACGACCGTGACGTCTGTGACGTCCGGCCTGACTCGATCCGGACCGGACGCTCTCGTGACGTGACGAAACCCTCTGCGGGCCGTATTCCGTTTGCCGGATGCGGCCCGTTGCCTTCGCGGCAGCAAGTGCCTCACCGGATTCACCCGCAACATCGGCATTCCGCAGTACCAGACGCCTCAACAAAGGCGCACAGGACATTCATCCGCAAGATAACAAGCACATACGTCTGACAGGTTCTGGAGATCTCGCCAATGAGCGCAAGCGCATCCCCCAACGCGGCGGCCCCCCTCGCCCGCACTTCCCCGCACGCCTGGCGTGTGATCGTATCGGCCTCGATCGGTAACGCGCTCGAATGGTTCGATCTGGTGGTGTACGGCTTTTTCGCCGTGACCATCGCCAAGCTGTTTTTCCCGACGGGCAACGATACGGTCTCCCTGCTGCTCACGCTGGGCACGTTCGGTGTGTCGTTCTTCATGCGTCCGCTGGGTGCCATCGTGATCGGCGCCTACGCCGACCGCGCAGGACGCAAGGCCGCGCTCACGCTGTCGATTCTGCTGATGATGGTCGGCACGCTGCTCATCGCGCTCATGCCGACGTACTCGACCATCGGCGTGCTCGCGCCGGTGGGCATCGTGATCGCCCGCATGGTGCAGGGCTTTTCGGCCGGCGGCGAGTTCGGTAGCGCGACGGCATTCCTGGCCGAGCATGCGCCGCAGCGCCGTGGCTTCTTCTCCAGCTGGCAGGTCGCCTCGCAAGGCCTGACCACGCTGCTGGCCGCCGGTTTCGGCGCGCTGCTCACCGGCAACCTGTCGGCTGAAGCCATGGCGTCGTGGGGCTGGCGCGTGCCGTTCTTCTTCGGTCTGCTCATCGGCCCGGTGGCGTACTACATCCGCCGCCGTCTGGACGAGACGCCCGAATTCCTCGACATCGAGCCGACGCAAAGCCCGCTGCGCGACACGTTCGCCAGCCAGAAGGAACGCCTGCTGCTCGCCATCGGCGTGGTCGTGATGGCGACCGTCGCCACGTACCTCGTGCTCTACATGCCGACGTATGCCGTCAAGCAACTCGGCCTGCCGTCCTCGGCCGCCTTCTCGGCCGTGCTGCTCACGGGCGTGGTGCAACTGATCGTGGCGCCGATCGTCGGCCACTGGTCGGATACGCACGGTCGCATCAAGCCGATGCTCGCCGCTGCCGTGGCGCTGCTGGTGCTCGTCTATCCGATGTTCCGCTTCCTCGACGCGAACCCGACGTTCGGCTCGTTGATGGTGTTCCAGATCGTGCTGGGCCTGTTGATGACGACGTACTTCGGCGCGCTGCCCGCCCTGCTCACGGAGCTGTTCCCCGTGCAAGTGCGCACGACCGGTCTTTCGCTCGGCTACAACATCGCCGCGACCGTGTTCGGCGGCTTCGCACCGTTTATCATCACGTGGTTGATCGGCGCAACGGGCAACAAGCTCGCCCCGAGCTTCTACCTGATCTTCGCCGCGATCATCAGCATTACCGCGCTTCTGCGCAGCCGCAAGCTCGGCCTGCGCTGAGTCTTGCCTTCCGGGCAGCGCATGGGGCCACCCCAGCCCTGCCCGGCATTACACGCGCATTCGCCTCGCAATTGCCACGCATTTGCCAAATTACGGAGACACAGTCCAAGTGACGCAATCGACCCCCGAGCTGCACGCCGAGACCATCGACGGCCAACCGGTTCCGACGAAAGACGCCATCGCCGCGCTGCACGAGACGCTCAAGCCCTACGCGCGCCAGACCCCGGTCTTCACGCGCCACGACTTCCCCACGCTCGGCAACACCGAGGTAACGTTCAAGTACGAGTTGCTGCAGGCGTCGGGCACGTTCAAGGCCCGTGGCGCGTTCTCGAACCTGCTCTCGCTCGACGACGCCCAACGCAAGGCGGGTGTCACGTGCGTGTCCGCCGGCAACCACGCGGTGGCTGTCGCCTACGCGGCACAAGCCATGGGCGTCGGCGCCAAGACGGTCATGCTCAAGACCGCCAGCCCTGCGCGTTCGTCGCTGTGCCGTGAGTATGGCGCGGACCTGATTCTGGCGGAGAACGTCCACGAGGCGTTCGATATCGTCAAGCGGGTGGAACAGGAGGAAGGCCGCTATTTCGTGCACCCGTTCAACGGCTATCGCACGATTCTCGGCACCGCCACGCTCGGTTACGAATGGATGCAACAAGCCCCGAATCTCGATGCGGTGATCGTGCCCATCGGCGGTGGCGGACTGATCGCCGGCGTGGCCACTGCAATCAAGCTGTTTGCCCCGCATGTGAAGGTGTACGGCGTGGAGCCGGCCGGCGCCGACGCCATGGCGCAGAGCTTCGCGCAAGGCGGCCCGATCAAGATGGGCCCGATGACAGGCATTGCCGATAGCCTGATGGCCCCGCATACCGAGCTGTACGGCTACACCCTGTGCCGCCGTCATATCGACGAACTGGTGACCGTCACGGACGATCAGATGCGCGCCGGCATGCTCACGCTGTTCCGTCAGTTGAAGCTGGCCGTGGAACCGGCATGTGCTGCGGCAACCGCAGCGCTGATGGGCCCGCTGCGCGACAAGCTCATGGGCAAACGCGTGGGCGTGCTGCTGTGCGGGACGAATACCGACACAGCAACGTTCAACCGTCACATCGAAGCGGCGCTTGCCGCCGAAGCCAACGGCTGACGATCCAGGATTTCGCATGTCCACCTCCGCTTCCTCGCCGCCCGTCCTGCTGCTCGACGCCCCCCAGATCGCCGCGCTGATGCCCGTCGCCGATGCGATTCCCGTGATGTCCGACATGTTCGGCGCCCTCGCCCGCGAGCAGATTCACCTGCCGCTACGTCAGATCATCCGCCCGCCGGAGACGCTCGGCGCCAAGGGACTGCTGGGGATGATGCCCGCGTTTCTCGGCAGCGGCGCCGGCGCAATGTCCGTCTATGGCGCGAAGGTCGGCACATTCTTCCCGGGTAACAGCACGCTCGGCAAAGACCCGCATCAGGGATGCGTGCTGCTGATGAGCGGCGAGACGGGCGAACTGCTCGCCGTGATGAACGCCGCGGAGATCACCGGCATTCGCACGGCGGCCGTCACGGGTTTGGCGACACGTCTGCTCGCCCGTCACGATGCCTCGCGCCTCGCGCTCATCGGCGCCGGCCATCAGGCGCACTGGCACCTCGCGGCGCTCGCGGCGGCGCGGCCGCTCCAGCACGTTCGCGTCGCCAGTCGCTCGCTTGCCACGGCGCAAGCTTTTGTCGACAAGGAACAACCCAACTACGCGTTCCGCCTCGAAGCGGCCCCAAGCGTGGAAGCCGCGGTGTGCGATGCCGACATCGTGGTCACGGTGACGAATTCGACCGACCCGGTACTGCGCGCCGAATGGATTGCGCCCGGCACGCACGTAAATCTGGTCGGCAGCAGCACGCCGCGCCATCGCGAGGCGGACACCATGCTGATGGCGCGCGCGCAACTGTTCGTCGACCGCCGGGAGTCGACCGTCAACGAGTCGGGCGATTATCTGGCCGCCGCTGCCGAGGGCCGCATCGGCCCGGAGGATCTGCTCGCGGAACTCGGTGAACTGGTGATCCGCACCCATCCGGGGCGGACCGACGCCGAGGCCGTCACGCTCTTCAAATCGCTCGGCATGGGCGCTCAGGACGTGGCATTGGCGGCCGCGCTTTACCAACGCGCACAAGCGGCGAATACCGGCACGCGCGCCAGCCTCTGAGGACCGCTAGATCGAATGACGCCGGGCAGTCCGGCGATTCGGATGCCATCCGGGGGCCGGCGCGCTGTCCCACGCCGGGTACTGGATCAATTGGGTTGCCTCGCGCCGGTCGTAAGGACGCACGCCGGGCAAACGCTCATACTCCGGCAGCGCGGTGAGCATACTGGAAACGTCGTCGAACTCCCGGTACTTGATGCACCGCTTGCCCCCATGCGCCCGGTACGTGGCAAGCCATTGCGCCTCACTCTGCACGTCTCCCACACGCGACACGGCCCCGCCCAATAGCCGGCTCATGAACAGATCGACGACAAAGCGCTGGGCCTTTTCGGTGCCCTCGGGTGGCGCTTGCTCCGCGAACATCGAAGGCGGTGTCTGTCCGGTCAGCGTCAACGACATCGCTGGAATGACCTGATCCGGCGTCGACCAGCTCAGTACGACGCGGTACTTGATCCGCACCACGCCAAAGGGCATGAGCAAGCGCGCCATCGCGATCAGCAGCGACGCCTTGTCGCCCGCGAAACCGCGATACTCATCAACGGAGTTGCGCTGAATCTCGGCATCGATCATCGGATGACGCTTCATCGCCGTCAGAATGCCGATGTCCTTCACCGGCAGGCTTTGCGGCAACGCGACGGATGTCTCGGAGAACACGCCGGGGGCACCCGGTTCGATCCATAGCTCGACGGGTGTTCCATCGCTCAACGCAACACCAGACGCCGTGAAATTCAGAAGGTCGTTGCCGGACAGCAGATCCAGACGCCGGTATGCCGTGGGCGACGTCGTCGTGCCGTTGCGGCGAAACCATGCCGCCACCCTGCCGCCGCCAAGACTCAACATGGCGTGGTGCAAACCGTCCTGTGTCTCGTCGATCGGCGCGTCGCTACGCAGCAATATCTCGTAGCCTGCCGGTAGATCCTGCATCTCGCGTACGCTCTGAATACGACGCGCATCCTCATCGGCGTCCTGCCGGCTCACGCCGGGCAGCACATCGTCGCTAACCGCCGTGCGCGCCGGGCCGAAACGGCCCGCGCGGAGCGACTCGCTCGACGACAGCATCGCCTGACCGAAACGGTCGTTACCGACGCCGAACTCGACAAGATCCGCGATGGCGTCATGAATGAGGCGGACGGCATAACGCTGGCGGCTTTGCATGATGTGACCGGATACCAGCGTCACAAGTTGGGCGATGTCCATTTCCGTCGGTGCATAGGCGTTGAAAAGTTGCGCCTCGACCCCACGAACGGCATTGCCCAGGTAGTAGGCAAACGGCAAGGTCGGCGTGCCGTGCCAATGGCTGGCGTTCTCGCTGCGAAAAATATGTTCGACAGGCACGGTGTCCCGGTCGCCCGGTGAATCGCTACGTCGGACGAGATCGACGACGCTCGCGACGTTCGCTCCAGAAATGCGCTGTGCCGCTGCGGCGACGAGATACAGCAAATCGTGATTGCGCGCCACCGGGTCGCAGTATGGCGCCCCTTGCCGGGCACACGTGATCTGCTCCGTCATCCACACGTGGGCTCGTGCGGCGAGCACCTTGAAGCCTTGCGCCGGCTGCTGAAACTCGAAGTCCAGTGGGGGGCAACCCATCGCATCTGTGATGTTGCGCGTCGGCATGCATGCGATCGACGCGGCGTCCGAATTGCTCAGATGGCGGCAAAGAAGGTGACCGATGTCGGGATGCGTCCCGATATGAGCGACGTCGTCCCCATAAAGCACTTCCCCCGTCGTTAATGAAAGCAGCAGGTACGCACGGTCGTCGCGCATGGCGGTAATGCCCGGCACGCCAATACCGTCTGCCTGAATCGTCGCCACACGGGATTTTTGCTGAAGCCGCCCCAGAACCAGGCGCTGCTGCGCCGTCGGCAAACGCCCCAGATGCCAGAGCAACAACCCGATCTCCACGCGCGCGAGGACGTCAGCGAAGGCGGTCTCGAATCGAGGTGTCCAATGCTTCGCCAGCGCGGATCTCAGTCGGGCCGCATCGGAGAGTTGCCCGGTTATCCCGCTGTCCGTTGGCACCGGAACAGGCATCGGACCCCGCGTGCTGTTTGCCGACATTGCCGACGCCACCTCGCTCGCATTGCCATTACGCAACGCTCGCCACTGCTGAACCAGTGCCTCCCAATTCGGGGCGTCCGGGTCGGTACGCTTGCGCCATCGAACCGGTGGGCGGGTAACCCGTTCCTCGCTGGCGATCACCTTGGGCTGCACACGCGTTGCCGAGGAATCCGGAACCCGATCGCCCAATCTCGGCCGGAACGTCTCCACTTCGCTTCGACGCAATTCGAGCACCGGGATCGCATCTTCGAGCGACTCCACCCACATATCGAGGACATAGTCGTCGCACATCACTCGCCCGTCCGATTGAAACGTCAATGTGCTGCGATCGTCCCCAAAGATATCCAGCATGTCGAAACCACCGTGCGGCAGAAGCATCACCGTGTCGTCGACGCTTTGTCCGGCGATCGTGCCAATGCCGCACGTGACACCCGCGTACAGGACCCGCCCGTCGGCCCACGCAAGGGCTACGGCATACCCCGCAGGCAAACGCGTCAGCAAGTCGGACGAAGTGACACGACGCGCCCCTCGACCCAGGAAATCCTTGACACCGACCGTCTGTGCCTGTGATGCATTGCACTGCGCCACGGTCATACCCAGCCCAGACTTCAACTTGTTCACAACGATCCAGGGCGGCGTTTGCGGTGTCGACGCAACTCGCCGGTCTGTCAGTGCACGTGCGCTCGCAGCCAATTGCTGGCGTGCGTCTGCGACGGTCACGGGCGAGTCGGCCCAACGTTTAAGGTGGGCAATCACGTGCTTTGCGGCAGCCGTCCCCGAGATGGCGATGGACCGCCCCACCTTCATGAAGGGGTCGGCCGCAGGCACCTGACCGATTGCCATCAACACGGTCGCAAACCCCATGTCTGCGTGGATTGCGCGCAATTCTTTGAGCGTGGCAGTCTCCGCGCTCTCCAGCAATAGGGTTATCTGCATTGCGGTGGCACCGATGTAGCCGAGTCTGAACGCCCAGTCAGGCAACATCGCCGATGCCGGGAGCACACCGTTGACGATGGGAAACCATGCGCTCCAGCTCTGCACCATCGCCTTGCGAAACTGCTGCCAGTCTCGACGCGCCCTGAGTTCCGGCGTCACGATCTGCATATCGAGATCCTGGCGCATCTTCCGAACTTCCGCCGCCCAGAGCGCAGCCTCCGGTTCAGGGCGGCTCGTGAAGGCAAAGTCGGCACGCCAGATCGACGTGAATGGCGGAGTACTTAGCCTCAGCGGCGGTCTGACGGACGAATTTCCCCGTCGGCAGTTCACCGACGGCCGACAAACCGGGCCGATAGCAAACTGCAGGTGATTGATCCGCAACGGATCGTTCAGGCGTTCGGCGTCGAGCATCGACAGGTGATCGCGCATGAAGTCCCGCCATGCCGGCTCCGACTCGACCTCCCGACGCCACCAGAACCAGGTTCGGCGCTTGAGGGACACTAACAGCGCTGTCGCGCTTGCCTCGTGTCTGAGT
Organism: Pandoraea sp. LA3; assembly: GCF_022696215.1. NCBI lineage: Bacteria > Pseudomonadati > Pseudomonadota > Betaproteobacteria > Burkholderiales > Burkholderiaceae > Pandoraea > Pandoraea sp. LA3. The sequence goes on along the minus strand of NZ_PTPY01000019.1, from coordinate 37,496 downwards.
GCAACGATGCCCGGCACGATTTCCCCCTGAAACGAAAGCAACTCAAACTTGAGCGAGCGCTCCAGTTCCTCACGCGGCGGCAGGGTGTACTTCGGCGATACCCAGAACGCGGCGTGGGGTGAACCCGGCGATCTGGCTCGGGAATGGGTCGCGATGAAGATCAACCGGACATATCGGGAAAATGCGGCGATCGATGCCGGTGAACGGCTCAGTGCGTCGATGCGGTCGAGATCGAGCCGATGCAACGCCGCACGGAACTTGTCGGTATTCACGACGTTGAGTTGCGCTTGCGTGCGGGTATTGGGCGGCGTGTTTGCGGTAGTCGCCAGACGAATCGCCGTGACCTGACGGGACCCGCCGACCGACATCGACTCCTCGTAGTAGTGATGTCCGAGCGCAATCTGCATCAGGCTGAACGTGCGCCGGGACCGCATGCCTGCGCCCGAGGCACTGCCAGCGGACGCCGGCAGATAACTCACTTCCTGATACATCACTTCGACGCGAGCATCCCAGTCCACCACTTCCGCTGCCGTGCCGACGAATGCGTCGTAGCCGCCTTGCACGAGCCGCTTCATGTAGGCCAGGGTGCGATCCTGGTACGTGCGCAAGGCCGAGGTACTGCGCGTGTCGTTGTCCCACGCCACCCATTCGGACAGCGTCACCATCTGCTCGAGTGTCAGCGTCGAGCGGACATCGACCCATGCATCGGGGCTCACCGTAACGTTGTGCAACGCCGATGCCGGGGTTGTCGACAACGGTCGAACGGGCGGCGGGGGCGGCGTCGCGAAAAAACCGCGATCGGCCGGATCACGCCGGTCGGCAACGGGCAAGGCCAGCGGCACGGAGAAGCTTGCCGCATCGCTGGCGTGGTCGCTTCCGTCTGCGCCGCTGCTACCAAACTGATGGACCAGATACATCAAGACGCCCATCAGCATGGTGCCTGCAACGACGAACCCTACGTGAGGATCACGGCAAGTACGAAGCACGGCCCCGCATATCGAAGCCGCAAGAGACACCTCCAACTCCGACGGCCAGGACGACGGCGACGCGGTGAGAGATGCCGTCTGCGGCACCGCGCGGTATTCCAGCGAATCGACCGCCGAGACCCCGCCCCATACGCGCGACGATGGAGGCGTCTCGCGGTCCATGGGATCCATGCGATCGAGTAACGCGTACCAATCGGCCACACGAAGCGAGAACGGGCGGGTGGTGATTTCCATGGACGTACGCGTGAGGAAACCGACGTTATGCAGCAAGTGCAAACCGGCTTCCCATGCGCTGCCGGTAGTGAACCGGTCGAGCGACTGGGCGTTGCGATCCCGGCCGATCGCTTCGCGCTCGATCTCCCGAATGTCCAGGTGTTCGATCGTCTCGTCGGGTGAGCACCCCGATCCAACGTGCAACGCCTGCTGTAAGACCGCCGCCAGCACCACGACATTGAGCCGGGCGTCGCACCCCTGAAGCCGGTCGCAAAGGCGATGGATCTGATCCACTGTCAGCTCGGGCAAAACGTTGGAAAACCATGCGGCGAGACGAACACGCTCCGTTGGATCCGGGCCATGCGGCACCGACCAGAGCATCACGCCCGCCGCTGCCGCCTCCATCGCACCGGCCAGCAACGGCGCGGCCGGCCATGCGAGCGCCATCCCTGCGCCGCCGGCGAGCAAGGTGCCTGCGAGCGTCAACGCCTGCATCGGTGACAGCCGGACCTGAGACTGTGTGCGACCGTCATCCAGCACGACCGACAATGCGGCGGCAGCGGCACCCGGTGTTTCCAGAATCAACGCCGGCAACGCATGCTGCAACGGACCGAGTTGCACGTCCTCGACGCTCGCAACGTCGCATTTCCACGCCGCGGCGCACAGCGCGTGGCACAACCCGCCGAAGCGTTGCGTCTGCGGCGACCAATCGGGGCAACCCTCACGCCAGACACCGAAACGCCGCCCGTCGAAGCACAGCGGGCTGGCGTCGTCGAACTGACGGATCCAGTCACCTTGTATGTCCGGTAGATAGCGCGCCAACGCCGTGCCAATCGCGGCGGCCGACGATTCGAGCGTGGCGCCCCCCTGCGCAATTGCCGATCTCGCGTCGATGTCCAGCAACTGGCAGGTGAGCGCCGCAGCGACCGGTCCCCAGACCGTCGACGTTACGATGTTCCGATAGACGATTTGCGTCTGCCAGTCCAACCCGCGCAGCAATGCGGCATCGATCTCCCCCTGCGCGGCGAATTGTTCGAGCACGCGCGATTCCGGCGCCCGTGGTTCGTCCTTTATGCGAACGTTGTCCTTGAACCAGGGCTGCGGTCTGATCTCCACAAATCACTCCTCGACGAGACAGGGATGACGCATCTTCTGGTGGCATACGCGAGCGCCGCCCCAAGATTTCGCCCTCACCTTCGCATTTGGGGCAATACCTGATCAGGTCTCGCCCCGTTCATCGCCAGCCGACATCGCCTATCGAACACGCCGAAATCCTTCATCGGACGCGCCGGGCTCCACCCACATCTCGACCGATGTGCCGTCCGCCAGTGTCGCGCCGGCGTCCGTCACGTTTAGACAGCTGTTGTCCGATAGCAAGTCCAGACGCGTATATGTCGGAGACTCCGGATACGTTGTCGAACGCGATACGCCAGCGCCGGGGTCGCACCACGCGGCAACGACGCCTTGCCCCAGACTCAGCATCTGCGCGTGTACGCCCGTTTTCGTCTCGTCGAGCGTCTCATTAGTAGCGTTGGCGGTCAGCAGGATTCGATAGCCTGGCGGCAACTGGCGCATGTCGTCTTTTCCCGCAATTCGGCGGTACACGTCGGCCTCGTGTCGCAGAACGTGGCCGGAGAGCACAGGTAACAAGTCGTCGCTCACCGCATCGAACGCCGGATCGAAACGGCCGCCCTGAAGCGCATCGGCAGCCGCAGCCATCGCCGTGCAGAACGTATCGTTGCCGGCACCGGACTCGATCAGATCGGCCAGTTCACGACGCGCCACGTGTACGGCAAAACGTTGTTGGCTGCGGATCACATGATTTGATACGCGTTGCCGAAGGGAATCGGTAGGGTGCGTCGTGTTGTCGCGTCCAAAAGCGCGCTGCGTCGCGCCTGTCACCGACTCGCCCAGATAGTGGGCAAACGGGAGGCCCGGCGTTTCACGGGCATCGTCGCACTCTGCGCTGCGCAAGAAATGGGCCTTGGGCGAGCCCCCTCGATCGGTTGGCGACGCCAGCCTTCGCGCGAGATTGACGATGACCGGCTCATCTGTGCCGGGGCGGTGTGAGGCAGCCGCCTCGATCAGATACGTCAGTTCGTGGCGCCGCTCGACAGGTGCACAGCCCGGTCCGGCCAGACCGACGCACGCGAGTTGATCCGAGCACCACGCACGGGTTCGATTCACAAGCTCGGTGAAGTCCTGCGTCGGCGCTTGAAAGATGATTTCGTAAGGCGCTCGTCCTGACGGCAGCGGTGCGCTGTCCCCCAATACCGATGCCAGTCTGGTGGCATCGGCATCGCTCAGGTGCCGCAGCAGGAACTGCCGCATCGGTGCGTTCGTGGCAATCCCGGTGCCCCCTTCCCAGCAAACTTCGCCGGTCGTCAGCGACACCAGCAAAAATGCCTGTGCATTTCCGAGCGCCGCCACACCTGGAATATCCACATCATCGAGGCTCAACGTGCCCACCTCCGTCTCATCACGCAGACGCGCAAGCATCAGGTCCTGCTGAGCCTGCGGTACCCGCAGAAAGTGCCATAGGAGCAGCCCCGTCTCCACGCGAGCGAACACATTCCGAAGTGCGGCATCGAAGTCCGACGTCCAATGTGCAAGCAATATCGCTGTGGAGATCGGCGTATCGGTCGTCACCGCCGGGTCCGGACGAGCGCGCCATTGCGCGACGACCGTGTCCCACCTGGGTAGGCTCGGATCGTCGAAGGGATCGAGATTGCGACGCGGCGCACGGGTCACGATTTTCGACGCGTCACCCGTGCCGTTGGTAGCCTGCCGTGAAGCGAAGAAATAGCCGGCGACCTGCGATCGGACACGGATGAGATCCGCTTCGCTAACCCTCATCTCCGGTAGCGCGTCGGCAGGCGATTCCACCCAGATACGGAACAACTGACCGTCACATTCGGCCAGATCGTCGGCCAGAAACGCAATGGCATCGTGATCCTTGCCGAGCAAATCCACCACATCGAATCGATGGTGAGGCAACAACGAGACCGAAGCATCGGTACAACTTCCCACAATCGTTCCGCTGCCCCCTGTCACGCCTGCAAAAAAGAGCGCGTCACCGAGCGTGACGAACGCAACGGAATAGCCCGCAGGCAATTGCGTGAGCACGTCGAACGATTCAACGAGCATGGCTCCCGTGCCCAGGAAATGTAATACGGAGATCGGCGCGCCCCGAGATTGAGAGGCGCGCATATCCAGCGTATCGCCCGAAATACCCAGTCGGGTTCGCAGCCGTTGGATTTCCGTCCACGGTGTTTTGCGTTGCGTCGCCGACATCGGACTCACGCGTAGCGCCTTTGTCTGCTCGGCCATCTGTTCGCGCAGACTTCCGTAGCCGGCGCCCTTGTGCATCAGCGTCAACATCGGTCGGACGATTTGCCGCCCGGCCTGACCGATGCACCCTGACATGGCCCGAGCGATTTTTGTGAGAGGCGCCGAAGCGGGAATCTGATTGATCAGCATCATGAACATGCCGAACCGCTGGTTCGAATGAATGGCCTCGAGTTGCCTGAGCGTGGCGTACTCCGCCTTTTCCGACTGCACGTATAGATAGCTTGCGGTAGCGCCTGCATAGCTGAATCTGAACGACCAGTCGACCGCCGCTGCGGCCCCCCGAAACATTCCACCGACAATGGGAAACAGCACCATCGAACTTTGCAGCATTGCAATTCGCAGATCGTCCCAATCGCGACGCTTGCGCAGCGCCGGCGTCACGACCTGCGTGTCGAGGTTTTCGCGCATTCGGTCGACTTCGGCTGCCCAAAGGGCCGCCTCGATATCCGGCGCCCTGACGAAGGCGAAATCCGTTCGCCACGGCGCCCTGAACCTGTGGATGCCCAACGACAAGTCGTACAGGCTCGGCTTCGGTTGCCCGCAACGATCGATCGGCCGACACACAGTGCCGATGGAAAAATACCGTGGCGTGAGATATAGCGCACTGTCCAGCGAGGCAACCTCACGCATCGACAGGTGGTCTTTCATGAAAGCGCGCCAGTCCTCGCGCGATTCCACGTCCTTGCTCCACCAGTACCATTCCTGCCGCTTGATTGAGAGCAACAGCGCAGTACCACTCGGCGCGTGCGTCAACGACACAAGGCCGGGCACAATCTTCCCTTCGTAGGTCAATAGTTGAAGTTCAAGCTGTTCCTCCAGCAATGCCGGCGACGCAGACCAACCGCGCGGTGCGACCCATGTCGGGCCTGCCGCCGTTCCCAACGCCCTGGCCCGGAAGATCATGGCGGCCACAACCGCGCGAACGTATTGCGAGAATGCGGAGATCGCTTCCTTCGATACCCGCAATGCGCTGATTCGGCTCACATCCTTCGCGTGTAGCGCCGCGCGAAACGCATCGGTGTTGACCATGCTCAGATGCGTTCTCGTTCGCTCGTAGCTGTCGGTGCCATTCACACTCACGACTCTGACGGCTTTGACCGTGCGCGATCCGCCAACCGTCAACGACTCTTCGTAAAAATGATGGCCGAGCGCAACTTGCAGCAGGCTGTACTCTCGCCGGGATTTGAGGCCCGAGCCCACGTTGCCGCCGACAGGAAAAAAGCCCGCCTCCTGATACCTCACCTCAATGCGAGCGTCCCAGTCGACGCCGCCCGGGCCGCCGCCTGACGCCGGCAGCGTCTCGTAGACCTCTTGCGCCAGTTGCTGGGTGTACTTCACCGCGCGCTCGCGGTAAGTGTGAAATTGCGTGACGTTGCCGACCCCGCTGTCCCAGCTTATCCATTTGTGCATCAGCACGATTTCTTCGAGATTCAGCGAAGCCCGAACGTCGAGCTGTTTGCTATCGGATATCCGGGAGGGTATGTCGGAGGCGTTTTTCGGAGTCGCGGACAACCGATCGGACACTGACTGATTACCTGCGTCATCGAGCCACGCCTGCACGAATTGCCCCGGGTCGTCGGGCGCGGGGGGAACCCTTTCGTACGTCCCGTGCTCAGCCGCCGACACGCCTTGCCAGCTTCCTGCGCCCTTCACAGGCGCCTGCCATGCAGCCTGCCTTCGCATCCTCAACAGCCATGCTTGCGGCGACTCGTGCTGCAAGGATGGAATCGGGGCTCGTGACGACAATCGGGCGGTGTCCAGAGGCCGACCCTTCGATGGCGGCGCAAGCACCGCTGCGGCGCCGGTCCCCGCCTTTGCCCGCCCGAGACGATCCATCTCTCGCGACGCGACACTCCCGGACAGACGCAGAACGACGGGCGTCTCACGGTCCATACGGTCGAGCGTTTCATACCAGTCCGCCACCCGCATGGCGCGTGGACGAGTGCTGATCTCCTGTGAGGAACGCACCAGCAGCCCGGCATCATGCAACAGGTGGACCGCCGCCTCCAACGCCCGGCCGAGCGTGAAGCGGGCAAGCGGGCGAACTTCGGTGTCGCGTGCAATCGCTTCGTCCACCATTTGCTGGACATCCAGTTCGTCGATCACGTCGGTGGGCGAGCGGCCCATGCCGTCCCTCAGCTGACGCCGTAGCGCCGCCACCAGGACGACGACATTGAGCCGGGCATCGCACCCCTGAATCCGGTCGCAAAGACGGTGAAGCTGACACGCCGTCAGTTCGGGCAGCAGGTTGGAAAACCACGCGGCAAGGCGAATTCGCTCCGTTGGATCAGGGCCATGCGACACTGAGCACAGCATGACGCCGGCGGCGGCGGCCTCCAGCCCGCCCGCCAGCCAGGGCATGGCGGGCCACGCCAGCGCCATGCCCGCGCCGCTGGCAAGCAGCGCACCGCCGATGGCTAACGCACGCAATGGCAAGGGACGGTCCGGCGCCATGGGTTGCCCCGCATTGAGCACCGTCTCAAGTGCGGCGACGGCAATCTCCGGATGCCGGATGATGAGCTCCGGCAGCGCGTTCAACAGCGGCAGCACCTCGGTATCCTCAATGCTCGCCACCTCGCAGGACCACGCAGCGGCGCATAACACGTGACAGATGCCACCGAACGCCTGGCATTCCGGCGACCAGTCGGGACGACCATCGCACCACACGCCGAAGCGGTGCCCGTCGTAGCAGATAGCGCCGGCATCGTCGAATTGACGAACCCAGTCGCCGTCAAGGCCCTGCATGCCCAGTGCAAGCGCCTCGCATATCTGTGTCGCGCCGATGTCGAGGCACGCCCCACCCTGATCGGCAGCCGCATCGCCATCGATGCTCAACAGCGCACAGGTGAGCGCCGCCGCCACAGGTCCCCACTCACCTGAAGGCATGAGGTTGCGGTACACGATTTGAGCCTGCCAGCCCAAACCGGCGAGGGCTAACGGGAGCCTCCCGCCATCCCTCGCGAAGGGTTCGAGCACGCTTGACTCCGACACATGCGGTTGCGCGACCAACTGCGGCTCGGCGCTCACCCAACTCAGCGATCTGATTTCCACGCGTCTGTCCTTGACGTCACAGGAACGCCCCATCTTCACGTGCCCGATTGCGTCATCGCCGCAAGATATCGCTCAGAATCCGCCGTTTGGGAACACGCACCGCCGAAGACGACGGCGCAGCGAGCGCGCCGGCGATCGCTTCGGATACATGTCTGAATCCGTCCCATTCTGGTCGTCCAATGGACTATCGGGATGGCGCCCGTGCCCGTACGATGTCACCATCGTCACTCACTCCACGGAGTCATCTCATGTCGCAAAATCCGCAAGCCCAAACGTCGCGCACCGCCCTGCTCGTCATCGACGCCCAGGAATCGTTCCGTCAACGCCCGTACTGGCGCGAAGACGATCTGGCGGTCTATTTCGACCGTCAGCAGGCGCTGATCGACGGCGCCGTCGCACGCGGCGTGCTCGTGGTGCAGGTGTTTCACATCGATGGCGGGGTGTTCTCGCGCGATTCCGGCTTCGTGCGTACGCTCGAAGAACTGCGCCTCGACCCGGTCTTTACGGTGGACAAGGTCAAGCACAGCGCGCTGGCGGGTTCGACCCTCGGCGCCTGGCTGGTAGAGCATGGGATTACGCGCCTGATCGTCTCCGGCATCCGCACGGAACAGTGCTGCGAGACCACGACGCGCGCGGCCTCGGACGCCGGCTACGACGTCGACTTCGTGACGGAAGCCACGCTCACGTTCCCGATGCAGCACCCACGCACCGGTCGCGAGCTGTCCACCGCTGAACTCAAGGAGCGCACGGAAACGGTACTGGTCGACCGTTTCGCGCGCATCGTGACGGTTGAGGAAGCGCTCGCGGCGGTGTAACGTCGCACTGTTGCTGCCCCTCCGAATCCGTCCGAATCCGTCCTGACTGTTTGCCCGCGATGCCAAGACTTCAACCCGTCTATCTGCTGGTCATGCCGAACACGCTGCTGCTCGACGTCGCAGCCCCGGCCGAAGCGTTGCGCATCGCGAATCATCAGCAGGACGACGTGCGCTTCGTGCTGCATTACGTCGGCACGCAGCCCTCGGTCGCCACGTCGATCGGCTTGCGCCTGTCGCCGCTCGACGTGTTGCCCGACACCGTGCCCGACGACGCCTGGGTGGTCGTAACAGGCACCGTCGAGAAACCGCTGCCGCTGCCGCCGTCGGACAGCGCGGTCCATCCGGCACCCTCTGACGAGCATCATGACGCCGATGCATGCGCCATCGCGTGGCTTCGGCGCATCGTGCGTCCGACGCATCAACTCGCCTGCATCTGTACGGGTGCCCTGCTCGCGGCCCGCGCGGGGTTGCTCGACGCGCTGACCTGCACCACGCACCACGGCAGTTGCGACGAACTGCGCTCGCTCGCGCCCGGCGCTCGCGTGGCCGACAACCGTCTGTACGTGCGCGACGGCAACGTGTGGACCAGCGCCGGTGTGACGACGGGCCTCGATCTGATGCTCACGCTCATCGCCAACGCCACCAGCCCACTGTGCGCTGCGGCAGTGGCGCGCCAGATGGTCGTCTACGCGCGGCGCGCCGGCGCCGACCCGCAACTCTCGCCGTGGCTCGAAGGACGCAATCACCTGCACCCCGCCCTGCACCGCGTGCAGGACGCCATCGCCGCCGACCCCGCGCAGGACTGGACGCTTTCCGCCATGGCGGACATCGCCTGCACGAGCGAGCGGCACGTGACGCGCCTGTTCCGCGAGCATGCCGGCGTCGCCCCCATCGATTACCTGCACCGGCTGCGCATTGCCCTCGCACGCGAGATGCTGGGTAACAGCCATCTCGATCTCGAACACATCGCCCAGCGTGCCGGCTTCGGGTCGAGCCGTCATCTGCGACGCGTCTGGCACAAGTTCGACGCCTTGCCGCCTAGCCATGCGCGCCGAATTGCGGGTTGACTCGGGCCAATCGCGCGCAGCGACGAGCGACGCGTCCCGACGATCCCTTTACGCCGGAACCTGCCTGTCGACACGGTTCACTCACTTGCGTTATCTACGCCATTCAGGCATGTGGAGCATCACCCCGGCCGGCCTGAAATCCCCGGCCAATGCGCCGGGAGGCGCGGTGTACCCCCATGCTGTTTCGAGCGCGTCGTTCAGCGACGTGAAGTCGATGTACTTGATGCAGAGATTCGCTCCATGGCGGGTGTGCTGGTCCTGCCAGTCGGCCTCGCTCATGACGCGACCGTCGCTGAGCGCCAGCAACGCACCGCGAAGCGTCTGCCGTGTAAAGAAATCGGCGATCACACGGTCGACATCCCCCGAGCTGACCCATAACGCCGGCGGCTTGCCCGTCACGGCCAACGACAGTTTCGGCCGATACTGATCGGGCGACGACCACGCCACCGTCACTCGATACCGGAGATCGGTCACGCCATAGGTGTCGAACGTTGTCGCAACCGCCTCGATCATGAGCGCCAGCCGGTCGTCGATCTTCAGATCGCGCGCGCCCACCCGTTCGGGCTGCAACGCGGTCACCGCCGGGTGCGAATGCAACGCGCTTTCGCATTGCGTCGCGCTGACCTGACCGGCATTCAGTTGCGGTGCGGCGGGCTCGGCGTAGATCCCCGGCGTATCGCTAAGCACGCAGAGATCGACATCGACGCCGAAGTATCGCCATACCCCACGCGCCTCTGACCAGTCCAATAGGGGGGTGCCGTGCCTGAAATAGATGGAATTCAGCTGAAAGCGTGCCGCCCCGGGCTTCTCCAACGCGCGCGCTTCCACGATCCGCCCGTCGCCGAGGCTGAGCATGTCGTCGTAAGTCCCGTCGTCATACGTCGCGGAATCGTTGCGCCCGGTCGACGCAGGACGAATCAATATCCGGTAGCCGCGAGGCACGCTGGCAAGCGCGTCAGGGCCATGTAACGCGATCAGTTGCAACGCCACCGGTTGTCGCAGGCAGAGTCCGGGACGGCCCGGCACCTGATGCCGCAGCGACGCTATCGCCGCACCGAACCGGCCGTCTTCCAGTTCGACGCCTGCCGCTAGCAGCGCCGTGGCAAAGTCCGAGTCGTTGATTCCCCACTCGATCAGGCGGGCCACGTCGCCGCTCACGCGGTGCTGGACGCGGCACTGCCGGATCCGTTCGACGAACGCTTGCGCAAACGCCGTGGCGCCGCTCAGCGACTCGCCCGTGGGCGATCGACGAAATATATCGCCGGAGAATTCGCGGATCGCCGTACCGATGTCATAGGCCCACCCCAGACCGGGCGACGTTTGCGCGCGATCCACCACCTCGTTCAGATAGATCGCCTCCTGGCTCAGGCGCACGTCGTCGGTGGCCGTGCCTCCGATCGTTGCGCGCAAGGTTTGCGCATCCTTGCGTGGCAACATCGCGGCCACATGCCCCACGAGGTCGACGATGCCCGCGCCGAGCGTCTGGTTGCGCGCTGCCGCATCACGCACCCGGTCGCGAAGATCGTCGATGATCGGGGCAACATTGCCCTCGTCCAGCGATTGCCCGAACGTGACACGCATCGCCTGCCCGGTGACGTTCGCGTGGGGGGAAAGAAACGCGCGCAATGCCGTCGTCTCATCCTCTGCAGCGAGCGGAACCGCTTCACCCGAGGTCAGCGACAACAACATCCGGCATCGCGCATCACCGAGACCGACCACGCACGGCAGACGCTCACCGCCCACCGTCACCGTCCGAAACTGCGTCGTGTTCTTGAGTGCGGCCAGCATCAGGGCGCCATGATCCGCGGACATTTGCGGCAGGTGCCACAGCACCAGCCCCTGCATGACACGCTCGACAAACTGCGTGAAGGCCGCCTTGACCGGGGGGGCGTTCCAGCGCGCGACGATCTCCTGCGAGGACAATCGGGGGACGTGAACGTCCCGACCGAGCAAAGCACCGACGCTCGGCGGCGGCACCGCAGTCGCACTCGACGACCGACTGTCGAAACCGTCACGCCCCCGCAAGCGGCCATTCTGCAAATACCACCCGTCCACGAACGCATCCCAGTGGTCATGGGCACGCTTCGCCCGAGAGCGCGACGCCAGATGCTCCGCATTCGGTTGCGGTTTGAAAGATCCACTCACGGTCGGATTCGACGAAGCGTGCGACTCCGGAGGAGGCGCCGTGGAGGTAGACGTCGACGTCGTGGTTCCGCGCAGGGATTGAAGCCGCTGGGCCGCCTTTTTCGCAGTGTCCGACCAGGCGGGCAGCCGGTCAGTAAGGGATTCGACATACAGCGTGCCCTCTCGATCGTCATAGCGGCACTGCCCATCTGTCAGGAACGTGAAACGGGCGATGTCGATCCGATCGATGGTGTAGGTCGCAGACGGTGTCTCATGCGCATTGCCAGACGCTCCGAACACCGCCCGGTCCCCATTCATCACACCGGCGAAGCCTATCGTGTCGCCAGTCAGCGCCAGCGCAATGCAATAGCCGCGCGGAATTCTCGACAACTGATCGATGGAGACCACCCGGGCAGCAGCACTTCCCAGAAAAGCCTCGATGCGGTTGTCTTCAGACGTCAGCCCCCGGGTCACCGCACCGCCAGTGCGCAGATCGTACCGTGACTTGATGGCACTCAATTCCACCCACACCGGTTGTGCGACAGGTGTCCCGGCGCCATTTGCATCGGTGCTACGAGAGACCATGGCATCGGCAAATTTCCCGCGCCGTCGGCTGATCTTGGGCCATCCCGCCATGAAAGTATCGATCGAGCGCGAGATGTCGCGCATGTTGTCGAGATTTTCGAGCATCCAGTCCGTAACGGCATCGATCGGTTGCAGATGCGGATTGCGAAACAACGACGACATGGATGCCGACACCGACATCTCTCGCTGAATCCGCCTCAATTCGTCCACATCCGCTCGCTGGGCGCGCGCGGCGAGCGTTGCATAGTTCGCGCCATATGGGTCGAGTTCGCAGGCCAGCGTCACGAGGGTGCCGGCCCGATCCGTATCGCCAAACGCCGTTGCGGTTGCCGGGCCGGTGAACTTCAGCGAGTCCAGGATTTTTTGTCGCAGGCTACTGACCTGAAACGTTGCGCGTCTGGCATTGTTGACGATCATCAGTTCGCGGTCGCTATCCGCCCGTGCGACCTTGGCAAACCAGAGCTCCCGCTCCGGCGATGGACACGACACGAAGGAAAACGACGGTTCGAGCGATACCTGGCTGTATGAGGCGAGCGTGGCGTTTGACGGCGACTGACGCGGAGATGGCCCGCTGATGCCGGCACGCGACGCCTGACATGGCCGGTTGGTCAGCACGACCGGATCGATCCGAAACTTGAGCGGACTCCACCGCGCACAGCGTTCCAGATGCTGGCGCTGCGTTTTCGACAGATGACACTCGATGAATCGCTGGAAGGCGTCGGTCGACTCGGCTTCCGGGCTCCAGTGAAAAGCCATGGCGTGCGCGATCGAGATCAGCAGCACCGCGCTACCGGCGGGCTGCGTGACACAAACCAGATCCGGCACGATGGCGCCCTCGTATGCCAACAGGCGAACGGCGCCATAACCCGCCCGGAACTTGCGCCGCTGCCCCTGCCCCGCGCGCGCCGGGTGCCATGGGTGATTGACGCTGCTCACGCGGCTGCCCGGGGGCGCCTGACGCTCCCAGGCATCGGTCGTCGCGTTGACGAGCACCCCCATGTACACGCGACGCACATACGCCTCGTAGTCATCGATCAACAGCGGATTGTTTCGCTGGCGCTCGAGTTCGTCCGCCAGATGTGTGTTCAAGGCATCGCGGAATATGTCGTCGTCGATCCGCGTCAGCATGGCTTCGTGTTTGGGGTCGACGGCCTTCAACGCCACGATCTCGCTGATCCCCGACGGGGTTTTGAACTCACGCAGGAAGTGATGCCCCAACGCCACATCGAACAGGGTGAAGGTCTGCGACTCCGTCTTGCCCCACCCCATTGCAAAGCGGCTGGGTTCGGGCGAACGCCCCCAGAACCTGAACGTCACCTCGACTTCGCCTCCCCATGGCATCGTCGGCTTACCGGAGGAGGCCTCGGCGTCATGCGGGCCGCGTTGTACCTGCGTGAGCGCAGGCCCCGGCAGCCGACCCAGCACGGCCTCCATCTGACGGCACAGATGCGCTTGCGCTCGCCCCGCGTAACCGTCCATCGAGACGTTTCGCAGCCGGCCGATCTCCGTCGCTTCGATGATTTGAAGCATCTGATCGAGCGTGGGAGATTCGCCGGTCGAGATCACGTTCGACGTCTTGTTTGCCGACTGTGGTTCGTTGACCAGCGAGGGCTTCGCGTGATGCAACGGCCGGTTGACGAGCGGCAGGGAGCGCAGTTCATCCGTCTCAAGCGTCTCTGTTTCGGTCTCTGGCCAAAAAAAGCGTTGAAAACTCGAGAGACCGAACCCGATGATCAACCCGATAAACGTTCCACCTGCTACGTACCTGCCTTTGCCCGACGCTGCCACGGCAACCGACGTCGAAGCGGCTTGCGCTGTGACTGCGAGCAGCTCGGCCTGCTCTGGCGAGTCCGGGGCGGCAGATGTCGCAGCGACGGGCGCCATGAACTCCACCGGGTTCAATGACATGGCTGACATGGCGTCCGAGCCAACGACCACGCGCTGCTCGACAATGTCGCGCAGCATGTCGCGCCGCTCAGGGGTGAGCAAATCCGGCAGCGGCAGGTCGTCGGTGTTCATCATGAACGTTCGGTTGACGGGGGATGCCTGTCGCGGAGGCGGTGGCACGAATGGCGTCGCGGCGAGACGACGCGGTGCGCTCGCCTGCGCCAGAACATCCTGCGCTTCGCACCATTGCGCCCATCGCTCGCTGCGACGAAGCGCTCGCGCCTCAAGGATCGTGTCCTCCCATGGCGTCAGAATTTTCGCGGCATAGGCGAGCTGAATGGCGACTTCCAACGCTTCGGCAGCCCCTGAGCGCTTGAAGCGAAACCCGCGCTGCTCGCGCTCACGCGCTTCCCGGTAGAGAGCGTCGACGTCCAGGCCTGCAATGATTTTGCCGATGGGCAGATTTCGAACGTTGGCATCGAGACAACGCTGCACGGCCGACGCGACATCGCGCACATCGAGTTGCGCGAACTGTGGGCCGAGTCGCAGGACCAACGCCCGCAACTCGGACGCCGACAGCGATGGCAACAAACGAGGAAACGCGCTCAGGTATTGCGCCCGTTGGAACGCGGTCGACCTTTCAGCACCGGGCAGCGCCGCATACGTGCAAACGGTGGCGGCCAGTTCCAGCGCGCCTGCTGCGAAGGCTGCGGCCAAGGGGGCATACGCCGTCAATGTCCCGTAGAGGGAGGGCTGCGAATCGTGCGCCACATCGCTACCGGCGGTGCCATTGCGCAGCGATGCACCATCGTCCGTCTGCGTGGGCGCGCCGGAAAGCAAGGCGCCACTTCCGAATCCGACAGCCGTCCCCAGCGCCGCACCGACCGCGAGAAGCCTCCCGCACGCACGTCCGATGTCCCGTAATGGGCTCGGCGGACACCCACGAAACTCAGGGGCATCGCCCACCAATAGCGTCTGCCAGGCCGCGACGGCAAATGCCGGATCCGACAGCACAAGCCGCGACATGAGCGAGCGCCACGTTGAAGCGTCTCCCACGTCGACATCCGTCATATTCCGGGCATCGGCGCACGCGGCCAGCGCATGCCAGAGACCGTGACAGGGCATCGACGTCCGCGCCCATGCGTGACGACCGTTCCGGCTGATGCCGAAGCGCTGACCGTCATGGATCAGTTCGACCGAGTCGGCGTCGGATTCGGTGTCCCGACACGACGTACCGCATACGTCGGCAAGCCAGTCCATCATCAGGCGCACACCGCTCTGAACCGCCGGATGCGCCTGCGAGTCCGCACGATCCAGCAAATGGAATGCCAGCGACGACGACACGGGCCCCCATGTGGCGTCTGGCGTGCACACCAACGCGTGCACGACCCTTGCACGCCAGTCCAGTGTCGCGAGGATTGGCGACGCCTCCACCTGAACATCTGCGGTTTGTGATGCGCCTTCGATCTGCACGTTGCCGTCCGCCTCGCCCCTTTGCGGCGAGTCGACGAGGGCTGGCTCGGATTCACGTCTGCGACACTGCCTTTCGGATGATTGGGTTGATGCTGAGGTTTGGCTCGATTGCCATGCAAGTGCCAATGGCCCTCGGTACGAAGCGATCTGCATGTGTCCTCCTGCTGAAAACGTTAGGTATCAGCTCCCTGCGGGCAGATACTCCCGCCGACGTCAACACCATCGAGTTCACTTTTCGCTCAAACCAAGGGCAATGGGAAAGCGGCTGCCGGGTTCGCAACCCTGTAAAATGCGGTTCCATTCGCACGCGGCGCCCGCCAAACGGGCGGTTGGCGCGTGGCATTTGCGCAGTCGCTTATTTACATTTCCAGATGGCTCACGACCTCGTCATATTGGGACCTCATGTCCCCACCGGTCCCGATTCGGGCACCGCAACGCCTTCGGCAGACATGTCTGTGCCGGTGCCGCCAGCCGCCATTCAGGCCCTGGCCCCGAACGCTACGATCGAAACCGCTCGCGGCGTTGCACGTGTGCGTGATGTCATCGACTCGCCTGCGTTGCGAAGCGCCATCGGCGCGCTTTCGCAGCAGTACGGTGTCGATGTCGCCATCGTCGACAGCGAGCGCCGTCTGTCCGATTTCAAGCTCGTCGCCATGGACATGGACTCGACGCTCATCACGATCGAGTGCATCGACGAAATCGCGGATTACTGCGGCCTGAAAGCGGAAGTCTCCGCCATCACCGAAGCCGCCATGCGTGGCGAAATCAAGGACTTCAACGAAAGCCTGACGCGCCGCGTCGCCTTGCTCAAGGGGCTCGATGCCAGTGCACTGGAGAAGGTCTTCGAGGAGCGCCTGCAACTCTCGCCGGGCGCCGAGACGATGCTGCGCGGCGTTCAATCGCTGGGCATACGCACGCTGTTGGTGTCAGGCGGATTCACGTTCTTCACGGAGCGCCTCAAGGCGCGTCTGAACCTCGACGTCACGCGCGCGAATACGCTCGAAATCGTCGACGGCAAGCTGACCGGGCGGGTGCTCGGCGAGATCGTCAATGCAGAAGTGAAGGCGCGCACGGTGACCGAAGTCGCCGCGCAGTTTGGCGCGACGCCCGCGCAGGCGATCGTCATGGGTGACGGATCGAACGATCTTCAGATGATGGCCATCGCGGGCCTGTCGGTCGCGTTCCGGGCGAAGCCGGTGGTGCGGGAGAAGGCGTCCGTCGCGTTCAACTACGTCGGGCTGGACGGACTGCTGTCGCTGTTCCGGGCCTGAGCCGAGGGCATCAGGCGACATGCACGCCGTCGCGTGGCGAGCGGCCTCGGCGAACGAGGCCGCGACACCGTGGTGCCGTGATGCCGCAGCCGGATCACGGCATGGCCGACGTAGTTTGGCCGGTGCAGGTTGACCGACGAGTGGAGATCAGCCGCCGAGATGCGCCTTCAGGCTGGCTTCGATATCGGCTTGCAGATCGCGCACGTCTTCGAGTCCCACGTAGAAGCGCACGAGCACGCCCTTGTGCGGCCATGGCGTCTCGGTGCGCATCGAAGGCACTCGATACGGCACCACGAGGCTCTGCGCCCCGCCCCAACTGAAACCGATCTTGAACAGGCGCAGCGCTTCGATGAAAGCGTCGATCTGTGCCTGCGTGTAGCGCTCGTCGAACACCACCGAAAACAGACCGCCAGCGCCCGTGAAGTCGCGCCGGAAATACTGATACCCGGGGCAATCTTCGAACGCCGGGTGCAGCACCGCCGCGATCTCATGGCGCGTGCCCAGCCAGGTCGCTAGCGTCATCGCTGAACGGTCATGGGCCTCGAAGCGCAACTGCATGTTCGGCAGGCTGCGCAGCACCAGACTGCAATCGTCGGCCGATACCCCGACGCCCATGCGCATGCGCGCCTGCTTGAGGCGATGGTGAATGTCGTCTTCGATGGTCACGACGCCGCCCATCAGAATGTCGCTACCGCCCGACTGGTACTTCGTCAGTGCCTGCACGGAGATGTCTACCCCGTGATCGAACGGACGGAACGCGAGTCCGGCCGAGTACGTATTGTCGATGGCTGTGAGCACCCCGCGCTCGCGCGCCACACGGGCAATCGCCGGAATGTCCGGCACTTCCATCGTCACCGAACCCGGCGCTTCGAGCCAGATCAGCTTCGTATTCGGCTGGATCAGCGCACCGATTCCATCGCCGATCATAGGATCGTAGTAGCGCACCGTGATGCCCCACGACGCCGCAAGCCAGTCGCCATGCTCGCGATTCGGGCCGTAGGCGTTATCGGGAATCAGAACGTCGTCGCCTTGCTTGACGAGACCGAAGTAGACATTGGAGATGGCCGCGAGACCCGATGGAAACAACAGGCAATGCTTGCCGCCTTCGAGCGCAGCGAGACGTCGCATCAACTCCATCGAGGTGGGCGTCGCGTGCAAGCCGTAGCGCCACTGGCTGTCGTTCTTCCAGTCGAGCGCGCGCATGGCGGCCAGATCGGGGAAAATCACCGTCGACGCACGTGCCACCGGCACCGGCATGGCGGAGAAGCCCGCCGGCAATTGTGTGTCGGTGTGCAGAATATTGGTTTGCCAGTGCCAGCCGTTGGCTTCGGGCTTGTCGAAGGGCTTGCGGTTGTCTTGCGTCATCACGGCTCCGGAAAGACTTGGGCCGGCAACGACGCCGGCCCCCGGGAGTAACTTACACGCGCTCGAACACGGCTGCAATGCCCTGACCGCCGCCGATGCACATGGTGACCAGCGCATAGCGACCGCCGATACGCTGCAACTCATGCAGCGCCTTGACCGTGATCAGCGCGCCCGTCGCGCCGATCGGGTGGCCCAGCGAGATACCGGAGCCATTCGGGTTCACCTTCGCCGGATCGAAGCCGAGGTCGCGCGTGACGGCACACGCCTGCGCGGCGAACGCTTCGTTCGCTTCCACAATGTCGATATCCTCGACCTTGAGGCCCGCGCGCTCCAGCGCCTTGCGCGATGCCGGCACCGGACCGATCCCCATGTAGTTCGGATCGACGCCCGCGTGCGCATAGCTCACCAGCCGCGCGAGCGGCTTCGCGCCACGACGCTCGGCCTCGGCGCGCTCCATGAGAATGAGCGCCGCCGCCGCATCGTTCAGACCGGACGCATTGCCTGCCGTCACGGTGCCATCTTTCTCGAACACCGGTCGCAGCTTCGCCATGTCTTCCAGGCTGACGTCGGCACGCACGTGCTCGTCAGTCGTGAAGGCCACGTCGCCCTTCTTCGACTTCAACGTGATCGGCACGATCTGATCGTTGAAGTAGCCAGCGGCCATCGCCCGCGCCGCGCGATGATGCGATTCCACCGCCAGCCGGTCCTGATCCTCACGCGTGATGCCCCACTTCTTCGCGATGTTCTCCGCCGTCACGCCCATGTGGATGTTGGCGAACGGATCGTGCAGCGCACCGAGCATCATGTCGACGAGACGCGACTCGCCCATGCGCGTGCCCCAGCGAGCGCCCGGCATCACGTACGGCGCACGGCTCATGCTTTCCGCGCCGCCGGCCATCGCCACGTCGGTGTCGCCCAGCAGGATCGATTGCGCGGCGGACACCACGGCTTGCAGGCCCGAGCCGCACAGACGGTTGACCGTCATCGCCGGGGCATGCTGACTCACGCCCGCCTCGATGGAGGCCACGCGCGCCAGATACATGTCTTTGGGTTCGGTATGGATGACGTTGCCGAACACGACGTGTCCGACGTCTTCACCGCCGACCTTGGCACGGGCCATGGCCTCGCGGGCGACGATGGCGCCGAGCTGCGTCGGTGCGAAATCCTTCAGGCTGCCGCCAAAATCACCAATCGCGGTACGTACGCCGCTCACGATCACGACTTCTCGTTGCATGTCTCTCCTCCGGGTGGATATCGGTTTGCAACGAGTATAGCGCCGTAGGGGTTACCGCGATGGCAGGCTCATTGGAGGGAAACTTCGATGATGACGCTTGCGCGGACGGCGGTCGTTTCGATCGACGTCCGGCAGGAAGACAGGAAGATATGCGAGGAGGACGCGCGAGCGCGCGTCCCGAAACTTCAGGCCGCCAGTTGCTGGAGCACCTGTTCGGCGTATGGCACCGGGGCGACCGCGCCGTAGCCGGTCGTCGACAGCGCCGCGCACACGTTGGCGTAACGCGCAGCCGTGAACGGATCGTCGCCGAGCGCCAGACGGGCAATGAACGCCCCGCCGAAGCAGTCGCCAGCGCCGGTGGCATCGACCGCCTGCACCGGGTACGGTGCGACGATACGACGCTCCTGCGGCGTGGCCACGTAGCAGCCCTCACGCCCCAGCTTCAGCGCCACGACCTTCACACCGTGGGAGAGCAGTTCGTCGAGAATGGCATCGCGATCTTCGAGACCGGTGACGGCCGTCACGTCGTCCCAGCTCGGCAGACAGACGTCGGTCAGGCTGAATGCCTCGCGCATCGTGGCACGCGCACGTGCCAGCGGCCACAGCTTGAGGCGCAGATTGGTATCGAAGGACACCTGTCCGCCGGCGGCGCGAATCTTCGACATCGCGTCGAACGCGGCGTCGCAAGCGTTCACGCTGATCGCCAGACTGATGCCCGACAGATGCAGGAATTTCGCACCGCCGAGCGCTTCGTCCGGCACACCCTGCACACGGTAACGGCTTGCAGCCGAACCGGCGCGAAGATAGTCGAAGTGGTGCCCGTTCTCGTCGTGCGACACGAAGTAGACGCCGGTCGGCGCCTGCGCGTCGACACGCACGCATTGCGTATCCACGTTCTCGTCTCGCCACAGATCGAGCAGCATACGGCCGAACAGATCGTCACCCACGGCGCTCACGAACCCCGTGCTCACGCCCTGACGCCGCGCGGCAATGGCAAAGTTCGACGTATCGCCGCCAAACCCTTGAAGATACTGACGCGCATCCGTAGGCGACTGGTTGAATTCGATCATCGCCTCGCCCATCGCGAGGACTTGCGGCGTTGACGTCACGTTCCGATCCACTTGCGTCATCAGACCACCTCGCCCCACAGATCGTGGCCATCGGCGCCCGTCACTTCGACATTCACGAACTCACCGACCTTGAGGCGCTTAGCCGCCTTGGGCGTGGGTTCGATGTACACGAGACCGTCGATTTCCGGCGCATCGGCGGCCGAGCGGGCGATGCCGCCGTCCTGATTGATTTCGTCGACGATGACCTGAATCGTCTTGCCAATCTTGCGCTGCTGGCGTTCGGCGGAAATTTCCTCGGCCACTTCCATGAAGCGGGCACGACGTTCTTCGCGCACTTCGTCCGGTAGCGCGCCGGGCAGTTCGTTGGCGCGGGCGCCTTCGACCGGCGAGTAAGCGAAGCAGCCCACGCGATCCAGTTCCGCTTCACGCAGGAAGTCCAGCAGGTATTCGAACTCGGCTTCCGTCTCGCCCGGGAACCCGGCGATGAAGGTGCTGCGGATCGTGAGATCCGGGCACATCTTGCGCCACGCCTGAATGCGTTCGAGGTTCTTCTCGCCCGACGCCGGACGCTTCATGCGCTTGAGCACGTCCGGATGGGCGTGTTGCAGCGGCACGTCGAGATACGGGAGGATGTGCCCTTCGGCCATCAGCGGAATGATTTCGTCGACGTGCGGATACGGATAGACGTAATGCAGACGCACCCACGCGCCGTACTGCTTCGCCAGTTCGCCCAGCGCCGTGACCAGTTCGGTCATGCGGGTCTTGAGCGGACGTCCGGCCCAGAAGCCGGTGCGGTACTTCACGTCCACCCCGTAGGCGCTGGTGTCCTGCGAGATCACGAGCAGCTCTTTGACGCCGGCCTTGAACAGGTTCTCGGCCTCGAGCATCACTTCCGCCACTGGACGCGAGTCGAGATCGCCCCGCATCGACGGGATGATGCAGAACGTGCAGCGATGGTTGCAGCCTTCGGAAATCTTCAGGTAGGCGTAATGGCGCGGGGTGAGCTTGATCCCGGCGGGCGGCACGAGATCGGTGAACGGGTCGTGCGGCTTCGGCAGATGCGTGTGCACCGCGCTCATCACTTCGCCCACGGCGTGCGGGCCGGTCACGGCCAGCACCTTCGGGTGCACGGCGCTCACGATGTCCTGACCGGCGGCGTCTTTCTTCGCGCCGAGGCAACCGGTGACGATCACCTTGCCGTTCTCGGCGAGCGCTTCGCCAATGGCGTCGAGACTTTCCTGAACGGCGTCGTCGATGAAGCCGCAGGTATTGACCACAACGAGATCGGCACCGTCATAGGTACCGGCGATGTCGTAACCTTCGGCGCGCAATTGGGTCAGAATCTGCTCGGAGTCGACCAGGGCCTTGGGGCAGCCGAGCGAAACGAAGCCGACCTTGGGGGTGCCGGCGGGCGATGGGCGGGACATGGGGCGAATCCTGATCTAATGAATACGTGTAACGATTGAACGGCAATGCGCAGTGCGTCTGTCGGCATCGCGTCACATCGCGTCAATTAACCGCGCATTTTACCCTGATCGCCCCCGGTTCGTTCCAACTATCGCGCGAACGCGTCGAACGGCGGTGTCACCAGGGAAAAAGACGGGTTAGCAAGGCGATGCCTCTGCGGTGTGCGCCCCATGTCACACCGCAGGGTCAGCCAACGAAGCGTTGGCTCAGGGCTTCTTGTTCGGGTCCCGGCCCGGCGCACCGGGCGCGCCCGGACCACCCGGGAACGGGAACGTGTTGAACATGTTCTTCGCCTGGCTCTGCATCTGTTCCTGCATCTGCACGAACAGGTTCTTCGACTGTTCGATGTAGTTGGTCATCATGCCCTGCATCATCGGCGCCTGCATGTTCATGAATTGCGCCCAGACGTCCGGGTTGAAGGCCGCACCTTCGTAGATGCCCTTCGACTGATCGGCCAGCTTGTTCTGAATCTCGATGAAGGTCTGGATGTTCTTCTCGAGGTAGGTGCCCATCATCCCCTGCAGCGCGTGGCCGTAGAAACGGATGATCTGGGCGAGCATGGCGCTCGAGAACATCGGCACACCGCCGGTTTCTTCTTCCAGAATGATTTGCAGCAAAATGCTGCGAGTCAGGTCCTCGCCCGTCTTGGCGTCGACGACCTTGAACTCCTCGGTCTCGAGCACCAGTTGCTTCACATCGGCAAGGGTGATGTACGTACTGGTTTGGGTATCGTACAGACGCCGGTTCGGATACTTTTTGATCAGGCGCTCGTCAGTCTTCTTGCTCGCGGTCATGCGGTGGGTTTCCTGCGTTTTTGAAGGACTACCCCGACCGGCGGTCGGGGTTAATCACATATTATCGATTCTAGGACGTTTGCTGCTATGCGGCAAAGCCCTAACCCGCAACGGGGCGCCGTGCTTTGTTTCGGCCCGCACCGGCACCCGCCCCGTCACCGCTTAGCCCATGTGCAGGCCGCCGTTGAGCGAGAAGTCCGCGCCCGTCGAGAAGCCCGAATCCTCCGAAGCCAGCCAGGCCACGATCGAACCGATCTCGCCCGGTTCGCCCAGACGCTTGACCGGAATCGTCGCCACGATCTTGTCGAGCACGTCCTGACGGATCGAGCGGACCATATCCGTGCCGATATACCCCGGCGACACGGTATTGACCGTCACGCCCTTGGTCGCCACTTCCTGCGCCAGCGCCATGGTGAAACCGTGGATACCGGCCTTGGCGGTCGAGTAGTTCGTCTGGCCGAACTGGCCCTTCTGACCGTTCACCGACGAGATGTTGATGATGCGGCCCCAGCCACGCTCGCACATGCCTTCGATCACTTGCTTCGTGACGTTGAACAGGCTCGTGAGGTTCGTGTCGATGACGGCATCCCAGTCTTCACGCGTCATCTTGCGGAAGACGATGTCGCGCGTGATACCGGCGTTGTTCACCAACACGTCGACTTCACCGACTTCGGACTTGACCTTGTCGAACGCAGCCTTCGTCGACTCCCAATCGCCGACGTTGCCTTCCGAGGCGACGAAATCGAAGCCCAGCGCCTTCTGGTCTTCCAGCCACTTCACGCGGCGCGGCGAATTCGGACCACAGCCCGCCACGACCTTGAAGCCATCTTTGTACAGCCGCTGGCAAATGGACGTACCGATACCGCCCATCCCGCCTGTCACATATGCAATGCGTTGAGTCATGGAACGCTTCCCCCAAAATAACGGCTGATTGCCGCCTGTTGCGACTGCCAATTGACCGACGCGCAGGCCGCGCGTTCCCACGCGAGCCTTTCGTCTCCTGACGACTTCCTCAGTGCGAGCCCGTGCGCGTTGCACACACGGGCGGCACTGCTTCTTCTGCGGTTCTGATGACCCACACGAAACGCGAGTGGACTCAGACGCGTTCCACCGCCAGCGCCACGCCCATACCGCCGCCGATACACAGCGACGCCAGACCGCGACGCGCGTCACGACGCGCCATTTCATGCAGCAGCGTGACGAGAATACGGCAACCGGACGCCCCGATCGGGTGACCGATGGCGATAGCGCCGCCGTTCACGTTGATCTTCGAGGTGTCCCAGCCCATTTGCTTGTTCACGGCCAATGCCTGCGCCGCGAACGCTTCGTTGATTTCCATCAGATCCAGATCGCTCGCCTTCCAGCCCGCGCGGGAGAGGCAGCGTTGCGATGCCGGGACCGGGCCGATGCCCATCACCGACGGATCGACGCCGGCGTTCGCGTACGCCACGATGCGTGCGAGCGGCGTGAGACCCAGTTGCTCGGCACGCTTGGCCGACATCACGACCACGGCTGCGGCACCGTCGTTGATGCCCGAAGCGTTGGCGGCAGTCACGGTGCCGTCCTTCGAGAAGGCCGGTTTGAGGCCGGAGAGCGACTCGGCCGTCACGCCATGACGCACGAACTCGTCGGTCTTGAAGATCACCGGATCGCCCTTGCGCTGCGGGATCGACACCGGCACGATTTCCTGATCGAAACGTCCGGCCTTCTGTGCCGCTTCGGCCTTGTTCTGCGACGCGGCGGCAAATTCGTCCTGCATCTCGCGCGTGATGCCGTACTCCTTGGCGACGTTCTCCGCCGTGATACCCATGTGGTACTGGTTGTACACGTCCCACAGGCCGTCGACGATCATCGTATCGATAAGCTTGGCATCGCCCATGCGGAAGCCGTCGCGCGAGCCCGGCAGCACGTGCGGCGCGGCGCTCATGTTCTCCTGACCGCCGGCCACGACAATGTCGGCTTCACCGGAGGTGATCGCATTGGCGGCCAGCATCACGGCCTTCAGGCCCGAGCCGCACACCTTGTTGATCGTCATCGCAGGTACCATCGTCGGCAGCCCGGCCTTGATCGAGGCCTGACGCGCCACATTCTGCCCCGAGCCGGCCGTCAGCACCTGCCCCATGATGACTTCGCTGATGTCTTCGCCCTTGAGCTTTGCGCGCTTGAGGACTTCGTCGATCACGATCGCCCCCAGATCCGGCGCCGCCACCTTGGCCAGCGAACCGCCAAACTTACCGACTGCCGTACGGGCAGCCGACACAATCACGATATCCGTCATGTCTCATTCCTCTTTTTTCAATGGGTTCGAACCAGGGGGGATGCCCGTCGCGCAGACCATCGTTCGCGCGACCACACACAACAGGGCGCCCTATGCTCAGGCCTTCGCCTTCACATAGCGGCCGGGCGCCGGTTCGATGGGTGCATAAGCAACATTACCATACGCATTTTGCGCCTTAACGCGTTTTCCGGCGTAGCCTGCGAGCCATTCGCTCCAGTCGCTCCACCAGCTTCCCGGGTGCTCCGTCGCACCCGCCAGCCAATCGCTCGCCTCGACGCCAACGTCGTCGTTGCGCCAATAGCTGCGCTTTTTCTTCACGGGAGGATTGACGACCCCCGCAATGTGGCCCGAAGCGCCGAGCACGAAACGGCGCTCGCCACTGAGCAACGGCAGCGACCGGAACGCCGACGTCCACGGCACGATGTGGTCTTCGCGTGAACCGAACACGTAGGCCGGCGCATCGATCGCGCTCAGATCCACCGGCACGCCGCACGTCTGGATCGCCCCCGGCTGCTTCAGTTCGTTCTGCAAATAAAGGTGGCGCAGATACCAGCAGAACATCGGTCCGGGCAGGTTCGTGCCGTCACCGTTCCAGTAAAGCAGGTCGAACGGCTGCGGCGCGTTGCCCTTCAGATAGCTGTCGACCACGTAGTTCCAGACCAGATCGTTCGGACGCAGGAACGAGAACGTGTTCGCCAGCTCGACGCCGCGCATCAACCCCGGCGGTTGGCCGAGGCCGCCGCCGATCGTCTGCTCGCGGAATTGCACATGCGGCTCGTCGACAAATACATCGAGCACGCCGGTATCGGAGAAATCCAGCAGCGTCGTGAGCAATGTCACGCTCGCGACCGGCGACTTGCGCCCCGTCTGCCCCTTCGCGGCCAATACCGCCAGTGCAGCGGCCAGCAGTGTGCCGCCCACGCAGAAGCCAAGCGCGTTGATCTGCGCCTGACCGCTGATTTCGCGCACGACATCGATGGCGGCAATCGGCCCCTCACCCACGTAGTCGTCCCACGTCTTGTGCGCGAGCGACATGTCGGGGTTGCGCCAGGACACGACGAACACCGTGTGCCCCTGCTCCACGGCGTAGCGGATCAGCGAGTTTTCGGGTTGAAGATCGAGGATGTAGTACTTGTTGATGCACGGCGGCACCACGAGCAACGGACGCTGATGCACCGTCGGCGTGAGCGCCTTGTACTGGATGAGCTGGATCAGCTCGTTCTCGAAGACCACGGCGCCTTCGGTCGTCGCGACGTTACGCCCGACTTCGAACGCGGCTTCATCGGTCTGCGAGACCTTGCCCTTGCCCATGTCGACCAGCAGATGCTGCATGCCGGCGAGCAGGCTGTCGCCGTGCGTCTGTACGAGACGTTGCTGCGCGTCCGGATTGGTCGCGATGAAGTTCGCGGGCGAACTCGCCGCCACCCACTGCTCGACCGCAAAGCGAATGCGCTCGCGCGTTTTCGCATCGGCATCGACCAGTTCGGCCATGCGCATCAGAAAGCGACCGTTGAGCAGATAAAGCGCAGCGGGTAACGCATAGAACGGATTGCGCCAGCCGTCTCCCGAGAAACGACGGTCGCCCAACGGGGGCGCATTGTCGAGGCCGGGTTGATTGAAGCTGGCGACAAGTTCGGAAAATTCACGGGCGTAATCCGACTGAAGCTCGTTCAGTCGCGCCGGATCAACGTGCAACGACGTCGGCTGCGGCAACGCACCCGGCTTACCGAAAAGATCGAATTGCTGGAAAAGCGCCGCGAACGGATTCGCGGCAGCCGCTGCACCATTCGCAGCGAAGGATGACGGGCCGGCAGCCCCCGGCAAAGCGCCGAACATTTGTTGGGCGGCCTTGAACCACTGCGACATGTCCTGAGCGGAGAGCGAAGCGGAGGGAAACTGCTGGGCAAACGAGGCGGCAAACGAGGCCGGATCGAAGTTGGCACTGGCGCGATTCATGGTAGCCTGAGTGTCACGTCCGTTGCGTTCAGGGCCGGCGCCCGAAACGCGGCGGCGTGCTTCGCTTTATGAGCGATGCGCTCCGCCTGTGAAGCATTCTTGCGTGCGCGCGCAGGCGTGTCAATCCTTGCGAAGAACGTCACGAGCGCGGCGCGTCTCTTTGACTTCGCATTGTCCCGGTGCCGCCCCTACTTTTGAATGCGCGTTTGTCCCGATGCTAATCATTCTTCTCGGCTGGCTTTACGTCATTGGCATGGTCGCCATCACCGCACCGTCGGCCTGGCTGGGCATCGCGATCTTTCTCTTCGGCGGCATCGGTCCCGCCCTGCTCGTTCTCTATCTGTCGGGAAGTCGCGCGCGGCGTGCACGCGCGCTGCGACGCGATGACGCACAATGAACGCTCCGGATGCGCAGGTTCGGTGATGACCCGCGCTGGACAACGGGCCGCCGCATGATCGGCGTGACACGGGACAGCGTCGACGAATCTTCACTGATTCGGACGAATTCCGCCGATCAGGCCTCACGCCACACCAGCGCCGCCATCCGCCCTGTCGTGCGATCACGGCGATAGGAGTAGAAGCGCGCCGGATCGCTGACCGTACACCATCGCCCGCCCGACACATTCGTCACGCCTTCGCGCGCCAATCGCACCCGGGCCAGCGCACACAGATCCGCCAGCGACTTACCCACGGCGGGATCGCCGTGCGGGACAAACGCCGCCAGCGTGGCATCACGCTCCTGCGGCGTGGCGGCGTCCAGGAACGCCTGCCGCACCTCCGGCCCCACTTCGAACGCCGTCGGCCCGATGCAGGGGCCAAGCCATGCGATCACCGGCGCCGGCGTGTCGGTTTGCGACAGCCGCGTACGCAATGCCTGTACCGTCTGCTCGATGACACCCGCACACAGCCCACGCCAGCCCGCGTGGGCAGCCGCCACCGCTTGCCCCTGCGCGTCGCACAACAGGACCGGCAGACAGTCCGCCACCATGACGGTGCTCGCGAGACCCACGGCATTCGTGGCGCTGGCGTCAGCCTGCAAGGGGTCACCCGATTGCACGGCGTCCAGCGCGGCTTGCGCATCGACCACGCGCGGGCCGTGCACCTGCGCCACCCATGCCGACGCCACGCCGGTTCGCGTCGCGAGCAAGGCGCGGTTGGTCCGGACGGCCTCGGGATCGTCGTCTGCCTTGAAACCGAGATTGAAGGTCGCTTGCGGCCCTTCGCTGACACCCCCGGCACGCGTGGTGAACACCGCGCGAACCTGATTCGGCGCGGGCCAGTCGGGGACGATCCAGTCCGCAGGTATCGTGTCTTGCTCAGGCAGGGAAGAAGTCATCGAGCGAATCGGGGAGCGTTGTAAAGTCGAATTCGAGACCCAGCGCGGTCATGAGTTCACGCATATCGTCCGGCAAGGGGGCTTGCCAGTGCATGGCGCTGTCGTCTTCGGGATGAATCAGGCCGAGCCGCCAGGCATGAAGCGCCTGACGCGCGAAACCGCCCGGCAATGCCGGACGCTGGTGACGGGGCTTATATAGCGGATCGCCCAGCAGCGAATGCCCAAGATGGGAAAGATGAACGCGGATCTGGTGCGTACGCCCCGTATCCAGCGAGCAAAGCACCAAGGAAACCGGGGAATTCTCCCATTCTGCACTGGCGACCGTCACCACGCGGGTGCGCGCGGGCTTGCCGCCCTGCCCCTGCACCACGGCCATGCGGGTGCGCTCACGCGGGTCGCGCCCGATGGGCGCGTCGACAACCGTGCGCAGCGGCGCGCGCCCCCAGACAAGTGCCGCGTAATGGCGCTTCACGGACCGGGCCTGCAACTGGCGCACCAGGTCGGTCTGCGCCACCAGCGTACGCGCCACGACCATCAGGCCGGACGTCTCCTTGTCCAGCCGGTGGACGATGCCCGCGCGCGGCAGATCGGCGGCCGCTTGCCCATACCGATGCAGCAGCCCATTGAGCAACGTGCCGGACCAGTTGCCCGCCGCCGGATGGACGACGAGGCCCGCAGGCTTGTTGAAGACGGCGAGTGTCGCGTCTTCGTATACGGCGTCGAGCGGCACCGCTTCCGGCGCGAACGCGAGTTGCTCCGGCAATGCCGCGGGCGTGATGAGGACGGTCTCGCCGCCCGCCACTTTCTGACGCACTTTGGCGAGTTCGCCGTCGAGCGTGACACGGCCGTCTTCGACCCAGGCTTGCAGACGACTACGGGAATATTCGGGAAAACAGGATGCCAGCGCCTTGTCCAGCCGCTCGCCGGCGAGCGAATCGGGCAGTATGGCGGTCAGCGGCGTTGCGGTGGATACGGTAGATACGGCAGAAGTCACCCCTGCTGGGGCGTGATCGGCGCGGCTTGAGAAAGCCTCCGGAAGCGACTCGAGGTCGTCGTCCGACGAATCCTCTGCATTTTCCGTGGCAAATGAGGCGGTTACGCTATAATCCGGCACTATTGAACGGGTCATCGAGAAGTGAAGCCAACGAGCATGCAAGCCCTGAAACTTGTCAAACATCTGACGCTGGCCGCCATCGTGGTCGGCAGCATGGCCGCCTGCGGCATTCTGCCGGAGAAGGTCGACGAAACGGCCAGCTGGTCGACGAACAAATTATACTCGGAAGCGAAGGACAGCTTCGATAGCGGCGACTACACCAAGGCCGCCAAATACTACGAGTTGCTCGAAGGTCGCGACCCGTTCGGCCCGCACGCCCAACAAGCCCAGATCAACACGGCCTACTCCTATTACAAGGACAATGAGCCGGCGCAGGCCCTCACGGCCGTCGAGCGCTTCATCCGTCTGCATCCGGACAGCCCGTCGATCGATTACGCCTATTACCTCAAGGGCCTGATCAACTTCAACGACGACCTCGGTCTGTTCGGCCGCTTCTCCGGGCAGGATCTCAGCGAACGCGATCCGAAGGCCTTGCGTGCGGCCTATGACAGCTTCAAGTACCTCGTCGAGCATTATCCGAACAGCAAGTACGCGAACGACGCCGCCCTGCGCATGCGCTACGCCGTGAACGCCATGGCCGCGCACGAAGTGCACGCCGCCGAGTACTACTATCGCCGTGGCGCTTACCTCGCTGCCGTGAACCGTGCACAGAGCGCCTTGCAGGATTTTGACCAGGCACCGGCGCTCGAAGACGCGCTCGGCATCATGATCAAGTCGTACGACAAACTCGGCATGACCGAGTTGCGTGACGATGCGCGTCGTGTGATGGAAAAGACCTACCCGAACAGCGGCTACCTCACGGTCGGCCGCCGCATCGACAACAACCCGAGCGACAAGAAGTCGTGGTGGCAGATCTGGCGTTAAGCCGTCTCGGTTGTCGAATGGCATTCGTCGAAAAGCCCTCGCGCAAGCGGGGGCTTTTTGTTTTTGCATGTCCACATGACGGCCCGATGGCCGCGCTTCTCAGGCATCAGGAGTTGGTTTCGTGAATCCCTCGTCCACCACCGGCAAGACGCTGCTGGCCCTGCGTCACGTCCACTTTGAAGACCTCGGCACGTTGGCGCCGTATTTCACACAACGCGGTTACGCCATCGAGTATGTCGACGCGCCGCTCGCCGACCTGCGCACCGTCGACGCGCGCTCACCGGACTTGCTCGTCGTGCTCGGCGGTCCTATCGGCGCCTTCGACGACCCGCTGCATCCGTTCATCGCGGACGAACTCGCGCTGGTCAAGGCGCGCCTCGCCGCCGGCAAACCCATCCTCGGCATCTGCCTCGGCGCGCAATTGATGGCGCGGGCGTTGGGCGCAAAGGTGTACCCGCTGGGCGTGAAGGAAATCGGCTACGCCCCGCTCACGCTGACGGACGCGGGTCTGTCGTCGCCCCTCGCGGCACTGGGCGACGCGAGCGTGCTCCACTGGCATGGCGACCAGTTCGACATTCCGCCGGGGGCGGTGCATCTGGCACGTACGGCCGTTGGCGAAAATCAGGCCTTCGCGCTGGGCACGCACGCGCTGGGACTGCAATTTCATCTGGAAGCCGACGCCGCACGTATCGAATCGTGGCTCGTCGGGCATGCGTGCGAACTCGGCGCCGCGAAGATCGATCCCGTGGGGCTGCGCAACGATGCCCGGCAGCACCACGCCCGATTGTCCGAAGTCGCTCCGGCCGTCATCGGCCGCTGGCTGGACGCCATGCCCGGTTGATAGCCGACGGATGCCCAACAGACATCGCAGGGCAACGCAACGAAAAAGCCAGACGTTTCACCGTCTGGCTTTTTTCATTCCGCGCCGAGCGTAGGAGTCGTGTGACTCAATCGCCCGCCTCGGCCGCGATCTCATCGAAGAATCCGCGCACGATCGGCAATTCCCGCGTACGTTTGAATGGCGGGAGGCTCTGCCAGATTCGCCGCCCATAGGGCTTGTCGACGAGACGCGGATCGCAAATCATCAGCACCCCGCGATCGGCTTCCGAACGAATCAAACGCCCCGCCCCCTGCTTCAACGTGATTACCGCCTGCGGCAACTGGTGCACGGCGAACGGGCTCAACCCCTTCTTCGTCAGCGCATCGAGACGCGCGGCAAGCACCGGATCGTCCGGCGGCGCGAACGGCAATTTGTCGATGATGACGAGCGAAAGCGCTTCACCCCGCACGTCCACACCTTCCCAGAAACTCTGACTACCGATGAGGACGGCATTGCCCAGCGCGCGGAACCGGTCGAGCAACTCCGTGCGGCTCGCTTCGCCCTGCACTAGCAGCGGATACGGCCAGCCACGCCGCTCGAACTCTTCGCGCAGACGCTCCGCTGCACGATTGACCGCTCGCAACGTCGTACACAACACGAAGGCCCGACCACCGCTGACTTCGAGCACCGGCAACGCGGCGTCGAGCACGGCGTCCGTAAAGTTCGGTGCCGACGGCTGCGGCAATCCGCGCGGCACGTACAACAAGCTTTGGTTCTGATAGTCGAACGGGCTAGCCAGCGTCAGCGACTTGCCCGCATCGAGTCCCAATTGCGCGGCGTAGTGCATGAAGTTGCCCTTCACGGACAACGTAGCCGACGTGAAAATCCACGCGCGCGGCGCCCCGGCCCGCTGCTTCGCGAAGATCGGCGCAATCGAGAGCGGGGTCTGATGCAATTGCACCGCCTGCGAGAACACTTCAATCCAGCGAACCGTCTCCGGCGGCGTGTAGGTCTTTTCCGATTTACCTTCGCCGTCCACGCCTTCCGCCGCCTTCGCTTCCGCCGTCAGACGCGCCGCTTCCGCCTCGCGCGCCTTCGCTGCCTTTTCGCGTTTGCCGTCGGTCACACGCGGCGCGTCGGGGTCCAGCAGCGGCAGTGGCTGCTCGCCCGGCGACGGCGGCGTCACGCCCAACTGCCAACGCTCCAGTTGCTCATGCAATTCCAGTGCACGACGCAGACACGCACCGAGCGCTTCGGCGCGCTCGGCCTGATGCTGAAGCGTCTCGATCACATCCTGCAACGCGATGTCGACACTCTCGAGCGCCCCGAACAACTCGTGATCGTCCGGCAGTTGCGTCACGGACATCCGTGCGTTGTCCTGACCGAACGTCAAACGCACATCGCGCGCGGCCCGCTCCAGATTCGCGCCGAGCTTGACCCAGTCGGCGGCATCGCGCGCGTGAATCAGGCCTTCCGCGACGCAATCACGCGCCAGTTCAAGCAGTTGCGTGGTCGAGACCGTCTCGCCGAAGAACAGCGTGGCGGTTTCCGGCAACTGATGCGCTTCGTCGAAAATGACGGTATTGGCGCTCGGCAACAATTCCGCCATGCCGGTATCGCGCAGCATCACATCCGCAAAGAACAGATGGTGATTGACGACCACGAGATCGGCCTGCTGCGCTTCCTTGCGCGCGAGCATCACGAAACAGTCCTTGTAACGCGGGCAATCCTGGCCGAGACAGTTATCGCGCGTAGACGTTACCTGCGCCCAGATCGGCGCGTTCTCCGGCACGGATGCCAGTTCCGCCTTGTCGCCGCTATGCGTGATCTGCGCAAATGTCGTGATCTCGCGCAACTGGGCAGCCTCATGACGCGATGCAAAGCGCCCTTCCTGCTGCGCACGCTCCAGATAGTAGTGACACAGATAATTCGAGCGCCCCTTGAGCATGGCCACCGTGACCGGCACGGCAAGCGCCTTGCGCACGGTCGGAATGTCACGCGCAAAGATCTGGTCCTGCAAGTGTTTGGTGCCGGTCGAGATGATCGTCTTGCCGCCCCACAGCATGGCAGGCACCAGATACGCGTAGGTCTTGCCCGTGCCCGTGCCGGCCTCGGCGATCAGCGAGTCGTGCGTATCCATCGCAGCGGCCACGGCACGCGCCATCTCGGTTTGTGGTTCACGCGAGCGATAGCCGTCGATCGCGCGCGCCAGCATGCCGCCATCGCCGAAGATTTCCTCCAGCTCGCGCTCTCGCTTGGGAGCGAGCGGCTTGAGTCCGTGGAACGTTGGCGTGTCAGCGCTTGGGGAGAGATCGGTGGAATCGCTGGATGCGGCGGCGGAATCGGTCAAAACGGCTCTGAAAACTCGAAGGCGCCGCGCATCGCCTCATGGGGATACGCAGCGCCGCAATGAAAAAAGTTACCGCGCGAAGCTCAGGACGAATGTCGCAGATATCACGCGAATTTCCGGTGCATTGCCGGGGCGCTCGCTCAGGCGGGCAGGTCCGGCGTTTGCTGCACTTGCAGCAGGGTGATCGTGTCCTTGATCTTCAGACGGCGCTTCTTGAGCCGGGTGACCTGAAGCTCGTCATACGCCGGTTCCGTCAGCAACTTATCGATCAGATAGTCCAGATCGCGGTGTTCGATCTGCAATTCGATGATGCGACGTCCAACGGAGTGAAGATCGTGCTGCATCGTGACAACTCTCCTGCGACTCTCAAGTGATTCCGGTTCGGCGCCAACCCGCGTTGTGCGTCGCGTTCCGCCCGCCTCCAGCCTGCGCGGGCTTACTGCCCTTCCAAGGCCTTCTGCGCCGGCGAACTCCCCGACTGCGACTCGTTACGCCGCGCGTCCGACTTCTGCTGACGCTCGATGGCTTCCTGCTGCTTCTGGTTGTACTTGCGCACGTTCTCTTCGCGCTCGGCAGCCTTTTGCGCCGCCGACGCTTTCGCCTCGTCGAGCTTCTGCTGCTGCCCCGCCTGCTTGGCGTTGTACGACTCGGTATTCGCCGCACGTTGCGGTGCCTGTCCCGTACGTTCAGTGACGCGCTGCTGATATTCGGCCTGCTTGGCCTCGTAATCCGAGACGTTCTGAGCCCGCTCGGCGGCACGCTGCGGTGCTTCCGCAGCCGTTTGCGCGCGCTTGGCTGCGAGGCGTTCGTCACGCTCCTGCGCGCGCACCTTGCGCTCCTGATCTTCGAGCACCAGCCGCTGGCTACGAATCGCCTTGAGCGCTTCGCGCTGCTCGTCGCGCGCGTTATCGATGCAGTAATTCACGAAGAACTTCGAGGCGCACTCGTACTTCGCCTCTTCGAAACGGTAGTCGACCCACGCGCGCTGACGATCGAGCACCGCCCGGCGGCCGCCAAAATCGTCATCGGCAGGATGCATGTCGAGCTGGTCGTCATAGGCGACGGGCTTGTCGTCCTCGGCTGCGGCAGCCGCAGCGCTGGCCTTGCTGGCAGACGACGGCGTGCGATTCGCCGTGGCATCGAACGGCACCAGGGGAACACGCAGTTGTTCGGTCGTGCGTCCAGCCGCCTCGACGGCCGACAGCCCCTGAGCGAACGACGTCCCCGGCACAACGGCAGCCGTCACGAAACCAAACACGACACCCGCGGCGACGCGCGTAAGGGCCGGACGGTTCGGAAGCTGTCGCAGATTCAGTCGCGAAAACAATTTTTCGAAGGAAATCATGAGGTTGAGCAGAGTGATGCCAAATTTTAGCATTGCCTGCCCGGACGCGCCCGCGGTTTATGGCAAAATGCCCCGCTCCTGGCACTTGGGTAACTCGCAACACTCATGACGCAAAACGTAGCCCTTCAGATCGTTCAACGCATCGCCGACGAACTCAGCGTGCAGCCGCGTCAGGTCGCCGCCGCCGTGCAGCTGCTGGACGAAGGCGCCACCGTGCCCTTCATCGCGCGCTACCGCAAGGAAGTGACCGATAACCTCGATGACACGCAGCTGCGTACGCTCGAAGAGCGTCTGCTGTATCTGCGCGAACTGGAAGATCGCCGTGCGGCGATTCTCGCGAGCATCGAGGAACAAGGCAAGCTGACGGACGAACTGCGCACCGCCATCGTCGCGGCCGACACGAAGCAGACGCTCGAAGACCTTTACCTCCCGTACAAGCCGAAGCGCCGCACCCGCGCGCAAATCGCCCGC
This sequence comes from Pandoraea sp. LA3, assembly GCF_022696215.1. Taxonomy (NCBI): domain Bacteria; kingdom Pseudomonadati; phylum Pseudomonadota; class Betaproteobacteria; order Burkholderiales; family Burkholderiaceae; genus Pandoraea; species Pandoraea sp. LA3. The sequence goes on along the minus strand of NZ_PTPY01000019.1, from coordinate 2,210 downwards.
GAAGCCGGTCTCGAACCGCTCGCGCAGGCGCTGCTGGCCGATCCGACGCTCGACCCGCAGGTTGAAGCCGCCAAGTTCGTCGACGCCGAGAAAGGCGTTGCCGACGTCAAGGCGGCCCTCGACGGCGCCCGCGACATCCTTTCCGAACAATTCGGCGAGACGGCCGAGCTGCTCGGCAAACTGCGCGACTACCTCTGGACCCAGGGCGTCGTGTCGTCCAAGGTCGTGGAAGGCAAGGAAAGCGAGGAAGGCGAGAAATTCCGCGATTATTACGACTACGCCGAGCCGATCGCGGCCGTGCCGTCGCACCGCGCGCTCGCCCTCTTCCGTGGCCGCAACCTCGGCATTCTGATGGTCAAGCTGGGCCTTGGCGAAGAACTCGACGCCCAGATCCCGCATCCGTGCGAAGGTGTGATCGCCGGTCACTTCGGCATTCGCCAGCAGAACCGCGCGGCCGACAAGTGGCTCGCGGACGTCTGCCGCTGGTGCTGGCGCGTGAAGGTGCAGCCGCACCTCGAATCGGAACTGCTCACGCAGATTCGCGAGAGCGCCGAGAGCGAAGCCATTCGCGTGTTCGCCCGCAACCTCAAGGCACTGCTGCTCGCCGCACCGGCCGGCCCGAAGGGCGTGATCGGTCTGGACCCGGGCCTGCGCACCGGCGTGAAGGTCGCAGTGGTCGACGCGACGGGCAAGCTGCTCGGCACCGACACCATTTACCCGCATGAGCCGCGTCGCGACTGGGACGGCTCGCTCTCCCGACTGTCGAAGATCGCGGCCGCGACGGGCGCTCAACTGGTGAGTATCGGTAACGGTACGGCGTCGCGTGAGACGGACAAGCTGGCGCTGGAACTCATCAAGCGCCATCCGGAACTGAAGCTCCAGAAGATCGTGGTCTCGGAAGCCGGCGCCTCGGTGTACTCGGCGTCGGAGTTCGCAGCAAAGGAATTCCCTGAACTCGACGTCTCGCTGCGTGGCGCCGTCTCGATTGCGCGACGTCTGCAAGATCCGCTGGCCGAACTCGTCAAGATCGAGCCGAAGGCCATCGGCGTGGGGCAGTATCAGCACGACGTGAACCAGCGTGAACTGGCGCGCATGCTCGACGCCGTCGTCGAGGATTGCGTGAACGCGGTCGGCGTGGACGTCAATACCGCCTCGGCGCCGCTGCTCGCGCGCGTGTCGGGCCTGAACAGCACGTTGGCGAAGAACATCGTGGACTTCCGCGACAGCAACGGTCCGTTCGCCAATCGCGAAGCCCTCAGGAAGGTGCCGCGTCTGGGCGACAAGACGTTCGAACAGGCGGCTGGCTTCCTGCGCGTGAACGGTGGCGACAATCCGCTGGATCGCTCGTCGGTGCACCCGGAAGCCTACCCCGTCGTCGAGCGCATTCTCGCCAAAATCAAGAAGTCGATCGGCGATGTGATGGGCAACGGTTCGGTCGTGCGCAGCGTATCGCCCACGGAGTTCGTCGACGAGCGCTTCGGCCTGCCGACGGTGAAGGACATCCTGACCGAACTCGAGAAGCCGGGCCGAGATCCGCGTCCCGAGTTCAAGACGGCAACGTTCCAGGAAGGTGTCGAGAAGCTGACCGACCTGAAGCCGGGCATGCAGCTCGAAGGCGTGGTGACGAACGTTGCCGCTTTCGGTGCGTTCATCGATATCGGCGTGCATCAGGACGGTCTCGTCCACGTCTCGGCCATGTCGACGAAGTTCATCAAGGACCCGCACGAAGTCGTGAAGGCTGGCGATATCGTGAAGGTCAAGGTGCTCGAAGTCGATCCGCGCCGCCAGCGTATCTCGCTCACCATGCGTCTGAACGACGACCTGCCGGTGGCGGGCAGCAGCGACCGCCCGGGTAGTCACGGCGGCGGTGCACCGCGAGGCGGGCACGGCGGTCAGGGCGGCGGTGGCCGTGGCGGCAACGGCGGCGGACGCTCGCGCGAACCGGAAACGGTCAACGCCATGGCAGCGGCCTTCGCCAAACTCAAGCGCTGAGCCCAAGGCACACGGCGGCGGTGACATGCGGGGGGCATCCTTCGCGACGCACCGCCACCGTTGAGCGCATCTGTCAAGTCCTGAAATAGGTTGACAGAAAAAGTCATTCAAAACGCCCGATGCACCGCATCGGGCGTTTTGTATTTCAGGGCCGCATGAGGTCGTTCGTGATTGTAGATGTGCACGGACTGTCTCACCATTTTGACGGCTTGCTTGAG
>NZ_PTPY01000018.1:0-122184 GCF_022696215.1 Pandoraea sp. LA3 | reverse complement strand
TGCGACGGTCACCTTCGAGGCGAACGTCGCCTGCGGCAGCTTCGTGAGCGCCGCAAGCATCTGCCCCGTCTGGTTGGAATCGTCGTCGATCGCCTGCTTGCCCAGGATCACCAGTTGCGGCTGCTCCTTCTCGACGATGGCCTTAAGCAGCTTAGCCACGGCCAGCGGCTGCAATTCTTCGTCCGATTCGATCAGGATCGCGCGATCCGCGCCGATCGCCAGCGCCGTGCGCAGCGTCTCTTGCGACTGGGTCACGCCCGCCGACACCGCGATCACTTCCGTCGCCACGCCCGCTTCTTTCAGGCGCACCGCTTCTTCCACCGCGATTTCGTCGAACGGATTCATCGACATCTTCACGTTCGCAATGTCGACGCCCGTGCCGTCGCTCTTCACGCGAACTTTTACGTTGTAATCCACTACCCGTTTGACCGGTACCAGGATCTTCATGAACTCGCTCCAAAGTTACGTTTACGTCAATCCGCTGCCATTATAACCACACGGCGAATGACGCATTATGTGCATATTTGAGGCATTTTGTGGCAATCATTCATGAAATGCTCTGGCATTGCCACGGATGCTCGATCCTGCGAAAAACGGCGCCGGTGCCTGACAGGAAGCGCTTGTGCGCCACGCCCTCACCCCGAACGATCGTGCTATTTTTATGCAAATCCTCGTGCGCAGCCAGTTTCCTCGTGGTGCGTTTCCTCTAGAGAAAACACACCGGTGCGCGCACGCCTATGATCGAATGGCGCACCGGTAAAACCCTCGACACGACCGTCGACGACCCTACCGACAAATCGCACCGCCGTCGCACGCACGACGGCCACCCGGCCATCCCGCCAGGAGGAGACATGACAACGCATTCGGAATCGCGTCTGCAAGCCAGCGATGGGCTGACGCTCCACGTCCATACGTGGCAGCCGGAGGCCCGCGCGGGCGACATCGATAGCGCGCCGCTACGCGCAGTCGTCGCCATCGTGCACGGCATGGGCGAACATGGTGGACGGTACGCGCGTCTGGCTGAGCACTTCGCGTCGCTCGGCATCGCGACCGTGACCTACGATCTGCGCGGGCACGGCCGCTCAGGCGGCGCGCGCGTCTACATCGATCGTTTCGACGACTATCTCAACGACACCGAAATCTTTCTCACGCACGTCCGCACGACCTTCGGGCCGACGCCGCTGTTCCTGCTCGGCCACAGCATGGGGGGCGCCATCGCCGCGCTCTATACGATCACGCGCGCCCCCGCCAACGTCAGCGGCCTGATGCTCAGCAGCCCGGCGCTCGCGCCGGGCGAACCCGTCGCCCCGTGGATGGTGAAGGCCGGACGCTGGGTGTCGCGCTGGCTGCCGAAGGTGCCCGTCTTCAAGATCGATCCGACGGCCATCGCTCGCGACAACGCCGTGGTCGATGCGGCGAAAAAAGACCCGCTCAACGCATATCGAGGGACCCCGGCGCGCACGGCAGCCGAGCTACTCGACGCCATGACGCGCATTCACGCCAACGCAGACGCCCTGCACTTGCCGCTCTATATCTTCCATGGCACGGCGGACCGGCTCACCGCCCCATGGGCGAGCGAACAGTTCCACGGCAACGCCGGCTCGCAGGACAAGACCTTACGGCTCTACCCGGGCCACTTCCACGAAACGCTCAACGATCTCGACCGGGAAAAAGTCATCGAGGAATTGACCGCCTGGCTGGTCGCGCATCTGCCGCAAACGCAGGCACCACAACGCGATGCCTCCGGACTATCGGCACTGGAGATGGATGCCATGCAAGGGACTCGCACGGCCAACACGCCGCGAACGCCGTTCGGTACGCATCACCGCATCTGATCGGGTCATAGTCAGCCCGAATGGGCGGGTTCGGTGCGCCTGAACCCGCCCTGCAAGCAGGGTCTCGCATTCCGATCCCTCACTGCGCGCTACACTGAAGCTGTGTGGATTCGCAAGGAGCCTCCGGCATGCAAGCGCAGACGAAATACTCGCCGCAAACGGTCACCGGCATGCATTTCTGGACGCCGACGATCTTCAGCATCAAGACGACCCGCCCTCCCGGCCTGCAATTCACGGCGGGCCAGTTCGTGCGACTCGGCCTGCCGGGCGACGACGGAGAACTCATCTGGCGGGCGTACTCCTTCGTGAATTCGCCCGCCGAAGATACGTTGGAGTTCTACGTAATCACGATTCCCGAAGGCCAGCTCACGCCACGACTGGCACAACTCAAGGTCGGCGACGAGGTGCTCGTCGACCACACCGCCTACGGCTTTCTCACCCTCGATCGCTTTACCGGCGGCGACGACCTGTGGCTACTCGCCACGGGCACCGGACTGGCGCCCTTCGTTTCGATCCTGCGCGATCCCGACGTGTGGCGACGCTTCAAGCGCATCTTCGTCGTGCACAGCGTGCGATGGGAGCGCGACCTCGCCTATTACGAAGAACTCAGACACTTCTCGCATCCGGATGTCGATCCGTCATGGGTCGACAAGCTTCACTTCGCGGTTAGCGTGACGCGCGAGCAAACGCCGGGCGCGTTATATGGACGTGTCACGACGCTACTGTCGTCCGGCGAACTGGAAAAGGCGATGGGCGCGACGCTCGATCCCGCGACGTCGCGCATCATGGTGTGCGGCAATCCCGACATGATCAAGGAGTTGCGCGCCTGGTTCACCGGCAACGGATACGCGGTCAGCCGTACGGCGACGCCGGGACCGTTGGTGCTGGAAAAGCAGTGGTAATGGTGGAGCGCATCCGGTGGATGCGTGATTCACAGCGGTAACCGGAGAAGGCGGGAGACGGCGGGAGAAGGCTGGAGAAGGCGAGAGACGGCGCTCAGTCCGTCGGCTTCGCCCAGTCGGGCGCCCGCTTCTCGATGAATGCCTGCACGCCCTCAAGCGCACACGCGTCCATCATGTTGCACGCCATGGTCTGCCCGGCCATCTGATACGCAGCCTCGATGCCGGTCTCGGCTTGCCGGTAGAACAGTCCCTTGCCCGCCGCCACCGCCGCAGCGGGCTTGGCGAGAATCGAGCGGCATAGCGCCGCCACCTCGGCGTCGAGACGCTCCATCGGCACTACCCGATTGACCAGTCCGCGCTCGCGGGCCGTCTGTGCGTCGATGAAGTCGCCGGTCAGCAGCATCTCCATCGCCTGCTTGCGGGTGAGATTGCGAGAGAGCGCAACGCCGGGCGTCGCACAGAACAGGCCGACATTGATGCCGGAGACGGCAAAGCGCGCCACCGACGTCGCGACCGCAAGATCGCACATCGCGACCAACTGACACCCTGCCGCCGTCGCGATACCGTGCACCCGTGCGATGACCGGCTGCGGCATGCGCTGCATCGTCAGCATCACGCGCGTGCACTGATTGAACAACGTCCGGTAGTAATCGAGCGACGGCTCCGCACGCATCTCCTTGAGATCGTGTCCCGCGCAAAAGGCCGGACCGGACGCGCCCAGCACCACCACACGGGCGCCGTCGTCACGAGCGATGTCGTCGAGCGCGCCTTGCAGCGCGTCGAGCATCGCTTCGGATAACGCATTGAATTGACGCGGACGATTGAGCGTGAGCGTCACCACACCAGCCAGCTCGCCTTCGCCGTGAGTGACGAGAACCAGCGGCTCGGGCGCCGCCGTCGCTTGCGATGACGTCATGTCGTCTCCTGTGCCGCACGTTCGCGCCGCGATGAACGCTGCGCGCCGGCCGCTATCGATCTATCGGATCAATCGAATCTATCGGGGGCCGGCGTCCGGACGTCAGACGTCGGCGAGCACCTTCAGATGCGCCACGACACTACGGCCGAGCGCGGAGAGGTTGTAGCCGCCTTCGAGGCAGCTCACGATACGCCCCTTCGCGTGGCGATCCGCGATGGCCTTCACTTCCTTCGTGATCCACGCGAAGTCCGCCTCGGTCAGGCCAAGGCCGCCGAGATCGTCTTCACGATGCGCATCGAAGCCGGCCGAGAAGAAGATCATCTCGGGACGGAATGCGTTGAGGCGTCCCAGCCAGCCGTACTCGATGGCCTCGCGCGCCGCCATGCCGGACGTGCGTGCTTCAAGCGGAATGTTGAGCATGTTCGGCGCCGGATCGTTGGCGCCGGAGAACGGATAGAACGGGTGCTGGAAGATGCCGCACATCAGCACACGCTCGTCGTTGCCGAACGCGGCCTCGGTCCCGTTGCCATGGTGCACGTCGAAGTCGACGATCGCCACGCGCGACAACCCGTGGACTTCCAGCGCGTGGGCCGCCGCAATCGCCACGCTGTTGAACAGGCAAAAGCCCATCGCACGCGTGGGCGTGGCGTGGTGACCCGGCGGACGCACACTGCAAAATGCGTTGTCGAGTTCACCGCGAATCACCGCATCCGTCGCCGCGACCGCTGCCCCCGCTGCGCGCGTTGCCGCACGCCACGAATACGGATTGAGCAGCGTATCGGGATCGATTGGGAAGTACCCGGATTCGGGAATGTTGTCGCGGATAAAATCGATGTGATCCTGCGTATGCACGAGCCGCAGGCTGGCCTCGTCGGCCGCCGGCGCTTCACGGCGTTCGAGCAGACCGTCGATGCGACCGGCAATCAGTTGGTCCTCGATGGCGCGCAGCCGCTCGGGGCATTCCGGATGCCACTCGCCCATCTCGTGACGGACGCAATCGGGATGTGTATAGAACCCGGTAGCCATTCGTTGTGTCGCCTATCGCTTCGAATCGTTTTATTGGGACGGGCGGGGGATGCCCGCCGCGCCGTGGTCTCCACGTCCGGTAGCGGCCGGATGCGGAGCCTGACTCGCGCCGCAACGATGTGCCTGACAGTCGTCAACAACACTCGCAAACGCGTGCCGATGGCCGGCATCCCCCATGAACACTGTCACGGACAGTGCACAGGCCTTAAGGTATCACAGGTGCACTCGGTTATACTGCCAAGCAGTCTCCCAGCAGACCCGTGACAGCCGGTTAGGGCCGTTCTCCCGAAATTCGGGACGGCAGGAACTGGCATGAATGGTTGGCGCTCTAGGTAATCACGCACGTCGAGTTACCTTTCGATGAGGACCGAATCAACGCAATGCGATTCGACATCGACAGGCCGCGACGAGAGCATCAACGCGACTAACGTGACGATGGCCGCAAGGGCCGCGTCGCATTCGGACTTCATACAGGCCTGACAGACAGCATGACATCACCGGTACGGATGTACGATTCACTCCCACGTTCGATGCGCGCGATCAGCGCGTTCAGCATTGCGCTGTGCATCGGCGCGTTTGCACTGACAAGCGTAAGCGCGCACGCGCAAGCCCGTGGCAAGCAAGCGGCGCAGACCGAGTTCGAGGAAGAAGTGGTGCCGCAACGCTACGCGGCCAATCCCGAGGTCGACGCATTCATCAACGACATCGTGGCGCGCGACGGCTTTGATCGTACCGAGTTGCAGAAGGTCTTCTCGCGCGTGGTGTTCTCACAGACGGCCGCACGTCTTGCTGCGCCGCCCGCCACGCCCGGCCAGAAAAACTGGACGAATTACGAGAAGCGTTTCCTCGACAACACGCGCATCAACGGTGGCGTGCGCTTCTGGAATCAGAATGCGGCAGCACTCTCGCGCGCCGCTAAAGAATACGGTGTGCCCGAAGAGATCATCGTCGCCATCATCGGTGTCGAGACGATCTACGGGCGCAACATGGGCAACTTCCGCACCATCGATGCGCTCACTACGCTCGCGTTCGACTATCCGCCCGCGCGCAATCGTTCGGAGCGAATGGCGTTGTTCCGCAAGGAACTCGAAAACCTGCTGCTCTACGCACGTGAGCGCGGCGTCGATCCGTTCAGCATCTATGGCTCGTATGCCGGCGCGATCGGCATTCCCCAGTTCATGCCGTCGTCGATCCGAAACTTCGCGGTCGATTACAGCGGCGACGGCAAGATCAATCTGACGACGGATGTCGCCGACGCCATCGGCAGCGTCGCCAACTTCCTCAAACAGCACGGATGGCAGCCGGGACAACCGGTCGTGTGGAACATCGCCGCCGATCGCGGCAGTCAGGGGCTGGCCGAGGCGGGCGCCGATGGACAACCCGAACCGCATTGGAAGCTCGGCGACTTCATCAAGGCCGGCATGCTGATGAACGAACCGCGCCTCGACGTGGGCTCGGCGCTCGACACGCCGGTGCTGATCGTCGATCTGCCGACCCCCGGACAGGCCACGCAGTACCGCATGGGCCTCACGAACTTCTACGTGCTCACGCGTTACAACCGCAGCTTCTTCTACGCGATGTCCGTGTACGATCTGGCAGACGCCATCAAGGCCGCACGCGCGCCCTGATCGTCGGGAGACTGGCTCCCACAACAGCCGTCATCGACCATCCTCGGTCGTCGGGCATGAAAAACGGGACCCTCGGGTCCCGTCGTCGTTTGATGCCTTGCGACTCGACTTACGCCGGGAACACGCCCGTCGACAGGTAACGGTCACCACGATCGCAAACGACGAACACGATGGTCGCGTTCTCGACCTCATGCGCGAGATTCAGCGCGATCTGGCAGGCACCGGCAGCCGAGATGCCGCAGAAAATGCCCTCTTCTGCCGCAAGGCGACGCGCCATGATTTCGGCTTCGGCCTGCGTCACCGAGACCGTACGGTCCACGCGGGCGCGGTCGAAAATCTTCGGCAGATAGGCTTCCGGCCACTTGCGAATCCCCGGAATACGCGAACCTTCGGCCGGCTCAGCGCCGATGATCTGCACCGACTCGCTCTGCTCCTTCAGGTACTGCGAGACACCCATGATCGTGCCGGTCGTGCCCATTGCGGAGACGAAGTGCGTCACGCGGCCTTCGGTATCGCGCCAGATTTCCGGGCCGGTCGTCTCGTAGTGCGCGAGCGGGTTGTCGGGATTGGCGAACTGATCGAGGATGATGCCGCGTCCGTCGCGCTCCATCTGCTGGGCGAGGTCACGTGCGTACTCCATGCCGCCCTTGACCGGCGTGAGGATGATCTCGGCACCGTAGGCGCCCATGCTCTGGCGACGCTCGACGGAGAGGTCTTCCGGCATGATGAGGACCATCTTGTAGCCACGCACGGCCGCGGCCATCGCCAGCGCAATGCCCGTATTGCCCGAGGTCGCTTCGATCAGCGTGTCGCCCGGTTTGATGCGCCCGCGCTGCTCGGCGTGCTTGATCATCGACAACGCGGGACGATCCTTCACCGATCCCGCCGGGTTGTTGCCCTCGAGCTTGCCGAGAATCACGTTGTTGCGGCGGCGGATTTCGTCGTCGGGCAAACGCACCAGTTGCACCAGCGGCGTGTTGCCGATGGTGTCTTCGATAGTCTTATAGGCCATTGCACTAAGCTTTTTTCGGTCGGGAATCGAAACATTCTAATCCACCGGCCATGACCTCGCTCAGGGTAAGGTCTCGCGGCCAGCGATCGCTATCGTGAGCACCCGGCGATATCCGATATCCGAGACGGCGCGCCAAACACAACGGGGAGCCGTCTGGCTCCCCGTGTACCGGGCCGACCCGGTGACAGGCATGGCGCGCCTGGCGCGTGCTCACTGCGCCAGCAACCAGCGCACGTAACGCGAAACGCCTTCGCCAACCGTATAGAACGGCTGCTGATAGCCGCCGGCCTGACGCAGATGTTCTACGCTCGCCTGCGTGAAGCACTGATACTTGCCGCGCAGCGCGTCCGGGAACGGGATGTATTCCACGATCCCCTGTTTGACCATCTCGTCGAGCGACAGCGGCGCTTCACCGGCTTCCTCGCGCAACGTGTTGATCACGGCAATCGCGATGTCGTTGAACGGCTGCGCGCGCCCCGCACCGAGGTTGAAGATGCCGCTGCGCTCCGGATGATCGAAGAAGTGCAGGTTCACCTTCACCACGTCTTCGACCGACACGAAGTCACGGCTTTGCGTACCGGCAGCGTAGCCGTTGTACTCGCCGAAGAGCTTCACACGGCCATTGGCACGGAATTCGTTGAAGTTGTGGAACGCCACCGACGCCATGCGGCCCTTGTGCGCCTCGCGCGGGCCGTAGACGTTGAAGTAACGGAAGCCGGCCACCTGACTCGGCAGCTTGCCGCCCGCCTCACGCATGGCGCGGCGCACGATCTGGTCGAACAGGAACTTCGAGTAGCCGTAGACGTTCAGCGGCTTTTCATACTCGCGCGTCTCCACGAACGTTTCCGACGCGCCATAAGTCGCTGCCGACGAGGCATACAGGAAAGGCACGGTCTGCGTCTGACAGGCCTCGAACAACGCCCGCGTGTAGCGGAAGTTGTTCTCCATCATGTAGCGGCCATCCGTCTCCATGGTGTCGGAGCAGGCGCCTTCATGGAAAATGGCGCGCACGCGACCGAATTCCCGGCGCTGGAAGCGCGCGACAAAGTCGGTCTTGTCGAGGTAGTCGCTGATCTCGCAGTCGACCAGATTGCGGAATTTGTCCGCACGCGTGAGGTTGTCGACCGCCACGATGTCGGTCTCTCCGCGCTCGTTGAGGGCTTTGACGAGGTTGGCGCCGATGAAGCCCGCGGCGCCCGTCACGATGATGGTCATGTCAGCTCGGAAAAGAGTTCGGTGTAGTCGACGGTCGCGGTGCCCAGCTTGCCCACGACGATGCTGCCCGCACGATTGGCGAGCACGACGGCCTGCGGCAGGGGCAGACCGGCGGAAAGCGACGCCGCCAGCGTGGCGATCACCGTGTCGCCCGCGCCGGAGACGTCATACACTTCGCGCGCCTGCGCCGGCACGTGCAGCGCACCGCTTTCGGTGAAGAGCGTCATGCCCTCCTCCGAGCGCGTGAGCAGCAGCGCTTCCAGCCCCAGCGATTCGCGCAGATTCTGTGCCCGCGACGTCAGATCGTCCTCCGAACGCCACACGCCCACGACCTGCTGCAATTCGGAGCGATTCGGCGTGAGGATCGTGGCGCCGCGATAGCGCTCGTAATCGCTGCCCTTCGGGTCGACGAGCACCGCTTTGCCTGCGGCGCGCGCGGCTTCGATCATCGGCTGGACATGCGTCAAACCACCCTTGGCATAATCCGAGAGCAGCACGACGTCATAGCTCGTGAGCAACTGACGATACTGATCGAGCACCGCCAGCAATACCTCACGCGCCGGCTGATTCTCGAAGTCGATACGCAGCAGTTGCTGCTGACGCGACACGATGCGCAGCTTGATGGTGGTCGCGAGATCCGCGTCGCGCGTCACGAAAGCCATCACGCCACTGGCGTCGAGCATGTCGACCACGCGCTCGGCGGGCTCGTCCTCGCCCAGCACGCAGAGCAGGCCGGCCTGTGCCCCCAGCGACGTCGCGTTGAGCGCCACGTTCGCGGCACCGCCCAGACGCTCTTCGTTGCGCTTGACGTGCACCACCGGCACCGGCGCTTCCGGCGAAATGCGATTGACGTCGCCGAACCAATAGCGGTCGAGCATCACGTCACCGACGATCAGCACCCGGGCACGGCTGAACGCCTCGCGGGGTACGCTGGGCACGCCCGGCGCCTGAACCGTACGGGTAAGCGAAGTTGCCGTCGAATTCATCCGTCGTTCCTCGAAAATCAGGCGGATTCGCCCAGACCGCGGCCGATGCCGTGGTATTCGATACCCAGTTCCTGCATGGCTTCCGGGTCGTACAGGTTACGGCCGTCGAAGATCAGCGGCAGCGACAACGCCTGCTTCACCTTGGTGAAGTCCGGGCTGCGGAAGGCCTTCCATTCCGTGACGATGACCAGCGCGTCAGCGCCCGTGAGCGTGTCGTTCTGCGTGGCGCAGAACTCGATGCGACTGTGGGCCTGAGCGTCGTCGGCAAAGTCCAGCGCGACGACTCGGCGGGCTTCTTCCAGCGCCACCGGGTCGTACGCACGCACGCTCGCGCCACGACGCACCAGCTCCGCGATCACACGACGGCTGGGCGCTTCGCGCATGTCGTCGGTGTTCGGCTTGAACGCCAGCCCCCACAGCGCGAACGTCTTGCCCTTCAATTCCTCGCCCAGACGCGCCACGATCTTGTCGATCAGCACCGTCTTCTGCGTTTCATTGACGGCTTCCACCGCGTTCAGAATCCGCAGCGGCAGACCGTAGTCTTCGGCGGTACGCACAAGTGCCTGCACGTCCTTCGGGAAGCACGAGCCTCCGTAGCCGCAACCGGCGTAGAGGAAGTGATACCCGATGCGCGGGTCCGAGCCGATGCCCTGACGCACGTCTTCGATATCCACGCCCACGCGATCGGCCAGATTGGCCAGTTCGTTCATGAACGAAATACGCGTTGCCAGCATGGCGTTGGCGGCGTACTTCGTGAATTCCGCCGAGCGAACGTCCATGTACAGCGTGCGCTCGTGATTGCGGTTGAACGGCGAGTACAGGCGCTTCATCATCGCGCGCGCCTGCTGACCGTCGGCGTCGTCATCCACGCCGATCACGATGCGATCCGGACGCATGAAGTCGTCTACCGCCGCACCTTCCTTCAGGAATTCGGGGTTCGAGACGACCGAGAACTTCACGTCTTCGCTACGCTTGGCAAGCTCTTCTGCGACCGCGGCGCGCACCTTGTCTGCCGTGCCCACCGGCACCGTCGACTTGTCCACGATCACCTTGAAGCTCTTGGCGTAACGGCCAATGTTGCGTGCTGCTGCGACGACGTATTGCAGGTCGGCCGAGCCGTCTTCATCGGGCGGCGTGCCGACCGCGATGAACTGCACGTCGCCGTGCGCCACGGAAGCCTCGACATCGGTCGAGAATTGCAGACGGCCCGCTTCGCGGTTGCGTGCGATGACTTCCTGGAGGCCCGGCTCGTGAATCGGCACGCCGCCGTTGTTCAGGATCTCGATCTTGCGCGGGTCGACGTCGAGACAGAACACGTCATTACCGACGTCTGCGAGACAGGCACCCGTGACAAGGCCGACGTAGCCGGAACCGATGATGGTGATCTTCATGATTTTGCGATGTTATGAAACTTATGTTGCTGCCGGCACGTCGGCACGGCGCGGCGTGTACGTCTCCCAGCCGTTACAGCCGGGGCACTGCCAATAGAAAAGTCGGGCGCGGAAGCCGCACTGGTCACAGACATAGCGCGGCAACGACTTGGTACGCTGCGTAATCAGCTTGCCCATGAGTTGCAGGTCCGACTGCGTGTCGCCATGCGCAGTCGCCGCATGCGCTTCGAGCAAACGCGCCATACCGGGGGCGCTCGGCGCACGGTGCATCTGCTCGCGCATCAGCTTGAGCGCGGCTTCCGGGCCGTCGAGCGACAATGTCTTTTCATAGACGATTTCGAGCAGATCGTCCGACGGGTTCTTGCGCAAGGCGTCACGCAACATGGCCAGCCCTTCCGGCGCCCGGCCCAGGGCCTCGAAGGCCTTCATGACCCGCTTCGCAGCGAGCCCGAGGTACATCGGATTCTGTTCCTCGATCGTGCGCAGCACCCGCAGCGCGCCCTCGGCATCTCCGGCCGCGAGCAGCATGTCGCCGCGCAGCAGCGGCGCACGCACGTTGGCCGGATTCACGGCGAGCGCGGCGTCCAGTTCACGCCCAACCGCCTCGGTATCTTTGCGTTGCAGCGCTTCCTGCGCCAGTTCGCAATGGAACTGGGCGATCTCCTTGCGGTAGGACACGGCAGGATCGAGATCCGTCAACGTTTCGGCTTCCGCCAGCGCTTTACGCCACTCTTTCTCGATCTGATAGATCGTGAGCTTGGCATGTTGCGCTGCCTTCGCGTACGCGCCGGTCTGCAACCGGCTGAAAGCGTCTTCGGCGCGATCGAGCAGACCCGCCTTCAGGAAATCGTGGCCGAGTTCGTACAGCGCATGCTCGTGATCGGCTTGCGGCAGATCATCGCGCGAGAGCAGGTTCTGATGGACTCGAATGGCGCGTTCCGTCTCGCCGCGACGGCGGAACAGACTGCCGAGTGCGAAGTGCAGTTCGGTCGTTTCGGGATCGAGCTTGGCGACTTCGATGAAGGCGTCGATGGCCTTGTCCGGCTGTTCGTTCAGCAGGAAATTCAGACCGCGGAAATAGGATGCCGGCAGATTGCGGCTTTCCGAGAGCAGGCTGCGCAAATCGAGTCGCGCAGCCACCCAGCCGCAGCCGAAGATCACGGGGATGGCAAGTAGCCACCAGACCTCGAATTCCATGAATGCGTGTTGTCGTTGAAACAGTCGATGAGGATGACGAGTGTCGTGCGCCGCGCCGCGTTATACCGGCGGCAGCATCGGCGGCTGATCGCTCGCCTCGGGATCACGCTGGGCACGGGCCAGGTCGCGTCGCGTGCGACGCAGTTCAAGGCGTTGGCGCATCAGGCTCGGCAACGTCGCGAGCACGCCGATGACACCACCGACCACAAAAAATGCCAGTCCGATCATGATGAGCGGCGCTGTCCACGTATGCCCCAGGAACAGGTTCAACGTGACCTCGCCGGTGTTGGCCAGCGCGAGACACAGCAACACCACGAATACGATCAGACGAACGATCCAAACAATCAGCTTCATGCCGAAAGGCTCCTGCGGCAGGATTGCCGTATGTTTTGCAACTTGAGCCGGCCGCACGAGGCGTCGAAGCCCTGGACGCACCAGGCCAGCACGTGGGCGTATTGTACCGGATGTGCTCTGCGAGGCGTCGTTCCTGCAAAGTGCTTCACATTTCCGGCGATTGTCCGCACCGACACCACCCTGTCGATCGTCAGATACAAAAAAAGCGCCCGAAGGCGCTTTTCTTGCGTAGTAGATCCCAAAGGGCCTTATTGGTCCGACGCCTTGTGATCAACCCGCTCTCGCAACTCCTTGCCGGGCTTGAAGTGCGGCACGAATTTCTCCGGCACCATCACTTTCTCGCCCGACTTCGGGTTGCGGCCGACGCGCGGTGGCCGACGGTTGAGCCCGAAGCTACCGAAACCGCGGATTTCGATTCGATGACCGCGCGCAAGCGCATCGGCCATCGCGTCGAGAATCGTCTTCACCGCGAAATCGGCATCCTTGAGCACCAACTGGGGAAACCGCGCCGCCAACTGGTTGACCAATTCAGACTTGGTCATAGGCCTTGGACCTTACTGATTCTGGCTGTCCAGCTTGGCCTTGAGCAGGGCACCGAGGTTCGTGGTGCCGCTCGCTGCCGAGCTATCCGACGACATCTTGCTAATCGCTTCCTGTTGCTCGGCCGAATCCTTGGCCTTGATCGACAGGTTGATGTTGCGCGACTTGCGATCGATGTTGACGATCATTGCGTTGACGGCTTCGCCTTCCTTCAGCACGTTACGGGCATCTTCCACACGGTCGTGCGAGATTTCCGAAGCGCGCAGGTAGCCTTCCACGTCATCGCCCAGCGACACGACAGCACCCTTCGGGTCAACGGCCTTGATGGTGCCGTCAACGATCGAGCCCTTGTCGTGGATCGCCACGAAGGTGTTGAACGGATCGCCTTCGAGCTGCTTGATACCCAGCGAAATGCGTTCCTTCTCGACGTCGATGCCCAGAACCACGGCTTCGACTTCGTCGCCCTTCTTGTACTTGCGAACCGCTTCTTCGCCAGCTTCGCTCCACGACAGGTCCGACAGGTGGACCAGGCCGTCGATGCCGCCCGGCAGACCAATGAACACGCCGAAGTCGGTGATCGACTTGATTGCGCCCTTGATCTTGTCGCCCTTCTTGAAGTTGCGCGAGAAGTCATCCCACGGATTCGGCTTGCACTGCTTCATGCCGAGGCTGATACGACGACGGTCTTCGTCGATCTCGAGCACCATGACTTCGACTTCGTCGCCCAGTTGGACAACCTTGGTCGGTGCAACGTTCTTGTTGGTCCAGTCCATTTCCGACACGTGAACCAGGCCTTCGATGCCCGATTCCACTTCGACGAATGCGCCGTAGTCGGTGATGTTGGTGACCTTGCCGAACAGGCGGGTGCCTTGCGGGTAACGGCGAGCAATGCCTTCCCACGGATCTTCGCCGAGTTGCTTGACGCCCAGCGAGACGCGGCCCTTCTCTTGATCGAACTTGAGGATCTTGGCGGTGACTTCCTGGCCAACCGACAGAACTTCGCTCGGGTGACGCACACGACGCCATGCGATGTCGGTGATGTGCAGCAGGCCATCGATGCCGCCGAGGTCGACGAACGCGCCGTAATCGGTGATGTTCTTGACCACGCCCTTGACGATCGCGCCTTCCTTGAGCGTTTCGAGCAGCTTGGCGCGCTCTTCACCCTGGGTGGCTTCGATCACGGCACGGCGCGACAGCACAACGTTGTTGCGCTTGCGGTCGAGCTTGATAACCTTGAATTCGAGGGTCTTGCCTTCGTACGGGGTCGTGTCCTTGACCGGACGCGTGTCAACCAGCGAACCCGGCAGGAATGCACGGATGCCGTTGACCATCACGGTCAGACCGCCCTTGACCTTGCCGGTGATCGTACCGGTCACGAGGTCGCCCGATTCGAGGGCCTTTTCCAGTTGCAGCCACGAGGCCAGACGCTTGGCCTTGTCGCGCGACAGCACGGTGTCGCCGTAGCCGTTTTCCAGGGCGTCGATCGCCACGGAAACGAAATCGCCGGCCTGAACTTCGACCTCGCCCTGATCATTCAGGAATTCTTCGATGGGGATGTACGCTTCGGACTTGAGGCCGGCGTTGACGACCACGAAGTTGTGGTCAACCCGAACGACTTCAGCGCTGATGACTTCACCAGCACGCATGTCTTGACGGGAGAGCGACTCTTCGAAAAGCGCCGCGAAAGATTCGTTGGTCGAGGTTTGCAGGTCGGACATAAAAGTGGATTACGCCGCTGACGTCCATCTCCCGAAGGGGGGCTGACGAGAACGTGCAACGGTTGGGTTAAAGGTTAGACAAAGCCAAGCCAGGTGACTGCATGAAACACCCGGTCAGGCGCCTTGCGGGTACTGCACTTGCGCGAACCATTCGAGCACCTGAGCCACCGCCTGATCGACGTTAAGCCCCGACGTGTCGAGTACCCGCGCACCCTCTGCCGGCCTCAGTGGCGCCTCGGCACGGGTACGATCCCGCGCATCACGCGCCTCAAGATCCAGCATGAGACTGTCTATGTTAGCAGAAAATCCTTTTTCTATCAATTGCTTATACCGCCTCTCGGCACGCGCCTGTGGCGTGGCGGTCAAAAACACCTTCAAATCGGCTTCCGGGAAGATCACCGTTCCCATGTCACGACCGTCCGCCACCAGCCCGGGCGCGGTCTTGAAGCCTCGCTGGAGCGCCGTCAGCGCCTGCCGGACAGCCTTGTGCACCGCAATACTGGATGCCCGATTGCCGATCGCTTCGGCACGAATGGCGTCGGTCACATCCTCACCTGCCAACCAGATACGCTGATCGCGGAAACGCACGTCGAGCGTCTCCGCGAGGACGGCGAGGGCGCTTACGTCGTCGGGGTCGATCCCGTGGCGAGCACTCGCCAGCGCGGTCAGCCGGTAAAGTGCCCCACTGTCGAGGTAATGAAACCCCAGTTCGTCGGCCACCCGGTGCGCCACCGTCCCTTTACCGGATGCCGTCGGGCCATCCACCGTAATGACCGGAATCGAGTCGTCCACCACCGTCAAATCAGGCATTCCTTCGTCTCTGTCTATCCAACACATTAAAAAATAAAACTTCCCATCCAAATAATAATGATTATCATTTAGATATGGACGCTATTTGCGCCGCCGGAAGATGTGACTGCCATGCAAAGCCGCGATTATCCCTTAGCCGGCCCCGAATGGGTGCCGCCGCCCGATCCGCAAAACCCGACACCGCGCCGTGCGCAGCGCTGGATGGGGTTTGCCGGGGCGGGCACGCTCATCGCCGTCGGCTATATGGATCCGGGCAACTGGGCCACGGCGATCGCGGGCGGTGCCCGCTATGGCTACACGCTGCTGAGCGTAGTGCTGCTCTCGAGCGTCATGGCGTTGTTGTTGCAATGGTTGGCCGCGCGCGTCGGTCTGGTGACCGGACGCGATCTCGCGCAACTCTCACGTGACCAGTATAGCCGTCGCACCTCGTTGGCGTTATGGGGGCTTTGCGAGATTGCCATCATCGCCTGCGATCTGGCCGAGATCATCGGTAGCGCGGTCGCGCTGCAACTCCTGTTCGGTCTGTCGTTACCGGTCGGCGTCGTGCTCGCCGGCTTCCTCGCCTTTGCCATGCTGGGTTTGCAGGGGTTCGGACAGCGCCGCCTCGAAGGCGCCGTCGCTGCCTTGATCCTGCTGACTGCCGGTTGCTTCGCCGCGCAGCTCGCACTGGCCAATCCCGATTGGGGGGCCGCGGTCTCCGGCCTGCGCCCGCGTAGCGAGATCGTCGCTCAGGCGGGCATGCTCTGGCTGGCGGTGGGGATTCTCGGGGCCACCGTCATGCCGCACAACCTGTACCTCCACTCGGCGCTGCTTCGCATGCGTGGCGAAGCGATGCCCGAACGCACGCCCGCCACGATGAACCGGGCGCTGAAGACAACCCAGTGGGACACCACGCTCTCGCTCGGCTTCGCCTTTCTCATCAACGCCGCACTGCTGATACTTGCCGCTGCCGTGTTCCACGCCAGTGGCAATACCGCAGTGGAATCGCTTGGCGACGCCCACAAGTTGCTGGCGCCGTTGCTCGGCAGTCAATGGGCGGGCGTCATGTTCGCCGTCGCGCTGCTCGCCTGCGGCCTGAACTCCACCGTGACAGCCACGCTCGCCGGTCAGGTCACGATGGAGGGTTTTCTGAATCTGCGCATGAAGCCATGGCAGCGCGCGCTCATCACGCGCGGACTGGCGTTGATTCCGGCGTTGTTGATCGTCGGTCATGGTGGCGAGGCTCAGACCACGAACCTGCTGATTTTCAGTCAGGTGGTACTCAGCCTTCAGTTGCCGTTTGCCGTGATTCCGCTCGTCCGGTTTGCCGGTGATGCCAAGTTGATGGGGCAGTGGCGTGTTCGCGGCGCGCTGCTTGCCAGCGCATGGCTGATCGCCGCCGCCATCGTCCTGCTTAATGGCGTTCTGCTCTGGCAAACGATGACGGGACAGGCGTGACGGCCATCGGCGCGCAACGTCCGGACTTGCTCGTTGGGCCTCCCCCGCCATGACAAAGGCCCGGCGTTTCATCGATTAGGTGCGCCGCCCCGCCTCGGAAGTCGGCGAACGCAGCGTTGCGAGACGCCAGAATGGTCATACGCTCGCCCTAACGGAAAACGGCTGAGCATCCGTAGAAAAGAGGCTCCAGCGCGAACGACAGGGCGCCAGGAATGCGCAAAACCCGATTCGGCCCCGCGCGAGATCGCAACGGTACCGAATCGGCCCTGCCAGCACCAAGCAAATTACGAAGCGACGCGCGAAAACTCGGTGAAGTACGTCGGGAATGTCTTGGCGACGCACTTCGGATCGTTGATCGTCACAGGCACACCGCCCAGACTCACGAGCGAGAAGCACATGGCCATGCGGTGATCGTCGTAGGTGTCGATCGTCGCGTTGGGCGTCAGCGCAGCGGGCGGCGTCACGCGCAGATAATCCGCGCCCTCCTCCACTGTCGCCCCGACCTTGCGAAGTTCGATGGCCATTGCCGTCAGCCGATCCGTTTCCTTCACGCGCCAGCTGGCGATATTGCGCAGCGTGGTCGTGCCGTCAGCAAAGAGCGCAGCCACGGCAATCGTCATCGCGGCATCGGGGATGTGATTGAAATCCATATCCAGCGCACGCAGCTTGCCCGAAGGGGTATCGATGCCATGCACTTCGATAGCATCGTCATGCAGCGTCACGCGCGCGCCCATCGCTGCCAGCGCGTCGACGAAGCGCACGTCGCCCTGAATACTGTCACGGCCCACACCCTCTACACGCAGCGGGCCACCACCGATCGCGCCGACCGCCAGAAAGTACGACGCCGACGAGGCATCCCCTTCCACGCGAATCTCACCCGGGCTCCGGTACTTCGCGCCATCCGCACCCGCCGCCGGAAGCGTGAAGCGCGACCAGCCGTCCTGACGCACGTCGATACCGAACCGGCGCAGCAGTCGCAGCGTGATGTCGATGTACGGCTTGGAAATCAGTTCGCCTTCGACTTCGACGACGATCTCGCCCGTCTCCGACGGCAGCAGCGGCAGCGTCAGCAACAACGCCGTCAGGAATTGGCTCGACACATCGCCGCGCACGCGAATCGGCGTCACGGGCGCCTTCACATCGGCCGGTTTGATGTGCAACGGCGGATAGCCGGCATTGCCGAGATAGTCGATCTGGGCGCCAAGCTGCCGCAGTCCGTCGACGAGATCCCCGATCGGACGCTCGTGCATGCGCGCCACGCCAGACACCTCATAGTCGCCATGACTCAGCGACAGCGCCGCCGTCAGCGGACGAATCGCGGTTCCCGCATTCCCCATGAACAGCTTGGCCAGCTTCACCGGAAATACACCGCCGCATCCCTCCACGATGAAGTCACGCGAATCGCCGACCTGAGTGCATTTGACGCCCAGCGCAGCGAGGGCGTCGAGCATGACCTGCGTGTCGTCCGACGCCAGCAGTTCACGCACACGCGTCGTGCCGCGCGAGAGCGCGGCGAGCAGCAGCACACGGTTCGAGATACTTTTCGAGCCGGGCAGTCGAAGCGTGCCTTCGGCGTGGCCGTACGGGCCAAGATCGAGCGTTTCCATTACTTTTCCTGTTGCTTGGCCCATTCCGTTCGCGCCTGGCTGGTGCGGGCGAACACGGCCTCGAGACCGGCGCCATCACCGGCATCGATCAATTGACGTAGCGCGCCGAGGGTCGCGAGATAACCATCGAGTTCGGCAAGCAAGGCGTCGCGATTCGCCACGCAGATGTCGCGCCACATTTCGGGATTCGACGCCGCAATGCGCGTGAAATCGCGAAAACCGCCGCCCGCGAACCCGAACTTCAGTGCGGCGTCCGGCGCGTCGAGAATCTGCGCAATCAGCGCATACGACAACACGTGAGGCAAGTGACTTACCGAGGCAAACACGCGGTCATGCTGTGTTTCGGTCATCTCGGAGACGCGCGCGCCCGTCGCTTCCCACATCGCACGCACCCGCGCGACGTCGTCGCTGCGGTTGCCCGACTGAGGGCACAGCACGATGCGGCGATCGCGATACAGGTCCGCCTTCGCCGCATCGACGCCCGACAGTTCCGCACCGGCAATCGGGTGTCCCGGCACGAAGCGCCACGCGTCATCGCCAAGCGCAGAGTGTGCTGCGGCCACAGCGTCCGTCTTAGTGCTACCCGCGTCGGTCACGATCGTATGACCGGCCAGATACGGACGAATCGCGGCGAGCAGCGCGGGAGTTTGTGCCACTGGCGCAGCCAGCAACACGATGTCGGCGCCTGCGACGGCATCCGCCATCGACGATGCAGCCCGGTCGATCACGCCAAGTTCACATGCGCGAGCGAGCGACGCCTCGGTGCGTCCTACTCCCACGACTTCCTTCACGACGCCAGCCGCTTTCAGCGCGCGCGCGAGCGAACCGCCGATCAGACCAACGCCGCAGATAACGAGCTTATTCAGACTCATGGTGTCTTTCCCCGGCGTCACGCGGAACGCGGGTACGAGCCGAGCACCTTGCAATAGGCCGCGTTCTGACGCAGCGCGTCGAGTGCCTTGGCGACGTTCTCATCGTCGCGATGCCCTTCGAAGTCGACGTAGAAGTAATACTCCCAGGCACCGCTCTTGGCCGGACGCGACTCGAAGCGAGTCATCGACACACCATTGTTGGCCAGCGGTTCGAGGAGCGCGACGACAGCACCCGCGCGATTCGGCACCGAGAGAATCAGCGACGTCTGATCGCGGCCGCTCGGCGCCGCGTCCTGCGTGCCGATCACGACGAAGCGCGTGCGATTGTGCGGATCGTCCTGCACGTGCGAGAACGCGATCTGCAAGCCATACTGCGTCGCCGCCGATTCACCGGCGATGGCGGCAATGGCCGGATCGGCCGCTGCCATACGCGCGGCCTCGGCGTTGCTCGACACCGCCTGACGCTCAAGCTGCGGGAAATGCGCCGTCAGCCAATGCTGGCATTGGGCCAGCGACTGCGCGTGCGAGCAGATGCGCGTCACACCGTCGAGCGTGCCCGACAGCGACATCAGGTTATGGTGAATCGGCAATGCCACTTCGCCGCCAATGGTCAGGGGGCTTTGCAGCAACAGATCCAGCGTGCGCGAGACGACACCTTCGGTCGAGTTTTCGACCGGCACGACGCCGAAGTCGGCGCTGCCAGCTTCGACGGCACGAAACACTTCGTCCAGCGACGGGCACGGCAGCCCCTTCACGCTCTGACCGAAATAGGTCAGGGCAGCTTGCTCGCTATAAGTTCCGGCGGGGCCGAGATAGGCGACGGTCATCACCTTTTCCAGCGCGCGGCTGGCCGACATGATCTCGCGCCAGATGGACGCCAGATTGTCGCCATACAACGGACCGTCGTTAGCTTGCTGCAAGCGGGAAATCACCTGCAATTCCCGCTCGGGCCGGAATACCGGCGCACCAAAGCGCTTCTTGACCTCACCCACTTCGAGGGCGACAGCCGCGCGTTGATTGAGCAACTTGAGTAGTTGCGCATCGATAGCATCGATTTTCTCGCGCAAAGGGCGCAGCGATGCGTTCAGATCGTCTTCCATGGAGCGTATTGTCTTCTTGCTAAGTGACATGATCAGGCGGCTCGCGGCGCACAGTCTTTCAACCGTTGCGCCGGCCGTTCGCCCTCGTCAGCCGTGGCTGCGCTCGAATTCGCGCAGATAGTCGACCAGTGCCTCGACGCCGGCAAGCGGCATTGCGTTGTAGATCGAGGCGCGCATGCCTCCCACGGACTTGTGGCCCTTGAGTTGCAGCAGGCCGCGCTCGCGAGCGCCGGCCAGGAATGTTTCGTTCAGTGCGTCGTCGTGCAGGAAGAAAGGCACGTTCATCCGCGAGCGGCAATCCGGAGCGACCGACGTCCGATAGAAATCGCTGTCGTCGAGGAAACCGTACAACAGCTCCGCCTTCGCCTTGTTCACCGACTCCATCGCCGCGAGGCCGCCCTGGCGCTTGAGCCACTGGAACACCAGCCCCGCAATGTAAATCGCGTAAGTCGGCGGCGTGTTGTACATCGAATCGTTCTCGGCGACCGTCTTCCAGTCGAACGCGCTCGGCGTGAACGGCAACGAACGGCCGAGCAGGTCGTCGCGCACGATCACCATGGTCAGTCCCGACGGTCCGATGTTCTTCTGCGCGCCACCATACATCACACCGAACTTCGACACGTCCATCGGACGCGAAAGAATGTGCGACGAAACGTCGGCGACCAGCGGCACGTCCGGCAGACCGACGGCCGCCAGGTCCGGCGTCCAGAAATACTCGACGCCATGGATCGTTTCATTCGTACAGATATGGACGTAAGCCGGGTCCTTGGACAGCTTCCATTCATCGACCTGCGGCAAACGCGTAAAATTTTCCGCTTCGGTGCTGACCGCGACGTTGACATCGCAATACTTGCGCGCTTCCTTCTGCGACTTGACCGACCACGAGCCGGTCACGACGTAGTCCGCCGTGCGACGCTCGTTCGCACGGGCACCGCCCAGCAGGTTCATCGGGATGATCGCGTTCTCGGCGAGCGCCCCACCCTGCATGAAGAGGATCCGGTAGTTGTCCGGTACCGCGAGCAGCTCGCGCAGATCGGCCTGCGCCTGCGCCAGAATGCTCATGAACTCCCGGCCGCGATGGCTCATCTCCATCACGCCCATGCCGGCACCCTGCCAGTCGAGCATTTCCTCGGCTGCCTGACGAAGAACCTCTTCCGGCAGCGCCGCCGGTCCGGCGGAGCAGGTGAACGCGCGCGGCAGCTGGGGGTTGGCTTTTCCCGTTGCCCCCCCCCCGCCCTCGGCCGGGTATCCCCCGCCCCCGCGGCGGCGGCGGCAAAGACCCACTATACCGCCAGTTGGCCCTTACGTGCGGAGGCGGGCCGTAATTCCGGCGCAGGATGGTCGTTTCCCGGAATATTCCGAGCAGAACCTGCCGGCAAACCCCATCAATGCAAAATGGCCGTTTGCGATCTCTCGCAAACGGCCATTATC
This sequence comes from Pandoraea sp. LA3, assembly GCF_022696215.1. NCBI lineage: Bacteria > Pseudomonadati > Pseudomonadota > Betaproteobacteria > Burkholderiales > Burkholderiaceae > Pandoraea > Pandoraea sp. LA3. Next base: position 100,207 of record NZ_PTPY01000018.1, on the reverse strand, counting down.
GGTCAATCCCCGAAGGATCGGCCGAAATTTACTTCTTGGCCGGCGCCTTCGGTGCCGACTTGGCAGCCGCGGCGATTTCGGCGTCAGCTTGCTTGCTGGTCGCTTCGATCGATTGCGGCATGTACTTCTGCATCAGACCGCCAACCACTTCCTGGCCGACCTGATCCTGGACCTTGATGTACTTCTGGCCCACCGGGCTCTTGTAGAACGCCGTCAGACCCTTGATTTCGTCGGTCGTGTAGAACTTGCCGTAGGCGTTGTACTGAGCCTGCACAGCGTCGTTCTTGAAGGCGTCGGTCGTGAACACCTTCCCTGCGCCGTCAACCAGCTTCTGCACCGAGTTCTGTTGCAGCGTCGGGACGATCGCCTGCTTCTGAGCATCGGTCAACGTCTTGTTTTCGACCAGTTGACGCTCGAGCACTTGCGGCGCCAGTTGCTTGGCTTGCCCCTGAGCACCTTCACCGATGGCGGTGACGAGCTTGTTTGCGTCGATGGCTTCCAGCAGATCCTTGATGGCTGCCTTCTTGTCCGCGTCAAGCGGAGCGCTCTGCTGAGCCATTGCCATTGCCGGTGCTGCGAGCAGCAGCCACATCCACTTCTTGACGTTGCGTTGCATAGTAATAGTCACTCCAAAATTCGTCAGTTTCCACCGACGATAAATAGATGCATCCTCGCCTGGGCACTTCACTGCATCGGGCCAGATTCTACTGACTTTTCGGGGCAATGCACCCCTAGATTACATCGAGTTACGCCGGTATTACTCCGTGACATCCGTGTCCGGTGTCTCGTCGTCGCCCTGCGCGTCGCCGTTCTCGGCAACTTCGGCATCGGACTCAACGATACGTTGCAGACCCGAGAGTGTCGTACCTTCGTCCAGGCTGATCAGCGTCACCCCCTGCGTGGCGCGACCCATTTCACGAATCTCGGAGACACGCGTACGAATCAGCACCCCGCCGGTCGTGATCAGCATGATCTCGTCATCCGGCTCGACCAGCGTTGCGGCAACCACACGGCCGTTGCGCTCGCTCGTCTGGATCGCAATCATACCCTTAGTGCCACGGCCGTGGCGGGTATATTCCGTGATCGACGTGCGTTTGCCGTAACCGTTTTCGGTTGCCGTCAGCACCGACTGCTGCTCGTTTTCGGCGACCAGCAGCGCGATGACCGTCTGACCGTCTTCGAGCTGCATACCGCGAACACCACGCGCTTCGCGGCCCATCGGACGCACGTCGTTCTCGTCGAAGCGCACGGCCTTGCCGGCGTCGGAGAACAGCATGACGTCATGCGCCCCATCGGTGATGGCCGCGCCGATCAGCACGTCGCCGTCATCGAGATTCACGGCGATGATGCCCTTCTTGAGCGGACGGCTGAAGGCCGCGAGCGGCGTCTTCTTGACCGTGCCCAAGCTCGTTGCCATGAACACGAAGCGATCTTCCGTGTACTCCTTGACCGGCAGCACCACGTTGATCTTCTCGCCTTCCTGCAACGGGAACATATTGACGATCGGACGGCCACGCGAGTTCCGCGAACCTTGCGGCACTTCGTACACCTTGATCCAATAGACACGACCACGGTTCGAGAAGCACAGGATCGTGTCGTGCGTGTTCGCGATGAACAGCGTATCGATCCAGTCGTCGTCCTTCGTCGCCGCCGCCTGCTTGCCGCGACCGCCGCGCTTTTGCGCACGATACTCGGACAGCGGCATCGACTTGATGTAACCCGAATGCGACAGCGTCACCACCATGTCCTGTGGTGTGATGAGGTCTTCGGTATCGAGTTCGGTCGCGTTGTGTTCGATGGTCGAGCGGCGGGCATCGCCGAACTCGGCACGCACGGCCGTCAATTCTTCGCTGATGATCGCCGTCACGCGCGGCGGGCTGGCCAGAATGTCGAGCAGGTCGGCGATCTGCGCCATCACTTCCTTGTACTCGGAGACGATCTTGTCCTGCTCAAGACCCGTCAGGCGTTGCAGACGCATCTGCAGAATTTCCTGCGCCTGCGTTTCCGACAGGCGATACAGGCCGTCGGGCTGAACGCCGACCGCCGCATCGAGCCCTTCCGGACGATAGGCGGCCAGACCGCCCTGCGTCTCGCTGTCGGCACGCGCGAGCATCTCGCGCACGACGGACGAATCCCACGACTTCTCCATCAACGCCGCCTTCGCGATCGGCGGCGTCGGGGCTGCCTTGATGATCGCGATGAAGTCGTCGATGTTAGCGAGCGCTACCGCCAGACCCTCGAGCACATGGCCACGCTCACGGGCGCGGCGCAGCTCATAAACCGTGCGGCGAGTAATCACTTCGCGGCGGTGCGCCAGGAAGTGAACCAGCATTTCACGCAGGTTCAGCAGCTTGGGTTGGCCGTCGACCAGCGCCACCATGTTCATGCCGAACGTATCTTGCAACTGCGTGTGCTTATAGAGATTGTTGAGCACAACCTCCGGCACTTCGCCGCGCTTGAGTTCGATCACGACACGCATACCGCTCTTGTCGGATTCGTCGCGGATGTCCGAAATACCTTCCAGACGCTTCTCGTTGACGAGTTCCGCGATCCGTTCGAGCAGTGAGCGCTTGTTAACCTGGTACGGCAGTTCGTCGACGATGATCGCCACACGCTGGCCGCGATCGATGTCCTCGAAGTGCGTCTTGGCACGCATCACCACGCGGCCGCGTCCGGTGCGATAGCCTTCGCGCACGCCCGAAATGCCATAGATGATGCCGGCCGTCGGGAAGTCCGGCGCCGGAATGATCTCGATCAGCTCATCGACGGTCGCTTCCGGATTCTTCAGGACGTACAGACAGCCCTCGACGACTTCGTTGAGGTTGTGCGGCGGAATGTTGGTCGCCATACCGACGGCGATCCCCGACGAACCGTTGAGCAGCAGGTTCGGGATACGCGCCGGCAAAATGAGCGGCTCTTTTTCGCTGCCGTCGTAGTTGGGTCCGAAGTCGACGGTTTCCTTGTCGATGTCGGCGAGCAGTTCGTGACCGATCTTGGCCATACGAACTTCGGTGTATCGCATGGCGGCGGCATTGTCGCCGTCGACCGAGCCGAAGTTGCCCTGACCGTCGACGAGCATATAGCGCAGCGAGAACGGCTGCGCCATGCGAACGATGGTGTCGTATACAGAAGCGTCGCCGTGCGGGTGGTACTTACCGATGACGTCACCGACGATACGTGCCGACTTCTTGTAAGCACGGTTCCAGTCGTTGTTCAGCTCGTGCATGGCGAAGAGCGCACGGCGGTGAACCGGCTTCAGGCCGTCACGCACATCCGGCAAGGCGCGGCCGACGATCACGCTCATGGCGTAATCGAGATACGACCGCCGCATTTCTTCTTCGAGCGAAATCGGGAGAGTTTCTTTGGCGAACTGATCCATTATCCGTGTCTATCAAGCCCTAATCGCGATAGGCGGCTGCCGGCGATATGATCGTGCGATTCTAACATGCCCGTCATAGGCATCCGAAACGAGCGTGATGCGATGCACAAGAGATGTCTGGCACGCCAAAACGCCAAACAAGGGAAAGAAATGAAACGGTTGGCGAGGGGCCTCAAAAGGTGTTGCGCTCAAACCACAACTGCGCCACGACCGGCGGCAAAGCAGGGGTTTTTCTCGCGACCGTCTGAATCGCTATGGCAAAATGCCGTGGCATAAGTTAGACATTATTCGAAGTGCATGGGCCATGCTTTCGCGCACTTGCCAATGTTATACTTCGAGCGATGTAAGACTTTGGTTCTGTCGTCTAGGCTCGCAGTAAACCTGCGGTAATCTCATTTCGAGAGGAGAAATATGAATAAATTCGCTAAGCTCGCGATCGTTGCAGCTACCGCAGTGATGGCTGCTTCGGCTATGGCCCAAAACTACGTCCAGACCGCTCCGGGCCCGATCGCGGCCTCGAAGCAAGCCGTCAACGACAACTGGGTGAACGGCAGCGGCGAGTGGGTTTGGAAAAACGGCTCGGACGAACTGTGCTGGCGCGATGCCTTCTGGACCCCGGCCACGGCCAATGCCAAGTGCGATGGCTCGATCATTGCACAAGTCGCAGCCCCGGCACCGGCTCCGGTCGCTCCGGTCGCTCCGGTCTCGCAAAAGGTCACGTATCAGGCTGACGCACTGTTCGACTTCGACAAGGCTATCCTGAAGCCGGCCGGCAAGCAGAAGCTGGACGACCTGGCTGGCAAGATTCAGGCACTGAATCTCGAAGTCGTCGTCGCTACGGGCTACACCGACCGCATCGGTTCGGACAAGTACAACGACCGTCTGTCGCTGCGCCGCGCACAAGCTGTGAAGGCTTACCTGGTCAGCAAGGGCGTCGAAGCCAACCGCGTGTACACGGAAGGCAAGGGCAAGCGCAACCCGGTTACGACTGGTTGCAACCAGAAGAACCGCACGCAACTGATCAGCTGCCTGGCTCCGGATCGTCGCGTGGAAGTCGAAGTCGTCGGCACGAACAAGTAATACGGTTCACCGACAACGAAAAACCCCGCCTCGGCGGGGTTTTTTTTCGTCCGTCTTCCTTCGCCGGCCTGCGGACATGACGGACGAATGCGGTCTCCGGTGACGTCAGGCTTCGCTTCCCAACTGAGGGTACTGCCGCCTCACCATGAAGGACATCAACGCTTTGACCGGACGGTCACGCCACCACGAGCCCGTCTCCAGCGGCTTGAACATCATGCGCGTTGCCGCCTCCACTGGCATGTACTGCTTCATGACATCGCCCGACATCGACAGGAAGGCATCCCAGGTCATTGTCTCGAACGGCGGGGGCGATCGCCAGAAGTGGTTCAGCGGTTCGAAGGCGAACGCGATGTCCTCGTCACGCACCAGTTCACTTCGCGCCACCATCGTGCGCAGCCGGCTGATCACGCCGTGCTGCTCGACGGCGTTATACCGGTCGAAGGTCTTGCGGAAGTACCGGTAGTGACCGACCTCCTCGCTGCTCAGCTTGTGCATCATCTGCTTGAGCTCCTCGACCGGCATATACGATTCGAGGCAGCGGTAGATCATGGCTGTCTGCGTCTCGGTGACGCAGCGCGACAAGGCCTCCAGCGCCAGCGACGGCCGCATGTACTGCACATCGCATCGGGGTTTGTAGCGCGCGAGAAACGCGTCGTAAGCCGGGGCCCAGTCGAACTCTGGCCAGACGCGTGCGATATAGTCTTTGGCAAGCCGCCCATGCTCGACTTCTTCAGGCAGCCAGGTGTCCTGAAGCCAGGTGCGCATCTCGTCGTCGTCGCCATACATCTGGTTGAGCGTGGAGACGAACTCGGGGACACTGGTTTCGATAAACGACACCGTGGCGAGGGAATAGAAGATGAACGCGTTGCTACGAACAGACGGCTCTGCTGCCATGACTCACTCTCCTATCGGCATAGGCGGTTGAACATGTCCATGGAACGTCACGCAAAGGTCACAAAGACATAGTATAGGAATTGGCCCAATATCGCAGTGCGGCAACCCATCCATAGCCCATGCCACGCCCCGGGATCCTCTCGGGTCGTTCAGGCTGCGCTTACCTCGCTGCTATCGACCGGCATTCCGTCCGACGCCAACCGCAAGCCATCCCGAACACTGAAACGACATGACGCAACGATACTGGCTGATGAAGTCCGAACCCGAAGAGGCAAGCATCGACGACCTCGCCAACGCCAAACAGCAGACCCTTGCGTGGACCGGCGTGCGCAACTACCAGGCGCGCAACTTCATGCGTGACGACATGCGCGTGGGCGACGGGGTGCTCTTCTACCATTCGAGCTGCGCCGTGCCGGGTATCGCCGGTCTGGCCACCGTCGCCTCCACCGCGTATCCGGATCCAACACAGTTCGACCCAAAGAGCCCGTACTTCGATCCCAAATCCAAGCCCGAGTCGCCGCGCTGGTTACTCGTAGACGTCAAGCTCGATCGCAAGACCCGAGTCGTGCCCCTGACCGAAATGCGTCAGACACCGGAGCTCGACGGCATGCTCGTGCTGGCGCGCGGCAACCGGCTTTCGATTACACCGGTCGCGCCGGAACACTGGAAGTTCATCAGCAAGCACTTACTTAGAGCGTGAATTGCAGGAAGGATCCCGAAAGGGAACCAAAATTGTTGCGATAGCGTCTGTATAACGTTGCCGCCCAACGCATAGCACGTACTTACTTGCAGGCTATCGGTCGGCAACCGGTCAAACGTTCGCCATCAAGATGCGAACTCACATTCGAAAAAGGACATCACTATGCGCAAATCTCTCGCCGCTGCTCTTCTCATTGCCACGGCCGCGAATGCGGCGTATGCCCAATCGGGTGACGAGTCGGCACGTCAGGTCTCCGGCGTGCTGGGTCTCGAAGCGAGTGCCACGAAGGAAGTCGAGCAGGACACCGTGCACATCACCATGTCGGCACAGGAACAAGGTCCCGATGCCGCCACCGTGTCGCGCAACCTCACGCAAAAAGCCAACAAGGCGATGTCCGTCGCCAAGAGCCAGAGTGTCGTCGAAGTGCAGACCGGCAACGTGTCGCTCTATCCGTCGACCAACCGCGACGGCAAGATCACGGCGTGGCGCGGCCGCACCGAACTGCAGATGACGTCGAAGGACTTCGGCGCTGCGTCGCGTCTGGCCAGCCAGATCTCGGATCAGATGCAGATGGACGGCGTGTCGTTCTCGCTCTCGCGCGAAGCACAGGAGAAGACGCAGGCCGAGCTCACCAACCAGGCCATCCAGGCGTTCCGCAATCAGGCGCAGAACAACGCGAAGGCGTTCGGCTATAGCGGCTACACGATTCGTCAGGTGCAGGTGGGTGCGAACGCGCCGATGATGCCGCGCCCCTATGCCATGAAGGCGATGGCCATGAGCGCGAGCGCCGACGCCGCCCCGCCGATGCAACTCGAAGGCGGCAAGACGCAAGTGACCGTGACGGTCTCGGGCACCGTGCAAATGAAGTAATGAAGTAATAAGGTAAGACCTGCCGACGGCGCGAATGCCGCGTCGATCGCAGCAATGAAAATGCCGCCTCATCGAGGCGGCATTTTTTTCATCGTTGACGTGAAGACGTCAGCGCTTCGCTCACTTGAATCGATCGCGCAACACGTTTTTCTGCACCTTGCCCATCGTATTGCGCGGCAACTCGCTCACGACGTGCACGCGCTTGGGCACCTTGAAGTTGGCGATACGCTGCTTGAGTGCATCGATGACGGCGCGCTCGTCCGGGGCTTGCCCACCCGCTCGCGGCACGATGACAGCGACGACGGCTTCGCCGAAATCCGGATGCGGCACGCCGATCACGGCAGACTCGGCCACCCCCTCCATCTCGTCGATGAAGCCCTCGATCTCTTTCGGGTAGACGTTGTAGCCGCCGGAGATGATGAGGTCCTTCGAGCGTCCGACGATATGCACATAGCCGTCCTCGTCGAACTTGCCCACGTCGCCCGTCTTGAAGAACCCGTCGCCGGTAAATTCCTCAGCAGTCTTCTCCGGCATACGCCAGTATCCCGCGAACACGTTCGGCCCCTTGACCTGAATGTGGCCGATGTCGCCCTGCGCGCTCGGTTGCCCGTCGTCGCCGACCACGCGCACCGTGACCTCCGGCAGCGGCACACCGACCGTGCCGGCACGACGTACCTTTTCCGCCTCGCCGTGATACGGATTGGAGACGAGCATCACCGTCTCCGACATGCCGTAGCGCTCCAGAATCGTATGCCCCGTACGCTCGCGGAATGCGTCGAACGTCTCGCGCAACAGCGGTGCCGAGCCGGAGATGAACAGACGCACGTTGCGACACACGTCGCGATTGAGTCCAGCCTCCGCGAGCAGGCGAACGTAATACGTGGGCACCCCCATGAAGACCGTGGCGCGCGGCAACTGATGCAGGACTTCTCTGGCATCGAACTTCGACAGCCAGATCATCTTGCTGCCCGAATACAGCGCGGCGTGGCTTGCGACGAACAACCCATGCACGTGGAAGATCGGCAGCGCGTGCAGCAGCACATCGCCGCCTTCACGCTCGCCCCACCCCCAGAAGGCATGCAACACACGCGTATTGCTCGCCAGGTTGCCGTGCGAGAGCATCGCGCCCTTGCTGCGGCCCGTGGTACCCGAGGTGTAAAGAATGGCCGCGAGGTCGTCGGGCGAGCGCGGCACGGTCTCGAACGTGTCGCCGAACCACGCGGCCCGCTCCAGCAGCGAACCGGTGCGGTCATCGCCGAGCGTAAAGACGTGCTTCGCGCCATTCGTGAAGGCGATCTTCGATACCCAGCCGAAGTTCGACGGGCTGCACACCACGACATCCGGCGCTGCGTTTTCGACGAAGTAGGCGATTTCGCCTTCGCGATACGCCGTGTTGAGCGGCAGATAGACCAGCCCCGCGCGCAGCGTGGCGAGATACAGCAGCAGCGCCTCCGGCGACTTCTCGACCTGCGCCGCCACGCGGGTGCCCGGGCTCAGGTCCAGGCTCGCGAGCAGGTTGGCGATACGGGCGCTGGCCCGTTCGAGGTCGTCCCAACTGTAATAAAGTCCTTCGGGCGTCTCGATGGCGCACGCCGTTTTGTCAGTGGGAAAACGTTCGGCAAAGAGTCGGTAGAGGTTGGCGTCTTGCGTCATAAACAGAACCGGATTCAGAACAATGGATGCTTCAGGGTGAAATCGAATACAGACCGCGAATACAGACCGGAGCGCCTCAGCGTCCCCGGAAATCGGGCGCACGCTTTTCCAGAAACGCGGCCACACCTTCACGGTGATCGTGCGAGTCCCAGTACGAGAAGGCCATCTGCCACTCGGCCTCCGATAACGGCGGCGCGCTTGGCGCGAGCCGGGCGATCAGCCACTTGTTCAATTGCGCGGCGAGCGGCGCTCCGGCGGCAACGCGTCGGGCGCAAGTGTAGCCTGCTTCTTCCACCGCTTCGTCTTCGACGACGCGCGTCAGCAGCCCCTTCTCCTTCGCCTCCGCCGCACCGAACACACGACCTTCCAGCAGAATTTCGAGCGTCGTGGCGCGTCCCGCGAGCGCGAGCACCCCGCGCAACTCGCCCGGCGCCATCGGAAAGCCAAGCTTGTTGATGGGCACGCCGAAGCGCGCGCCCTGCGCGGCGACGCGCAAGTCGCAATGGGCCGCAATCTCCAGCCCGCCGCCCACGCACACGCCCTCGATCAACGCCACGCTCGGATGCCGACAGCGCGCCAGGGCATCGAGCGTCGGGCCGATGACCTCGCCGTGATAGCGACCCAGCGTATCGTAGCTGCCGCGCTCCACCGGGAACTCCTCGATGTCGGCGCCCGCAGCGAAGTGACCCTGCGCACCCCGGATGACGATCGCGCGCACGCGGGTGTCGCCGTCGAGCGTCTGCACATGCGTGCGCAGCGCGTGCCACATCGCCACCGAGATGGCGTTGAGTTTGCCGGGATTGGAGAGCGTCAGCGTCACCAATCCCTCGTCAAGCAAACTGTCGTCGCGCAGAACTTCGCTCACCCGCGCCTCCATGATGGTTTCCATGCGCTCATTCAGTACACTCACTCAGTACGTTCACAGCAAACGCGTCACCGCGCGTCCGACGGCGGGTTTGCCATCGATCAGCCGTTGCAGATTCGCGTCGAGCTCGTCCGGCTCGTAGAGATAGTTCACCATCATGCCGCACGATTGTTTCGCGCCCTTCTTCGAAAGGTCGGCGTGCCAGTTGATCCGTTCGACGCGCGCGCCATTGCCGAGGTGAAAACGCGCGACCGGATCGCGGGGCTGACCCCGCACGGTCTCGCGAGCCAGATAGTGCGCCGCCAGCGATTCGCCCAGCGTGCGTTGCAGCGCCTGCACGCCCTTGCGCTCGGGCGATGTCTGCAACCACGCCATCACCTGCGCGCCCGACGCCTCCCCCGCCAGCGACGGCTCCTGTGCCAGCAGCTTCAGACGCTTCGGTCCGAGTACTTCCGCGAGCGCTGCGGCGCTCAGTTGCCGCAGCCAGTCGTTGAAGCCGGGAATCGGGGAAAGCGTCGCGAAGTTGCGCAACTTCGGGAAGTCGACATGCAACTCGTCGATCACGCGTTTGAGCAGGAAGTTGCCGAAGCTCACCCCTCGCAGCCCCGGCTGCGTGTTCGAGATCGAATAGAAGATGGCCCAGCGCACGCGGCGCAGGTCTTCGAGCGGCGCCTGCTCGTCGAGCAGCGAATGCACGTCAGCCGCCATGTCCGGTACGAACGCCACTTCGACGAAAATCAGCGGCTCGCGGGGCATACGCGGATGGAAGAAGGCGTAGCAGCGACGGTCGGAATCGAGCCGGTTGCGCAAATCCGCCCACGACGAGATTTCGTGCACGGCTTCATAGCGCATGAGCTTTTCGAGCAGCGACGCCGGCGAATCCCACGTGATCGGATGCAACTCCAGCAGGCCGACGTCGAACCACGTCGAGAAGAGGCTGCCAAGATCCTCCTCCAGCGCCGCGAGCCCCGGCAGTGCCGCCCGGTGAGTCAGCATGTCCGCGCGCCAGCGCACGAGGAACGGCAACCCGTCGGGCAACGCATTGAAGCGCTTGAGGAACCGGACCCGTTCGCTGCCGAGCGCTCCCGCCAGTCCGGTGGCGGCACGTTTCGCTTCCTTCGCTTCCTTGCTGTCCTTGCCGTCCTTGCTATCCGTTGCCGACGCTGCGTCGCTCGCACAGATATCGGCGACGACTGTGAGCAACGCCAGTTGCTCTGCTGCGGACGCCGCGCTGTAGCGCGTCATGAAGTCGCGTGCCGCCTCGTTGGCCGACGAGTCCGTCAGCCGCGCCGACAGGCACTGCGTCAACTGACGGCGCAACGCGTTCTCCGCGCGGGCCGACAGCGTCGCGGCGACGACCTTGCCGTCCGCTTTGCCGTCTTTGCCGTCTTTGCCATCCTTGCCGTCTTTCGGTGAGCCGCCGCCGGATTTTCCGCCGCGTCCGAACCACTGTCCGAGGCGCTCGCCGAGCGACGGCTTCGCTGAGGGCACCGGCGCGCTCACGTCCGCCACGCTCTCCGGCGCACTCCTTCCGGGCAAAGAGGACGCAGAGGATGACGAGGGCGACGATGACGCCGAAGCGGACGACGACGTCCCCGACGACGAACTCAGCGATACCGGCACAGACATTGCGGACATGATCGGCTCATCCTTCATGGCTTCCTCTCAAGAGTTTCCGGCCCCGCCCTCACCCCATCAACTGGTCCGGGAGCCACAGCGACAACCCGGGCATCAGACAGATGAGCACGACGGCGACGACCATCAACACGACAAACGGCATCACGCCCCAGACGATGTCGCGCAAGGCGATATCGGGCGCGGTGTTCTTGATGACGAATATGTTGAGACCGACGGGCGGGTGAATCAACCCCAGTTCCATGACAATCGTCATGACGACCCCGAACCACACCAGATCGAACCCAGCGGCGCGCAGCGGCGGCAGAATGATCGGCGCGGTCATCAGAATGATGCTCACCGGCGGCAGGAAGAAGCCCAGCACGACCACCATCAGCAGAATGGCCGCGAGCAGCACCCAGCGCGACAGTTGCAGCCCCACGATCCACTGCGCGGCCGACTGACTGATGTGCAGATAGCTCATCACATACGAATAGAGCAGCGACATGCCGATGATGAACATCAGCATCGTCGACTCGCGCAAGGTCCCTGTCAGAATCGGCGCCAACTGGCGCGGCTTCCACATCCGGTAGATCACGGCGATCAGCGCGAGCGCCAGCAGGCCGCCCAGTCCGGCGGTCTCCGACGGCGTTGCGTAGCCACCGTAAAGCGCCGCCATCACCCCGATGAGCAGCGTGACGAACGGCAGCACGCGCGGCAACAGCGCCAGCTTCTCGCGCATGGTGGCCGGCGGCTCGGTCGGGAACGGCGACGGCGTGCCGTCGCGGGCGAGCGCGACCTGCGCGTTGGTGTACTCCTTGCGGTAGCGCCACGCCGCGTAGCACGAGAACAGCGCCACGAGCAGCAGTGCGGGCACGATCCCCGCGAGGAACAGACGCCCCAGCGATTGCTCGGCGGCCACCGCGTACAGAATCATCGTGATGGACGGCGGCAGCAGAATGCCCAGCGTGCCGCCCGCGGCGATGATGCCTGCGGCAAAGCCCGGCGAATAGCCGCGCTGACGCATCTCGGGAATCCCGGCGCTGCCGATGGCCGAGCACGTCGCCGGACTCGACCCGGCCATGGCCGCGAACAGCCCGCAGGCGAAGACGTTGGCAATGCCGAGCCCGCCCGGAATCCGTCGCATCCAGGCGTGCAGCGCAAGGTACAGATCCTGCCCTGCGCGCGATTTGCCGATGGCCGCGCCCTTCAGGATGAACAGCGGAATCGACAGCAACGTGATGCTGGCCATCTCCTCGTAGACGTTCTGCGTCACCGTATCAAGCGACGACGCCGGCATGAAACCGAACATGAACGCCACCGCCACCGCCCCCAGGGCGAAGGCGATGGGCATGCCGGAGAACATGGCGACGAGCGTTGCGCCGCCATACAACAATCCGATAGTGAGCTCGCTCATGCGTGCCCTCCCGTGCGATCCGGGCCGCGATGCGCCGCGTCGTCTCCCGTTCCCCTCGTTCCCCTCGTTCCCCTCGTTCCCCTCATGCCCCCCGTGCCCGCCGTCATCTCGCAGGCGCCAATCGCCACTTGCAGCAGCAACTGCACCGTGAGCAACGTCATGCCGAACGCCATCAGCCCGTACGGAATCGATAGCGGCGGCCCCCACGTGGAGCTGCTCGTCTGGCCGTCGACATAGGCTTCCCAGAAGAGCGTCCACGACTTCCAGGCGAAGAAGCCGCAGAACGCCAGCGTCAGTATGTCGACGATCCAGCGCCGCACCCGATTCACGCGCGGCGAAAGCAACGTGGTAATCGCCTCGATGCCGATGTGCCCGCGCAAGTGCTGCACGTGCGCGGCAGACACGAAGGTCGCACCGACCAGCAGGAACACCGCCGCTTCGTCCTGCCAGTCGGTCGCGAGCTTGAGCACATGCCGCGCGAATACGCTGTAGCTGAGCACCAGCGCCGCGCCCACGAGCGCCAGCATGCACACGACCATGAGCAGACGGCTTACGCCCTGCAAGAGGGCGTCGAGCCGCCGCAGCAGGCGCGAGCGTGCCACCGCCGGCTCCGCGCTCGCGACGGCCCCGCTCATGCAGGCACCTTCTCGGCCAGCGCGAGCAGCTTCGCGCAGGTGTCCGACTTGCTCGCGTAGTCCTTCCACGCGGTACGCCGGGCAATGTCGCGCCACTTCATCACCGTCGCTTCATCGAGGTCGTAGACCTTCGCGCCGGCCTTGGTATAAACGCTGGCGATCTGCGCATCGTCGGCCTTGGCCGCTTCCGTGCCGAACGCTTCCAGCTCCGCGCCGACTTGCAGAATGACCTGCTGCTGGTCCTTCGGCAGCTTGTCGAAAATCTGCTTCGACATGAGCAGCGGTTCCAGCATGAACCAGTAGGACTTGTTGCGCCCCGTGGTCAGATGCTTGGAAACCTCTTCGAGACGGAAGGACATGAGGCTCGTGGACGACGTCATCGCCGCATCCATCGCCCCGGTCTGCATGGCCGCGTACAGCTCGTTGGATGGCAACGAAATCACGGCCGCGCCGGCTTCCTTGAGCATCATGTCCATCTCGCGGCTACCGCCCCGCACCTTGAGCCCCTTGGCGTCTTCCGGTGCGACCAGCGGCTTGGCACGGCTTGCGACCCCGCCCGCCTGCCAGACCCAACTGACGATCACGATGTTCTTCTCGGCGAGCACGTCGGTGAGCACCTTGCCGATTTCGCCGTTACGCCAGGCGGTGCCTTGCGCGTAGGACGTCACCAGCCCCGGCATCAAACCGATGTTGAGCTCGCGGACTTCACCGCCCGCGTAGGGCAGCGGATAGAGGGAGAGATCGAGCGCGCCGCGTCGCAATGCAGAGAACTGCGCGTTGGTCTTCATGAGCGAACTGCCCGGGTAGACCTGAAACTTCAGCGCGCCGTTGGTGCGCTTCTCGACCTCTTGCGCGAACTTGCGACACAAACGGTCGCGGAAGTCGCCTTCGGTCAGCGTGCCGCCGGGGAACTGATGGGAAATCTTGAGCGGGCCGGTCTGCGCGAATGCGCCGCCCCACGGGCTGGCGAGTCCACCGGTTACCAGCGCCGATGCGGCGCCGAGCATGAGTTGCCGCCGCAGCGGGGAAGGGGTTGTCTCCATGGCGTCTCCTGTCACTTTTGTCAGCGATAGACCCGCGAAACCCGGTGCCTGACATCGCTCGCAACAGGGCTTCCCAAATGGCGAACCCCCGCGGCAAGTGCACCACCGGCTCGCCGGCACTGCATGTACGGATGACTGCTTTGTTTTGATATGACGAGTGCGCGAGTTGCCGCTCTCGGGTTCAAATCCTATAGTCAATCTGTCACGGTGTATACAAAATGACCCGTTAAAAAATACACTTATGGCGTTTACCCCGATCTTCAGCGGGGACATCACGCGCTACTTTGACAACCATGTCCCCCCAAACGGCCCCGTCTGACGGGATCGAAACCCGACCGAGCAAGACCGTCATGACCGTAAAACCCAAACGATCGGAAGCGCTGCGACAGGCCATCGAAGAGAAAATCGCCGTGGGCGAGTACCCGCCCGGCATGCGGCTCGACGAGGTCGAGCTGGCGACCGCGTTCGGCGTGTCGCGCACGCCCTTGCGCGAGGCGCTGATCCAGCTGGCATCGTCGGGGGTCATCGAGATACGGCCGCGTCGCGGCGCCGTCGTCTCGCAGATCGACCCGCAGCGGCTATGCGAAATGTTCGAGGTCATGGCCGAACTCGAATCGATGTGCGGACGTCTGGCGGCGCGCCGCATCACGGAAGAAGAACTGGACGAGTTACGGCGCACGCACGAAGCCAGCCGCGCGGCGGCCGAGGCGCGTGACATCGACACGTATTACGAGGTGAATGCGCATTTCCATGCGCTGATCTATCAGGCGAGCCACAACGCGTATCTTCAGGAGACGGCGTTGCAACTGCATCGTCGGTTGCGCGTGTATCGGCGGCTGCAATTGCGCGTGCGCGACCGGCCGCATCAGTCGTTTTCGGAACACGACGCCGTGTTTCGCGCGATTGAAGCCGGCAATGCAGATGCGGCCTCCGAACATTTGCGCGCTCACGTGACCGTGCAGGGCGAGCGGTTCGCCGACCTCATGGCGTCGTTGCACGCGCTGGCGCGCAAGACGGCTTGAGCAGATCGAGCCCCCGTAAACCCTCCCCCCTGCCCTTACGCCTCAAACACCACCAGTGCGCTCACCGATGTCGCCGAACAACGGCCCGCGCGTGGCGCGCATGACGCGGCGGCTCGCGACAATGCCATCGCACGGCATGCTTGCCGGCAGCGCAAGGCTGCGAATCCACGCATCGACATCGCCGGCGACATTGAGGGTTTCGCCATCGTTCAGTGCTTGCGCTGCACGACTGTTATCGCCGTACCATTGCCGCATCATGTTACGAATACGGACAACGTAACTGGCGCCGCCCTGCGAGGGCGAACGGTACAGCACGCCCGCGACGTCGCAACCGTACTCCATCAGTTGTGTCATGGCCCCCTGCCAGTAATGCAGCGCAGCCGCATTGACCGACCACCCCGCTTCGAGCAGGCGTGTGGCCAGCACTTCGCACAAGTGCTCGCCGTTGGCCCGACGGCTCGCGTTGTCTCCGTCCGTCGCAATCCATGCGTACAGGGCAGACAGCGTGTTTTCGATCAGCCCGTAGCGCGGCGCGAAGGTCCGATGCGTGGAGGCTCCGGCCAGCGCGATCGGATCGTATCCGTCACGCGTAATCGCATCGAGCCGACCACCGTGCGCGATGAAAAACACCTTCATTGCGTCGCCCCGCCCGGCGAGCGCCGCGTGGTGCATCGCCGTACCACCCGCCACGTGGTCCAGACCGCACGCCGGTCCACTCACGTGCTCGCAAGACAGCGGCTCGTTCGGATCGGCACCATGCCTGAGCAGCACGTCGAGCACGGAGGCGGGCGCGCCGCGCGATAGCGCATAGATAAGCGGTGGCACACCGTCGAACGTATCGGCAGTAAGCGGCGCGCCACAGTCGAGCACGATCGACATGGCGCTCGCCACGTTGGCGATACCTGTCACGTCAGGGGCTGTACGACCGGCGAAGCAGTCGAGCAAGCCGCGCACGAAGGCGTGCCCGCCTCGCGCTTCCGGCAACCGCATGTCGGCCAGTGTCGTGCCGCCGATTGCCCGGCCAATCAGAATCACCGCCCCCGTGCCATCCCCGTCCGTGCATTCGAGGGCGCACGGATCACGCCTGTCCAGCCCTTTGTCCAGCAAGTCGAGTGCCTGCCCGACATCCATCGAGTCGTTCATGACCGTCATCAGCACTTCGGCGCAGAGGAAACCGGCGGTCGGCATCGCTTGCAGATGTGCGGCCAGCACTTCCGCAGTCCGGGTATCCACGCCGACCGACACGAATTGATCCGCGGTCCACGTGTTCACAGGCGAACGCAATAGCCGATCGATCCTTTGCGCAAGCGCACTCACCGCGTCGCTGGGAGGGGTGCGGCTCGCACCGCACACCGTGGCGGACGCCGGCAGCTCACCGGCCCTCACGAATGCTCCTGCCTGGAGAGGTTACGCCCCCGCTGGGCGAGTTCGTCGAGAAAGTCGAGAAAGTCCGCGTCGAACCGCGCCCGATCGTGGGGCTCGCTCAACATTGCCACGAGGTACTCGTACGAGTAACGGGCCGAGCTACCGTCCAGCAGGCCGGGAAACACATCGGGCGCAAGTCCTGCATCGAGCGCAGGCAACAGCATGCGCATCAATTGATTGAACGATGCCAGGTTCACGACCGAGCCGGGCGTGGACTCGCGAAGTGTCGCCATCAATGGCGCGAGGTCCATCGTGCCGCCACGCCACTCTTCTCGCAGATACACATGCCTGAACTCATGTGCCGGCCTGCGCGCCCACGGCTGCGGGATCGCGGCATCCTCCCACTGGGCTGCCGCATGACCGCATTCGTGAAACAGGACGTCCGCAAAGTGATGCCCCGCAACGTTCGCCGCATGCGTGCCTTGCGCCATGAAGATGCCCTGCACGAGATCCCGCGCGACGAGAATGACCGGCACGTCGTAGCGCGACCTTATCGTGGCCTGCGCCAGCGAACCCGTTGCCATGCCCAGCAGCGTGCCATCAAACGGGGCGCCGTTCGGCAACTGAAAATCGACAATCGCGGCCATCTCGGTGAGGCGTCGAAATGTCGCCTCCAACGACGCCCGGTCCTGCATGAGCTTGTCGTGGTGCAAGGCCACGAGGTGACGCGCGTTTACGTCGGCATGCGTGTCGTCGGGCACGAAATTGCGATAAAGACGGATCAGCCGGGCATCCGGATCATGCAGCACATCAAGCATCGTGCCGAGTTGCTGCGTCAACTCTTCGCCGGCCTCGGAGAACAGCCGCATGAGTCCCGCATCATGCTGAACCCACTTCAAATTCAGCGTGCTGCCGTCTGCCGACATCGGCCCATGCGCCCAGCCCGGACCGATGGTGCAGCTCACGAAGGTGTCGATTTCCATTTTCGTGATCATGATCTGGTCGGCCAGCCGGAAAAGAACGTCCGCATCGCTGCCCGGCATGACGCGATGCGCGACCACCGGGCCCGTAGGGACATCGGTCGACGGCATGGCAAATGTGTAGCTTGCATCGCCGACGAACGTCATCGCATGGACGCTGCCATCGATCGACAGATACCGCCCATAGGGCGAACTGAACAGCAAGGTCACCGGCGGCTCGCCCGGGTTCGGCGTGATGTCGACCGGCATGACGACGACGCCTTCGGCATCGCCTCTGAAATTGACCGGCACACACGCCGGGTACGGAAACGCACCGAGGTCGTCGCAGCGTTGTCTGAGCGTGCGTCCGGAATGGCATGCGTCGCGCCATTCGGTCGTCGCCATCAGGTGGCCTGCATCGCAGTGGAACGCCCGGTGGCAAACGATCGGAAATTCACCCGGCAGCCCCATGCGCGAAGCTGTCGCACTTGCCACCGCAGTGGTGAGGACAGCGGGCATCGCTTGCGGGACGTAGTCGACCCTCTCGCGAAAGGTGAAGGTCGGATCGAATTGCCAACACCCCACGTCGCGTGAGGCGTCCGGTACCATCGCGCCGCACCAGTGCCCGGGAAGCGCCGGGACTTTCGACACCGATTCGCATGCGACGACACGCTCGCCACGCCCGGCACGCGCCTGAGCGGCGCCGGACGGATGGAGGAACTCAGGGGTGAGTATTTCGCGTCTCAGCGTTTCAACGATCATCGGGCTGCGGGTCGGCGAGCGTCGACGGGCGCCAGCGAAATCGTCGGAGAATCCCGATACGCCGTCGGCGTCGAGCGCATCCCGGCGTGCGACGATCCTGGCTCGCGGTCCGTCGAGCGCGCCGAACGCGGCAAGCGTGGCGAAAGAATTGTCGCTGGTCGGCGAGCGTTGCGACGCCCCCTGAAAATCGGGCATCCGCTGCGCGACGTGTTGCGCTTTCGCAGCCTCGTCACCTTCGTTGGCGACACCCCGGTAAATCGCTACGCGTTCGTACAGGTCCGTGGTAGACCCGAAACCCTGCTGTACCCCCAGCCACTGCATTCCGCCCCGTCCCTTTGTCTGTCTGAAACGCACGACGTCCTGACAGGCCGATGCCTTGGCTCACATCGGTCCCGTCGACACGAAAAGCTTACCGGCAGGCAAACGGGACCACATGTAGAAATCGATCAACGACGCGAGGGGATGGGCTTCGGGAATGCGCAGACCTTGCGCAGAAAAGACAACGGGCCACCGGAGTGATCTCCGGCGGCCCGTGAAGCATTGCAGGACCGCTGATTTGTGTGAACCGCGGTAGTTATGCCAGTGATGCCGGTTATGCCGCCGACGCTGCCTGCTGGCGACGATACGACCACACCAGCATGATCACGCCCGCGATGATCATCGGCAGCGAGAGCCACTGGCCCATCGACAGACCGAACGACAGCAGGCCAAGGAAGGCATCCGGTTCGCGCGTGAATTCGGCGAGGAAGCGGAACAGGCCGTACCCCACGAGGAACATGCCCGAGACCGCGCCGACCGGACGCGCACGACGCGCAAAGCACCACAGCAACACGAACAGGGCCACGCCTTCGAGCGCAAATTCGAACAACTGCGACGGGTAGCGCGGCAAGCTATGGAACTGCGCGAACACCATCGCCATCGCGTTGTCGGCCATCGCCTGCGGATGCGCCAGCGCCCACTGGGCGTCTTCACCGGCCGCCTGCGGGAACAGCATCGCAAAGCGCGAATCGGGCGACGTCACCCGTCCCCACAACTCGCCGTTGATGAAGTTGCCCAGACGCCCTGCCGCCAGCCCCAGCGGGATCATCGGTGCAATCAGGTCGGTGCCTTCGAGCAGCGAATGCCCGCGACGGCGCGTGAACAGCCACATCGCGACGAGCACACCGAGGAAGCCGCCGTGGAACGACATGCCGCCTTCCCACACCTTGAAGATGTCCAGCGGATTCGCCAGATAGAACGACAGCTTGTAGAAGATCACATAGCCCAGGCGTCCGCCGAGAATCACACCGAGCACGCCGTAGAACAGCATGTCGTCGAGATCCTGAGCCTTCCAGCCTTGCGCCGCAATGGACGGCTGGCGCACGCGCAGGCGCCCCACCAGCAGGAAAAGAATGAAGCCGACCAGATACATCAGGCCGTACCAGCGGATAGCGAGCGGGCCGAGATGAATCGCGACCGGGTCGAATTGAGGATGAATCAGCATGGATCAGAAGAATCGATTCGTGAACAAAAGTTCCGCCAGGGAGGAAGGGAATGCCCTTCTTCAAGCCGTCGCCGCCGTCGGTCGTGGCCGCAGGCCGCGGCGATCCGGCACGCGCCCGCAGGACTGCCGCAGGCGACGGCGCAGGCAACGGGATGGGCAGCACAATACCACGAGCGCACGACGTCGCGACATGCCTGCCGGCCGTCTCCACGATTGCAAGATGGATCATGGATCGTCGACGTCTCAGGTCTCGAGCGTCGCGCCCGGGGGCGTGTGTGCGACCCCGCGCGCGGTCTCCAGAAAGCCTTCGAGTACCGGCGTCACTTCGGCGGTGCGCCACAGCAGACCGGTTTCGATGAGCGCGCTCGTCTCGCGCAGCGCGCGGTAGGTCACGCCGGTGCGTCGCAGATGACACAGCGACTGCGGCACCAGCGCCACCCCCATGCCCGCCGACACGAGACTCACGATGGTCTGCATTTGAATCGCCTCCTGCCCCACGCGTGGCGTGAGGCCGAGCGCCGCATAGCACCCCATGATGATGTCGTAGAACGCGGGCGCCACGCGGCGCGGGAAGATAACGAGCGGTTCGTCGGCGAAATCGGCCAGACTCACCGGCGCTCCGGGGCCGCTGTGTGAGGTGTCGGTATCGGCACCGCCCTGCGTGCTGCCGCGCCCGGCGGGCAGCGCCAGCATCAACGGTTCCCGAATGATCGGCAGGTACGACAGCTCGTTGGCGTAGCGTGCGGGCACCGGCGGGATGAAAAGGCCTGCGTCGATGCGTCCGTCCATGAGCGCCTCGACCTGCACGTCGCTCGTCGCTTCGAGAAGTTGCAGGCGCACGCGCGGATACCGCTCGCCGAACTCCCGCAACAGCGGCGGCAGAATGCCGTAGTCCGCCGTCGAGACGAACCCCAGCGACAGTGTCCCGACCTCGCCGTGCGCCAGGCCTTGCGCAAGCGCGGGCAGCGCATCGGCGTCGGCCAGAATCCGCCGGACTTCGGGCAGCAGTTGCCGCCCCACGGCGGTCAGCTCAACCGAACGGTTAGTCCGCACGAACAATGGCGCGCCGAGCGAGGCCTCCAGCGCCCGGATCTGCTGCGAGAGCGGCGGCTGGGTCATCGAGAGGCGTTGCGCGGCGCGCCCGAAATGGCGTTCTTCAGCCACAGCGACGAAGTATCGAAACTGACGCAGGTCCATGATATTTTTTTCGACTCAATCCGAGTCAAATAATATATTTGACAAGCACCCAAGGAAAGACGAATCTTGACGTCCGGCCGGATTGACCCGCCGTCCCGCCGTCCTGAAAGGGCGACGGTTCGACGAATCGCGCTGTAAAGCGCCGCACGGCCCCAGGTTTTCCGTTGACCCCACAAGCACAAAGCGTTTCAGAGACGACCATGCCTCAATACCGTTCCCGCACCTCCACCCACGGCCGCAACATGGCCGGCGCCCGCGCCCTGTGGCGCGCCACCGGCATGACCGACGACGACTTCGGCAAGCCGATCATCGCCGTGGTGAACTCGTTCACGCAGTTCGTTCCGGGTCACGTGCACCTGCGCGATCTGGGCGCCATCGTGGCCAAGGAGATCGAAGCGGCGGGCGGCGTCGCCAAGGAATTCAACACCATCGCCGTGGACGACGGTATCGCCATGGGTCACGGCGGCATGCTGTACTCGCTGCCGTCGCGCGAACTGATCGCTGACTCCGTCGAATACATGGTCAACGCGCACTGCGCCGACGCCATGGTCTGCATCTCCAACTGCGACAAGATCACCCCGGGCATGCTCATGGCCGCCATGCGCCTGAACATTCCGGTCGTGTTCGTCTCGGGCGGCCCGATGGAAGCCGGCAAGGTCAAGAACGGCGACGGACAGGTCATCGCCAAGATCGACCTGATCGACGCCATGATCAAGGCCGCCGATCCGAAGATCAGCGACGCCGAAGTGGCCGAAGTCGAGCGCAGCGCCTGCCCGACGTGCGGTTCGTGCTCGGGCATGTTCACCGCCAACTCGATGAACTGCCTGACCGAAGCCATCGGCCTCGCGCTGCCGGGCAACGGCACGATCGTCGCCACGCACGGCTGGCGTCGCGGCCTGTTCGAGCAGGCTGGCCGTCTCGTGGTCGACCTGTGCCGTCGCTACTATCAGGAAGACGACGCCTCGGTCCTGCCGCGCAACATCGCCACCAAGGCTGCCTTCGAAAACGCCATGGCGCTCGACGTCGCCATGGGCGGCTCGACCAACACCGTGCTGCACTTGCTCGCCGCTGCGCAGGAAGCCGGCGTCGACTTCAAGATGGCCGACATCGACCGCATCTCGCGCAACGTGCCGTGCCTGTGCAAGGCCGCACCGGCGACCGACAAGTACCACATCGAAGACGTGCACCGCGCCGGCGGCATCATCGGCATTCTGGGCGAACTCGCTCGCGGCGGCCTGCTCGACACGTCGTGCGGCAACGTCCACAGCGGCACCCTCGGCAACGCCATCGCCCAGTGGGACGTCACGAACGCTGCCAATGACAAGGCGCAAACCTTCTATAGCGCTGCCCCCGGCGGTGTGCCCACGACCATCGCCTTCAGCCAGTCGTCGACGTATCCGTCGCTCGACCTGAATCGCGAAACCGGTTGCATCCGCGACAAGGAACACGCTTACACCAAGGACGGCGGTCTGGCCGTGCTGTACGGCAACCTCGCCGAGAAGGGCTGTATCGTGAAGACGGCCGGCGTGGACGAAGCGCAATGGGTCTTCACCGGCCGCGCGCGCGTGTTCGAAAGCCAGGACGACGCCGTCGAAGGCATTCTGGGCGATAAGGTCCAGCCCGGCGACGTGGTCGTGATCCGCTACGAAGGACCGAAGGGCGGTCCGGGCATGCAGGAAATGCTGTACCCGACGTCGTATCTGAAGTCGAAGGGTCTGGGCAAGACCTGCGCCCTGTTCACGGACGGCCGCTTCTCGGGTGGTTCGTCGGGCCTCGTGATCGGTCACGCGTCGCCGGAAGCGGCCGAAGGCGGCACCATCGGTCTGGTGGAAGACGGCGACGTGATCGAGATCGACATCACGCAGCGCAAGATGCATCTGGCCGTCCCGGACGAGGAACTCGCCCGCCGCCGCGCCGCCATGCAAGCCCGTGGCGACGACGCATGGCAGCCGATCGGCCGCGAACGCGTGGTCTCGCAGGCCCTGCAAGCCTACGCCGCGCTGGCCACCTCGGCCGACCGTGGCGCCGTGCGCGATCTGTCCCAACTGAAGCTGGGCAAGCGCGGATAATTCCACCGATACCGTCAGTTCGGTCATCGGTCGGATCGGGAGGGGCACGCACCTGTGCTCCTCCCGTGCAACAAGACAGCAATGGCATGAAGCGGTACGCCGGAAGATCGGCCGTACCGTCGGCAGGACAGCGTGATACAACAACGCCTATGTGCGACGCTGCGACAGCCCGTGGCGTGGCGCATCCCCACAGGAGAGAGACGTCATGGCATTCAACCGTCGTTCGCGCAACGTCACGCAAGGCGTGGCCCGCTCGCCCAACCGCTCGATGTACTACGCGCTGGGCTACAAGGAAGAAGACTTCGACAATCCGATGATCGGCGTGGCCAACGGCCATTCGACGATCACCCCGTGCAACGCGGGGTTGCAGCGTCTGACCGACGCCGCAGTGGACGCCATCAAGACCCACCAGGCCAACCCGCAGACCTTCGGCACCCCGACCATCTCCGACGGCATGTCGATGGGCACGGAAGGCATGAAGTACTCGCTCGTCTCGCGTGAAGTCATCGCCGACTGTATCGAGACGGCCGTGCAGGGCCAATGGATGGACGGCGTGGTCGTCATCGGCGGCTGCGACAAGAACATGCCGGGCGGCATGATTGCGCTGGCTCGCATCAACGTGCCGGGCATCTATGTCTACGGCGGGACGATCAAGCCGGGCAACTGGAAGGGCAAGGACCTCACCATCGTCTCCTCGTTCGAGGCCGTGGGCGAATTCACCGCCGGGCGCATGACCGAAGCCGACTTCAAGGGCATCGAGAAGAACGCCTGTCCGTCGACCGGCTCCTGCGGCGGCATGTACACGGCCAACACGATGAGTTCGTCGTTCGAGGCGCTGGGCATGTCCCTGCTCTACTCGTCGACGATGGCCAACCCCGATCAGGAGAAAGTCGACTCGGCCGCCGAATCGGCCCGCGTGCTGATCGAAGCCGTCAAGCAGGACCTCAAGCCGCGCGACATCATCACGCGCAAGTCCATCGAGAATGCGGTAGCCCTGATCATGGCCACGGGCGGCTCGACCAACGCCGTGCTGCACTATCTCGCCATCGCGCATGCGGCCGACGTCGAGTGGAGCATCGAAGACTTCGAGCGCATTCGCGCGCGCGTGCCGGTCATCTGCGACCTGAAGCCGTCGGGCAAGTACGTCGCGACCGACCTGCACAAGGCCGGCGGCATTCCGCAAGTGCTCAAGATTCTGCTCGACGCGGGCCTGCTGCATGGCGACTGCATGACCATCACCGGGCGCACCATCGCCGAAGAACTGAAGGAGGTGCCGTCGGTGCCGCGCGCCGATCAGCATGTGATTTTCCCCATCGACCGTGCGCTCTACAAGGAAGGTCACCTCGCGATTCTCAAGGGCAATCTGGCGGAAGACGGCGCCGTCGCCAAGATCACCGGGCTCAAGAATCCTGTGATCACCGGTCCGGCGCGCGTGTTCGACGATGAACAGAGCGCGATGGAAGCGATTCTCAGCGACAAGATTCAGGCAGGCGACATTCTGGTGCTGCGCTACCTCGGACCGAAGGGTGGCCCGGGCATGCCGGAGATGCTCGCACCGACGTCCGCGATCATCGGCAAGGGGCTCGGCGAGTCCGTCGGCTTCATCACGGACGGCCGCTTCTCGGGCGGCACCTGGGGCATGGTCGTCGGGCACGTGGCGCCGGAGGCGTTCGTGGGAGGCACCATCGCGCTGGTGAAGGAAGGCGACTCGATCACCATCGATGCCCACAAGCTGCTGTTGCAACTGAATGTGGCCGACGATGAACTCGCGCGCCGTCGTGCCGCGTGGAAGGCGCCCGCACCGCGCTACACCCGCGGTGTTCTGGCCAAGTACGCCGCACTCGCACAACCGGCCAACAAGGGCGGTGCCACGGGCTGACGACTGGCTCACGTGACGAATCCACGTCACGTGATCTCCCGGCCGCCCGGCGGCGGACTACGGCGCGCTTCGCTCACCCGGCGAACGCGCCGTTTTTTCATGCGCCGCCATGCGTCTTCATGACACGCCGAAGCACGGGTTCGCCGCCGTATAATGGCGCGTCGATGCGCCTGCCCCAAACCAATAGGCCGTTACTCTGTCGCCCCATTCTTCGCGGACGACTGCGGACGCGCCCCTCCGGCAGCCTCGCATCGTGAATCCATCAAAGGTCATCGGTCGGGGAGTACCAAATGAAGGGATTGACCGGCGTTTGTGCCGGCGCGATGTTGAGTGTCTGGCTGACGCTCGCCACCGGCGCGGCCTTCGCGCAAGGCGACACGACGTCCGCCCCCGCGTCCGACGTGCCCGATGCACGTGCGATGGAGACGCTTGCCCGCGCCCGCAACTGCATGACGTGCCACGCGGCCGACAGAACGCTGCTCGCACCGTCATACCGCGACATCGCGAAACGCTACGCCGGACAGCCGGGCGCAGCCGATGCGCTCGCACGCTCGATTTCCGACGGTAGTCAGGGGAAGTGGGGAAAGATTCCGATGCCGGCGAGCCTGCAACTCGCCCCGGGTGAGGCAACCCGGCTCGCGCAGTGGATTCTTGGAATGGCGCGCCCGTCACGCTCCTAGACCGGACGGCAGGAACCCCAACGGGCGGCAGCGCCAGACGTTGGCCTCATGCGCCAGGGCGAAGCGAGCCCCCGCCTGCGAAACTGCACATCACCCTTGCGAGCGCACCTGCTTCGCGACCTCTTCGATCACCGCCTGACGGATGCGATCCGGCAGTTGCGCCTGCAAGGCGTCGGCGACCTGCTTGCCGATCAGTTGCACGAGCCACGACGTCTGATCGATCAACGCGTCGTGGCAGCGACGCTCCACCATCGTCGT
This sequence comes from Pandoraea sp. LA3, assembly GCF_022696215.1. Taxonomy (NCBI): domain Bacteria; kingdom Pseudomonadati; phylum Pseudomonadota; class Betaproteobacteria; order Burkholderiales; family Burkholderiaceae; genus Pandoraea; species Pandoraea sp. LA3. Next base: position 74,383 of record NZ_PTPY01000018.1, on the reverse strand, counting down.
GATCTCGTCGGCCAGTTGCAGCGTGAGCCGGGCGCTCACGCGCTCGGCAAAGACCGCCACATCGGCCGGCACGCCTTTTTCCGTCGCTTGTACCGCCGCTTCGGCAGGCGCATCGGCCGTGTCCGGCAGCGGCGTCCCTTCGCCCGGCGCGAGCACTTCGGTCAGCGTGGGAATGCCGGGATCGTTGCGCTCGGGCTCGTTCGTCACGGTCAACCTCGTTGGTCGTAGTTGTTCAGGGTGTAGCCCCGGTCACGGTAGAAACGATAACGCTCGCGAGCCCCGGACAAGTCTTCCGGGGTGTCGCCGATGATCTCCACAACGCGCTCGAACCGGGCGAAGTGCGTGGGCACGCTGCCCGCCAGATTCAGCAGGACCTGATGATGCTGGGCCTCCTCGTCGGGCGCGGCGAGCACGACCGGCGTCTTTGCGGCGAGCGGATCGCGGGTAAAGCAGTGCGGCACGAATTCCAGCGGCGAAAACGTCCACAGGGCCTGATCGAACGCGCGCAGCACGTCGGGTTCGCCAACGACCACGAGCGTCTGCCCGGCCCCGTAGACCTTGCGCGCGAACCGGCACGCGTATTCGAGCCGGTTCGCCACATGCGTGTGAAAGTCGACGCGGGTCACCGGGCCTCGCGATCGATCAGGAACTGCGTGAGCAACGGCACCGGGCGGCCCGTCGCGCCCTTGGCCGCGCCACTCTTCCAGGCAGTACCGGCGATATCCAGGTGCGCCCACTCGTACTTCTCGGTGAAGCGCGCCAGGAAGCAAGCCGCCGTCACGCTACCGGCCGGACGCCCGCCGATGTTCGCCACGTCGGCGAAGTTCGACTTGAGCTGCTCCTGATACTCGTCTTCGACCGGCAGACGCCAGGCGGTGTCGCCCGTCGTACGGCCGGCGGCCAGCAGTTCGTCGGCGAGGGCGTCGCTCTTCGAGAACAGCCCCGAGTTCACGTGGCCCAGCGCGATGATGCACGCGCCCGTGAGCGTGGCGACGTCGATCACCGCTGCCGGCTTGAAGCGCTCGGCGTAGGTCAGGGCATCGCACAGGATCAGACGGCCTTCGGCGTCGGTATTGAGCACCTCGATGGTCTGACCGGACATGCTGGTCACGACATCGCCCGGCTTGGTCGCCTGACCGCTCGGCATGTTCTCCGTGGCCGGCACGATGGCGACGACGTTGAGCTTGAGGCCCATCTCGGCGACCGCGCGGATCGTGCCGAGCACCGAACCGGCGCCGCACATGTCGTACTTCATCTCGTCCATGCCCTCGCCCGGCTTGAGCGAGATGCCACCCGTATCGAACGTCACGCCCTTGCCCACGAGCACGATCGGGGCCTGCTTGGCGCTGCCCCCTTCATACTTGAGGACGATGAACTGCGGCGGCTCGACCGAGCCACGGGCGACCGACAGGAACGACCCCATCTTGAGCGCCTCGATCTGCTTCGGGCCGAGGATTTCCGACTTGAGCTTGAATTCGCGGGCGAGCTTGCGGGCCGTGTCGGCCAGATACGTCGGCGTGCACACGTTGCCCGGCAGGTTGCCGAGATCCTTGGTGAGCGTCATGCCGTTGGCAATCGCTTCGCCATGCCTGGCGGCCAGCTTGGCGGCCTTCAGATCGTCCGGGGCGACCGAGAAGACGACCTTGCGCAGCGCGGTGTTGGCGGGCTCCGCCTTGCTCTTCATCTGGGTGAAGCGGTAGGTGGCGTCGCGCAACGCGATCACCGAGGCGCGCACAGCCCAGGCGGTGTCCTGCGTGAGCACCTTGGCCTGCGGCAGGGTCCAGAGTGCATCCGTGGCGCGCGAGGCGAGCACGGCGCGAACGGCGGCGCGGGTGGCTTCGTTGAAGTGCTTCTGCGAGAGCTGCTCTTCACGGCCCAGACCGACGAACAGCACACGTGCCGGGCTCCAGCCGGCGACTTCGTGCAGCATCAGGGTGCTGCCGAGCTTGCCGTCGAGTTCGCCACGCTTGACCATGCGGGCGAGCAGGCCCTTGCTCGCGGCGTCGAGCGCCTTGGCGAGTCCTGCGAGCGGCTGCTGCTCGAACACGCCAACCACCAGACATTCGGTCTTTGCGTTGGCGAGACCGGCTTGGCCCGCCTTGGTCGAATCGAAGGCTTTTGTGCTAAAGTCCATCGCGCTTTCCTCGGGTAAAATTCGTACGAGCCGCAATTATCCGCTTTTTTCCGCGCTCGCCCAACCGCGAGAGCACCCCAACCGTCATCACATGATTTTTCAGCGTTCCCTGCAGCGCGAGCTGAACTACACCGCCGGGGCCGTCTTCATGGTGCTGATCACCGTCATGCTCACCACCATGATGATCCGCATCCTGGGCTTCGCCGCGTCGGGGAAAGCCGATCCGCGCGATGTGCTCGTGCTCATCGGCCTGGCCGTGATCGGCTACCTCGCCGTCATTCTGATCGTGACGTTGTTCGTCTCGATCCTGTTCGTCCTCACCCGTTGGTACCGCGACTCGGAAATGGTCGTGTGGTTCGCCTCGGGCCTGTCGATCACCGACTTCATCAAACCGGTCCTGCGCTTTGCCGCACCCTATCTGGCTGTCGTGACGTTCTGCGCACTGGTGGCGTGGCCATGGGCGAACCAGCAGATCTCGCTGCTCGAAGCCCGTTTCGCCCAGCGGGACGACGTTTCGATGATCTCGCCGGGCCAGTTCCGCGAGAGCGCCGCGAGCCATCGCGTGTTCTTCGTCGAGACGGTCTCCCCCGACGCCACGAAGGTCCACAACGTCTTCGTCTCCGGCACGGAAAACGGCAAGGTCAACGTCGTCGTCTCGAAAGACGGTCACATCGAGACGGCCAAGGACGGCAACCGCTACATCGTGCTGGAAAAAGGCCGCCGCTACGACGGCGTGCCCGGACAGCCCGACTACCGTGTGATGGAGTTCGAGCGCTACGGCGTGAAGATCGACAATCCGACGGCGGCCGATCCGGACAATACGCCGACCAAGGGCGTGCCGACGGCCCGCCTGTTCCGTGAAATCCAGAACCCTATCTTCCGTGGCGAAATCGTCTGGCGCATCGGCCTGCCGTTGCTGGCACTCTCGCTGGTCCTGCTGGCGGTACCGCTCGCCTATCAGAACCCGCGTCACGGTCGAACCGTCAACCTGGTCATGGCCGTGCTGATTTATCTGGCCTACACCAACCTGCTGAGCCTGTCGCAGGCATGGGTGGCGCAAGAGCGCCTGCCGCTGGCCGTCGGCGTGTGGCTGCTGCACGCGCTGGCACTGGCCATCATCGTGCTGCTTTACCTGCGCCGTGTGCGCTTCCGTGGCCTGTTCGGTCGTCGCCGCAATAATGGCGCCGGCGCGGCGCGTGCCTCGGGAGGTGCCCGATGATGCGCGTCTACGAGAAGTACTTTGCCCGTCAGATCTATCTGGCGTTCCTGTTCGTGCTGCTGGCGTTCGTCGGCCTGTTCGTCTTCTTCGATCTGGTCAGCGAACTCGGTGATGTCGGCCGGGGCGGCTACCGCTTCCAGCATGCGCTGGCTTACGTGCTGCTGTTCGCCCCGCAGCGCATGTACGAAATCATTCCGGTCGCCTCGCTGATCGCCGCCATCTACGTCTGCGCGCAGCTGGCCGGTAATTCGGAATTCACCATCTTCCGCGTTTCGGGACTGTCGACGGGGCAGGCGCTGCGCTCGCTGCTCAAGATCGGGTTCCCGGTGGTGCTCATGACCTTCGTCATCGGCGAGTACATCGCGCCGAGCGCCGAGCAACTGGCACAGAAGATCCGCCTCGAAGCCCTCGGGAGTTCGGTCTCGGCGGGCTTCCGTTCAGGTGTCTGGGTCAAGGACACCATCGATCAGGACGGTCAGCGCGTGACCCGCTTCATCAACGTCGGCACGCTCAATCCGGATAACACCATCGCCAACGTGCGCATTTACGAGTTCGACGACAAGTTGCGGCTCGACAGCGTGCGACTGGCCAAGCTCGGCCAGTTCGATGCCCCGAATTACTGGAAACTGACGGACGTGTCGGAGACGGTCTTCACCGCGACGACCGACGCCACGACCAGCAACGACCCCCTGCGCGCCCTCGTGCAGAGCAAGCAGGTGCACATCGACACGGTGCAGATGCGCTCGGAACTCACGCCGCAGATCCTGTCGGTGCTGATGGTCTCGCCCGACAACATGGCGATCGGCAGTCTGTACCGCTACATCGGCCACCTGAAGGAAAACCAGCAGAACACCGACCGCTACAACCTCGCGCTGTGGCAGAAGCTGCTGTACCCGTTCGCCGTCTTCGTGATGATGGCGCTGGCGCTGCCGTTCGCCTATCTGCATGCGCGCGCCGGGGCCATCGGCCTGAAGGTGTTCGGCGGCATCATGCTCGGCATGAGCTTCCAGTTGCTCAACAACCTGTTCTCGCATCTGGGGCTGCTCAACACCTGGCCGGCGTGGTTCACAGCGGCCTTGCCATCGCTGCTCTACCTGGTGCTCGCCATCGGGGCGTTGCGCTGGGTCGACAAGCATTGAGGTGACGACGATGCGCGGCAAATCCGGTGTCGTTCTCTTCGCCCACGGTTCGCGCGATCCGCGCTGGGCCGAGCCGTTCGAGCGCCTGCGCGACCAGTTGATCGCGCAGCGCCCCGACGCCAACGTCAGCCTGGCGTTTCTCGAACTGATGACGCCCAGTCTGGCCGATGCCGTCGACGCACTCGTCGCACAAGGCAGCGCCGACATTACCGTCGTGCCCGTCTTTCTCGGTCAGGGCGGCCACGTCCGGCGCGATCTGCCGGTGCTCGTCGACGCCTGCCGCGCCGCACACCCCGGCGTCACGCTACGCGTGAGCGCTGCCATCGGCGAGGACGCCGCCGTGATTCAGGCGCTCGCGACGTACTGCGCAGGCGAACTGGATCGCCGCTGACCACAGACGGATTCGCCCGGCGTTTCCCGTCACAGCTCCACCTCAGCTCCACCTCCGCCCCTCCTTCCCCTTCCGCTCCCCCTCCTTTCCGTCGTCGTTCTGACATTCGGTATGCCAGTGCCTTGTGTCGTCGCACCGCGTGCTCACATGCACGTACCGGGCCGCCTCCCAATCGTTCGCGTTGCACGGCGTTGACCACAATCTGCAAGTTGCGGGGGGGCTCCCCCGACAGACTTTCGCCGTACGCCCCGTGCACACGCCCACTGGCGCAGTCCGGTCACATGCGCTGTACCGCGGGCCTCTTTTCGTCAACGAAAGTTCCGATATGCCCGCCACCCTACCCAACGCACTGACGACACCCTCCTTCGCGCCGAATCGTCTCCTGGACGGCCTCGCTAACGCGACGAGCCACGACACGCGTTACGACATTGCCCGATTCAATTCTCTCTCCACACGAGCCTGCGCGATGCTCGACGAGCCGCCCGAAGCGCAGCCTGCGTTGGGGCTGATGCTTCGACTGACCGAGCAGGGTATTTCCATCGAGGACCTCGCAGCACTTGACGACGACGTCATCGAAGGGTTCATGAACGTCTTCGACGAGAATCCCCGGCTTGGCGCCTGCCTGGTCGACATGCTGCCCGCGCGACTCGCCCGGCGCTCCCCGTCGGAGAGTGTGGTTGACGTTTGCCGAAAGCTCCTGGGCGCGGCAACCCGACGTGATCTCGAACGGTCGCTGTCTCGCTCGGCGCTCCCAGTGCCGGAAGTCTGCCGGTTCGGCAGCGCCTGGAAGCGCTACTTTTGCGACTGGCGCGCATCGATCGTCGAGGCGTGGAAGGACTTTCTTCTGCTCGGCAGCGGTATTCGCGCGTCGCACGTCGAGCCGACGCTCGTCTATCCGATGGCAAAGTTTCTTGCACCGCCTGCACACGACCTGACCTTGCCGCCCCCCACGCTGAACCGCGCTCGCGGCGGGAAGACCGGCCTGATTCTCGGCTACCTGTATGCATCGGCGCTAGGCTACGGGCTTCGAACAGCATCGCCGAATTGGCTCGGCGCACCGCCCGTGCGCACCGCGCATCAGGCATTTGATGCATTTTTCACGCATCCGGAAACGCCCGCCGGCACATCGGAGATGTCGATTCTCGACCGGCTCTCACAAGCCATCGACGACACCATGCGCTTTGTGGCAAACGTTGCCATGCCAATCCCCGATTCGATGTCCGCGGCGCTGACACGACTCACGTCGCTGCCACCGTTCGTGCTTCCCACAGCGCAGGCAACAGAGCGTATCGCCCCACCGATAGCCGTTTCCCGCGGCAGGGCTGTCGCAACCGCAACGAGCCCTCCCAGTCTCAAGGTTTCGCCGCAGATGCAAAACCTCGTGGAGATCACGAGCTTCTGGCGTCATCGCGAGGTATTGCATCACGAGTTGTACTCGACGTTTTCGCCGGATCTCGAATTCTCACCGCCGCAAAGCGAAGCGGCACTGCTCAACGGTCTGCTCGCCAAAGCCGACGAATTTGCGGCACGCAAGTTGGCCGATCTGAAACTCCGGCGACACGCGCCGATGGACGGCAAGCCGCGAACGATGCGGGTCACCTACGTCACGCTGCCTGCTGCGGCACAACAGATTCGCACGGGCAAACTGAACCTGACGAATCCGGAAGAAGGCACGCTTTACGACATCTGCGAAGACACCCCCGACGGCGCGATATTCGAGGCGCCCACCCTCATGTCGTCGGCCACATTCGACGGTCTTGTCCAACGATGGATTCAGGCGTGCGAAGCGCGCGCGAACCAGACGTGGCATCCGCCCACCAAACTGCTGGAACAGGCACAGTCCCGGATGAACCGCCCGCTGTGCAACTCACTCGCGCTAAGCGAACTGATACTGACCTTCCGTGGCGGACTGCTTTCGCACGAGGCGTTCTATCTGGGCCATTCAGCGCTCACGAACGTGTCGCTCTCGAACGATACGGACACCACATTCCGGACGTATCGGCTCGAGTTCACGATACCGCTGGGAGGAACCGATCACGTACTCGCCCCGGCCGGCACCTGTGTCGTCGGCGCGCCGTCTGGTAACGGGACAACGTTGCTCTATCTGCAAGGCGACGCTGTCGCATGGCGTGCGTTCGAATCGCCACAGTCACTGCTCGACGACGTTGCCGGTAACGCACTGAATCTGAGCACCGCATTACGACAGCGATTGCCGATACGTGCTCGCGACGAGAGCCGGAAGCACGCGCCGCTGGTAAAACTGACATCTCAGCCGCAGCGCCCTCCCATCGCGCTCGCCATGCAGGCAACGCTCGACACCATAGCCGCCGATGGCGCCCTGGCGAGTGCAAACCGCGACACCCCATCGCGAATTTCACAGTACCGCGACTGGTTATCGGGGACAAGTGCCACCGGCGTCGAGCAGGGAATTCAGGCATTCCGGCAGCAATGTGCCTCAGCGCACCGAACGTTGCCGGGACATTCAAGCGCCGTTTCCCTGACAGACGTCAAGAATGTCGTCCATCTGGAATCGCTCAGACTTGCCTTGTCGAAAGCCATCCCGCAAGTCAAACCGACCGTACGGACCTTTCTCATCCATCAGTTGGAACGCACCGGCATTCGCGGCGCGAATCCAGATCAGGTCTATGTCCAGACAGACACGCGTGAGTTGTTGTCGATTGTCGATGTCGTGCTTAACGCCACTGCGCATCCGGGCACCCCGAGCCATCTGTCCATGCCGATACTGGCGAAAGGCGCCGACGGCGCATTTCGAACGTTCAGGAAGTCTAAATCGACAACGGGCAAGGTGCTGAGTGTCGATGACGTGATCGACAATACGTCTCTGGCGACACTGCAACGCAAGCTCGATAGCGAAGTCACTCAGTTCTGGAAGACCTCCCGACTCAAGGTCCGCAATGTGATCAAGTCCGAGTTCATCGCACAAGTCTGGATCGGACGGGCGAATCGGACCATGACCGTGGATCAGGTGCACATCGCATCCCGGATCGCGGGCCCGATCACGCTCGGCAGACTCGACATCACGTCACTGGGTCACCGCATCGATGCGCCCGCCGTGGATCGTGCATGGCTCAACGTCAATGGCATGGAAACATCGCTGATGGTCGTCTCGATCGCCGGTCGGGCGCCGTGTCTGCTTCTCGCGCCCTATGTCGATGGAATGAACGTCTACGGTTTCGACGATCAGGCCATGATGGCGTCCTGGCTTGGCACACAGCTCGATCGCGACACCACGCGGGCGCGCATCGCCGGCACCTTCATTGGCGCAAGCCCTGCCAACCTCACCGGGAACACGCCGCTCAAACTCGACACTTCGAGAAAACTCGAGACCCGCGCGCTCGACACGTTTGCCGCACTGACATCGACTTACGAATCGCGCCAACAACGCACACCGCACCCCACGACAGAGGGGCAAGAGGCATTGCTCTCCCTGATGGGGACATTGTCGAACATCGACCTCGCCCTCGGATTCGGCACCTGGGTCATGCCGGCGGCTCGCCCCGTCAGTCTGGCCTACTCCGTCTTCGACGCGACCATCGGCTTGCTCGGCGTGGCCGCCGGCGAGTTGATGCATAACGACGCGCTGGTCGCACAAGGGGGGCAATCCCTGTTGTCGGCAGTCGGCGCACAGGGAATCTCCAGCCTGCGATATCGCGCGTTGCTCATGATCACCGGCGATGCGCGCTACAAATACTTCCTGACGCAGGCGCCGCGCGCCGAAGATGCCCTGATTCGCGGCCTGCACATTGTCGACGGGCAATTCTATGCTGCGATCGATGCCGAAACCCGCGCCTACCTCACGTTTGACGAGTCGACCGGCTTCTTTCGCGTCGTACCGAAGGTCGGCACAGCCGATCAGGCTGCCGAGGGTCCCCTCATGCGGCTGTCTCCCTCCGGCCATTGGCACATCGCTGCGCAATCCGAGTTCGCGACACCTACGCTGGAAGAGCCGCATGTCGCATGGCGCATCGATCAGACGTTTCGCGCCCGCTTCGACATGTTGCGCGACTCGCGTGACGAGATCTTCGAGGCCGCGCGCCGCAGCATTACCGCGGTCGATACGTCCGCCAGTGCGATGTCGCCGTTATGGCAATTGCGCATGCTCCGGCTTGAATTCATCGATTTCACGGTGACCGACAGCGAAACGCTAGGCAAGCTTGCGGGACGCATCGACTATCTGCAAAACGTCGTAGACGCCGGAGAGACCGTCGCGAGCAGTTCGCTGGTCGCAGATGCCAACCGTGTGGGTGCCATCTGCAAAGTCATCACGCAGCGGCCGCGCGTGTATCTCGGTCATGTCCGCACGGGACTGCTGCGCGCGTGTGCGTTGTTTCCTTCGCGCTACCCGCTCGCCAGGATGATTGAATTGTTCAACCATCAAGCACGATTGCTGCCTCAGGAGTCGTTCTGGCTCATGTCCGATCTTCAGGAAATCGGTTGCATGACTGCGCAATACCTGAACCCACCGTCGCTGGAGTTCGGCATCCAGACGCTAAGCACGCTATTCGATGGCCCGCGCACCGGAGCGCGCGCGTTCGAAGTGAGGGCAGGTTCCCGCACCTTGATGCTCGGACGCCGCCTCCTGGCGGGAGGCGAGGCGCAATACTACTTCGTGGACCCTGCGGCGGCCATGGTCGTGCACAACGACTATCCGACGCTTCTCGAACTCGCGCGCGAACACATATACGCCATGGCGAGCGACTACGGCGTGATCGTTGAAGGCGGCACCTACGGTGTCCACGCCAGCGAACTCGATCTGACCTGGCTCAATAACGTGTATCTGATACGCGAGTACGCCGAGGCCGTGCCGATACGGGTAGCGCTGCGTTTTGTTTGATCCTCCCTCTTCGCGCCGACGCTCGGCACCCGATCAGGCCCACCCTCTGAGTCCAGAACCGACGGAGGTCTCGACATGCAGGCAAACGCAGCAGGGGCACTGGCGCCATCGACGCCGCGTGCCGGATTTGGCGAGACGTCCATCGAGACGCCCCCCCATCGCACGGATGCAGCCGGCGCACGTTTCGAGACGCTATCGACGGCGGCATGCGCGATGCTCGGCGAGTCACCGGAAGCCGGCACGGCGGTGGGTCTCATGCTACGGCTTGCCGCGCACAACGTCCCGGTCGAAGACCTCGCCGCGCTGAATGACAACCTCATCGAACGGATTGCTGACACGTTCGGCGACGATCCGTCGCGGGCGACCTACCTTCTCGACAAGCTCCCCGGCGAACTTGCCGGACGTAGGCCAGAGACGCCCGTAGCGGAAGTCTGTGAAGCACTACTCGACGAGATCGTCCAGCCCGATCCCAAACCGTTCGAAGCATGCGAGACAACGTCTCCCCCACCAACGCCCGGCTTCGGCAGTGCATGGTGGCGCTACTTTCGCGACTGGCGAACGTCGATCGTCAAGGCGTGGCAAACGTTTCTATTGCTGGGTAGCGGGGCGTGTGCCGACGATCGCGGCATCACGCTGACGAACACGTCGACGAGTCCCTCGCGCGGTTCGCACGACGTGCCCGCATTGGATTTCACCCGCAGCGGAAAGACAGGGTACTTGCTGGGATTGCTGTTCCTGTCGTCGGGATGTCATCAACAGCGCCCGGGTCAGCCGGACCGACTGCCGGGCGCATTCCCCGCATCGCGCGAGCCGATCGCCGGCGACGCCGATTTCGATGTCCCCGAGGACATCACCCCGATGCCCGCAGCGGACCAGACGATGCTCGCCCGTATCGGCCGGATACTCGCGGATTCGTCTCACCTCGCGATGTCACTCTCCATGCCTGCCGCCGGCGCGCTGCACGCGACACTTGAACGGCTCCGGTCTCTCCCGTCATGCGGCTTACCTGCCGTGAACGCCTACCTGCCTGCCAGACCGGCCCTCCTCGTCACGAACGGCACGGCAAACGCGTCGCCCTTCCCCGGCATGTCCGCCTCGCCGGAAATGCAGCATCTGATGAATGTCGCCCAGTTGTGGCGACACCGTGTCGCGGCCCACCAGGAGCTGCACGCGCGGTTCAGCCCGATGCTCACGTTCACGCCCTTGCCGACTGAGGAAACGCTGCTTTACGGCCTGCTCGGTGACGCCGACGAACTCCGCTCGTCCAATGTGACCCAACTCAGGCTCAGGCGCCACATGCCGTCTGAAAACGGCGGCCGGACCAAGCGGGTGACGTACTGGTCGCTGCCGGACGCGGCCAACCACATCCGTGCCGGCAAGCTCAACCTGACCGAAGCGGACGCCGACGTCGACTTCGATGTTTGCGTCGAGACGCCGGAAGGCGCCATCTACGAAACGCCCTCGCTCCTGTCGGCGGCGCGATTGGGTGAGATCGTCTCGCGATGGATCGTGGCGTGCCGGGAGCGAGCCGCCAGGATGTGGAACCCGTCCGGCGATCTGACGCAGCGGGCGAACGCCAGCCTGACCACTGCGGTGAGCACCGCGCTGGCGGCAGGCGATCTGTCGCTGGCCCGGAACAACGGGGTTCTCCCCAATCGGGCCCTGCATCTGGGACAAGCCGCACTGGCCAACATTTCACTCTCGGACGATCCGTCGAACCACGTCTTCACCTCCCATCGGCTGGAGTTTTCCGTACACATCGGCAATGGCACGTCGCAGGTGGCCACGCCAGCGGGCACGTGCGTGGTCAGTGCGCCATCGGCAAACGACACCACGCTGCTCTACGTTCAAGGCGACGCGCAATCGTGGCGAGCTTATGCGTCCAAACAGGCATTGCTCGACGACATCGGCAACAACGAAGCGGCGCTGCTCAACCTGCTGTGCGACCGTCTGCCGCTATCGCTGCGCCGGTGCGCCCAAACGCAGGTGCCCACGGTCACGCTGCGGCATCAACAAGTCAAGCAGCCACTGGAACTCGCAACGCAGGCCACGCTCGCCACGATCGCGGCGGACGGCCCGCTACCGCTCGCCGGCACGCACACACGCCCTCGCCTCGCGCAATATCTCGCGTGGCTTTCCGGCGCGAACTCGCCCGCTGTGGCGCTCAGTCTGCAACAGCGCCGGGCGCAGATGCGTTCCGACAAGCTTCGCACCGTCGGCAAGTTGCCCGAAGTGTCGCTGCGTGACGTCTCGGCAATCGGTCACCTCGCGGACCTGCGACACCGGGTATCGTCATCGATCCCGCGCGTGCGCCTCGTGACACAGCAACATCTCAGAGCACAGTTGAAGCGGTGCGGTGCGCATCGCATCGACCCCGACACGGTCTATGTCAAAGTCAGTTGGCTGGAAGCGAAATCGCTGACCGACGTTGTCCTCAGTCCGTCGCTCGACATGGACAAGTTCGCCGATCTGCCGCTGCTCGTGCAGGGTGCTCACGGCCTGCAAAACATGGCCGGTTCGGGCCGCGCGCCGGTCTTCAAAGATGTCTTCGACAGCACGTCTGCCGAAACCCTACGGACGAAACTCGACTGCGCCAGCCAGACGTTCTGGGACACGTCGCGCGATCACGTCCGCAACGTCATCAAATCCGAATTCATCGCGCAAGTCTGGTTACACCGCACGCATCGGCAGATGTCGGACAGTCTGGTCACCATCGCGTCGCACATCGCCGGCCCCATCGAACTGCGTCGGCTAAACGGCGAATACCTCGCACAGGTCATCGAAACGCCGGGGGTGGAGCGGGAATGGTTGCGCATTGCCGGGCGCGCTACCTCGCTGATGCTCGCATCGATCGCCGGGCAGACGCCATGCCTGTTGATCGCCCCCTACTCCGAAGGCCTGCGCGTGTATGGTTTCGACGATCGCTCGCAATTGACGACGTGGTTCGATCAGCAAATGCGCAACGATACGACGCGGGCGCGCATCGCATCGACACTCTCCGAATTCACCTTGCCCGACGCCGCGTGGCTTGCGAAGGCCAGTCTCGACGACAAGGGAGCGCGAGAGACACTCGCGCGCGATACTTTCACAGCGGTAGCATCGGCGTATGAGATGCGTCAGCAAACGCATTGGCAGCATGACGCGGGCACGGAATCCGGCACGCGTCCCGTGCTGACGATCATGGATCTGATGGCGAAATTCGATCTGGCGCTGGGCGTGGGCACCTGGCTGCTGCCGGCAGCCCGTCCGATCAGCATCGCTTACTCTGCGGCCGACATGGGGGTCGGCGTAATCAGCATGGTCGGCGGCCTCATGACCGACGATTCGGATTTGTCCAGGCAGGGGTGGCACTCCGTGCTATCCGCCATCGGTGCGCAAGGCATGAGAGCGGCGCACTTTCGGGCGCTCATGATACTGAAGGGCGACCTGCGCTACAGGTACTTCGTCGCCGACGCCCCGCGCGAAGAGGAGGCCCTGATCGAGGGCTTGCACCGCGTTGCCGGCAGGTTCTATGCGGCCATCGACTCGGACACGCGCGCCTATTTGTCATTCGATGAGATGACCGGATTTTTCCGCATGATCGACGCCGATCCGGGCGCATCGGTCAGCGACAGCGCACCGCTCCTGACGCGCTCGCCCAGCGGTCACTGGCACGTCCCGGTGCAATCCGAGTTTCACGTGTTGGCGCTGGATGAGCCACAAACGGCGTGGCGTATCGATCAGGGCTTCCGGGCTCGCCACGATCGGTTGCGTGATGCACGTCATGCCGCCTTCGAACGCGCCCGTCGCGCGGTCACGAGTTCGGGCACCTCCGGCACGCACACGCAGCTTCGCTGGCAATTGCGGTTGCGCAAGCTCGAATTTCTCGATCTGTCGGAGCAAGACCTGGAAAGACTCGGCACGCTTGCCGGGCGCATCGACGTTCTGCAAAACGTGGTGGATGCCGCCGAACCCTTCGTCATCAGTCCGCTGTCCAGCGATGCGCAGCGTCTGGGCGCGGTATATCGGGAAGTGATCCAGCGCCCGCGCGTCTACATCAGCCACGTGCATGCGGGACTGATGCGTGCGTGTGCCCTGATGTCGCCGTCACTGCGAATCGAATCGATGGTAGAGATGTTCAATCGCATCGGCCGATGGCCGCCCTCGGTCACCAGCGACTATGTCAACGATCTCAACGAGTTCGGTCAGGCCACGCTCAGCTACATCGAGTCGCCATCGATATCGCTCGGATTCCCCAGTCTGGACACACTGTTCGATGGCGCACGACAAGGCGCCCGGGCGTATGAAGTGACAGCAGGCACGCGCACGCTGTTGCTAGGTCGGCGTATGCGTGACACCGGGGCTACGGAGTATTACTTCATGGACCCGGCCGTAGCGATCATCGTGCATCCGGATTACGCGAAGCTACTGAGCATGATGCGCGCCCACCTCAATGCCATGGCGAGCGTATACGACCTGATCAGTCGGGGCTCGGTGCTCGCCATCGAGACGAAAGAAATCGACTTGTCCAGGCTCGCCGATGTGATGCTGTACCGCGACTATACGGAGCCGGTGCTGGCGCGCGTTGCCCTGCACATTTGACGGCGATCTCGCCTGGCGGCCCGCATTCCGTCGCCCCCGACGATTTGAACACTATCTGCAAGCTGCTGCATGAGTGCGCCGACAGACTGGTGTCGAACGACCGGCGCGCCATGCTTCACGTCACACGTCGGCCCCCATGTCATTGCACGGCAGTTCCTCTCCGATGGGAGCTCAGGCATGTTTCCAAACGCAACCCGTGTGTCTCCTGCGGCAGGCCCCTTGGCCCCCCGGCCGGTCGACTCCGAACGCATGGTGCACACCAGCCCACTCGCCGGGATCACCCGCTTCGACCGGCTGGCCTCGGGGGCGAATGCCATCGTCAACGGGCCCCCGGAAGCCCAACCCGCTCTCGGCCTGATGCTCCGCCTCGCGGAAGTCAACGTGCCGCAGCACGATCTGGCGGCATTGAACGATACGCTCATCGGCGAGTTTGCCGACGTGTTCGACGAGGCGCCGCAACTCGCCATCCATCTCGTGAACATGCTGCCCGAAGCGCTCGCTCGACGGACACAGCGGGAAACGGTCGAAGACGTCTGTCGTCGCCTCCTCAGCCGACGTTCACTGCGCGATCTGGCGCGCTCACTGACTCGCGAGCACGTGCCGAGCGCAGAGTCCGCCCGTTTCGGCAGCGCCTGGCATCGCTACTTTTGCGAGTGGCGCGAATGGATCACGGGGGCATGGCAAGACTTCCTGCTGCTGGGGAGCAAGACGCCTGTGCACGATCCCCGATTCACGCTCGCGCTCCCACATGAAGTCGAACCAACGCAGGTCGCTCTCCTGCCGCGCCTCAAGCGTTCAGGGAAAACCGGCTGTGCGCTCGGGCTGCTCTACGCCACATCGCTGCCGCAGTACCGGCCCGATAGCGGGCAGACGCCGTATTACGCGCCGCCCTCCGCCTTCGATGGCATACCCGACCTGTCATCGCCGAACATCTCGCCAAACATTTCCGAGACCGCCCTTCTCGACCGGCTCGCACAGACGTTTGCCGATGCTTCCCGTTATGTGGCCGACGCTGCGGCCCCGATGTCCGCACAGGTGGACGCCGCATTGGCAGCCATCTCATCGTTCGCGCCGCTCGCGCTGCCGGGGGTCGATGGGGCGACCACGCTCCCACCCGTGATCATCAAACGCACGGGCATCGGCGCGTCGCCCGCGACGACCGAGATGCGCGCCTCGCCGGCACTGCAAAGCCTTTTCGACATTGCGCACCTGTGGCGGCACCGTGGCGCCACGCACACGGAACTTCATGTGGCGTTTTCGCCATTACTGAAGTTCACTGCGCCGCCCTCGGAGCGCACGCTGCTCGACGGACTGCTATCGAACGCGACTGAATTTTCCGGTGTCAACCGAACCAAGCTGCGACTCAGGCAGCATGCGCCGGCCAGGAATGGAGGGCGTCTGCAGCGAGTCACCTACTGGTCGTTGCATGACGCGGCCGAACTCATTCGCTCGGGCCAGTTGAACATCACCGCCCCGGATGACGGCGTGAGCTTCGATGTCAGTCGCATGACGCTTGCCGGCGCCGTATATGAAGCGCCTACCGTCATGACCTCGGCGCGATTCGATGACATTGTCGGCCGATGGCGCACGGCGTGCGACGACAGATCAGCGAAAACGTGGGAGTCGCCGCCCGACCTGGCGACGAAGGCAAATTCAAGCCTCACGCAGGCCATCGGTACCGCGTTCGCGCTCGACGAACTCTCGCTCGGGTACACGCATGCGCTGATCGGCAATCGGCCGTTCTATCTGGGACAGAGCGCACTGACCAATCTGTCGCTGTCAAACGATGCGTCAGGCATCTTGTTTGCCACCCATCGCCTCGAATTTACGATCCGTCAGGAGGAGAAAGACCACGTCGTCGCCCCGGCCGGGAGCTGTGTCGTCACAGAGCCGGCGGGCAATGGCACGACGTTGCTCTATCTGCAGGGAGATGCTGCGGCGTGGCGCGCGTTCGCGTCGCCGCAGGCGCTGTTCCGCGACATCGAAAGCAACGCGCTGGGGTTGCGCAACACACTGTGCGAACGGCTCCCCCGCGCCCTTCAGACAGAGGCGCTGAACGGTGTCCCCGTCACGAAACTGCACAGACAGACAGCGCAGGGGCTTATCGCGATGGCGATGCAGGCCACCCTGGATACCGTCAAGGCTGATGGTTCACTACATGCGAGTCACCACGATACCGGGCCGCGCATCGCGCAGTACCTGACATGGTTCGCGGGCGTGAACTCGGAGACCGTGGAACAGGGCCTGCAAACGCTCCGGGAGCGGAGTCAGTCGGCGGGACTGTCGTTGCCCGGCCAGCCGGCCGGCATCACCTTGCGCGACGTCAGAAGCGTGGCCCATGTGGAAACGCTGCGATACGACATTTCGACGGCTGTTCCCCAGATCAGACAACTCGTGCGGCGCCACCTCGGCAACCGGTTGACGACCCTTGGCGTAACTCCAGCCAACGGCGACCTGATCTATGTCCGTATCGCAGGGCGCAATGTGCAATCGCTGACCGAGGCCGTGATGCTCGGCACGATTCCGTCGCAGGACACGAAGCAGCTCACGCTGCTTCTCCCGGAAGTGGGCAACCAATACACGTCTGTGTACCGCATGAACAAACCGGTCCAACATCCGCTGACGGTTGAAGACGTCCTGGATGAGGCCACGATGAACGAGTTGAGGCAAAACATTGAACGCGCCGACACGCAGTTCTGGGAAACGTCGCGCGGCAAAGTCCGCAAAGTACTCAAATCCGAGTTCATTGCACAGGTATGGATGGCCCGGAGCCGGCAACGCATGCCAGTGGATCAAGTGCACATCGCGGCACGGATTGCCGGACCGATCGAAATCGGTCGACTTGGCGGCGACGACCTCGAAAACGAGATCAAGACCCCCGACGTCGAGCGGGAGTGGCTCTGGGTGAGCCAATGGAAATCCCGGCTGATGCGCGTCTCGATTACGGGTCGCTCCCCCTGTCTGGTGATCGCGCCCTATGCCGATGGCATGCGAATCTACGGTTTCGACGATCGCGACCGGATGTCCAGGTGGTTCACCGAACAAATTCGCAGCGACGCGACCCGCGAGCGCATCGTCAGCCTGTTCGACCGCGCGCCCAACAATGCCACCTGGTACAACGCGCCGAACATCGACATGCGAGGCGTACGCGACACCGCCTCCATCGACACCTTCACCGCCATCGCATCAGCCTATGAGTCGCGACACAATCACACCGCGCCACCGACCAGAAAATCCGAGTACCGCCCGGTGCTTGAGCTCATGGACAAGTTCTCGAAAGTCGATCTGGCTCTGGGACTCGGCAGTTGGGCACTTCCGTTCGCACGCCCCATCAGTCTGGCCTACTCGATCACCGATGCCACCATCGGCACCATCGGTATGGGCATCGGATTGGCGACCCACGACAGCGCAATGTTCAAACAGGGATGGGAGAATTCCTTATCCGCGATCGGGGCGCAAGGCATCGCAGCCTCACGTTTCAAGGTGATGTTGTTTCTGCGCGGAGACGCCCGCTACAAGTATTTCGTATCGAAGGCCCCATGCGCAGAAGACGCACTGATCCTGGGCCTGCACCGCGTGGACGGCAGGTTCTACGCCGCCATCGACTCAGACACGCGCGCCTACCTCTCGCTCGATAGCAAGACCGGCTTCTTCCGCATGGCGCCGGAATCCGCCTCGGAAGCGATCAAGGAAGACGCCCCGCTCCTGCGCCGTTCGCAATCGGGAAGCTGGCATGTCGTGACCCAGGCGGATTTTGCGGCGCCCGAGCTGGAAGATCCGGACACCGCCTGGCGCATCGATCAGGGCTTTCGCGCCCGCTTCGACGAATTGCGCGATATGCGCGATCCGGTCTTCGAGAGCGCGCGGCGCGCCGTGACAAATGCAGACACTGCGGGCAACGCCATCCCGCCGCAATGGCAACTGCGTCTGCTGAAACTCGACTTCATCGACCTTTCGGTAACGGACGCCGAAACCCTCGGCAAGCTCGCCGGGCGCATCGACTATCTGCAAGACGTACTGGATGCCGCCGAGACGTTCGTGCTCAGTCCGCTATCCGACGAGGCAACACGGCTGGGGGCGCTCTACAAACCGATCACACAGCGCGCACGGGTTTATCTCGGGCATGTCCGTAACGGACTGTTGCGGGCGTGCCCGCTCCTGAGCGAGAACTTCCCGGTAGAAACGGCGGTGACCGTCTTCAACCGCGCGGCAGCACTGCCGCCATCCGCCACGGAACGACTCATGCAGGATCTCAGCGAACTGGGCCGTATCAAGCTTAAATATTTGCCGCAGCGATCCCTGTCTCTGGGCATCGAGACACTCGACACACTCTTCAACGGCGCACAGGACACCGAGCGTGCGTTCGAAATTTCGGCCGGAACCCGCACGCTCCTGATGGGGCGGCACATTCGCACTGGCGCCGCTGCGCAGTACTACTTTCTCGATCCCGCGCTAGGCCTCGTTTCGCACCCGGACAGCCGAACGATCATCAACGTGGTGCGCACGCATCTGAATGCCATGGCGGGTCCATACGAACTGGTCAGGGAAGGCGGAGCTTATGCCATCGGGACGAAGGAAATCGATCTGACCTTTCTGGCAAACGTGCACCTGTTTCGTGACTTCAACGATGTGGCGCCGGTACGCGTCGCCCTCCGACTTTGACTTTCCCATTGACGCAGCGCAACACTTCACAGGAGTTCTCGTTATGCAAATCGTTCAGACCCTCTTGCCATGGAACGCTCCGAGCTTCCATGCCGCCCCTGCAACGACATTGACGCCCGTACCAGCAAACGCGGCGAGGCCAGATGTCAGCGACCTCGTGACGGATTTCACTGCCCTCAAGCAGATTCCCCAGGAGGCGTCTGCGTTATCGAAGCCTGAAGACAGCGACAACGGCTTTGCGTTTCCCGACTGGGTCACCGGCCTGACGGATATCTACGAGCGGAATTTCTTCATGTTTCACTGCGCCCTCACCGACCTGAAGCACGGCCCGGACCGCACGGCTTTGCACGAACAGGAAACGTTGTCGCGCATCATGAAGCACCTCGATGCGTTGTCTTCACAGGCCGGGGTCACAGCAGCGCTGCGAAGCCTGATCGATGCGGTGAATCAGCGCGGACGTGGCGTGTCCGTCGAGGACGTCGTCGACAGGCTGATGACGCGAAAGGGCGCGCGCGACGTGCAGCGATCAATGGATCGAGCCAGGGCACTCGTGGCGTCTGTGGATGCAAAGGGCGAGTTCTCGATTGCCGAGCTCATCGAAGAGGTCGGTCTCTCGATGGGACTTGCGAGACTGATCGTCATGCAGGGACATCCCGTGACGAAAGGGCTCGCGATCGTTGCACTGGCGATTCAAAGCTTCCGATGGGCCGGCGTGCACGATCCGCACCGACACCTGCGCGAAATGCACGGTATCGAACACCCGAACCGTGGCATTGCCGCCGTTCGTATGCCGAACGTCGGTTGAGTTGTGCTTTGGGTGTGCTTTGGGTGTGCTTTAGGCCCGCTTACGCGGCCGCCGACACCGGCGGTTGCGTGTCGGCGTGCGCCTGAAGTTCGGGTTGCGCCAGCACGTCGGCAAACGCCTCGCCGACCAATATCACGCTGGGTTGCGAACTGTCGAACCACGAGACGGCAACGCCGTCGCGCACGTCGGCGAGCGTCATGCCGATGCGACGCTCGCGTGATGTCGTCACCGACTCGACGATCGCCACGGGGGTGCCCGGCGACTTGCCCGCCTCGATCAGTTCCGAGGCGATGCGCGCGGCGGCATCGCGGCCCATGTAGTAGACGAGCGAATCCGCCGACGCGTCCTGCGCGATCTCCGGCGAGCCGGGCGCCCGGCTTTGCGTGACGAATGCCACGCTGCGCGACACACCGCGCAAGGTCAGCGAACGTCCAAGCGAAGCGGCACTGGCGAGCGCCGCCGTGATGCCCGGCACGACCTCGACCTCGATCCCTGCGGCTTCCAGCGCGCGCAGTTCTTCGTCTGCCCGGCCGAACAGCATGGGATCGCCGCCTTTCAGGCGCACTACCAGCCCATGTGTACGGGCGTGATCGATCAGTTGCTTATTGATGAATTGCTGCGCGCTGGAGAGTTTGCCGCAGCGTTTGCCCACGGCGACGAGCTTCGCCTGCGGGCACAGCGAGAGCATTTCCGGTTCGACGAGCGCGTCGTGAAGCACCACGTCCGCCTGTGCCAGCAGACGTGCGCCGCGCACCGTGATCAGGTCGGCGGCGCCCGGACCGGCGCCCACCAGATAGACCTTGCCCGGTCGTTGAACCGGTTGCGATTGGGGTGCGTGCGTCGTCGTCATGATGCTGCCGTCGTTTCGTGGGTCCGTCGATTTTCTTTGCCGACACCGGCGCGCTCATGCGCACCGTGTGCCGTGCCAATGCGAGACAAGGTTGGCTAAGCGACCGGCGTTAGGCCGCCAGCGCACGAATCATACCGGCGGCCACCGTGTGATGGGTCGCTTCGTCGATCAGCACGAAGGCGCCCGTGGCCGGGTTGGCATCGTATGTGTCGGCCGCCACCGGCTTTTGCAGGCTCAATTGCACGCGTCCGATATCGTTCATGGCGAGCGTCGCCTTGTCCGTGCCGTGCGAGAGCGTGCTGACGTCCAGCACCGTGTCCACGCTGCCGATCTTCACGTATACCGTGCTGGTCGCTTGCTTGAGCAGGTACTTGCGTTGCGGCGCGAGCGCGTCTTCGTCGAACCAGCAGACGTCGGCCGAGAGCTTGCGCGATGGCTCCAGCGCGGAGTCTTCACCCACGAAGGTATCGCCGCGCGACACGTCCACGTCTTCCGTCAGACGAATCGTCACGCATTGCCCGGCGAACGCTTCTTCGATCTGACCACGCGGGCCGACAATTTCCGCGACGGTGGCCGTGCGGCCCGCGGGCAGCACGCGCAACGATTGCCCCACGCGCACCGAACCCGATTCCACGCGGCCCATGTAGCCACGGAAGTCGTCGGCGTGCGAGCCGTCCTGACGCGCGACCAGTTGCACCGGGAAGCGCAGCTCACCGCCGGTCTGCGCGACCGGCAGCGATTCGAGCACGTCGAGCAGCGGCTCGTCCTGATACCACGGCATGCGCTCGCTCGCGTACACGATGTTGTCGCCCTTGAGTGCCGAGACCGGCACGAAGCGCACGTCCTGCAAACCGAGGCGCTGCGCCAGTTCGAGGTACGCCGCGCGAATGTTGTCGAACGCCGTCTCGCTGTAGTCGATCAGGTCCATCTTGTTGATGGCCACGATCACGTGCTGCAAACCCAGCAGCTTCACGATCGCGCTGTGACGCTTGGTCTGCGCGAGCAGCTCGGTGCGCCCGTCGACTTCGGTCACACGCGTGGCATCGACCAGAATGATGGCGGCGTGCGCCGTCGATGCGCCCGTGACCATGTTGCGCGTGTACTGCTCGTGGCCCGGCGTGTCGGCGATGATGAACTTGCGGCGCGCCGTCGTGAAATAGCGGTAGGCGACGTCGATGGTAATGCCCTGCTCGCGCTCGGCTTCGAGGCCGTCGGTCAGCAGCGAGAAGTCGATGTCTTCGCCGGCGGTGCGCTTGTGCTTGGCGCGTGCGAGCGCGGAGAGCTGGTCGGTCAGCACCGACTTGCTGTCGTACAGCAGACGGCCGATCAGCGTGCTCTTGCCGTCGTCGACGCTGCCTGCCGTGATGAAACGCAGCACGCCGAGGTCTTCCTGATGCGGGGTGAGGCTCATGATCTTTTCAACTCGATTGCTTGGCCCCGGAGCGATGCGGTGTGTCGCGCTGCGGGCCGGTGTGTCTGAACGTGGATCTGATCGCGGTGCGTGCCGGCGAATCAGAAATACCCTTGCTTCTTGCGCTGCTCCATCGCCGCTTCGGACGTCTGATCGTCCATGCGGGTGGCGCCGCGCTCGGTGATATCCGTCACGGCCGTCTCGGCGATGATCTCCACCGGGCTCGCGGCAACGCTGGCCACCGGGCACGTGCAGCTGATGTCGCCCACGGTACGGAAGCGCACCTGCGCCAGTTCGCTCGTCTCGCCATCCTGCTTCGGCGTGAGCGGCGTGACCGGCACGAGCAGCCCGTTGCGACGCACGATCTCACGCTCGTGCGAGTAATAGATCGACGGCAGATCGAGGTTCTCGCGCGCGATGTACTGCCACACGTCCAGCTCGGTCCAGTTCGAAATCGGGAACACGCGCAGGTGCTCGCCCTTATGCAGACGGGCGTTGAACAG
This sequence comes from Pandoraea sp. LA3, assembly GCF_022696215.1. Taxonomy (NCBI): domain Bacteria; kingdom Pseudomonadati; phylum Pseudomonadota; class Betaproteobacteria; order Burkholderiales; family Burkholderiaceae; genus Pandoraea; species Pandoraea sp. LA3. Next base: position 51,833 of record NZ_PTPY01000018.1, on the reverse strand, counting down.
GTGCCACAGTTCCGGGCGCTGCGCCTTCGGGTCCCACTGACCGAATTCGTCGCGGAACGAGAAGATGCGCTCCTTGGCACGTGCCTTTTCTTCGTCGCGACGGGCGCCGCCGATCATGGCGTCGTACCCGTATTCGTCAATGGTTTCCAGCAGCGTGACGGCCTGCGCGGCGTTGCGCGAATCGTTCTCGCGACGCAGACGCACCGTGCCGCGCGCGATCGAGTCTTCGACGTGGCCGACGACCAGCTCGGCGCCCAGCGCCTCGGCGTGACGATCACGGAACTCGATCACTTCCGGATAGTTGTGGCCCGTGTCGATGTGCACGAGCGGGAACGGCAGTTGGGTCTTGCGGCCCGGACCGAGACCGAACGCCTTGAGCGCCAGGTGCAGCACCACGACCGAATCCTTGCCGCCCGAGAAAAGCAACGCAGGCTTACGGCACTCCGCCACGACCTCGCGCAGGATGTACATCGATTCGGCTTCGAGCCAGTCCAGATGATCCATTCGCGAGCCATTGGCCTGCGCAACTTCGTGCATCGCACCCATAGTGTTCCCTTCCTTAACGATTCCGAGTGATTCCGAGTGATTCCGAATTTTTCGAGAGTCTTGTTGCCCGATGTGCGTCAGTGTCGTCTGTCCGTCACATCGTCTTCTATCTTGTTACCCGGCATTCCGGCCGATCAGTTCGACTGCACCGACACCGGGATCTTGCTCAGGTTGCTCGCGTGCAGCCCGCACTCCTTGCTGTCACGCGACTCCCACCACCAGCGCCCTGCCCGGCTGTCTTCGCCGGGGCGAATCGCGCGGGTGCACGGCTCGCAGCCGATGCTCGGATAGCCGCGTGCGTGCAGCGGGTTGACCGGCACGTCGCGCGCGGTCAGGTAAGCCCACACTTGCGCTTCGGTCCAGTCGAACAGCGGGTTGTACTTGGCAATGCCACGGGCGTCGTCCTGTTCCGCGAAGGCCAGTTCGCCTCGGGTGACCGATTGCTCGCGACGCTGGCCGGTGAGCCATGCGTCGGCGTCTGCGAGGGCACGACCCAGCGGCTCGACCTTGCGGATCTGGCAGCACGCCTTGCGCAGATCGACGCTCTCGTAGAACGCGTTCGCACCATGTTCGGTGACGTACTGCTCGACGGCGTCGGCATGCGGCGCGTATTGCACGACGTCATAGCCATAGCGCGCCTTGATCTTGTCGATCATGCCGACCGTCTCCTCGTGCAGACGGCCGGTGTTCAGCGTGAAGACGGTGATCGGCAGTTGCTGACGCAGGATGACGTGCGTGATGAGCATGTCTTCGGCCGCGAGGCTGCTCGCGAACTTCACATTGCGGTGCGAACCAGCGATGCGGGCGAGTCGCTCAGCCAGCACGGCTTCCATTTCGTCGAGCAACGCCATGTCCTGATGCTCGGCATCGGCCACGCCCGACGGTACGGCTGCCGGGGTGGGTTCCCAGCGGGATTCGTTTCGCATGTCGCGAACTCCTTGTTTTATGTGGGGTGTCAGCCGACCAGCTTGACTGCCGCGAGCGTGAGCGTCGCCGCCAGCGCCGCGCGTACGATGCGCTCGGGCAGATGACGGGTAAGCTTCGCGCCCAGCCAGATCCCCGGCAGGGAGCCGATCAGCAGACTGCCGAGCAGTGCCCAGTGCACCGTCTCGAGCCAGATATGACCCAACGCGGCAATGGCCGTGAGCGGCACCGCGTAGGCGATATCGGTACCGGCGACTTCGGCCGGTTCCAACTGCGGATACAACATCAGGATCAGCGTCGCGCCCACGGCGCCTGCGCCAATCGAGGAAATCGTGACCAGCACGCCGATGACCGCGCCGACGATCACTGTCGCCACGGCCTGCGAGCGCCCCGTCAATTGCCAGTTCGGATGCGCGCGCAGCGCCGCGAGCAGCTTGGCGCGGAAGAGCAGCGAGAGCACCGTGAGCAGCACCGACGCCGCAATCGTCAGCTTGATGACGTGCAGCGCCGCCTCGTCGATACCGCCCAGACGCTTCAGGAACAGGATGGTGACCAGCGCCGCCGGCAGTGCGCCAAGCGTGAGCCGACGCACGATGTGCCATTTCACGTGGCCGTGCGAGCGGTGCGCGACCGTCCCGAAACTCTTGGTGATCGCGGCAAACGCCAGGTCCGTTCCCACGGCGACAGGCGCGGCGTAGCCCAGCAGGAGCGTGAGCAGGGGCGTCATCAGTGAGCCGCCGCCTACACCGGTCAGGCCGACCAGCAGGCCGACGCCAAATCCGGAAAGGGGTTCGAGCCACAGCGACATGAATGACGTTCCTGGTAGGTCCTAAATGCCTGAAAGGAATAACGTTATCGAAACAGTGGCACCCACTGTAATGAAAAGGCTATATACTTCAAACGAATTAAAAATTGTTTGTATATTTTCTAAAGTTATACAAATGAACCTGCACCAGTTTCGTTTCGTGCGCGAGGCCGTCCGCCAGAACTTCAACCTGACGGAAGCCGCAAAAGCGCTCTTCACCTCCCAACCGGGCGTTTCCAAGGCCATCATCGAGCTTGAAGAAGAGCTCGGCGTGGACATCTTTGCCCGTCATGGGAAGCGCATCCGTAACCTGACGGAACCCGGGCGCATCATCTTCGAGTCCGTCGAGCGGATTCTGATGGAGGTGGAAAGCCTCAAGCGGATCGGCAAGGACTACGCGGCACAGGATCAGGGCAGCCTGACCATTGCCACCACGCACACGCAGGCGCGCTACTCGCTGCCGCACGCCGTGGCCGAGTTCAAGAAGCGCTATCCGAAGGTGCGTCTGTCGATTCTGCAAGGCAGCCCGACGCAGATCGCCGAGATGGTGCTGCATGATCAGGCCGATCTGGCGATCGCCACCGAAGCCATCGCCGGCTATAAGGATCTGGTGTCGCTGCCCTGCTATCAGTGGCAGCACGTGGCGGTGGTGCCGCCCGATCACCCGCTGCTGCAATTGCCGTCGGTGGGCATCGAGGATCTGGCCAAGTACCCGCTGATTACTTATGACCCGCAGTTCGCCGGACGCGCCAAGATCGATCAGGCGTTCTCGCTGCGTCATATGCAGCCGGACATCGTGCTCGAAGCCATCGACGCGGACGTCATCAAGACTTATGTCGAGCTGGGACTGGGCGTGGGGATTCTGGCGGGGGTGGCATTCGACCCGGAGCGCGACCGCAATCTCCGGGCCATTCAGGTCGGTCACCTCTTCGGCACCAACGTGACGCGCGTCGCGCTCAAGCAAGGCGCCTATCTGCGCGGCTATGTCTTCACGATGGTTGAACTGCTTTCACCCATCCTTACCCGCAAGCTGGTAGAACAGGCGTTGCGCGGCGAGCACGAGAGCTACGAGCTTTGATGTATTCCTGATGCCGCCAGCGGTGCTCAATTCTCGGGCACCGCTGGCGGCATCCGCTCGTCAATACGCCGAAACACAATCTCCCGGCGACATCTCCGAGACGTATTTTTTCCGGCTGGTCGAACGCTGACGGTGCGGTATGCTTATGCGATTCGACCAAAAGGAGACCTCATGCGCTCAACGCTTCGCGGCATTCGCCTGTCGGGCCTGCTGCTTGCTCTGACCCTGACCGGTGTGGCGACGGCCGCACGCGCCGACCTGACCGTCGGCATCGACCTGTCGTCGACGGGACCGGCGGCGGCCATCGGTATTGCCAGCAAGAACGCCATGCAACTCTGGCCCGATCAGATCGGCGGGCAGAAGGTGCATTACGTCTTTCTCGACGACGCCTCGGATCCGGGCACGGCGGTGAAGAACACGCGCAAGTTGATCAGCGAGAACAAGGTCGACGTCATCGTCGGGCCGAACATCACGCCGAGCGCACTGGCGATGCTCGATCCGATTTCCGAGGCGGAAACGCCGATGATTACGTTGATCGGCTCGGCAGTCGCGGTGGAGCCGCAGGACGCAAAGCGTCGCTGGGCGTTCAAGATGGCCGCGAACGATTCGGCGATGGCCGACGTGATGACGCGCTATATGGCGAACCACGGCATCAAGACGGTGGGCTTTATCGGGTTTGCCGATGCCTATGGCGATAGCTGGCTGAAGGAATTCACGAAATTTGCCGAATTGCGCAAGCTGAAGATCGTGGCGCAGGAACGGTTTAACCGCACGGATACGAGCGTCACCGGGCAAGCCCTGAAGCTGATGTCGGCCAAACCGGACGCCATTCTGGTGGCCGGTTCCGGCACCCCGGCGGCCCTGCCGCAGCGCACGCTTCAGGAGCGCGGCTATACCGGCAAGATTTATCAGACGCACGGTATCGCGACCTACGACTTCGTTCGTGTCGGCGGCAAGGATGTCGAGGGCACGTTGTTCCCGACGCAGCCGGGCGTGGTCGCCAAGACGTTGCCTGCGGGACATCCGGCGCGCACGGCAGCGTTGGCGTTCACGAAGAAGTACGAAGCCAAGTACGGCACCGATACCGTGACCCAGTTCGCGGCCGATGCCTATGGCGTGTGGGATCTGCTCAACGATGCCGTGCCGCGTGCAGCGAAGGTGGCGGCGCCGGGCACCCCGGCGTTCCGCGTAGCGTTGCGCGACGCGCTGGAGTCGACGCATAACCTGGCGATTCCCAACGGCATCATGAACCTGAGCCCGCAGGATCACGTGGGGCTGGATCAGCGGGCGGGCGTGATGGGACAGATCAAGAACGGCAAGTTTGTGTTCGTCTCTGACTGATCATCGGGCGTCTGCCATTACCGTCGCCGGGGGAGCCGAGAGGCACTTGGCGACGGAGAAGAAAAGCGCATGCGGCGGGCTTGTGGCCGGGGCAAATTTCGGTCATAATCTCGCCTTCGTCCGGTGAACCATCAGGTTTTTCGAACGACTCAAGCTGCGACACCGTTCGGTGCCCGCACACCTGCCCAGGTGGTGAAATTGGTAGACGCAGGGGACTCAAAATCCCCCGCCGCAAGGCGTGCCGGTTCGATTCCGGCCCTGGGCACCAGATACACTTGCAAGAAAATTCAGTAGCATTCGAGAACCCGCGACAGATAACGTCTTCGCGGGTTTTTTGTTTTCCTCGCCATCACGGCACGTGCGCTACAGGACGCGGTCACGGACGCAGGACGTCGTCCACGACGAAAATGACACCTCCGGAGAGACCCGGCGGCCAGCGCAAATATTTGCGACTGACTGCATCCAAAGCGGCATCTCGTGTGTAGAGAGAGTGATGCTCCCGAATCTGGAGCGTCGACCTTATCAAACGGACACAGGAGTTTTGCCATGAAGCGCATCGTCTTTGTCAGCTTGGCCGCCCCCCTCCTTCTTGGCGCTTGCGCCGCAAACATGTCAGTGCCCAGTGCATCGGCACCGGTCGCCGATGCCGTGAAAGTGCCTGACGGCCATCGCGTCGCCATGCAAACCGTAGGCAAAGGGGAAATCCTGTATGAGTGCCGGGAAAAGAAAGAGGCGATGGGCCAGTTCGAATGGGCCTTCGTCGGGCCCGACGCCGTTCTGGTCGACCGATCCGGAAACGCGGTCGGCAAGTATTACGGCCCGCCCGCCACGTGGGAATCCCGCGACGGCTCGAAGGTGACGGCGACACAGGTGGCCGTATCGCCCGCAGGCACTGGAAATATCCCGCTGCAATTGGTCAAGGCGAATCCCGCGACGGGGACCGGCGCGATGCAGGGCATCACCTACATTCAGCGGCTCGCGACCCAAGGTGGCACTGCGCCGACCTCGCAATGCAGTATGGCCACCAAAGGCGCGAAACAAACCGTCAAATATCAGGCTGACTACATTTTCTGGAAGGCCTCTTGACAGGATTGCGCGACAACGTCATTTTTCGGGAAACGTAGTCGACCTTCGGCGGCATGTGCCAACGTGTCGCCGATCGCTTCCGAGAGGTGCCTGTGCGCGAAAAGACGGACGAGTTTGACTACGAAGCCTCGATTGCCGCATGCGCTCGGCAAGACCCAAAAGCATTGCAGCAACTCTATGAGCGGGACGCCGCTTATCTGCTAGGCGTCGCTCAACGCATCGTGCGCGATCGGCAACTGGCTGAAGACGTGGTGCACGATGCGTTCGTGAAAGTATGGACGCAAGCGGCGACGTTCGATGTCAGGCGCGGTGCCGGCCGCGGGTGGATATTCAGCATTGTCCGTCATCAGGCGCTCAACACGGTACGGCGTCGGAATCAGGAGGTCGATGTGGACGAAGACATGCTCGACACCCATGTGAACGCCGCCTCAACGCACGCTCCGAACGCGTTCTCTATCGCTGCCGATCCGCTAATGCATGGCCGTCTGGCCCAGTGCCTTGAACGGCTGGACGCCCCCCGTCGGGCCAGCATCCTCTACGCGTATCTTGACGGCTGCTCGCATAGCGAAATCGCCGAGCGCCTCCGATCCCCACTGGGCAGCGTAAAGGCCTGGGTACGCCGTGGCCTGCAATCCCTTCGTGAGTGTATGGAATGACGCCGGAAGAACTCAGCGCGCTTGACGAACTTGCAGGCGAATATGTCCTCGGCACTCTGACCTGGGAGCGCAGACGCGCTGTGGAATCGCGGCTACTGCATGAGCCTGTCCTTGCCGCAAGGGTTGCCCTGTGGGAGTCTCGCCTGCAACCGTTGGCCGACACCGTCGCCCCGCTTACGCCATCCGTGCAGCTTTGGCAGCGCATTAGCCGAAGCGTTTCGGTCACGCGGCATTCGATATGGCGCCGCTGTTGGGACGATATCCGGCTCTGGCGGCTAGCCTCCGGTGCCGTGACCTGCACGGCGCTGGTCCTTGCCGTCATTTTAGGTGGGAAGGACCGCACACCAACGCCCCGATTCGTCGTTGTGCTGGCATCGCCGCAGGATAAAAGCCCGGGCTGGCTGGTGCAGGTCGGGGCGGATCGGAAACTGCGCCTGATCCCGCTGAAGTCCGAACCGACACAGGCGGATAAGACGTTACAGCTATGGACGAAGGCGGACGGATGGTCCGGTCCGGTTTCGCTGGGATTGCTACGCGCCGGGGAGCCGGTCGAGGTTTCCATCGAAAATCTGCCACCGCTCCAGCCGAATCAGTTGTTTGAAATTACGCTGGAGCCGCCACAAGGCTCACCCATCGGTCGACCCACCGGGCCCATTCTTTCGATCGGGCGTGCGGTAGCGACCTGATAAAGCTCGCTTCCAAGGCGCTTCTTGCTGATGCGCCTCATCGACCACGACCACCTTGCCAAGCGCGTGCCGATCTTTCGACATGTGGTAGTAGCGTTTCATGGTGCCGTGGATATCGGCGGCCGAGACTAGCAGTGTCCCGCCAAACGTCTGATCCTTCGATTTCCGGCCGTCAGGCGCCTTCGCGTAAAACTGCTGCGGCGCGCCATCGATCAGCGGCATCGCGTCCATTAGCGAGCGCCTTGTTTCATCCGTCATGTCCATCTGCAACCTTCGGTCGACGTCGCGCGGCGACAGACCTAATGCACCGATCGGCATGCGCGTGGCGATGGATCGCACTCGGGTCAAAGGCAATGATCCAGCCTTCGCCGTACCGGGCGACGATGGAAACGTCAGGCTCAGGCGATTGAGCGCATTGATCCACTTTTGCCCCTCGCCGGAATTCCCCGCCGCGTTCAGATCCGAGTGATGTGTCGCGATCACGAGATTCGCATGCCGATACAGGCTGCCGAAAATTCCACCGTCCACGCCCGTCTTTCCACCGAACGCATTCTTTGCGTACTGCGTCCCCGACTCCTCGTAACTGCCACCCATGTCGTTTGAATGTCGGACGTAGTCCGCAATCGCTGCGGGCAACACCTGCTTGCGTGCGCCGTCTACACCGTCGACCCAGACGCCCTCGTTGCGAAACACACCCGCGACGCGAACCATGTCTTCGGTATTCACCATCACGGCACAAGCGCGGCAGTAGCTGAGCAATGCATCTTCGGATAGCGCATGCCGGCACGCGACGACAAACGACGGCGCCAGCGTCCCGTCGCGCGTCGTGTGTGCTTTGATTGTGCCGCCGCCATGCTTGCGCAACGCATAGCGCAGCAAACTGTCGTCGTCGACGAATCCGACGTCGGTCAACTTTGCGAGCAATAACCGGTTGCGACTCCTCTCGGCCCCGGGCGGGCAGTACCTGAACTCGCCAAGCGCCATCTCCTCGTTGACCGTCAGACAGGTATTTCCCGTCAGCTCGCGCATCAGCTCCAGATACAGATCGAAAGGCTCCTTTCCCGACGGCGTATGGATGTGTATCAACATCCATGTGGCGAGGGCGCCAATGTTCACGCTCGAATTGAACGGGCGGCCATCCGGCATGAGCGCAGGATCGTTGTAGGGCAGCTCGGACGGTTCCGATGCAATGTGCTGCCGGTAGTGTTCCGGCTGATCGCCCATCAAGCGAATCGCCAACGCCATTGCCATCGGCTTCGACATGCTCTGCTGCGAAAACCGGTGATGAGGATCTCCAACGCTAACAATCTGCCCCGTCTGCGTGTTCATCAACGAGATCGCACGCTTATCGGCACGCGGCGCCGTACCGGGAATGCCCTGAACCGGCGCCCCCTCGCCAACGGGCGACATGCGAGCGCGAATCACTTCGTCCAGTAGCGTCGTGTCCACGACGTAAATGGGCCCCCTACCGACACCGCAACCGGCGACGTCCCGCAAACCGCCGCTCACATTGCGTGAGCCGAGGAAATCGCGGGCTATCTCGGTGCGTTGGGGTCGACGCGAACAATCGGAGGCAACAACGTCATGCGGGGGAATTGCGGGGCTTGGACGTAAGACTTTCAAGAATCATCCCTGAACCAATTTTTGTACGACCAGACTATTCGTCTGGTGCCGCCGTCCGATTCCATAGCTCGCTCATCGCCGAGAGATACAACGTGCGCAACCGCGATCAATCGCCACACCGGCGGCCGCTGTCTGCGTCAATACGCCGGCGCGCCGTCTGCCAAAGGATTACGTAATTTCTTAAACGGGAACTGAGTCGCGTCTCGCGTCAGCCAAGATTGTCGCTTTTCCGACGAACGCCCGACATTCCTCTGAGACGCGCCTACCACGTGGATTTGCGCATCCGGCACAGCAACGCCCGCATTTGTGAAAAACGCCGAAACCTGTCGGGTCCGGCGCTCCTGCACTTCCTATTCGGATGAAGCTGAAACTCAGGTCACTTCGCGCCTGACATCATGACCCCGCCCCCAATCCAATTAACTCCCCGGGAAGTGACGGAGACTTTCATGACCACCTCGAAAGACAGCAAGCACGTGAAACACAATGGGACAGGCAAGAAAAGGCCCGATGAGGCGCCCATGCCGAAATTGCCGAAATCGTTAGCAAGAGAGGGCTATGTCGTCTGGTTTCATGACCACGGAAAGTACCTTGGGCTGGCATGGAACGACACGGCAGCGGAGATCGAAAAGGCTCACGTCACGGATGACGATCACGCGATCTACTTCGAGACGTTTGCGCAGGCGGCGGTCGCATGCGACAAGTTCGTCAGTCCTTGCCGGGTGCTCCATTCGCCCGGTCACGGAAAACGGCCAAAGCTTATGGGTTAGCCGGGAACGATGGCTCGTCGGGGACGACGAGCCCGACAAGCCATTACGTCTTTTCGCACCTGCCGATGCACGGCTGCATGTCACGCAATACGCTGGCAGCCGCCAGCGATCACCCGGCCTTCGAAACGAAATGCGTCGCGGCCACCAGCGCCGTGCCGAGCGTGACCATCGTACCGATCAGCCGCCACGTCAGCGCATGCAACTCACGATGCACCGTGGCGAACTCCTTGTGCATCTCACTTCTCAGCCCGCCAACCTCCTGGTGCATTTCGGCACGCAGCGTGCCGATCTCCTTAGCCAGATCCTCTTTGGTCGCGAGGGTGGGCAGAATCGCTTCGACCGACGCAATGCGAGCCTGCAACCTCATTTCGTCGTGTCTGGATTTGGTATCTGTGTGGCTAACTTTCAAACGTGTAAATCGCGAATCAATTTTCCGGAGTGTTCCCATCTTCATCACCACCTTCTGTCGCATCGTCCCACCTGATATCCCAAGTGACGAGGCGTGAAAAAACGAAGTGCAGTGCGAGAGATTCGGTAGGAAATCAGCGGCTCTTTCCGTGGATTTACGATACCGAAAGGTTCGCTCTCGTCACTGCATGGAAACCACTCTATCCCGTCGTCCGGGACTTTCGGCGCTACGTAGTCTCCGACATCGGCTCGCCGAGATAGGCGACGATCTCCTGCGCCGTCGCGCGCGCACTACGCATCACGCCAATCAATGTCGCCGACGCGTATCCCGTCCACTCGCCATAGCCGACGAGCCAAAGTCTGGGCTCATCGACACTTCGTGTTCCGGCAACGCGAATACGTCCGTCTTCCTGCGTTAGCGGTAGCGACTGCAAATGCCCCAGCGCCGGTCGAAATCCTGTGCACCAGATGACGACATCGACCGCGGAAAACGCGCCATCCTTCCAGATCACGCCATTCTCCACGAAGCGAACGAACGGCCGAACCGCCTGCAACACGCCGCGCTCGCGAGCCGCAAGTACCGACGGCACCATGACGATATGCCCGAGCCCATTGTCGGGATAGGGGTCCGGCGATCCGCGCTGTGCCGCCTGCCACCGGGCGGTGGCACGCTCGAACAGCACGCGCCCGTCGACGTCATCCGGCAAGAACGATGGCGGACCCAGCGTGACCCAGGTCGCATCACTCACTCGCGACACCTCGGCATAGATCTGCGCGCCGGAATTGCCTCCACCGACGACCAGCACGCGCGCACCGCGCAGCGCTTCGGCACCGTCATAGTCGGCGGAATGCATCTGACGTCCCTGAAACGAGGCTTGCCCCGGATACGAAGGCACGTAGGGCGACCGCCACGATCCGGTCGCACTGATCACCGTGCGTGCCAGCCAGTCGCCGCGATCGGTGCTCACGCGTAATCCCGCTTCCTCGGCAACGACACGCCCCACACTCACCGGACGCATCACCGGCACCTCATAGCGCGCCTCGTATTCGCGCAAGTAGGCGACCACCTCATCGCGCGATGGGTAATGCTGCTCGCCGCCACGCATCGGCCACCCGGGCAACGAACTCCACTGCGCGGGAGAGAACAATTGCAATGACGGCCATGCACGCTGCCACGCGCCACCCGCTGCCGACTGATCGTCGAGCACCACATAGTTCACGTGCCAGCGGCGCAGAAAATACGCCGTCGCCAACGCCGACTGTCCACCACCGATGACGAGCGTATCGACGTGGCGTGTCGATTCCCTCGATCCCGCGGATTCATCGGGTTCTCTCACCTCTCGCCCCTCGGCGGAAACGTCTTGTCGGCTCATTCGGCACCCTCTTCATCCGGTGGCATACGCGGCCCGACCTGCCGGAAATACCGCCCCGGAGATTCGCCGAAGGCGCGGCGGAACATCGCGATGAAATTGCTCGGCGTGGAATACCCCAGCGAGTCGGCAATCGTGCCGACCGGCTCCCCGTTGGCCAGTCGCTCAAGCGCACTCACCAGACGCGCCTGCTGCCGCCACTGCGTGAACCCCATCCCTGTTTCGGCGACGAAAAGCCGCCGTGCCGTACGCGACGACACCCCGGCATGCTGCGCCAGCATGTCGAGCGACGCCTGCCCGCCCAGATCGTCGAGCACGGCACGCGCCACGCGCACCACCCGCGCATCGGTCGGCATCGGCAACCCCAGCGGCTCCGCCGGTGCACGCGCGATCTCGTCAATCAGCACCTGTGCGAGACGCGCCTCCTCGTCCGTCAACGCATCGCGAGATGCCCACGCCACCGCCCGCTTGACCAGCGCCGCCAGCAACTCGGACACGCCCACCACGCGTGGCGTCGATGGCAACACCGTCGCGGCGCTCGGCGCCACCAGCACGATCCACCCGCTCACCACACCGGCAAACGACACGCGGTGCGTCACGTTCGGCGGAATCCATCCCGCACGGTAAGGCGGCAGCACCCACGCCCCGTAAGGCGTATGCACGTGCACCAGCCCCGAGTGAATGCAGAACAACTGCCCGCGCACATGCGAATGCCAGTCGAGCTCACGCGTGCCGATCTTGAAAAGGCTTCGCTCATGGTCGCTCCCGCCGAACGCCCACACGGGCGGACCGTCCGGCCGGTCGTTCGGCTTGTACCGGGCGAATGGCGAGTTCTCCAGCGACATCATCGGCACGTCGGACTTCCTGCGCGACTGCGCGGTGAGCGGGAACGAATCGAGGGTGTCATCCGGATCGGGACGAAGGGGATCGGCAGGGGTGGCACACATACGTTTGTCCGATTTGCATTGTTTTATGACCAAACGATGTTATCAGGTCAGCGCCGAGCGCGCAGACAATGAGCGAAGTACCACACTCAGCCGCCTTCGGGGGGCACCTTCACGATCATGTCTGCCTTGCATGTCACCATCATCGGCGCGGGTCTGGGCGGCCTGTGTCTCGCTCAGGGCCTGCGTCGCGCAGGCATCCCGTTCGATGTCTATGAGCGCGATGCCGCCCCCGAAGCCCGCTTCCAGGGATACCGTCTGCGCATCGACGCCGACGGCCTCGACGCCCTCACCCAATGCCTGCCCGACGGCCACGTCGAGCGCGTGCGCGAGCGCGCAGCGGCGGCCCGCACCGGCGGCCGCTTCGTCACGCCGCAGCTCGACGACGCCGATGTCGTCCTGCCGCCCAGTTGGCACGACGCCCATACGGACGAGGGCGTCACCGCACATCGCCGCCGAACGGCCGCGGTCACGGCACGCCCCGCGCCGCACGTGCCCGAGATTCCGGGCGACGTCAGCGTGCATCGCCAGACGCTTCGGGAAATCCTGCTCGACGGCATTCTCGACCGCGTGCACTTCGGGAAGACCTTCTCCCGCACGACCACGGCCGAGGACGGTCGCCGCATCGCGCATTTCGAAGACGGCACCCATAGCGCACCGGGGCTGGTCGTGGCGGCGGACGGCACCCATTCCCTTGTTCGCGAATACGTGTTGCCCGGCATGACCCCGCGCGACACGGGCAACGTCTGCATTTACGGACTGACACCGGTATCTACCGCCTTGCTCGTTCTGATGGACGCGCACGGCGAAGCCACGACGATGGAAGGCAGTACGGTCGTGTTTGCCGACGGCTTCGCGGTCGTCATCGAGGCGATGCTGTTCCGTCGTCCGCCGGTCAACCCATTGCCGACGCCAGACGTCGCGTGTCCGGCCCGCATGCCGCTCTCGCCGGTTGCCGACTATCTGTACTGGGCCTTCATCGGCCCCTCCCAGACATTGCTGGGCACGCCTCGCACCGGCATCGGGCTGGCGGACAATGCGCCGCTCAATCGCATCGAAACGCTCACCGCCGGTTGGCATCCGCATCTGGAATCGCTGTTCTCGCACGCGGTACCGGAGACCATCCGGACGATGCCCGTGCGCAGCACGACCAGTCCGCTGCCGTGGCAGGTCGAGAACGTCACGGGGTTGGGCGATGCCGTGCACACCATGAGTCCCGCTGGCGGACTGGGCGCCAACACCGCCTTGCGCGACGCCGCCCGCCTCGCAGAACACCTGCACGCCGTGGCGCAGGGCCGCATGCCGCTATCGCAAGCACTTGCCGACTATGAACGCGACATGTGCGAGCGCGCGAGAGAGGCCGTCCGGCTGGCCGATGCCGGCGCCGCCTTGCTCAACGCCCGCCGCCGTTCGCCGCAGCAACCCCGGGCGGTCGCCGTGGATGCCATGCAGTTATGAGACGTTGCCGCTCCCGTGTTACTTTTACGGCAACGTGACTGCGCGCGAGGAGTGACCATGTACACCGTAATGGGTATCACGGGACGCGTCGGCGGCGTCATCGGCCACGATTTGCTGAAGGCAGGCGTGCCGCTGCGTGCTGTCGTTCAGGACCCCGTCAAATCGAGCCGATGGGCGACGCTCGGCGGTGAGATCGCCGTTGCCGAGAATGGCGACGTCGATGCCCTCACCAATGCCTTTCGCGGCAGCGAAGCCGTGTTCGTCATGCTGCCGCCGAACGCCGACCCCGAGCCGGACTTCTCGCACGCCCGCCATCTGATCGACGCCGTGCGTCAGGCGCTTGCGGCCACGCGTCCGAAGCGCGTCGTCTGCCTGTCGAGCATCGGCGCCGATGTCGAAGTCCCCACGTTGCTCACCGCACTGCATATGTTCGAGACGGCGATGGTCTCGCTGTCATTGCCGGTCACGTTCCTGCGTCCGGCATGGCTGATGGAAAACTTCGCGTGGGACATTTCGCCCGCCCGTGAGCGCGGCGAGTTTCCGAGCTATCTCGCGCCCGTGGACCGCGCGATCCCGATGGTATCGACCAACGACGTGGGCCATTTCGCCGCACGGGCCATGCAGGAAGATTTCAGTGACGAACGGATCTGGGAGATCGAAGGTCCCGAGCGTTATTCACCGGACGATATTGCCGCCGCACTCGCCCGCACGCTGGTTCGCGACGTGAGTGCCGAGGCCGTGCCGCGCGCGGGATGGGATCCGCTATTCCGTGCGCAAGGCATGCGTAACCCGCTGCCGCGCATCCAGATGCTGGACGCCTTCAATGACGGCACGTTCCGGTTCCGGGATGACGGCAAGCACGCCTTGCGGGGCGACGTCACGCTTCTCGATGCGATGGCCGCGCTGGTTCGGGAAACCTGACTCGCCACCAACGGCTGCCGCGGCGGCTCATCGGGCATCGCCCGGCGCGCTGCCACAAACGGGCGTCTGCGCGAGCAGGTCGCGCCACCGCGCGGCCCAGTCACCGTCGTGAGACAGGCCGGTCACCACGGACGTCCTGACGCACGCACCGCCCACAGCCGCAGCAAAGCGCTTCGCGACATCCGGCGGCACGATCGTGTCCTCGGCGCTGCTGAAATGGATCTGGGGAATGCGCGCAACCCGACGGGCAACGGCGATGGGATTGCGCGAATCGGGCATCGCCGAGACATGATGCAATTCGTTCACGTACTCGACGTCGAGATTGCCCGCCACCGTTCGTAGCGAAGCGACATCGTGTCGACGGGCCGCGAGCAACACCGCAATCGCGCCGCCCCCGGAGAACCCGACCAGTTCCAGCGGCTGCCCCGGCACAAGCTTCGCCAACTGGCTGATTTCGGCGTCCATCGCATCGAGCACTTCGGGCGCAAAGCGTTTGCCAGTCCAATATGAGATGCCACAACGCGGGTTGTCTGCCATCGGCGTGAACTGACAGGGGCGCGCGAGGTAGACGACGTTGGCAGACGGATCCACTGCGGCCAGCGCGAGCCCGGTTGCTGCGACCGGCGTTGGGTCCATCGACGGTTCCGTGCGCGACACCCACGCCAGCCCATCGCCCTCGATGTAGATCCGCAACGGCCTGTCGGGGCGGGTGACGCGAGAGAATGCCGTCATCCGGAAGTCCCCGGCAGCCAGCACCTCGCGCTTCAGACCCGCGGGCTGCGCGATCGCTTCGGCATGGGCGTTGCGATCGAGGCTCGCGCAGCCTGAGATGAGCGCCACTGCGCTCAAGGCCATCGCCCACCCGGCCCGCCTGGCCCGTTCCGCCCATCGCCGCGTGCCCATGCGCGCATCGCTCACCATCGTCATTTCCGTCATGTCTCGTTGCTTCCCGCCGGCGTCCATCGAGCGACGAACTGCGTCAAATCGTGCGCCATGCGCTCGATCACCGGTGCCCATTGGGAGACCCCCGGTTGACGGAATAGTCTCATGCCGGGATACCACGGCGAATCGTCCCGCCCGAGCAACCAGCGCCAGTCCGGCACGTAAGGCAGCATCACCCACACCGGCCGCCCCATGGCGCCGGCCAGATGGACGGGTGAGGAATCGACCGAAATCAGCAGATCCGCGAGATGGAGAATGGCAGCAGTGTCCTCAAAGTCGCGAATCTCGTCGCTCAACGACACCATCGTCATGCCTGCGGGCGGCGTATGCGCCTGCGAAGCCGCGGGGCCCTTCTGAATCGACACAAACGTGGCGCCGCTCGCACCCAGCGGCGCCAACTGATCGAGCGCTACGGAGCGGTTGCTGTCGTTCACGTGCTCCGGACGCCCGGCCCACACCACGGCCACCCATGGCTTCGGCACCTCAGCCAACCGTGCACGCCAATGCGCCACGCGCGCCGGGTCGGCGCGCAGATAGGCGGTATTGCCCGGCAAATCGGCGAGCTTCAGGCCCATGGCCATCGGCAAGCTCATCAACTCGCAATGCTGATCGAACGTCACGGGCAACGTGCCGCGAGCGACGATATCGGCGTCACCCCACATGCGTCGCGCGATCGACAGCGTCTCGGGATTGACCTCGAAAATCACCCGCGCCTGACTCCGCTCCCTCGCCCACAACGCCATGCGCATGAACTGGAACGTGTCGCCATAACCCTGCTCGTCGTGGATGAGCAACGTTTTCCCGGGAATCGGCTGACCGCTCCAACGCGGACGCTGCACCTTACGTTCAATGGACTGCGTGTGCTCAAGGCTGTACCGGTAGCGGTACTCCTGCCAGCCGCGTTCGAAATCCCCCAGCAAGAGCAGCGCCTCTGCAAGATCGAATCGGTTGGACAGATCGCCCGGCACCTGCCGCGCAAGCATCGCCAGCACGTCTCGGCCCTCCTCAGCCTTGCCCTGCGCACGCAAGGCGACCGCCAGCAAGCGCCACATCGACATCGGCGCCGCACCGGCGGATACGACCTCGCGCAGTAGCGCTTCCGTGCCCGCGAAGTCCTGCGATGCGATACGTTGGGCGGCCGTCTCGTGAATGGCAGCGAGATCCTGCATCGCAGGCGTTCGTGCTTCACCGTGAACCGCGTCCGATGATTGTGCAGATACCGACTGCGCGGCAATGTCCGCCTCCACAGCCGCCAGCGTCGCCCGCAGGTTGGCGTTGTCCGGTACAAGCTCGACCGCAGCGCGAGCGCTGGCCAGCGCTTCGTCGAGACGGCCCACCAGACGCAAAATGCTTGCGCGCGCGACGAGCGTCGAAGGATGTTGTGCGGCGAATGCCGACATCACCTCGACAACCTGTAGCGCCGACGCCACATTGCCCCGTGACAACTCGATGTCGGCAAGATTGCGATACGCGTCGACAAAGCTCGGCGCGATATCGATGGCACGACGGGCCAACGTCTCGGCGTCGTCGAATCGTTGCTGCACGCTGAGCAGTGACGCGAGATTGCTGAGGGTGTCGGCCCGCTGTGGATCGAGGGCAAGCGCGCGGCGGTAATGCGCTTCGGCCACATCGAAGCGACGCAGCAAACGCGCGGTATTGCCCAGATTGTTCTGGGCATCGGCTGAGCCGGGTTCCAGTTCGCCCACACGGGTCAGACAGGTCAGACTCGATTCGAGCTGCCCGGCCTCCTGCAAGGCGATGCCGAGATTGTTCCACCCGGCCGCGAACGCCGGATCGATCTCGACCGCGCGCCGCCCGGCGGTCACAGCCTCGTCCAGACGGCCTGCCTGCCGGTACATCTCGGCCAGATCCGACCAGCAGGCGGCGTACCCGTTTGCCGCACGGCAGGTCGTCTCAAGATGCCCGATCGCCATGTCGCGCTTGCCGAACGCATGCGCCATGAGCCCCAGAAGATAATGCGCATCGGGATGTTCGGGAGCGACTTCCAGCACGCGTCGGCACAGGCTTTCGGCCTGCTGCGCCTGTCCCGCCTGCCAATGCGAATTCGCCAGCGTCATCGCCTGCGCGAAAGTCAGCGTCTGAGGAACGGTCTGAGAGGCGGTCTGAGAAGCGTCTTGAGCCGGATCGGAGGACGCCGACGAGGGTGCGGGAGCGGAAGACATCGGATAACAACCGGGAGAAAGGCGGGAGTCGGCCAGAAACATCGCAAGGCCGGGGCACTGCGTGATACTTCCACGGCGGTCGCAGCCGTGTCAATGGGCTGCGACCGCCGGGTCTTGCCTGCATGCCTCAGACGATCAGAAGCGCTGCCGCACGCGCACGATACCGGTGTGCGACACGAAGCCCGAGCCTGCTTGCAGATCGTAGCGAATCGACGCGCTCAGGTTGTTCGCGCGCATGAGCGTTACGCCCGCCGACATCTCGGCCAGATCCGACACCGGGGTTGCCCCAACGGTAGTAAAGCCCGTCTGACCGGTCGGATCCGCAGCAAAGCTCGCCCCGGTGGTCTGACGCGTGCGGTTGTACTCGTGCACCCAGCGCAGACCGAATTCCGGCGTCCACGTGCCCGACGACGTCTCGAACGGCAGCGCGATCTTGGCGCCCAACGCACTGCGTACCGAGCTGCTGCCCGCGCTACCCACCGACAACGCCGTGCCGTTACCGCCCGTTTCCGTGTAGCTGTTCTGGTTCAGATAGCTATACGTGATGCTGGCGAGCGGCGTGACGATGGCACGACCCAGTGCCAACGGCCAACCGAATTCGGCGCTCGTCGCGTATTGCTGGCCGTCGAAATTGCCGTTGGCCATGCCGTTGAAGCCTTGCATCGACACGAAGCGCTTCGAATCGTAACGCTGCAACACGACCGAACCCGTCAGGTTCACGTACCACGGCTCGCCGGTGTAAGCGGCATAGCCGATCAGACCATAGCCGTTCACGCTGGTGGAATTGCCCGCCGTGCTGCCATCGTTGTTGATGACCGTGCGTGAAAACTGGAAGGCCCCCCCGGCACGCACGTGGTCGCCGAACGCGCGGTCTGCACCGACGAGCAACCCGCCGTAATTCGCGCTGTAGCCATCCACACCATCACGTGCCGACTGGCTCGCATGACCGCCGAAGGCTTGCCCCCACACGCCCCAGTTGGCTGCGGCATCGCCGGTAGCGACACCGGTACCGCCCGCTTGCGCTACACGCAGGCCATTGACGTGCGAGTTCACGACACCCATCGAGTCGAACGTCGCCGCACCGGCTGCACGCGTATTCTGCGCAGGCGCGAGTTGCTTGCCGACCCGGTTTGCCGAATCGCTGGAGCGATCGCTCAGCGAGCCGAGCGTCGCGTTGAACAGGTTGAGCAGTTGTGGATCGCTCACGCCGGTATATCCCAGCAAGCCTCGCAAGGCCGACACGGCGTTCGGCGTCGACGCGATCGTCGAATTGGTGCGCGGATCGAATGCCGGCAGGCCAGTGTTGTTGTTGCCGTTGCCCGCCTCGGGGTTCGACCCCGTGCCGCTGCCCCCGCCAACGCCCGAACCCGCGCCATTGTTGATACCGCCATTGCCAGCGCCGTTATTCGCCCCGGTACCGTTGGCGAGCGTCACCACCAGGTTCTTGTGGCTGCCGTTGGCGACTTCGGCGCCGCTGGCATCGAGTGTCGTCGAACCATTGACGCGATATACCAGCGAGCCGGCGTTGTAGTTGGCCGTGCCTGCGGTGTCGATCACCACGTAGCGCTGACCTGCCGCGAAGTTGTAGCCCAGCGATTGCAGCGCCACGCTCGATCCGGCGGCAAGCGTCGTGTTTCCGCTCACCACCAGACGCCCGTAACCACTGTCGGTCGTGGCATCGCCGGTCGTGACGGCATTGCTTGCCACGCCGATTTGCAGCGTTGCGCCGGCAGACTGCGCGTAGTTGCCCGAGACCTGAATCGCCTTGTTGATCTGAAGCACCGAGGCGTCGTTGTAAGCGGTGCGCGTGCCCGCCAGATCGAAGTTATTGCCGACAACGAGATTACCGCCGTTAAAGCGCACATCTGCATTGGTGCTCACGATCGTGCCGCCATACGTCGGACCGAAGCTCGTGATCGTGCCGAACGTGCCGTCGGTCGCACCGGCGATGCGCAGATCGTTCGGCGAACGGTTGATGATCCAGCCTGCGATCGTGCCGGCGTTGTTGATCTGCCCGATCGAGGACGTCGCGCTTTGATTCGAGATAGCACCGCCCAATCCCGTAATCACACCACCGGCGAGGTTGTTGATGGTGCCGATCGCGTTGGCGTTGTAGATACCGTAATAGCCTGCCGTGAGCGTACCGGCGTTGTTGATCG
Source organism: Pandoraea sp. LA3 (assembly GCF_022696215.1). Taxonomy (NCBI): domain Bacteria; kingdom Pseudomonadati; phylum Pseudomonadota; class Betaproteobacteria; order Burkholderiales; family Burkholderiaceae; genus Pandoraea; species Pandoraea sp. LA3. The sequence goes on along the minus strand of NZ_PTPY01000018.1, from coordinate 31,936 downwards.
TGCCAATCGTGCCGCCGTAGGACGTTCCATTGACCGTCGTCCAGTCGTTGACGATACCCGACGAGTAGGAAGTGTCAGTGGCAGTGATGCGTCCGCCCACCAGGTTGTTGATCGTACCGATCGTGCCGCCGTAGTTGCTCAGCCCGGAGAAACTGCCCACCACGGTGCCGCTGTTGGTCAGCGTATCGAGCGTGGAGCGCGACGTGACGTTGCCCGACGGCGTAAGCATGACGCCGGTGTAGCCCGTGATTCGGCCACTGTTATTGACCGAACCGATCTGGCCGGTGCTCCACAGACCCACGCCCGTCGAAATCGTCGAAGTGGACGTGATGGTGCCGGTATTGACCAGCGTCGTCAGCACGCCGGTGTTCGCAACACCAAGCCGGCCGCCAGTGATCTGCCCGCTGTTTTCGAGACGCGTCAGCGTCGCCACGCTGTTTACCCCGGCCATGTTCTCGGAGAGCAGCGTGTTGTTGTTGACGAGCGTGCCGATCACGCCACCGTTGTAGATCGCCGAATCGGTCGTCCCCGTCGCATGGATCAGACCGTTGTTCGTGACACGGTCGATGCTGCCGCCGCTGCCGCCCACCGACAGCGCCGACGTTCCGGTCAGCGTGCCATTGTTCGTCAGCGTGCCGAGCGAGCCGTTGATCGAGCCGAAGGTCGTGCCGGTGATCGTCAGGTTCGCACCGTCGTACGCCCAGTCAGGTGCAACGCCCGTGGCGACACCCGGTGTGAGCGCCGTCGTGCCGCCGATGGTGCCGATGTTGGGCAGCGCAAAGATCGTCACGACCAGATCGTTGTTGCTGCCATTACCGACCTTGGCGCCGCTCGCGGCAAGCGCGGGATAGCCGTTCACGCTGTAGCGCAGCGTTCCCTCGTTGTAGATCGCCGAACCTGCCGTATCGATCACGACATAGCGTTGGCCTGCCGCAAAGTTGTAGCCCAGCGATTGCAGCGCGATGGACGAGCCCGGCGCAATGTAAGTGTTGCCCGAGACGAGCAGACGCCCATAACCGACATCGGTCGCGAAATTGCCCGTCGCGAGCGCACCGTTGGCGACACCGATCTGCAAGGTGCCGTCGGCCCCCTGCGAATAGTTGCCGTTGACGTTCAACACCTTGTTGATCTGAAGCACCGACGAATCGTTGTACGCCGTGCGGGTGCCGGCGAGATCGAAGTGATCGTCAACGACCAGCTTGCCGCCATTGAAATGCACATCGGCGTTCGTGCTGACGATGGTGCTGGGGTACGTCGGACCGAAACCGGTCAGCGTACCGAACGAACCGTCGGTCGCACCACTGATGTACAGCGTGTTCGGCGAACGGTTGATGATCCAGCCGGCAATCGTGCCCGCGTTGTTGATCTGACCGATCGACGACGTCGGCGACTGATTCGAAATCGCGCCACCCAGCCCCTTGATCAGGCCACCGGCGAGGTTGTCGATCGTGCCGATGGCGGCGTCGTTGTAGATGCCGTAGTAGCCGCCCGATATGATGCCCGCGTTCTTGATCTGGCCGATCGATCCGCCAGCCGTATTGGTCACCGCAGCGATGTCCGCCGTAGTGCCCCCAGTGGCGAGAATCTGTCCGCCCGACTGGTTGTCGAGCAGACCGAGGTAGCTGGCACTGTTCACGACCCCCTTGTTGGTGCCGGTAATGGTGCCGCTATTCGTCAGCGTCCCCATCGACGGGTTCGCCAAACCGGTCTTGGTGGAGATGACACCGTAATAGCCCGAGATCAGTCCCGTACTGGTGTTCGTCAACGCGCCGAATTGCGCGGAGTTGAGCACACCGTAGCCATTAGCGGCCTGAATCGTGCCCGAATTGAGCGCCGACGTGAGTACATTGCTGTTGTTCAGACCTTGCGATGCCCCCGTGATCGTGCCGGAATTCTCGAAGCGCGTGAGCGTGCCGCCGTTGTTGACACCGCCGAACACCGCCGTCGACACCGATCCACGGTTGACCAGCGTCCCGATCGTGCCACCGTTATAGAGACCTGAGCTACCCGAGCCGGTCGCGGCAATCACGCCGTTGTTCTCAAGAAGTCCGATATTGGCCGCCGTCGACGTCGACAATGCGTAAGCGCCGGTCAGCGTGCCAGAGTTCGTCAGCGTGCCCATGCCGCCGGTGATCGTGGCGAACGAGGTACCGGTAACGGACAGGTTCGCGCCGTCGTAGCTCCAGTCCGGCAGCGATGCCGAAGGCGTACCCGCCACGAGCGCCGTCGTGGCCCCCATGGCGCCGACATACGGCGCCGTGACCGTGACGACGAGATCCTGATGTCCGCCGCTGAAGACGTTCGCTCCCGTGCCCGACAGATGAGGCGCGCCGTTGACAACGTAACGCAACGTCCCTTCGTTGTAGGTGGCGCTGCCCGTCGTATCGATCACGACGAAACGCTGGCCTGCGGCGAAGCTGTATCCCAGCGATTGCAAGGCGATGGTCGAACCCGAGGCAAGGCTGGTGTTGCCCGAGACCAGCAGACGGCCGTAACCGGTATCGAGTCCGATATTGCCCGTCGTCACCGCGCCGGTGCCGACGCCGATCTGCAACGTGCCGTTAGCGCCCTGCGAGTAGTTGCCGGTGACGAAGATCGGCTGGTTGACCTGCAACACGGACGTGTCGTTGAACGCCGTGCGGGCATTGAGGAGGTCGATGTTATCGTTGAGCAGCAGGTTGCCGCCGTTGAAATGCACATCGGCGAACGAGCTCGCCAGCGTCCCCATCGAACCGCCGTAGCCCGTCAGCGTACCGAACGACGCGCCCGACGCGCCGGCGATGGACAATGCCTGAGACCCGCCGTACAGGACGTTCCCGACAATGGTGCCGGCGTTATTGATCTGCCCCACCGAAGCGTCCGAAGACGGATTGGTGATCGCAGCGGACGACCCGGTAATCACCCCGCTCGCGAGGTTGTTGATCGTACCGATCGAATCGACGTTATAGATGCCATAGACGGCGCCGGAGATCGTACCGGCGTTGTTGATCGTGCCGATCGCACCGTGCACCTGCGCCGAACTGATGGTGGCACTTCGGTTAGCGATGCCCACACCAATCGTGCCGTTCGTGCCCGTAATCAGTCCACCGCTACGGTTTTCCACGGTCGTAATCGACGTGCCACTGTTGGAAATACCCGTTTCCGTTCCGACAATGGTGCCGCTGTTGATCAGCGAACCAAGTTGCGGATTCGGCAAACCGGTATTGACCGCCGCGATGCCGAAAATGCCCGAGATACGTCCACTGTTGTTGAGTTCGCCGAACTGCGACGTATTCAACACGCCATATCCGGCGGTCGCAGCAATTGATCCGGTATTGACCGCGGACGTCAACGTGCCGCTGTTGTTCAGGCCTTGCAGGAACCCGGTGATCGTGCCGCTATTCTCGAACTGGGAAATCAAGCCGCCATTGCCGATACCGCCAAACGTGCCCGTCGTCACCGATCCGCGATTGACGAAGGTGCCGATCGTGCCGCTGTTGTACGACCCGGAGCTGCTACCGGTCACGTTGATCGAGCCATCGTTCTCGACACGTGACACATTCGCTGCCGCAGAGAACGACAGGGCATACGTACCCGTCAGCGTACCCGCGTTCGAAATCGTGCCGAGGCTTCCCGTGATCGTGGCAAACGTCGAGCCGGAAATCGTCAGGTTCGTACCGTCGAACGCCCATGCGGGTGAGGTGAACTGATCCGGTTGCCCGCCGAACAGCGTCGTCAGGCCATCCATCGTGGCGACGGGGTTCACCGGTACGGCGAACGCCATACCCGAACTCATCGAAGCCACGGCCACTGCCGCCACAGCGGCTGCCTTGCGTGCCCGACGGCGATCGACCGAGCGCGACTTCCCACCATGGCCGCTGGCGACTTCCGAGGCCACCTGATACATGCCCAGACCGGCGCTCCACACCACGCGATAAATGTGATTCATTTGATTTCCCAGGGTCTTTGTTTTTATTGATGCACGAGTATCTGAATTCGGAACGACTTGTGCGGCTTTCCGGGAACGGCCAACGATCAGCACGATGCGCGCAGGCAAACGCAAACACTCCGCCGCATGAGCGAAGGGCATCGATGTCTGTCGGACTAACTTCGGTGAATTGCCGAAGACGGCGGAAAAGCGGAAAGCGCGGTAAGGAGCGCTATGGCCCTATTTCGCTAACAGCGGGGACAGGCTTCGCGAAAGATCGAAACGTTGGCACGGCCTGTGCGTGACACAGGCGTATCGATTTGGCGAGAAGCGATACGAAACATTCGGACTACCCCGTTATTATTGGCGAACGCGTTGCGTGTGTTATTTCTGGTAATTTTCTTTATCGCCCGAATCCTTTCACATGCTTACCCGACTGTCAATCACCAAACCGAATAACATTTTAAATATATGATTTTATTAGCATTCATAGAGATATAGAAAACAACATCACCGACTGAAAAATCATCCAAAGATCATTACAAGCCAATAATAAAAGGCAGCCCACTCTCATGGCGCCGCCTTTTATTTGTGCACAATGGTTTGTATGCCTAGAAAAGCTTACAAGTGCCTTACTTGCTCCCCGGAATAAACTGATTCGTGTAAAGCGACTCCACCGGTTGTGCTAAACGCACCACCTTCTTGTCGACGTACGAGTTCTGCACGTGAGCCACGATGACCGGGTCGAACTCCCCCGGAGGCAGGCGGCTCGGGAAAACATACTTCGCGTAGTAAGTCAGCACCTTCGTCACGAAATCCAGCTTGTCGGCATAGGTCGGCACTGCCGCCACATAGGCTTTCGACGCTGCCACCGGGTCGGCCTCGATCTCACTCATCGCCCTCATCGTCGCCTTCACGAACCTCGCAATGGTCTCGGGATCGGACGCGATCTTCTTGTCTGACGCGATGATCGCCTGCCCCATGCCCGGCGTCAGTTGATCCGTCGGCCGGTAATGCACCTTGACGCCGGTCTCCTCGACACGAGCCCCCCACTCCGGCGTGCCGACCAACCCGTCCGAGCGACCGTTGGCGACGTCCTGCCAGACGCCATTCGGCCCGCCCGCGTATATCGTCACGTCGCTCTTGCTCAATTTGCCTGCGGCCAGAATGCCCAGCGTGACGTAATACGACGTGTCTTCGTACGACATGACCGACAACGTCTTGCCCTTCAGGTCGCTGGCCTGCGCGATGTTGCGATCCGCCCGCGTGATGAACTGATGCAGCGGGTGACCACCGAGCAACGCCACACCTTTGACGGGAATCCCGTTGTTACGCAATACGATCGCCGTGTCACCAAGCGCGTCGCCGATATCGCCATTGCCCGCCGCCAACTGCTTGCCGACCGCAGCGCCGCCGTGCACGGTGATCCATCGGATCTTCAGCCCCTCCTGCGCGTAATAGCCCTTGCTCTGCGCGAGCATGAACGGCGCGAACGCCAGCTCGCCCGGCGGCGCCGCGAGCAGGAACGTCACCTCCTTGAGCGGCGGCGTGCCCTGTGCCTGAGCCGACCACGCCGTTGCTCCCAGAACGCCCGCAACCCACATACCACGTAGCACCCGCCAGCCCCTCGCCATCGAGCCGAACCCGCTCAGTTTTGTCTTTACGTTCACCTTGTCCTCGCGTTCTTGAAGTTATGTTTCGGATGAACCACACCCAACGATCACAAACGGTCACATCTGGATCGCACCCCGATCCCATCGATCGCTACGTGTCCGCTACGCCTTGCCTGCTTTATCTGCTTCGTCGCCTTGCGCTTCGCCTGCACCGTGCACCGTGAAGAACTTCGCGCCGCGCATCTTCTGCCCCACCGCCTGTTCGTACGCTTCGCGCACGTCGTCCGGCTGCCCGGCCTGCCCGAAAAAGTCATGCAGATAGGGGCCGAGCAACGGATGCGCCGACAGTGCCTCGCGCGTGAGCCCCGTCAACATCTCCTCCCGACAGGCTGACGGCAAGAACACGCGCGCGTTCTTCGCGGGATCGGTAATCAGGCCTTTGGGCGCAGCACCACCGGCCACGGCCTCAAGCTCCTCGAAGAACTTGCGGCGCATCATCACGATGCCGCGATCGCTTGCCCCCAACGTTTCCTTCGAGCGATCGGTAATGCGCCCCTGTCCGACCCACGCAGCGAAATCCTGATTCGCCACGTGCGACGTGATCCAGTCGCCGTTCTCGTCGTACAGCGGTCCGTACCACGTCGGAATGCGTGTCTGGACATAAGGCTCCTGTTCCTTCGGCACGCGATTGAAGACCCAGAACACCGACAGCGTGTTTTCGTCGTCGATGGGCACACGCCACTCGAAGTGATGCCCGAGATAGAACCCGTTCGGCCACAACGTCACGCGTCCCACCGTCCACATGACGTTCTCCTCGCTCTCCGCCGCGCGCAAACGTTTGTAGACGAAGCCATGCTCGAACTCTTCGTAAGCGGCTTTCAAGTGCGTGGGCACGTAGGCGGCGCCGGCGTCCTGCTGACGCGCCGTCCAGTTGTTATGCGTCCATTCGAAATGCACGGGATCGATGGAGTTTTCCTGGCACTGGAACCAGTTGCAGGGAATCTCGGCCATGACCACCTGCGCGAAGCCGTGCTCGTAACTGAACGGCTCCCAATCGGGCAATTCCGGCGCGGGCAGCGGCCCCATGTACGCCCACAGCAATCCGGCTTTGGCGCGAACCTCGTAAGCGGTGATGCGCGTCTTCTGACGCAGCCGCGCCGTGGGATCGACGATCTCCTCGAACGGCTGATGCGTGCACGCGCCGTCACGACCGAACTCCCAGCCGTGATACGCGCAGCGCAATCCGCATTGCTCGACGATGCCGAACGCGAGATCCGCATTGCGATGCGGACAGCGTCGCTGCACCAGCCCGTAGTTGCCGGACAGATCCTTGTAAAGCACGAGGTCTTCGCCGAACAACCGGATCGGACGAACGGATTTTTCGTCGAATTCCGACACACCGGCGATGGGATGCCAATAGCGCCGGAGGTAGTCGCCCATGGCGGTGCCCGGACCGACTTCGGTGAGGCGTTTGTTCTTTTCTTGGCTAAGCATGATGGCGTCTCGAATGACAGGGGGATGGCAGGGAGATGCGACGATTTTTGATCGCAAGACGCGCGCAAGGAACTACCGCAAAATTCAATTGAGTTGCCGTTCGTCTCAACCGCACGGCCGCCTCACAAAAATAATGCGAGACGTCATGGATCAACTGAGCGAAGTTCTGGCGGATGTGCACGCCGCCGCCGTCGTTACCGGTCACTTCACACTGCACGCGCCGTGGGCGTTCGATAAGGAGGCCGTGCAGGGCATCCCCTTCCGGATCTGCCGTGGGGCGTCGTGCTGGCTTCATGTCGAAGGGGAAGACCCCGTGTATATCCGGGAGGGCGACGTCGTGTTGTTGCCGCACGGCAGCGCGCATCGCATGTCGAGCACGCCGGACGTACCCGCCGTCCCGTTCAACGACCTGCTCGCCGAGCGCGGCATTACGCCACGCTCCGACACGCCGCTGGCGATGGTCGTCGGTGCCGACGGCCCGCTGTGTGAATTGCATACCGCCATCGTGGGATTCGCCTCCGCGCACCGGCATCCGATCTTCGCGATCCTCCCGCCCATCATTCACATCCGCCATGACGACCCCGCAGTCGCCCCATGGCTCAAAGCGACGTTACAGACCTTCATCGAGGAGTCGATGGCATGCAAGCCCGGCTGGATGATTGCGGCCGCGCGTCTGTCCGACGTGCTGTGTGTCCAGATGGTGCGCGCGCACGTGTTGCAGAACGAACGCGTGGGCGCCCACTGGCTCAAGGGATTGCTCGACAAGCAGGTAGGACGTGCAGTGCTCGCCATTCATCGCGAACCCGCTGCCCCTTGGGATGTGCGTCAACTGGCGGAGCTGGCGGGCATGTCGCGTTCGCGTTTCGTCGCACGCTTCACGACGCTGGTCGGTAGCGCGCCGATGGCGCATCTGACGGGCGTGCGCATGCATCTCGCAGCCGAGGCGCTGGCGACGCGCACGCTGCGCGTGGCGGAAGTCGCTGACAAGGTCGGCTATACCTCGGAGAAGGCGTTCTCGCGGGCGTTCAAGCGCTGGGCGGGCGACACGCCACGCGCCTTCGGGCGGCGCACACGCGATCTGCTCGATGCGGGCGCACCCGACGTGCCGGATATGACAGGCACCGCAAACATGCACTAGCGCCGAGCGACGCTCAGCACGTCCGGCGGGCTTACGCTACACTCGCCGGACCCGCTGTGGTCACTTGCTGCCCCTCTCCATCGACAGGAATTTTCATGAGCACGAACATCGAAACCATCGCCGTCAACCGTAACGACGGCTCGTCCGCCACGCTGGCCGATTACGCAGGCAAAGTGCGTCTGGTCGTGAACGTCGCATCGAAGTGCGGCCTGACGCCGCAATACGAAGGACTTGAGCGCCTTTACGAAGACAAGCGCGCTGCCGGTCTGGAAGTGCTGGCGTTCCCCGCCAACAACTTCAAGGGTCAGGAGCCGGGTACCGACGCCGAGATCCTGGAGTTCTGCACCACGCAATACAACGTCACCTTCCCGCTGTTCGCCAAGCTCTCGGCGCTGGGCGACGACCGTCACCCGCTTTATACGGCACTCGTCGACGCGCAACCTGAAGCCATCGGCGAAGGCCCGTTCCGCGAGCGTCTGAAGGGATTTGGCGTCGAGCGCGAGAACCGCGCCGACGTGCTGTGGAACTTCGAGAAGTTCCTGGTCGGCCGCAACGGTCAGGTCGTGGCCCGTTTCTCGCCGGACGTGAAGGCCGACGATCCGCGTCTGGTCTCCGCCATCGACGCAGAACTGGCCAAGTAAGTTGCCTCATGGGGGCTGCTGCCCCCAATGTCTGCGCGCCGACGACACGGTCGCCGGCGCGTGACGCACGGCCAGCACGACCGCCCCATCACACGCCGGTCCCCGCTTCTCGCGACAACTCGCGAAGGCAGACGCGCCGTCCCCCAGGTCCGACGCGTCTACGATTTACCGACTCAGCGCTTGGCCGTGTCGGTCATGAACTTGCCGGTCGGCGCTTCGCCACCCTTCTTCTGGCGACGCGTATTGCCATCCAGCCCGCCATCCACGGCCCACTCCGCGAACACCGTCGGTCCCGGCTCGAAGTCGCGCGGCTGCCATTCCGGCGTGAGAATATCCTCGTCCGCGTAGTACTCGATAAGTGCACCGCATGGGTTCTTGAAGTACCAGAAATACGCCGACGAAATCGGGTGACGGCCCGGTCCCAACTGGGTTTCCCAGCCGCAACGGTCGATGTGCATGCCGCCGCCGAACACTTCGTGGATATCGCGCACGGTGAACGCCACGTGATTCAGGCCGCGTTTGCCGTTGGGTAGCGCCAGCAGGAACAGATCGTGGTGGCCGCCATGCGGCGCGCACCGCATGAAGGCGCCGCGATCCGGATAGCGATCGGACAACTCGAAGCCGAGCTTGTCTTCGTAGAACGCCTGCGTCGCCGCCAGCGCATTCGTGAAGAACACCACGTGACCGACTTCGATCGGTTGCGCACGCTCATACACCGGACTCGGCGTATTTACGCGTTGTGCCGGCAGTCCCCACGGATTGGTCGGCGCGCCCTGCACGTCGAGCGCTCGCTTGGTCGTCACCGTCACTCGCACGGCCAGCCCGTTCGGGTCGATACAACCCGTCGCACCATCCTTGAAGAAGTAACCCGGCTGGTCGGCGAGACGGTCGGCAACGGCGGCGACTTCCTCAGCCGTCGTCACGCCCCACGTCACCTCGCGCAGCGTGGGGCCGTCTTCCATGGCGCGCGGCAACGACGGATCGTCGTGGCGCACCGCCAGCACGCGGCAGCCGTTGAGCGTTTCGAAGTGCGCACCATTGGCGTCGGCCGCCACTTCGGTCAGGCCCCAGTCGGCGAGAAACCGGCGGCAAGTGTCGAGGTCGGTGACCCCGTAGGTAATTTGTTCGATGCCAAGAATCGTCATGACAGTCTCGTAAAAAAGGTCTGGGTCAGGAGATTCACAGATCCAGCGTCAGACGGTCGCCCTTGCAACCGGACACGCAGATCATCATGACCTTGTTCGACGCGCGCTCCGATGCACTGAGCACCGAGTCGCGATGATCGGGACATCCGTCGAGCACGCGCGTCTCGCACGCGCCGCACACGCCTTCCATGCAGCTATGTTCGGCGTCGATACCGGCAGCAAGCAAGGTGTCGAGCAGCGTCGCACCGGCCGGCACCGCGATGTCCTTGCCGGACTTCGCGAGGGTGACGACATAGCCCTCGGACGTTGCCGGCGGCGGCGCGTCCGGCGCGGCGGCGAAGCGCTCGATGTGTACGTTGGCGATACCCGTCTCTGCACACGCTGCTTCGAAGGCATCGAGCATCACACCGGGTCCGCAGCAGTACGCATGCGTGCCTGCCGGTTGGTCCGCCAGAAATGCCGCGAGCGACGCGGGCTTGCCGTCGTGCTGCTCGTCGAAGTGGTACGTCACATCGCCGCCCAGCGCGTTCAATTCATCGACGAAGGCCGCTTGCGACGCCGTGCGCGCGCAGTACAGCAACTTGACGTTGCGCCCCAGCGCGCGCAGACGGCGATACATGCACAGGATCGGGGTGACGCCGATGCCGCCCGCCACCAGCACCGTGTGCTCAGCGCTCTCAACGAGTTCGAAGTGATTGCGCGGTTCGGAAATCTCCAGCGTCATGCCGACGCGGAAGTTATCGTGGATGAAACGCGAGCCGCCCCGGCTCTTCGGGTCGGCCAGAATGCCGAGCACGTAGCGGTTGGTCTCACCGGGCGCGTTCACGAGCGAGTAGCTGCGCACCAGCCCGCTCGGCAAATGCAGATCGATGTGCGCCCCCGGCGTGAAGGCTGGGAAGGCCGGGAGGGCCATGGCGCGGCCCGCCACAGGCACGAGTTCGATGCTCATGATGCCTGCCGCCTCGAAGCGAAGCGTGCGCACCATTGCCGACAGGTTTGACTTGCTCATAACACCGCTCTCTGATGTTGCTGCTCTTCTTGATGGCCGCGCGGGTCAGCCCGCCACGGACAAATCGATGTCGAGACGCGCGAACGCCTCGATCTCCACACGCAATTCCGGAAACACCAGCGCGCTGACGGCCACCAGCGTCGAGCACGGATACGCACCGCCGTTGTCCGCCACATCCGCAAAGAACTCGCGACGGGCGCGCCCGACCTCATCCTTGTCCGCGATGTCGGTCACGTACACCACGAGCTTGTAGATGTTCGCGTGACGACCGCCGCCCGCCTCAACCAGCGCGCGAATCTTGCCGAGCACGACGAGCGTCTGCTCGTAAGTCGAGAGCGGCGCTTTCGCATCGCGCGTGGCCGGATGCGCCGTCATGCCCGACAGGAGAATCTCGTTGCCGAAGCGAATGCCGTTGCTCCACGTCGCCGTGCCCAGGTCGGGCACGGCTTGCGCGCGGATGCGCTCGGCCTTGAGAGGTGGATCGATCTGCATGCTTATCGTGCGCTCCGTACCCGTTATGCCTTGCCTTGCTGGAGACGTTCGAGTTCCGCCTTCGCCAGATTCTTCAGGTGGCGACGCAGACGCACGATGCCCATGTCGTGCTGGTACAGATGTTCGTTCTGGTTGGCGTCCGGCTCCATGTCTTCGAGCATCACACGGTCCTGCTCCAGCACGGCCCAGTGACGCGCTTCCAGACGGTTGCGATACAGGAAGCGCCACGTGTCGCGCTGCCAGCCGTCGAGCTTGCGGCAACGCCAGTGGAACACGGCGGCGAGCGTCGGCGAAATCGGCGTGTAGCTGCCCACGATCACGAAGTTGCCACCGGGGCCGCCCGTCTTCGGATACGGAATTTCAAGACGCATCCAGTGCGTGCCGGTGTCCGCCCATTCGGTCCAGTCGAAGTTCACGTCGCGCTGGCCTTCCTTCTCGAACACGAAGCCACGATCGGTGTCGCGAATGCGGAACGCCGCCGAGTTGTCGCCCTCGGCCATCGAGTGCGACTGCTTGTGCAGATACGTGCCGTGCATCGGGTCCATCACGTTATCGAGCACGTAACGGTAGTCGCCCTTCCATTCCGTGTAGCAAAGGAACGAGGAAAATTCACCGTCGGCGTCGAGTTCTTCGGGCAGCACGAGCGGGGGCGGCGTGTCGATGTTCTCGGTGGCGTTGTAGAGCCAGACGGCATCGTTACGCTCGACGATGTGGTACGCCTGCGTCGGGCGCGAGCCTTCGAGCTTGCAGCCCGGGCTGCCCGGCACACGCATGACGGTGCCGTCGCAGCGCACCTGCACGCCGTGATAGCCGCACGCGATGCGGTCGCCCATCACGATGCCCTTCGACAGCGGGGCGCCACGGTGCGGGCAGTGATCGTCGAGCGCATGCACCTGATTGTCCTGATCGCGCCAGAACACGAGCTTCTTGCCGAGGCGGCGCAGCGAGACCGGCTCGCGGCCGATCATGCCCGACGGGCAGATCGGGTACCAGAGGTTTTTCAGGCCGCGCTCCAGAATGGCGTCGGCGGTAAGAATGGGCTGTTGCGTAGTCATGGGGGACGTCTCCATCGCGCGCATCGCCCGCCAACGCCTGCGCGGCGGGCGACGATCGCGCTGTCTGATGTATTTACTCTTCGGCCAGTCGGGCGATCTGCGCTTTGTAGACGTCTTCCGTCCACACGTCGCCGTCCTGCGGGCCGGGGCCGGTGCGATTCAGATAGGCGACGAGGCCTGCGAGATCGTGCGTGCCGGCGGCGTAGGCGCGCTCGATGGCGTCGCCCAGCAGGCTTTCATACTGCGTCGGCACGTGGCGACGCGCCTGGTGCGGTTCGAGATAACGGTCCATCATTTCCCTCCATTGCGAACCCGTTCGCGAATGCGCGCGTGCACGGGTACAAAGTCGTAAGTCGGATAGCATTCGGTGCGGAACACGCCCCACGCCGAGCGCTCCAGCTCGACGTTTACCGCGGGCAGCAAGTGCGGCGGCAATTCCAGCGTGACGATCTGGCCGAAACCCATCGCCACCGTCCAGGACACCACCTTCACGCCGGCGGGCGGAAAGCGTTCCCACCATTCGGCCGCCTTCAGGCGCTCCTGAAAATCGTCGAGATTGTTCGACTGATCGTGACGCAGGAACACCGTCAGCAACATCATTTCGGATTGGGCAGCAGCCGGTGCGGTATCACTCATCGCTGGCCTCGCCTTACTGCACGAACTGGTTGGTGAACAGATCGTCCACCTTCGACTTCTCGCGAATGACCTTCTCCTGCGCGTAGAAGTCTTGCAGCTTCGTCACACGTGCCGGGTCGAATGCCCCCAGACGCTGTTGCCCCGGGTACACATTGCGGGCGTAGTACGTGAGGATCTTCTCGATCTCGGCTTCCTTGCCCTTGTAGCCAGGCACCGTGGCGCAGTATTCCTTCGCGGCGCCCGCCGGATCACGCATGATTTCGGCGACCGACTTGACCGTCGCGCGCACGAACTTGCGGATCATCTCCGGCTTCTCGGCAATGGTCTTGTCCGAGGCCAGAATCGCCTGCGCCATGCCCGGGAAGTACTTGTCGGTCGACGTCATGGTGACCTTCACGCCAGCGTCTTCGATGTTCTGCGCCCACTCCGGCGTGCCGACCATGACTTCGGCCTTGCCGGTGGCGACCTGCTGCCACACGCCGGCGGGACCGGCGCCCTGAATGCGGGCGTCGTTACGCGTGAGACCGGCGGACGCGAGCAGACCCAGCGTGGCGTAGAAGCCCGTGTCCTGATAAGCCAGCACAGTGATGGTCTTGCCCTTCAGGTCGGCGGGCGACTTGATGTTCGCGTCGTCGCGCACGACCAGCTGGTGCAGCGTGCGACCGCCGAGCAGCGCCACGCCCTTGATCGGAATGCCGTTCGGACGCAGCACGATCGGCGTGTCACCCAGACCGCCGCCCAGATCGCCGTTACCCGAGGCGAGCTGCTTGCCGACGTCGGCACCGCCCTGCACCGTCAACCAGCGAACCGACAGACCTTCGGCGGCGTAGTAGCCCTTCTTCTCGGCCAGCATCAGCGGCGCGAACGCCGGCAGGTTCGCCGGTGCCGGGAGCAGATAGGTGATCTGCTGGGGCGCCGGCTGCTGGGCCATGACCGGTGCGGCCACGCCCGCGAGTCCGGCCACGGCGCACAGGCCTGCCGTCAGGAAGGCGCGACGCGCCAACGATGCACGGAAAATCGACAACATATCTTTGCCTCGCTCAAGTTTCGGATGACCGCGATGCCCCGTGCATCGCGGCTTGCCACCATTCGCTACCCACGTCAGACCTGACCCGCCCATGCGAGCGGGTGATCGTTCATGCCCCAGTAAAGGCTCTTCTGGTTCGTGTATTCGAGCAGCCCCAGACGTCCCTTCTCGCGGCCCATGCCGCTTTCCTTCCAGCCGCCGAACGGCGTCGAGATCGAGAACTGCTTGTACGTGTTGATCCAGACAGTGCCCGTCTCCAACGCGCGGCCCATGCGCCAGGCGCGCTTGTAGTCGCGCGTCCAGATACCTGCGGCCAGCCCGTAGACGCTGTCATTGGCTTCGCGCAGCAGATCGTCTTCGTTCTCGAACGGCAGCACGGCCAGCACCGGCCCGAAGATTTCTTCCTGCACCATGCGCGCCTGATTCGTCAGCCCCGCGATGATGGTCGGCGCATAGAAGTACCCCTGCTCGCGACGATCGCCCACCGGACGCTCTCCGCCACACAGCAGACGCCCGCCCTCTTCCAGACCGATCGCAACGTAACGTTCGATCGATTCGCGATGTGCCGACGTGACCAGCGGTCCCATCTGCGTGTCTTCGCGCAGCGGATCGCCCACGCGCAACTGCTTCGCCCCGGCGACGAGACGCTCGACGAACGTGTCGAAAATTGTCTTGTGGACGAACAGACGCGAGCCGGCGATGCACGATTCGCCCGACGAACTGAAGATGCCGTAGAGCACACCGGCCACGGCATGGTCGATGTCGGCGTCTTCGAACACGATGGTCGGCGACTTGCCGCCCAGTTCCAGCGACACCGGCATGAGCTTTTCCGCCGCCAGACGGGCAATGCCGCGACCGACTTCGGTACCGCCCGTGAACGCCACCTTCTTCACTTTCGGATGACGCACCAGAATGTCGCCGATGACCGAGCCCTTGCCCGGCAGCACCGACAGCACGCCACGCGGTACACCGGCGGCCTCGCAGATGCGGCCGAGTTCGAGCGACGCGAGCGGCGTGACTTCCGCCGGCTTGAGCACGACGGCGTTACCGGCGGCCAGTGCCGGGGCAAGCTTCTGCGCGTCGGAGGCAATCGGCGAGTTCCACGGTGTGATGGCGGCCACCACGCCCAGCGGCTCGTGCACGCTCATCGTCAGGAAGTCGCCGCGCGACGGCGTGAGCGTCTCTTCCAGCGTCTCGAGACACGAGGCGAAGTAGCGGAACGTGCCCGCCGCGCTCGCCACGAGGGCGCGCGTCTCGCTGATCGGCTTGCCGTTGTCGCGGCGTTGCAGATGCGCAAGCGCTTCGGCGCGTTGCGTGATGCCGTCTGCCACGCGGTGCAGCACGGCCGCGCGCTGATGCGGCTTGAGACCGGCCCAGTCGGCGCGACGCCATGCGGCGTCCGCGGCTTCGACGGCTTCGACGGCGTCGTCAGCACCAGCGGCGGCGATCTCGGCGTTGACGCTTTCGTCCGCCGGATACAGGCTCTGGTAGCGCTTGCCGGTACCGGCACGCCATTCGCCGCCGACCAGAATGTCGCTCGAAAACCCTTGCAGCAAATCTTGATGGCTCATGAGGCTTTTCCTGCTAGATCACACAGTTCGCCACGCGGTTGCGCAGCGCGCGAATGGCCGAATAGGCCGTCAGCGCAGAGGTCTTGGGGTTATCCGGCAACGGCTTGCCGCACATCTCCAGCGACATCTCGCCGAACGCGCCACGCGCCGCGATGTGATGCACGTTGCGCGTGGTCGCCGGATCGGCGATCAACCGCACGCGCGTCGCATCGAGACCCACACCGGCGATGGCGACGGTGGCCGCCACGTTGGCGTTCTTCGGGTACAGCCGCGCGGCGTCGCGCGCGCTGCCTTCGAAGATCACCGTGGCCGTGGTAATCGACGCGAGATCGCAGACCTGTTCGGCGGGCGTGCCCTGCCAGCCCATCGGCGGCTTGCGGCCGGTGTACAGCACTTCGTCCAGACCGCCTTCGCGGGCGGCGGCAATGGCGTCGATTCCGCCGATGGCCCCTGAGAGCAGCGTGACGGTGGAAGCGCCGTCCTTCGCTGCCTGCTCAAGCGCGGCAAGTAATTCCGAATCCGAGAGCGCGCCGATCGATGCCACCGCACAGTCCACCCCCGACTTGAGCAGCGGCACGACATGGCCCGACAGTGCGCTATGACCGGCGCACTCCAGCACGAAATCGGGACGGCTCGTCAGCGCCTGCGCCGACGACACCACTTCGGTGCCCTGGCGCACGCTGCTGCGCACGCGCTCGGCGGCGTCTTCCGGCACGATCACGTGGCCAACGCGCAGATACGGATCGCTCGCGCACGCCTCGTAGACCTTCGAGCCGATTGCGCCGAAGCCGATCAGCGCCACATCCACGGGACGATGGTTCAGTTCATGCATTCGCAGGCTCCCGTACCGGCGGGCCGGCAAAATGCGAAGCGAAGCTGCCGACCGACAGCATGTCGACTTCGAGCAGCACCGGACCGTCGTGCGCGACCGCGCGGGCGACCGCACCTTCCGCCTGATCGATGGCCGTGATGCGCTCGTGCTTGAGTTGCAGGCTGGCGCAGAACGCGGCGAAGTCCGGCTGATGCAGTTGCACGTAGTGACGGCGACCGCCGTACTGCGCGTCCTGAATGTTGCGGATCACGCCGTAGCACTGGTCGTTCATCAGCAGGATCACGACCGGCGCCTTTTCCTGCACCGCCGTGGCGAGTTCGCCGACGTTCACCATCAGGCCACCGTCGCCGCACAACGCAACGGTCTTCTTCGCGTTGCCCGCGAGTGCCGCGCCGATGCCCATCTGCATGCCCTGACCGATGCCGCCGCCCAAGGCGTGCACACCGGCGCGCGGCGAGAAGATCTTCAGCAGACGGTTGCCCCACGTGCTGTTCGAGATCGTGACGTCGCGCACCCAGTTGAAGTCGCGACCGAGCGCGCCTTGCAGGGCCGCCACGAGCTGGCGATACGGGCCGAGCCCTTCGGCGACCTGCTTGACGGCAGCGTCGCGAGCAGCAGCGAGATCGGCATGAAACGCCGGATCGACCGACAGACGACCTTGCAGACGATCCGCCAGTGCGTTCAGCACGGCGGCGGCGTCACCCTGAACGAACAGGTCGTTGCGATAGCCGCGATTGTCGGCAAGACCGTCGGCGTCGACGCGATACAGCGGACGCGGCAGCGCCAGCTTGTACTTGAGCGTTTCGTTGCCGCGCAGACGCGAGCCGACCACCACGATGGCGTCGCACGTCTTGTAGAACTTCTCGACCGTCGGGTGGATGTTGAACGCGCCGAGCGTCGCGGCGTGGTCCTCCGGCACGATGCCGCGACCCTGCACGCTCGTCACGACACCGAAGCCCATCTCGACCAGACGCTTGACCGCGCCCTCGGCACCGCGTGCACCGCCGCCCAGCCACAGCAGCGGGCGATGGGCCGACGCCAGCTTGTCGGCCAGTGCAGCCACGCGGGCGTCGTCATGCGTCGGCACCGGGATGTGCGGCGCGGCAAGATCGGCCGGCCAGTCGATTTCGGCGGCCTGAATGTCGATGGGAATCTCGACGCTGACCGGACCGGTCGGTGCGGTGAGTGCGGCGCGCACGGCTTCACGCACGGTCGAGAGCGCCGTGTCGACGCAACGAACCCGGTAAGCGGCCTTCGAAATCGAGTTGAGCATGCTCAGTTGATCCGGCGCTTCGTGGATGTACGCGAGATCGCGGTCGAGGAACTCAGTCTCGATCTGCCCCGTGATGTGCAGCACCGGCGTGCCGGCGGTAAGCGCTTCGACCATCGCCCCGGCCGCGTTGCCGGCGGCAGTGCCCGTGCTCGTGAACGCCACGCCCAGACCACCGGACACCCGCGACAGGCCGTCGGCCATGTTCAGGGCGCCGGCTTCGCCGCGTGCGCCGACGTAACGGATCTTTTCGCGACGCGCGATGGCGTCGAGGATCGGCATGTTGTGAATCGAGATCACGCCGAATGCGGTCTTCACACCGCACTGTTCGAGAAACGCCGCGATGACTTCGCCGACGGTGGTTTTGTTAGACATGTCTTGCCAAGCCTCCGGAAACATCGATGTGGCTGCCCGTCGTATAGGACGATTGCGGGCTTGCCAGGAAAAAGATCGCTGCGGCCGCCTCTTCAGGCCTGCCCAGACGTTGCAACTGGATTTGCTTCTTGCGCGCAAGCTCGCCGGTCCACGCTTCCCACGTCTTGCCTTCGCCTTGCGCGGCAAAGCGTCGGCGCCACTGGCCCGACTCCACCAGACCGATCAGGATCGCGTTGACACGCACGCCGTCGGGGGCGAATTCGCTCGCCATCGAGCGCACGAGGTTCTGCACGCCGGCGCGCGCCGACGAGGTCGCCACCATGTGCGGCTCCGGTTGCAGCGCGAGCAGCGAGTTGACGCAGACGATGGCGGCGTCGCCGGTCTCGCGCGCGGCGTCGCGCAGCATCGGCAGACACGCCCGCGTGGTCCGGATCACGCTGAAGTACTTCAGTTCGAGCTCTTCGCGCCAGGCGTCGTCGGTCGTGTCGGCGAACGTCGAGACACGCCCCTGACCGGCGTTGTTGACCAGCATGTCGAGACGGCCGAACTCGCGACGAATGCGCTCGGCCAGCGCGGCCACGTCGCGCTCGTCGAGCACATTGCATTGCGCAGCGATGAGGCGCGCGTCAGGGTGACGCTCGCGCAAATGCGCTTCGGCTTGTGCCAGGCGCTCGGTGTTACGGCCGCAAATCGCGACGGCCGCGCCCGCGTCGAGCAGACGCTCGGCGGTGGCGAGCCCGATGCCGGATGTGCCACCCGTCACCAGTGCCGCGCGTGCGGAAAGGTCGATCTTGATCATTTCAATCCCAGTGACTTCATGTAAGGGGCGGTCTGGCCGTCGCTGCCCGGTCGATAATTCAGACGGTGCGAGAGCGCATCGGCGGCTTCGCGCACCTGTCCGATCAGGCCCGCGTCGAGCATCGACGCATCGATGTTGGCGCGCGGAATCGTGACCGTGATGGCCGCGCAGATGCGACCGGCGTCGTTGCGCACCGGCGCGCTCACCACGCTGATGCCACGCTCGAACGACGAAGCGGAGACCGCGTAGCCACGTTCGGCGTCTTCGCGTACGCGCTCGAACAACTCGGAAAGCGTTTCGGGTGTTTGCGGCGTGAACTTCTCCAGCGTCTTTTCCGGATACAGCGCGCGCAGCTCGGACAACGTCAGGTCGCCCATCAGCACGTGACCGTGCACCGTGGCGTGCGCCGGCAAACGGGTGCCGACGTTCACCTTGATCGAGTTGAAAACGCCCGCCACGCTTTGCGCCTTCGCCACGAACACGATGTCGCGTCCGTCGCGAATCACGATGTGCGAGGTCAGTTGCGTGGCGTCGCGCAACCGTTCGATGATGGGAATGCCGAGATCCGTCAGTTCCAGCGAACTGAGGTACTCGAAGCCCAGACGCAGCACGGCCACGCCCAGACGGAAATTCTTTTCGCCGCCTGCGCGCTCGAGGAAACCCATGGCTTCGAGCGTCTGCAACAGGCGGAAGACGGTCGTGCGCGGAATCCCCAGTCGCTGTGACAACTCCGGTGCGCTGAATACCGGCTCGCGCGGCGAGAACTCCGTCAGGATGCGCAGCCCGCGCTCCAGTCCCGGCACGAGATAGCGCGACTCGGTCGGTGCGCCTTCAATGCCCTCGGCGGCTTCTTCGCCATCGACCTGCGCATCGACCTGCGTCGACGCGAGCGAGGTTTCGTCTTCAATGAGCGCTTCGCGCTTCGGTGTCACCGGTGCCATCTCAACGCGCTCCTGCCGTAACACGTCCGAGCCACGCGGCAAGCGCAGCGTTCAGAACGTCCGGCGTTTCGATATACGACGCGTGTCCCGCGCCGTCGATGATTTGCAGCGGTACGCCCGCCACTTTGGCGATGGCCTCACAGGCCGCAGGCGGCGTGATGCCGTCGTGCGCACCCACGGCGACGGCCACCGGACCGGCGTGGGCAGCGACGTACTGCGCGAGGTCGCCAGCGACGTCGCCGTTCGAGAGCAGATGCGTCGCCTGCCGGTAGCCGACGGGCAGCACACGGGCCATGTTCCACTTCACCCAGGCGCGCGGCAGATCGGCGGCGTCCGGTGCAACGAGGTTGTCGCTGCGCTCGCGCGCCATGCCTGCCGGTCCGAGCTTGTCGAGCATCGCCAGACGGCCATCGCGCTTCGATGCGCGCACTTCTGCGTCCGCACGGCCATAGCCGTTGGCCGGCGAGCAGAGAAAGAGTCCGCGCACGCGCTGCGGCGACCGGCTCGCGAACTTCGTCGCCATGATCGCGCCCAGCGAATGACCGACCAGCGCGACGCGATCCAGCCCCAGCGCGTCGAGCCAGGCTTCGAGCGCATCGGCATAAGCATCGGCGTGCGGTTCGGCATCGGCGACGTTCGACGTCTGGCCGTAACCCGGGGCATCCCATGCGTACAGGGCGGCGTCCAGTCCCGTGGCGTCCAGTTGTGCGATCCACGATGCGGCGCCGGAGCCGATGCCGTGCAGCATCACGACCGGCAGGCCTGCGGCGTTCGCGCCGCCCGCGCAGCGATAGCCGACGGTACCCGTGCGCGTGGCGACGGTGCGGTACGCAAAGGCGTCGAGTCGCGCGCGCAGTGCGGCGACGGCGGCATCCTCCGGCATCTCTGGTACTTCGGACTGAATGGCTTCGACTTGCATGGCTTCTGGCTGAACGTCTGGCTTGGTGAATTCCTGCCGGTGCGGCGTGCGCGACGCGATCCCGCTTCGCGCACGTTGCACCGGACTTCTGCCGGGCTTACTTCGCTTCGCGCTTGATCTTCGCGAGCGGCGAGTCCGGCGGGTACGTCGGCGTGACCGGCTTTTGCGAGCCGAGCATCACGCACATCAGTGCGTCTTCGTCACCGATGTTGATTTCCGTGCGATACACGCCCGGCGGGACCGAAATCAGGTCGCGCTCGCCGAGAATGGCTTCCCACGTCTGCCCGTCGCGCTCGCAGATCACCTTCATCTTTCCGCGCATCACGAAGAAGATTTCCTCGACGTCCATGTGAATGTGGCTCGGGCCGATGTTGCCGGCCGGAATCACCATCGTGGAGAACGTGAAGTGACCGGCGGGCACGGTGTTGATGTCCTTGGCCACACCGGTGCCGCCCGTGCCGACGTAGCGCATTTGCGCACGGCGGTACTTCGGGTCGTAGTCCGCCTGGAACTTGAGGGCGTCCCAGTCGTACTTGCGCGTCGAGAAACGCGCCACGCGGGTGTCCAGCCAATCGCCGAACGTCTGGCCCTCGGCCTGTGTCCAGCTTTCGACGGCCTGCGGCGTCGCGGTGTTTTTTGCTTCGGCTTGCGCCATGGTGTGACTCCTTGAAGGCATGACCAATGAGATCGGAATGTGAGTGGCTCGTCAGGGCATGACGAAGCCGCCGTTGACCGGCAGAACCTGACCGGTCACGAAACGGGAGGCGTCAGAGAGCAGGAACAGCACCGGGCCGATCACGTCGTCGGGCACTTGTGCACGCGGCAACGCACGACCCTCCAGATAGTGGCGATGACGCTCGGCCGGCACGTACGCCGTGGCTTCGACTTCGACGAGCCCCGGCGCGATGGCGTTGACGGTGATGCCGTCCGGTCCGAGTTCGCGGGCGAGCGAGCGCGTCATCGACATCACGGCGCCCTTGCTCGCGGTGTAGGCGAGCAGGCGCGGCGCGCCCCACAGCGCGGTATCCGAGGCGATGTTCACGACACGCCCCTGCGTCGACGCGCGCAGAAACGGCAGCGCCGCCATCGTCATGAGCCACGTGCCGCGCACGTTGACGTTCATCACGGCGTCCCACGTCTCGATGCTCAACTCGGTGGCCATCTTGCCGCCCGAGTTGGTGATCGCACCGTTGTTGACGAGGCCGTCGATGCCGTCCATGCGTTGGGCGGCAGCCTGCGCGGCCGCTTCCACCGACGCCGGTTCCGACAGATCGACACGCACGAACGACACGGCATGACCGGCATCACGCAATTCGGCGGCGAGCGCTTCGCCCGCCTCCACTGCGATATCGGCGATCGTCACTTGTGCGCCGCGCGCGACGGCCGCACGCACGAAACCTTCGCCGAGCCCGCGAGCGCCGCCGGTGATCAGCAGCTTCTTGCCGTCGAGCGGCGCAAGCGTTGCAGGATCAAGCGCGAGGATGGGCAGTTCGTTCACGATGCATTCCTTATGACGTCGTGCGCTTACGCGATGTTCATGGCGGCGCGCGGCACGTAATGCAGTGCGCGACGTTCCAGCCAGACCACGGCCGCGTAGGCGGCAATACCAATGACGGTCAGCCCGGCGATGGCGACGAACACCATCGCGGTATTGCCCTGCCCTTCGCCGTACACGAGCAGGTAGCCCAGCCCACGGTCGCCGCCGACGAGTTCACCGACGGTCACACCGATCACGGCCAGCGTCGAGGCGATGCGCAGACCAGCAAAGAGCGCCTGCATGGCCGACGGAAACTCGACGAAGCGGAAGATCTGCCAGCGACGGCCGCACAGTGCGCGCACCAGATTGACCATGTCCGGATCGACCGAGCGCACCGCGCCCAGCACGTTGATCATCACGGGGAAGAAGACGATCAGCACGGCGACGAGGATCTTCGGGTAGATGGTGTAGCCCATCCACATCACGAACAGCGGCGCGAAGGCCACCTTCGGCGCGATCTGCAACGCGAGGATGTACGGCGAGAGCATGGCTTCGGTCGAGGGCGAGAGGCCGAGAATCACGCCGATCAGCACGCCGAGTGCCGAACCGATCACAAAGCCTGCGATCACTTCGAGCGCCGTCACGCCGATGTGCAGCCATAGGTTTTCGACCTCGAACATGCGCACGCCTTCGATAAGGGTCGACGAGAGCTTCGGCAGCACGAATTCGGGTACGCCGAACGCCGTCGGGCCCCATTGCCACACAGCCGCGAAGATCAGCAGCAGCAAGACGCTGCCAGCAGTCAGTTGCGTTTTGGAGAGGGATTTCATAGCGGAGATTCCAGTGTCTTGTGCGTGGTTCGCAGGTGCGGGCGACGGTGCGATCAACCGAGGTGATCGTCGCGACCGACCTTGAGCAGTTCCATCAGGTGCGCGACGTACTCGTTCATCCCGGCCTGCTTGCGGCGTTCGATGGGGTTGTCGCGATGCGGCAGATCGACGGTGATCTCTTCGATGATCGAGCCCGGACGTTCGCTCATCACGAACACACGATCCGACAGCGCAATCGCCTCGGCGAGGTCGTGGGTAATCATCAGCGCGGTCTTGCCCTCGGAGGCGAGCATCTGCGCAAGATCCTGCTGAAGCACCATCTTGGTCTGCGCGTCGAGCGCGGAGAACGGCTCGTCCATGAGCAGCACGTCCGGCTCGACAGCCAGCGTGCGTGCGAGCGCCGCACGTTGGCGCATGCCGCCCGACAACTGGTGCGGATAGTGATTCTCGAAACCCTTGAGATGGCAGCGCGCGAGCAGCGCTTTGGCGACCTCTGCGCGCTCGGCCTTGCTGCGGCCGCGGATCTGCATGCCCAGCTCGACGTTCTTCTGAATCGAGCGCCACGGCATGAGCAGATCCTTTTGCAGCATGAACGCGACTTGTTGCGACGGGCCGCGCACCGGCTTGCCGGCGAGCGTCACCTGACCTTCGCTCGGGGCGTAGAGGCCGGCGCCCATGTTCAGCAGCGTGCTCTTGCCGCAGCCGCTCGGGCCGATCAGCGAGACGAACTCACCGGCCTTGATGCCGATGGACACGTTCGAGACGGCCGTCATCTCGCCCTTGCCCTGGCGATTTTTGAACCGACGCGTGACGCCGCGGTACTCGATAGCGAACGGCAACGGCGTTGCCGCCGGCTGCGCCTGACGTGCGTCGGCATAAGCCTCGGCTACGTTTGCGTCCTTCAACTGAATCGACCTGAGCATGGGAAACCACCGTGTTTCTGGATGTTCAACTTGCTTCGGGCAGTCTGCGGCGTCTGTTCACGTGCACGACTTGCCAGCCTGTCTTTCTCTTTCGCATCACGTTTCATTGGTGAAACGTTGATTTACTTATGGATCAATTATAGGGAGTGGCAAGCGTAGTCAAAATTGTTTTTTGCCTAGGGGAAACCCGAATTCATCGGAGTGAAGCGGGAACACTCGAGCGCTCGGCGATAAAAAAACGCCGGCGAGCGATAGCCCGGCCGGCGCGTCAAGAGAGACCACTGGGTGAATCAGTTCGTGTCAGAACGAGTGATGCACACCCGACATGATCACAAGCTGGTTGGACGTCGACGACGGGCTGATCGTGTTGATCGCCGTGACCGCGCCATTGCCGCTGGCGTGCTGATAGGCCCCGCTCACGTACACCTGCGTGCGCTTCGAGAACGCGTAGACATCGCCAAGGCTGACCTGCGTCCAGCGCTTGCCGGACATGTTCGTCGTGGCCGCACCGAAGGTGATCGTGTTGGCGACGCTCGTCGCATAGTTCACGCCGCCGTCGAAGGCCTGATACGTGTCGCTGCCGCCCGGCGACTGGAGTTTCACGCGCGTGTACAACGCGTGCAGCAGCCACGGCCCGAAGCCATACGAAACCCCGGCGCCCATGTTTTCGACGTTCTGCGCCGCGTAAGTCGCGACAGGCTGCCCCTGGAACGTGGCGCCACCGAGCACGGCGACGTTCGGCGTGCGGTCGTTTTCGTTCGAGTACACCGCAGACGCCTTGAAGCCGCCGTTCGTGTAGTTCGCCGCCACACTCCACTTGCGCCCGGTGGCGAAGTTCGTGGTGTTGCCGAACGAGATCATCGCGCCGGCCTTGAACCCCTTGAAGTCCGGCGTGACGTAGCGCACCGAGTTGTCGGTCTGCACGACGGACGTGTTGGCGAGTTCATCGAGGTTACCCGGGTGGAACATGTACCAGTTCATGCCCAGATAGGCCGTGCTGAACGGGCCCAGCCAGTCGAAGTTGAACGAGGTCATGTGACCGATGGTGACGGTCCCCATCCTGTCCGACTGCAAGCCGACCCACGACTGGCGGTTGAACATCGCGCCGGCCTTGAGGGTGTTCCCTGTGAGCGTCGAGAAGCCGTTTTCCAGCAGGAAGATGGCGCGATTGCCGCCGCCGAGATCCTCCACGCCGCGCAAGCCCCAGCGATCCGGTTGTGAACCGCCCTGTTGCGCGATCCAGTTCGAACTGCCGCCCTGGTTGTTCACGAATGCCACCCCGGCATCCATGCTGCCGTACAGCGTGACGTTGCTCTGCGCGTGCGCTGCGACCGGCACGCCTGCGGCCAGCAGCATGAGCGCCGCCAGCTTCGTCATGCCCGGGATCCGCCCCATCGGAAACCGCTTCATCTGTGTACTCCCGTCGTTCATTGATGTTCCATGATTCGAAGACGATGGATACGTCCGGCATGGCGCATCGACCGGCCAGGCCCAGCCGGTCACACCCCCATACACGCCCGCCCAATTACGTTCCACCTGTGAAACGTTGGATTACTTATGAAACCAACTATGCGGAGCTTAGGCCAGGAGACGCGCGACATTCGCAGCGGAGATACACGAATTGATGATCGGAAATTGGCGTGATAACGCGCGGGCTTCGAACCACGGGTGAACCATCGTCATAGTGTTTTCAGGGCATCGGCCGTCCCATCCGCGTTGCCGGAAGTCCCGAACGACGGGCGTTGCGCACTGGATGCCGGCGCTCAGGATTTACCCGAGGAGGGGTTGCAGTCCATCGAATCAAAAACAATAATATTTGAACAGTATGTTCATATTTGAACGTTATATTTTTTCGATTCATCGTCTCTTTCGTTAAATTTCGTTAAAGGATGTCCCCATGCAAGCTCCTCTCATCGGCATCAACGGTGCCGGCATCGGCGGTCTGGCCGCTGCCATCGGTCTGCTGCGCGCAGGGTTTCGTGTGCGCGTGTACGAGCAGGCGGCACAGTTCGCCCGGGTCGGTGCGGACATCAACCTGACGCCGAACGCCGTGCGCGCGCTCGACGGTCTCGGCGTCGGCGACGAACTGCGCAAGACGGCCGCACAGCCGAGCCATCGCATCAGCCGCACGTGGGACTCGGGTGAGGAGACGTCTCGTCTGGAGATGGCGCAGACGGCGCAAACGAAGTACGGCGCACCGCAACTCACGATGCATCGCGCGGATCTGCTGCAAGCGCTGGAGCAGGCGGTGCCGGCCGAATCGATCGCGCTGGGCAAGAAGCTCGTGTCGTTCGAAGCGCCAGGCGAAGGTCAGACCGGCAGCATCCGCCTGACGTTTGCCGACGGCACGCACGACGACGTCGACGTGCTCATCGGCGCGGATGGCATTCACTCCGTGGTGCGCACGGGCCTGTTCGGCAAGGAGTCGCCCGAGTTCACCGGCGTGGTGGCCTATCGCGCGGTCGTGCCGGCAGACAAACTGAGCGGTGTGCCGAATCTCGGCGCGTTCACGAAGTGGTGGGGCCCTACGCCGTCTAGCCAGATCGTGACGTTCCCGCTCAATCTCGGCCGCGACATCTTCGTGTTCGCCACTACCCCGCAAGATAGCTGGACGCTCGAATCGTGGACCGCGCCGGGCGATGTGCACGAGCTGCGCGCCATGTACGCCGACTACCATGCGGAAGCCCGCGCACTGCTCGACGCCTGCGACAGCGTGCTCAAGTCGGCGTTGTATGTGCGCGATCCGCTGCCGCAATGGTCGCGTGACCGGGTCTCGCTGCTGGGCGACGCGTGTCATCCGATGATGCCGTTCATGGCGCAGGGCGCGGGCATGGCGATCGAAGATGCTGTGGTACTGTCTCGCCACCTGACACAAGCCGGTCCGACGGCAGACGCCGCAACGCTCGCCGACGCGCTGGCGAAGTACGAAGCCGCACGCCGCGAGCGCACGGCCCGCGTGCAGATCGGCTCGCGCGGCAATCAGTGGCTCAAGGAAGGCGGCAACGCCGACTGGGTCTACGAATATGACGCATGGCAAGTGCCGCTCGCGGCTTGAGGTCTCGCGGGCCGTCTCTCTCCGGCCCGACGCCAAACGAATGGAATCGAACGCATGACGAAAGCATCGCCCGCTGACGCACTCACCACCGGCACGTCCGGCATCGACGCACAGGACACTGCGCCGACCGGTCTCGTGACACCGGTCATGCGCGCGCTGAAGTTGCTGCGTTACGTGGCCGACGGCGGCTCGACGGCGAACATGAGCGACGTCGGCCGGCGTATCGGGGTAAACCGGGTGACGGTCATGCGTCTGATCGAGACGTTACAGGTCGAGGGGGTGCTCGAACCCCTACCGCACGGCGGTCACCGTCTCGGCCTCGGCTTTCTGACGCTCGCCGCCAGCGCGCTGGCCGGTGAAGATCATCTGGCAACGGCACGCCGCGTGCTCACCCGGGTGACGGGAGAAACCGGCCTGTCGAGCTATCTGACGGTGCTCGACGGCGCACAGGTGCGCTACCTGTTGTGCGAAACGCCAGCCCTGCCGCTGGTCAGCAACATTCGTGCGGGCAGCCGGGTGACCGCCCATCTGACGGCGCCGGGTCGCGCGTTGCTGGCGCATCTGAGCACCGAGCGCCGCCGCGCCCTGCTCGGTGCCGAACCGCTCGCAGCCGCCACGGCACAAAGCGCACGCACCTACGCCGTGCTCGACGCTCAATTGGCCCGTGACCGTGAAGCCGGATGCGCCTGGAGTCAGGACGGCTTCGAGGCAGGCATCGACGCCTGCGCGGCCGCCGTGCTCGATCCTCACGGCAGGCCGTTGGCAGCCCTGAGCGTTGCCGGACCGCGCACGCTGGTCGGCACCGATGCCGCGACGCGAGAGCGTACGGCCCGCGTCGTCAAGTCGGGCGCGGCCGATCTCGCCGTATTACTGACAGACGCGCCAGCTTTCGTCGCCGCAGCAGAGCGCGCCTGACGCACACCAACGGGCGCGATGCCTTGGCTTGCGGGACATTCGGGCTGCGTGAGCGCCTTCGTCATCACGGCGAAGCGACGCCGATGTGTCCATTACACGCACCGAAACGGCCCGCTGCGTAACATGCCGTAACGCCGATTTCGCCTTACGTTCCCCTTTCGACGCCCCCGGGCGTCGCGATCGCTTGTTAGGATTTTCCCACCGGACAGAGGCACCGTACCGACGACAGGTGTTTCGTCGACGCGCGAATGTCCGCTTAGTGGCGAGTCCAATGAAGAACAATTTTCCATGGTGGCAGCACGTGGCGATGGCCGGCGTGCTTTGTGGTGCCTCGGCGTTTGCGCAGGCACAGGAAGCAACCGTTTTCGCGGGCGGCATGAACGCGCGCAACGACGACAATGCCCACACCTACGCGTGGGGATTCGACTACCGTCAGGCGCTGAGCGAGCATTTCGCCACGAGCTTCACGTGGATGAACGAAGGCCACGTGCCGGACCATCACCGTGACGGTTTCGCGGTGCAGATGTGGGCACACCAACCGTTGTTCGACCGGCGTTTCGACGTCGCGGTCGGCGTGGGTCCGTATCACTACTACGACACAGTCGCCGGCAGTCGCGGACGTCGCTACGAAGACGATCACGGCTGGGGCGCGATGTTCTCGGTAGCGGCGACGTGGTACTTCGAAAGCCGCTGGTATGTGCAGGCACGGGCCAACTACGTGCAATCGCCGTCGAGCATCAACACCGTCACTTATCTGCTTGGCGTCGGTTATCAGTTGGAAAAACCCTCGTCGCGCGGGCCGCTCTCAGGCAACTCGAAGCCCGGCGTGCCGACGGGAGACGTGCTCTCCGTGATGGCGGGGTTGTCCGTCGTCAACAGCCTCGACTCGCAGAATGCAGCGGCGGAAGCCATCGAATATCGTCACGGCTTCGGGCCCTGGTTCGACGGCACGGTGTCGTTGATCAACGAGGGGCATAGCGATATCGGCAGCCGTCAGGGTGCAGCGGCGCAGGTCTGGGTCAAGGACGATTTCTTCAACGACCGGTTCAGCCTCGGCCTCGGCTTCGGGCCGTATGTAACGTGGAACAAGTACAAGGAAAATCGCGCGGCGGGCGGTGCGCAGAATGTCGTTGCCGGGCTGCTGACGATGAGCATGGCGTACCGCTTCGCCGATCACTGGGTCGGACGTGTGTCATGGAACCGGGTCGTCACCGGCTATGACCGCGATAGCGATATCTTCCTGGCGGGCGTTGGGTACAAGTTCTGAACGGGAGGCTGCGTCATCCTGTCGCACTCCTGTTTATTAACATCTTCATTAGAGTTATCGCTCAACTCCACCGTCTCACTCGAACAGCCTTGAAACCCTTTTTTTAAGCGGTTTTCGAGGCTTTTCATTCTTTGCAATGCATTGTTGCGCCGCAAGTGGTTACTCCTGCGACGTGGTCGTCCTACCTTAGAGGCGTAGGCGGTGCCGGACTCAAAGATGAGCCGGCCGACCACCAAGAAGAAGCAATGACAGGAGAAAAATCATGACCCGCACCCTTTCCCATCTGATGATCGCCGCAACCCTTGGGCTGGCCGCTGTTCCGGCCGCTTTCGCAGGCACTGGCGGCAACGGTTATCCGAGCGAAAACTTCTTCTGGCAATCGGGCGTGTATAGCCAAAAGCTGGTCGTGCCGCGCGCTCAGGTGCGTCAGGAACTGATGGATGCGCAAGGCTCGCTCACCCAGACCGATAGCCAGTATCCGGTACTCAAGACCTACGGCACCCCGGTCAGCGGCCACGTGCACGGCTCGACCGAATTGATGAACTCGACTTATCGGGGCAATTGATCTGAGCGTCCGGTAAGGCATTCGCACCCCGCCCATCTCGGCGGGGTGTTTCTTTTTGGCGACGGGATTTGTTGCGCGTCGATGGATCAGACGGCGATGGCGGACAGCTTCCGCTCGCCCAGCGGCGTGACGCGTAACGCGCGTGCCTCGCGTGTGGGTTCGAGCCATTTGGCGTCGAGACAGGTACTGAGAAGCGCTGCACCCAAAGCGCCGCCGAGATGCGGCTTGCGTTCGCTCCAGTCGGGGCAGGTGCAGGCGAAACGACGGCGTCGTGCGCGAGCCGTATCGAGGTCGACGCCCAGAGCCGTCAGCCCGCCCGCGCCCTCGTCGGTCAGTGCGACGTCGCTACCGTCGATCCGGATCCAGCGGCTGTCGTGCATCCGGGAGAAAAGATCGACGGCGATTTCCCCGGCGAGGTGGTCGTAGCAGGTGCGGGCATGACGCAACGGCACCGGCGTCGCGCGACTTACCGGCACCGGACGCGGCCGAAGCTCTCGCGTGGCAAGCACCGCGCTGGCCAGCGCCTCGATGGCGGCCGCCGTCTCAGGCGTGGCGATGCGGAAATAACGATGGCGTCCGCGCGACTCCTGCGCGAGCACGCCACCGTCGACGAGGCGAGCTAGATGCCCGCTGGCGCTGGACGGTGAAAGCCCCGCGACAAGCGCTAACTCCCCCGCCGGACGCGCCGAGCCGTCCATCAACGCCCAGAGCATGGTCATGCGGCCAGGATCGGCGAGAAGGGCCGCTAAGGAGCTAATGCCGGGGGAGTAGTGTTGGGAAACATCCATATCGCTCATATCCGTTACGACACGAGCCGAGTATAGGCCTCCCCAGACGACAACGGTTCAGGCTGTCATGAAACGTCTCATAACGGAACCTAGACGAATGCATATCCACCGTAACCGTCCGGCTTACTTAGCCGGCGTCATGCCTACCCGCTTGGGCGGACCTCCCGGCTGGGGTTCATAGCCCAGCGATTTAAGAATACCCAACGTTTTTTTCCGTTTTTCTATCAGGCTTTCCCGAACAGGTCCGTCATTCAGCTCCCAAGCCAGGAGCGGTAAATCGCGCCGATATCCATGCTCCAGTAAGTAATCGACAACGTCAAATTGACCAAGGCCGGCCGCAATCTGTGCGACGCCAAATCCAACGGCGTCTGCCGCATTGACGTCGGCGCCTGCGTCCACCAACAGTTTCATGTTGTCCGGATGCATGACCGCTTGACGCATCGCATTGAAAAGCAACCCCTTGTGCCGTGCATTTGGATCACCTTCATGCTCTAGCAACACCTTTAGCAAGTCAGGAGAATCAAATCCCGCCGCCAACCAAACCAAGTGGATCTCATGCTCCGGGCCCACCTCCTGATTTGGATTAGCGCCAGAATTCAATAGAGCTTTAACTCCTCGGACGTTCTTGGCAGCCAACGCCCATCCCAACGGAGACATATTTTTGTCTCCAACCGCGTTTACGTTGGCACCTTGGTGAACCAGCCGCTCGATCTCACCCGCATTCCCCTGCGCACCGGCACGGGCTAAAGCCGCCTCCTTGGCATCACCGAAATAATCATTCACCGTCCCATCCACAACGCGCATCTCCCCCCCCGCTATCATCGGGGTTAGCAGCGCTAGCACCGACATTGCAATAAGAATCCATCGGCGTTCCATTAGATCTCCTCAGGAAAGTCGTTGATCTCGCATTCACCGCCCTTTCGTCACCCATAAGTATGCGCTATTAATAACGCTACTCATGCCGTGAGCATCTATCGATTCGGAAATTGAATTGACCGAATATCGCTGCCCTGCAACGACACTCCCAGATAGCACTGTTGACCAGTCCTGAGAATTTCGTACCAAAGAAATCTAGAGATAATGGCTCCTCAGCTCAGATGAGGAGAAAAGTCGGTACAACGACGAACAGATTGTGCGGATACTGCGCGAAGCGGATCGAGACACAGTGCCTGAAGTAGCCAAGCGCCACGGCGTGAGCGAAGCGTCGATTTATGCCTGGCGAAAGCGCTTTGGCGAGATGGTCAGCGACGAC
>NZ_PTPY01000017.1:0-104432 GCF_022696215.1 Pandoraea sp. LA3 | reverse complement strand
TGCCGCCGAACTTTGCGCGCCAGGTGTAGAACGACGCGTCACTGAACCCGTGCTTCCTGCACAGTTCCTTGACCGGCATCCCGGCTTCAGCTTCCTTCAGAAACCCGATGATTTGCTGTTCCGTAAATCGCTTCTTCATGTTCGTCTTCCTCTCCGAAAACGAACTTTACTAGACTCCGGCTGGCCCTGTTTGTAGGGGGCAGGTCAGCAGCAACCCGCCCTAGCGGCGATTTAAGAAAACATCGACACCAAACGGCGCGTAAGACATACATCTGACCTACAAAGCCACTTCCCTGCTTTACGTTAACACTAAACAGATGTTTTTTCCGCTTCGGATCGCCCTTCGTAGCTGGAGGCAATTGACTCTGAACTGACATCAGGATTTTTCCCCAGAAAAATGAATGATCATTTTGACAACATCCCTATGGCATCGCAAAGAATTATGCCTTCCGCGCATAGGGGCGATGCTGTAAAATCACACTGAGACTTTATGGGGGTATAAGAAAAGACTTTGACGCAATGTCTCTCTTGGATAGGGCAAGAGAAAATCGGCGACAAAAAATTCCAAAACAATCTAAAGTGCCGCAAGGAAAATAACAAGAATGGCAATAGCTCAATCTGAATTACGCCGTGCACACCAACGGCACCCGTTCCTGAAATCCCAAGTCCGCGCGGGGACGCAGAAAACGGCCTTTCTGTGCCACAGCCACAAGGATGCTGTACTGGCTGAGGGATTGCAGGCGTTGCTTGCCGAGCAAGGTGTAATGCTCTACATCGACTGGCAGGACGCAACGATGCCCCCTGCGCCGAACCGCGAAACCGCGGCGCGGTTGCAGTATCGGATTAAGGCCTGTGACTGGTTTCTGTTTTTGGCCACCGGTAACTCGATGGCATCTCGCTGGTGTCCTTGGGAGCTGGGCTACGCCGATGGTGAAAAGCCACTGGATCGCATAGCGGTCGTGCCAACTAGTGATGGCGCGACAACTCACGGGAATGAGTACGTGGAGTTATACCGGCGAGTTGACGCGACGAATACCGGAGATTTGCTCTGGCTTCCTGCCGGCAGCTATCAGGGGCAGTACGTCCGAAATATCCCTTTCGTCTGAGAGTTTATCGTGGCGCTTTATCAATGTCTTATCCTTGGTTCGCCAACCTCGGAGCAAGCCATGACGTTTTCATCGACCCTGGATGAATGTCTCGGGTTGTTCGGCTTGGAGCGTGGACGGGAATACACGGTTGATCGGGGGTTGCCGGCGCACTTCAACGACGCAACGGCAACTGTAGCCATATTCTTTGGTGCGCTCGGAAGCGTTTACCCGGAGGCACCAACAATGGCACGCCTGGGGGTTCCCGTGGTGCCAGTGATTTCCGCCGCAGCACATGCTGGCGTCGAGTTACCGCCGGAATTACGGAGTATCAATGCATTGATCGCCGACCCGGTAGACCTAGCATTGACGCGCGTTGTCGGTGCGGCGCTTCAGTGTTTGGGCTTGCTGCCAGCGCAGCGGCGCGTTTTCGTGTCCTATCGCCGTGAGGAATCAGCCGACGTGGCGCTACAGCTTTTCGAGGCATTATCGGCTCGTCACTTTGATGTTTTCCTCGATACCCACTCGGTCTCAGCCGCCGCGGATTTCCAGGCGGTCCTGTGGCACCGGCTGTGCGACTCGGACGTGCTCATCATGCTCGACACACCGGACTACTTCAATAGCCGATGGACGACACAGGAATGGGGCAAAGCTATTGCCAAAGACATCTCGATGCTTCAATTGGTTTGGCCTGGCCATGAGCCATCGAGGCACTCGCGCCTCGCCACGCTGAAACGGCTCTCGGCAGATCATTTTCGGGGCGAGAAACTTACAGCGGAGACAGTTACCGACATCGCACTGGAAGTTGAGCGCGTGCGCAGCGTGAGCGTGGCGTTGAGGCACGCCAACATGGTTGGGACCCTACGTACCGCCATCGAGGATCTCGGCGGTAGTGTCGAAGGGGTTGGTCTGAAGCGCTCTGTGGTGTTGAGGATGCCATCTGGACAGCCGCTTGTGGCTTACCCGGTGGTCGGCGTTCCGACGTCGGTGGATGTTCAGGAATGCATAGATCTGAGCGATACGCGATCAGCCGCGGTGATCTACGATCACCTTGGCATCAGCAACGACTGGCACCGCCACCTCGACTGGCTGGCCGCCCGTGTCGGCAATGTCAAATGGTTGAAACGACGCGAAGCCGCCTGGCTTCTCGCTGAAATTACACACTAGCCATGGGCGCAATATTTCTCTCTGCCAGCGTTCCAGTACGCCCCCCTTATGACGCAGATGCACGGCCGCAAGAGATTCAGGCGGCCGTCAGTGCGTTGGCGCAAGTAACGCTTGGCCGCAAGAAGCTCGTTTGGGGTGGCCACCCGGCCATCACTCCACTTCTGTGGGCTGCAGCGCAAGCCGTCGGGGTCGAGTATGCCGCAGTTGTTGAGTTGTTCCAGTCGCGGCTTTACGAGGATGATTTTCCAGACGAGAACAAGCACTTCGCCAACGTCACCTATGTTGACGCGGTCGATGGAGACAAGGTGAAGAGCCTTGCCGCCATGCGCACCGCCATGCTGACATCATGCGAATTTGAAGCGGCGGTTTTCATTGGCGGCATGGACGGGGTCAACCAAGAGTATGAGATGTTCGTCACCAAATGGCCTAACGCGGCTTGTATTCCGCTTGCGCTGACGGGTGGCGCCACGCGTGAGCTGGCTCAGCGAATTGGGTACGCCCCAGGCGTTGATGCCGCTCCGCTCGATTTCGTCGCACTGCTTTATCACGAACTGAGAATTCGTCCTCGCGAAAAGCGAGAATACAAAAAGGCCACCTAGGAGGAAACAATGGCCAAAGTTCCCGTGTTTTATAGCTTTCACTTCGACAACGACGTAATGCGCGTTCAACTGATCCGTAACATGGGCATGGTCGACGGCAATGAACCGGTCTCGAAGAACGACTGGGAGACAGTCAAGAAGAGCGGTGACGCTGCCATAGAGAAGTGGATTAACGACCACATGAGCTACAAACGTTGTGTTGTCGTGCTGATTGGCACTGATACCCACAAGCGCCCCTGGGTAAAACATGAAATCAAGAAGGCGTGGACGGACGGGCGCGCCCTTCTGGGCATTCACATCCACAACTTGAACTGTCCGAATAATGGTACCTGCGCCAAAGGGACCAACCCTTTCGCCCAGTTCACGTTCAAGGAAAAGAATGGTGTGATTGTTACGCCGCCAGTGTATGACCCACCGGCCAGCTCGGCATATACGCACATTAAAGATAACTTGGCGAGTTGGGTCGATAGCGCCATTACTGCGCGTAAGTGATGGACGCATTGAACAAACACAAGCATCTGGAGTTCATCCAGGCATCCATCAGTCGGATGTCTGGGAATCTGTTTCTGCTCAAAGGCTGGAGCATCACGCTGATAGCAGGCTTATTCGCCCTGGCGGCCAAGGACACAAACAAGAGCTACATCGTCATTGCCTACTTCCCCCTCTTCATCTTCTGGATGCTAGATGGGTATTTCCTGAGTAGGGAGCGGCGTTTTCGTGCGTTGTACGAAGATGTGCGAACGCGCGATGAAGCCTCGATCGACTTTTCGATGGACACGGAGCCGTACCGGAGCGGAAGACGGAATAGTTGGTTATCCGCGATATTTTCGCGCACGCTGATCGTCTACTACGTCGGACTGGGCGCAATCATGACTCTGCTTTCAGTGTTCGTCCGATGAGTCCGCAATGCTCGCATACAGATAGCAGCGATCAACGAGCAGCGGTGTTTCGATATTCACTTCGGCGTGTTCATCGCCGCCTATATCGCACTTTTCTTTACTTCACTCTCAGGCGCGATTAACCGCTTCTATCGCGTACCTGCGAAGGCGAGAGCCACCGGTTGCACGGAATTGCTTCGACCAGGAGCGGACCTTCGACAATTTCATCAGGATCGTCGACAATTCGTGCGTTCTTCTTATGCGTGAAGTTTGAGTGCTCATCCCCCTGTGTTCAACCCACCACACCAAGGGCATGCCCCTGCCGATCTCTCAAGCTGGCTCGCACATTGATAGTTCAACACTGCACATGCATCTTATGAAGCCCTAGCCTTCATCAGGCTTGAGACCTTGGGGTGAGTTCGAACAGGATACGTCTCTCCTCATCAGTGGGATTTCCGATGATCGATCGAACGTCCTCGCCCGTCACCGATTTGCCTCGGTAGATACCGACGACGCGGTGATACCACGGCAAGTACAGGAAATCGAGGCGGCTATCCTCGCATCTGCCCATGGGGCAAACGTACGACGCCGTATAAGCGTTGCCCGAGATTCGCACACCGACTAGTCCGCCCCAAGTGCCGGGCATAAGACTCGGATCCAAGTCATTGGTGACAATCACCGATCGCATCGCCTTGGCGAACTTCTCGTTCCCCTCAAAGTAGGCCCGGCCAGACGTGCACCCTTGCACCTGGTTGGGCTCAGAACAGTCCAACTCCATTCCCACCGAGTCTGGTCGCGTACGTCTGACGGGCGGTTCGATGCGGGCATACTTCGCACCATCGAACCTCAGAACGAATGGAGCCTCTACTGGCTGTATCTCATAGTCGTCGTCGTATTCGAAGCCGTTTTTTGTGACGAGTACTGGATAGTATTCTGCGTTGGCAGTCTTCTGAAACGTAAGATTGGTGCCCCACTTCGCGCAATTACCGGGCACGGAGCAGTCAAAGCGGCCACTATGTTCAAACGCATCCGGCAAATGGCCAAGTAATCTGAAGGCATTCGACTCAATGGCAACGATGGTCCACCAGCTAGTCCGCTCCCCCATTCCCATATAGCTATCAAAGAATGCGATGCCGAGCTTGCCGTTCGCCCCGATCTCGACAAATTTCGTTGGTTGATCGGCCATTGTGTAGTTGCCAAAGCCTCCCATCGCGTCTACAGGCGTCAGGGGAATGGTCACTTTCTCTCTGCCCTGCTCGTCACGGGAGACCATCATCAAACTGACGATTGGCCGGCAAACATGGCATTCGAATTTGTCAGAAGTGTTCGGCGTCGAGGTGAAGAAGTAGAGAGTCGTCGACGGACTCTGCGGAACCTCCTCCTTGCGCATAAGCCGAATCGTGAACGGCGTTCCCAAGTAGTTCTTGGCGGTGCCCCACCAATCTGCATTAACTGGCCCTTCCGAGTAGAAGATTGTCCCGCTCTGTGTCGTCTCGTCGTAACCTGGAATCTGCTGCTGAATGGCCGACAGCATCGGTGCAGCCTGCTCAGGTTGCTGGAGACTCGGGCTACTTACCGATGCGGGGTTATAGGACCGAGTCGACTCGTCCTTCATGACACCGATGATGAACTTGCCGACCATGACGCAAACGATGACCACTGTCAGTCGGAGCGCTAACCGCTTCACCGTTGCAAGACCCCGCATCAACACTGGGGTGATCAATAGGGATGACTTGGAAGTCGAGGCCGAATAAGCTTTCGTTCGTGCATCCGAATTGCTGCGATGGTTACTGGCGGCCATATGGGCGATCCGTCTGGCCACTGACTCCGGACATCCCTGTGACAGCAGGGCACCGAAAATCACATCTGGATTGTGACCGCCCGCCGCCAACGTCGTTGCGAGCTCAGTCATCTCCTTGAGGAAGATTTGAGCCGCCTCTTCCATGTCGATGTCATCATCCTGCCGCCCAGGCTCCGTCTGCTTGCCGCTTTGCGCCGTGAAGGTCTCGTTATAGGCTCGGCGCTTGTCCGAATCGCCAAGAATAGCGTATGCATGTGCCAGGTCCTTGAACTGCTGGGCAGCATACTCTTCATTGCCAGGGTTTCGGTCGGGATGCCAACGCATTGCGCCACGCCGATAAGCCGCCTTGATCTCTGACTGGGTCGCCGTGCGGGCAACGCCCAGAATCTCGTAATAGTTCAACACTGATCCTCTTTTTATACGCGCAAACGCGACGCTCCGAACTCAGTCGTTTGACAAGGATGTTGCTTTGGCATTACTCCGATTACGGCTTCTCATTCGCCGGGGCAGTGGATACTAGCGGTGCAACCCCCATAGACCCATTGAACTGACCAATTCGTTCGCCGTATTTGCGCCGCAAACAGATAAGCTCACTTCCACATTCGCGGCGAGACGCAAGCCATTCCAGTTGAGATTGCCGGAGTGAAGCGGGATCTCTCGCCGACATTTGTGCATCGCCATAAAGCCGCCCAAGCTCAACGTCCATGGCTGCCAGTCCAGGGTCCGAGCAGATCGCCATCTCATCATCGGAAACGGCACGCGTGCAATCAAAGCTCGTGGTAAATGTTCGCGTCGGCGTGACTACGCCCTGCCGTTCTAAGCGCGCTTGCGGTGGTTCCGCGGGCGAGGAAAGCGACGAAGTGACGATTCGCTCACTAGAGGCCAGTTCGCTGTTTATTGAATGGATTGGCGTTGTGTCGGCAGGCTGGGTCGACGCCTCAGTATTGGGTGAGGCGATCGGGCTGCTGCCGGCTTGTACAGGCACATTAATCGTTGGCGTCGACTCTGCTTGCGGTGCAACGTTATGAGTTCCGCTCACGCTGTTCACGGCAAAGCCGACAATGACGATCCCGACACCCCAGAGCACCCTCCGCCTAGCCCGGGGGAAATTTCTGCTGTCCGGCGCGTTGTTCTTATATCCCGTTTTATATCGTCGATCGACCTTTCGTGTGTCGGCAAACCCAGATACTCCAACGAAGAAGGTGAGCACGCCAATCGCGATCAGAATAATGCCCAACGAGTCCATTCCAAATCCCCGATTAGCGCGGTTTCGTTGTTGCGCTTGATGTTGTGTTCATTGTTCAGGCAGGAAACCCACCGGAAGATCGCGACGATATTCCGATGGCATCTCGACAAAAGAATCCAGCCATAAAAACCGAGTTGAGCTGTGGTTTCGAGGAGAGCTGACGCCTACCGTGGCGCGTCACAACCGCGGTCGAACTCGAAGCTTGCGGCACGTGAGATCAAGCTGATCGAAAAGTCCCGCAAGAAACCTCACACTGTCCGCCATGCTTCCACGAGTCGCTCACGACTTGCAGCCCGCAAACGCAAGAGACCAAGTTCGCGACTCATTGCGCTCAACGCGGAATCCTCGTCGTGCCCTTCAGCGCGAAAGCGATCTGCAAGCACTCTCAGTTCGGCAAGCGAGACCTCATCAACTTGACGTGCAGTACCTGGACCGGGAACTCTGAACTTCAGCGTCGACCTATCCGATAACGCCTTCGGCCAGACAAACATCCCACCACTCTCCGATTCGGTCTCGAAGTGCTTCGAGGCCAGATCGACTACGCGACCGAGAATTCGGCCTCCAGTCTTCGCCCATCCATGAGCTCTGGCAATCCGACGCCCCAACACCTCCGCGCGCACAGGCCCCTCGCCGTCAACGACCGACGTAATCATGCCAAGCAGCCGCTCGTCGTAACTGCTGGCGAAGAACAGCTCCGGATCGGGAGCGTGCTCTGTCATCGCCAAATCCACTTCGACGAATATCTCTCCTGACGTACTCTGGGCCACGGCGCTGGAGTTGGCATACATGACGACGGGTTCCGCCACTAGCTCATCTACCGGCGCCTCGGCCTGCGTCAGCGTATCGCTCGCTTGAGGTGTAGCCGATGACATGACGTCACCAGCTTTGGCTGCTTCAATCGCCGCTTCAGCGATCGCAGCCACACTTTCCGATACGGCACTTTCCTCGGAACGTTTTGCCTCAAGCAACTGGTGCAGTAGTGCATCAACCTTGTCCAGGGTTCCGTGTCTATCGACCCACCAGTCCGTTGACCAGATTCGCACGATGTCCCAACCCAATCCGTTGAGGATCTGCTCACGTAATTTGTCGCGATCGCGGGCAGTTGCTGACCGGTGGTACGTTGCACCATCACACTCAACGCCAGCCAAGTAACGGCCCGGAGAATCGGGGTCGACCACGCCAAGGTCGATACGGAAAGCCGAGACGCCGACCTGTGGATGGACTTGCCATCCTCGCTCAGCAAGTGCCGTGCACACTGCCTTCTCAAACGGACTGTCAAAGTCGCCAATGCTGCCTGCGACAAATTCGCCCAGCGCCCGCGCGCCTCGCTCCGCAAACTCGAGGAAATGCTTCAAGTCCCGTACGCCCAATGCCTGCGTACGCGCAAGATCCATCTTCTCCGGTCTGAAGCTACCGAACACGCGCAGCTCCTGCCGCGCGCGTGTAATGGCAACGTTAAGGCGACGCTCTCCACCTTGCTGGTTCATCGGGCCGAAATTCATCGGCATCGCCCCATCAATACCCGGACCGTAGGTGATCGAGAAGTACATGACATCCCGCTCGTCACCTTGAACGCTCTCGAGGTTCTTCACGAACACAGGTTCCAGCGCGGTATCAGAAAAAAAACTTTCGATGGACGGGTCCTGTCGACGCGCCTCGTCCAACAAATCCTCGATCAGGCGCTGCTGCTCTGAGTTGAATGTCACCACACCGGCGGTCAAGCCGCCGTCGCGGAACTCCTTAGACTTGAGACGTGCAACGAGGTCAGCGACTAAAGCCTTTGCCTCGGGCTTGTTCGTGCGAGATCCCCCGCGCTCGTATTGACCTTGTGTGACATGCGTGAAGCTGACGGCGCGATCATTCGTCACGGGACTGGGGAACGTCACAAGATCGCCATCGTAGTAGCGATAGTTGGAGAAGGCGATGAGGCTTTCATGGCGACTGCGATAGTGCCAAGATAG
The DNA here is from genome assembly GCF_022696215.1 of Pandoraea sp. LA3. Lineage (NCBI taxonomy): Bacteria > Pseudomonadati > Pseudomonadota > Betaproteobacteria > Burkholderiales > Burkholderiaceae > Pandoraea > Pandoraea sp. LA3. The sequence goes on along the minus strand of NZ_PTPY01000017.1, from coordinate 95,695 downwards.
TTTCATTGTCGGCAGATTCGCCCCGATGCATTCCTCCAGAATGCTCTCCAGCTCTACTTCGACATCCGTGTCATCGACGTCGGATTCGGCTCGCTCGAAAAAGCTGGTGGGTGGTAACTGCTTCGGGTCGCCGACCATGATCACCTGGCGTGCTCGTGCCATCGCCCCAATCGCATCCCAGACGGGAATCTGAGAGGCTTCGTCGAACACTACGACGTCGAAGTCCGCTGTGTCTGCCGGGAGATACTGCGCGATGGAAAGCGGGCTCATGAGCAAGCACGGCGTGAGACGCAGGATCGCATCTGATGCTTTTGACATGAGCTCACGCAACGGCAGGTGGCGAGTCTTCTTCTGCATTTCATAACGCAGAAGCCCCCATTCAGAGCCATGCGTCACCTTAGCGGGAGATGGGAGTCCCGCAGACAACTGCGCTCGGACCCACTGCTGAGTCAACGAGGTGAACTTCCGATCCAATTCGCGGAAGTCATGAATTCGCTTTTCATGCTCCGCCGATGCAAACGTTCTCAGCACCTCATCCGCATCTACCACAGCATTCAGCCACCATCGGCAGTAGTCAGTCTCGAAGGCCTCCTTGACCGACCCCAAGGCGACAGTACCGTCTTCGATTCCGGAAACTAACGGCGCGAGGCCAAGGGACAGGGCATGCTGACGGACTTTGCGCCAAGCACACCAATCCCGAAGACGATTCGACTCCTTCACCACCAGACGCGCGCGGTCTGCAATATCCCCGGGCAGTGCGTTCAAAAGCAATGAGTATTCCGCCTCGGGAATACCGCTCGCGTTCGCAAATTTTTCCACGGCCTGTTCGAACGTCCGAAGTGCTGCGGCATATACACGCCCCGCGCTTACAATGGAGCCAGTCGGCTCAAGGAGCACGTTGCTATCGCCTAACAGGAAGGAGATCGGAGTTTTGACCTGAGCTAGCGCCTCTGGAGTCTTAGCCAGACTTGCCAAAGCATTGGTCAGCGCGTCGAGGAACCAAAGGACAGGTTCAATACCTTCAAGCTTCGTTTGAAGGCCGTTCCAGAGACCGTCCGTCTTGCTCGAGAGATCACCAAACTCCTGAATGCGCGCGCCAAGGGACACCAGCTCACGCATTTTCTTGAGGTCGTCCGCAGCAGCAGAACCCGCACGCCCTGCCTCAATGGCCGCGAAGCCGTCCTCGTCCCAATGGTTTTCGCCTCGTGCGGCGACTAATGCCGCCTGGAACGCCAGATATGCTTTTATGGTTGCGACATCAGATTGATAGCCGATCCAAACGCCGGCGGTTTCATCGCTAAGGCGTTCCATTCGCGCTACCACCTGATCGATCTGGCGTAGCTCTCTGATTCGACTCAGATCATCTCGCGCAGACTCACCACATTGGCCACGACTGACCGGATCAAGTCCAACATCCTCCCAGGCCTTGCGCTCGCCGGCGAGTTCCAATGCGTCCTGAAATGATTGCAACGATCTGGCGACGTCGATGTCGGTCTTCAATCCAGCCCACGCATTCGCTGTCGGGAGGGACAGATCGTCGAAATCCTTGAGCTGCAGAGTGAGCCGGTCGATGCAAGCTAAGTGTTCTATGTCATCTCCGAGATCAGGCTCTCCTGCCCCCGTGGCCAGCTCCTTCAGTTTCTTAGCGAGATTGCGTTTGCGCAGGATACTTAGCGGCCATGGTGACTCCAAAAGCTCCTTCAGATCAGTCTGCAACTCGCCAACCGTTTTCGACGGGATGTCTTCTCTATAGGGCAGTGAGAGCCGCTTGACTTCTTCCTGCCGGGCGCGCAAGAGTGCGATCGCTGCATTCAGCCGTTCGCGAAGTGCCGCATTCCATGGCTTGGACAGATTGGCTCGGATTTCAATGTCCCGTTGAAGCTGGGTCACGCCAAGACGCAAATCGTCGAGTGCCTGATTGCTCACGGGCGATGACAGTTCCCGGAGCAGGGTACGGTATCGCTCAACCAAGGGCGTTGCCGACCGAAGGTGGTCGGCAATTGCCTTGGCATCAGGGCGCAGAACAAAACGCCAGTCATACCCCGACGCCCTAGGCAACACTACCGCCAACTGCTCCAGTCCCGCGCGCACGCCGATTTCCATCGCCACAGGGCCCAGTCCGATAGCGGCCTGGAGTGCCGATGCGGCAGCCTCAAATCCCGCTACAGCATGAGGAATCTCGACCGCGGCATTCACAAGGCGTTCTGCCCATAATGGAGACCATTCGGTCTGTACAACGTGGGACAACGGGCTTTGCGTGAGGCTTGCTTCGCCGACTGCTTTGGCATTTACATCCAGCAACTCCGCGGTTTGCCGTAGATCGCGCAGGGCCTCAATACCGTGCGACTGATGTGCTGGCCAGGTGAGATGGAGTGGCGGTAAGCTGTGTCCTCCGACTACACGACCGATGGCGTCGTACACGTTGAGACCGTTCGTGTGACGCGCGTGAAGACGTTCGACATAGCCGTTTAGCTGGGCGCGCAACGTTTCTAGGCGAGCAGCCTCCGCCTCCCAGTCATCGGGGCCCAGCGCTGCGGTCGCGTCCCAAGATGTTCGGAGCTGTTCAAGAACCTCGGTTTTTCGCGCCTTGTTTGAATGAAGTTCAAGGCAGAAATTACCGAGGCCTACCTCTGCCAGTCTGCGATACACAACGTCGAGCGCCGCCATCTTCTCGGACACGAACAAGACGCGTTTGCGTTCCGCCAAGAACTGAGCAATGAGATTCGAGATAGTCTGACTTTTCCCCGTGCCAGGCGGCCCGATCAGTACGTAGTCTTTGCCCTTGCTTCCGGCAACGATGGCGGACAGCTGCGACGAATCAGCCGGAAGAGGGCAAAAGGTCTCTTTAACCGGGAGCTCCGCATCCAAACGCCGAGCATCGGGAAATTCCAACGTGCTCTGGTACGAGTCGCGCGGTGTATCGATAAGGTGGCGAACGACCGGATTCTGCTTAAGTTGCTCGGTTCGCTCGGTCAGATCGCGCCACATGAGGTACTTGGCAAACGAGAACGATGCGAGCACAACATCTTCAACGACTTCCCATCCTGCAATGTCTTTTACGGCGTGGGAAACCGTCTTCCAAATACCGGCTACGTCCAAGCCCGCATCGTCTTGAGGCAACTCCGTGTCCCGAATGCCGAGTTCCAGCTCGAAATCCTGGCGGAGCATTTGAATAAGCGTAGGGTTGAAACGTGCCTCATCGTCGTGAAGCTTGATGCTGAACCCCGAGCGAGCACTGCGGCGATCAAGCGAGACAGGTAGCAGGATTAATGGAGCGCGATACTTCTTGGCTTCCTTCGCGTCGCGCGCCCAGGAGAGAAAACCAAGTGCGAGGAAAAGTGTGTTCGAGCCGCTCTCCTGTAAGGTTGTCCGCGAGTTTCGATAGAGATCAACCAGCCGTGCGTCAAGTTCCTCAGGTGTAAGGCCAACGAAGACTTCCTTGCGCGTCAAAGCGTCCAGTGCATGTTCGCGGCGAACATGTTCCCGCTCCCGGGCTTCGTGTATTGCCTGGTTTCTGGGGTCGTCACCATCCATCAGATCCGGGCGGCTCAACAGCTTGAGCGCATGACCTTCGGCCAACACATCTTCCAGGGCACCGGGCTCGGGCGCGTCGAATTTGACAGATTTCTTTCCGGATTTGAAGCTCAGTAGATTGTTTCGCAGCGAGAGATCCAACAACTTGCGCTGCCACCGCGAGAGTCTGTCTTCTGGACGCTCGTCAGAAACCTCAATCTTTGTTTCCCCCACCCAGGCCAGTTCGGGAGGCTCCTCCCACTCGGGTTCGCTAGGACTCATCGCCTCGAGCGCACTGTCGCCACGCACAATAGCCTTTTCACTTGCCAGTGGCTTGATGCGTTGCATTCGCGCGCGGCGAATATCGACGGCAAGCTCAAACTTCCCCTCCTCGTCCTCCGAGATGTGTTCATCCCCCTTCGCGGCGGTAAAACTAAAGACTGGAAGCGGGCGATGAACGAGCAATGTCGACTCAAAAAGCACCATCTCCTTGAGCTTCGCCCGCTTGCGAAGCGCGGTGATATCGTCGACGACGGTCGAGGAAAACTCTTCAGCATTCAACCAGACACCCGGGAACGCGTGTCCTTTTTGAAACACAACAAGGGGATTCAGTCCCGCTTGCTCAAGCGCGGCACAGACAAAAAGCGTCAGATCCAGACAAGTGCCCAGACCAGACTCTGCAACTTGACTCGGCCCTCGAACCTTTTGTCCATCCCGCTCGAAGCTGGCCGGCGGCAACGCATAGTCCAACCCCATCGCGCCGATGGCATTCCATATGGCCGCCGCGATTTCCCACGCGCGTTTTGGCCCTTCTTCGTAACCGTTGATCGCACCAGATTTTCCTGCTTTACGCAGGATTTCAGCCGCCGCTTTGAGAACGCGGTCTACGGCTGGCTCATTTGGCTGCACGAACGCCGCGACCATATCAGGAAGCGATGAAAGACCACCCCATTGGTTTCGCGGGAGAAGTTCAACAACGTGTTCGCTGCTCGACACCGTCGTTAGCGCGTCACCCGTTGTCGTGAGTTCAAATTTCAGGACTGCTTTTTCCGCTTCGGTGAGACGTCCGAGCAATGGTCCATCCAGCGCAATATCCAAGTCCGACACGCGAACGGTCTGTCCCGCGGCAAGATGATCGAGGTGCCAAGTCTTAGGTTTGAGAAACGGAGGCTCCGATAGCGCAGTCAGTCGAAGGTTTCGAAACGTGTCGTCCGTTTCATTGACCACGGAAAGTTCGTGAACTGCGGGAACTGCGTTCTGATAATCGGCCAGATTGACCCGAATCGAAACAGTTGTTTGGATTTTTACTTCGCGTGGCGGTTCAACCGGCGCAGGCGTCGGTTCGATATCCCCGTTAATCATTGTGAATTCCCCGGTTTTTCTTGAACTGGTCCAATGCTCGCTGTTGGCGGCGCGGTTCCTTTGGGGCACCCAATGCACAGTTCAATTACTGCTTATGGCAGCGGGACCTCCCCTAATTACCGATAGGCTACCTCATTTGTGACTTTATTTCGTGGCGTTTGCAATTCGCGCGAGGATCGCAACCCCTATCACATTTTATAGTTCAACACAAACTCTCAAAGTCTTAAACCATATGAGCTTTACGCTTGATAGGGTGCGTGGCATTGTCGCCAATCAGTTGTTGTTTCTCTCCATACTCACTGCCCTAGGATGGAGATAACGTGTCAATTTCTACGAGCCCTGCAGACTCTACACCGTCAGCGTACCAATCACAGGGAGCAGATCAGCATGCCCGTGCAGGAAATACGAAAATTTTCTTTCGGCTTTTTTTGGCAGAAATTAAGGATTTTATAATAACAGCCGTTATTGAGTACGTGTCTTCTGATTACCTTCAACACACGCATGCGACAGTCCCATAAAAATAGAAGAATTCTGAACTTCGGTTCAGCTCTGACGGCGACGCTATGTCTTGGCTTATCGGCTTGCGGCAACTACGGCCCCGACGTCAAAGAAGAGTTTGCCCAGAAGATTTCCTCGCAATGGCGTATAGATAGATTCCAAATCGATTCCTGGGAAATCACGAACCGCTCTCCCGCACGATGGCACTATCAATTCACCGCAAATATCGCGCCAACACAGGACCTGTACGAAAATCTCGGAACGCTGAACGGCACATCGGTGCTGCGGCCTGTCGTGCGCAAAGACTCGGAAATGCACATCACGGGAACGGCCAATGCGATTCAGAACGACTTCCATTGGCAGAGCCAATTCAACTTTGACTCGGCATCCGGCATCGCCGTTGGCGCACCGATAACGGCCTATGGAAAAAATGTCTTCGTTGTCGGGAGTCAAAATCGCGACAACTTTCTCGCTACGGTCAATTCGGCGCTGCGTGACGTCGAACAACAACTGGTGAAAGACGAAGCTTCTGTTTCGCAACTTCGCACGCAATTGCAGGAGGCGGGCGCTGCATATAACACCAGCGCGCAACAGGCGGAAAGCAGTGTACAAAGCGAGCAACAGCAGTTACGTTTGAACCGGCTTCAGATCGACGCTACCATCGGCCGGGAAGTACAAGCTGCAGACATGAATTTGCAGTCGGACATGCGCGCACAACTCGACGGCGCAAAAAGAGAACTCGACGCTAGCAACCTCGCCATCTATCAATCGCATCAGGTGCGAATGCAAAGCGTGCAGCGGCAATATCAGGATCTGAGCCGGCAACGTCTTCCACGGGAAGAGTCCGCCGAAAAGAATCGTCAGTTGCGCGAGCAGGACGTTGCGGCACAGCAGCGGTTCCGCGACGAAAGCGATCAGGCCCGCAACACCTATTACGCCCGGGTCAAGGGCATCCAGCAGGCATTTCAGGAACGTCGATCCCGATTACGCGACGACATCACGAATCGCGTGAGCGCCGATATTGAGAAATCGGGTGCAGAACTGCAGGAGCGCGTGCAACAGCAAATGAGCGGTCTGCAGGAAACACAAGACGCATTGGCACGACAGCACGAAGCCGTTGATCAGCTATCCGCCGATATGACTCGCCGCAGAGCCGAGCTAGACCGCCAGCGGGCGCTTGTCGCCCAATTGCAGCAAAACTGACCCACCGATCGACACCCCCGAACTGACTCCATGTTACAAATCATCGTCGGCTTGATCCTGCTTGGATTGGCACTAGCCCTCCTTGGGAAAATCATCCCCTTGGCGCTGAAACTTGTCGCTGCCATGGGGGGCGTCGTGCTCGCCGTGCTGGTCGGCGTGCCGGTCGCATTGGGCCTCGGTCTGGAAAAACTGTCTCGTGGACAAACCGCACGACGTACTGCCTCCCTGGGCGTCATCGCGTTGGCAATCGGCGTGGCGCTCTGGATCGGGTACAGCGGCTACGGCTGGCGCCCCGGAATGGGGATCGACAGCCTCAAGTATCTGCTCCCGGCCGTACTCCCGCTGCCTGTGCTTTGGTGGCATCAACGCCGTCTGTCCGCTGAGCGCGACGGGCTCGAGATCGGTTTGCCTGAGGAAAAGACACAACTCACTTGCCAATTGCTGTTTGGCGGCATTTTCATGTGGCTGTTTCCTGTCGTCATGCAAGCCGCCTTCCCCGCTCTGGTCACGAGAGTCTTCTGGCGCTCGACGCAACTCTGGTGGGCCGATCTTGGCTATTACGGCGTGTCGTGCCTCGTGCTGGCCTATGCGATCGTCATCGAAGCCGGTTACGCGAGCGTTATACGCGGCATCAAGGCGGCGATTTCGGCGAACGACGGTGCATTGAATCTCGATGCCACGAGCAACTCGCTACACAAGCACGCGTCCCAGATCGCAGTCGACGACGTCAAGGCCATCGTATTGGGGGTCGCAAACGCGGCAAATAATGCCGGCCTGGCCGAACTGATCGAACTTCGCGGGACCATCTGGCTGTTCAACAAGTCCAGCTTCGTCAACGGCATCTCGCAATACCGGACCCATCTAGAACAAATGCTCCGGCATGACCCTGAAGCCGCGCGCCGTCAGATCGCCAACTTCCTCCCTGTGCCTGCGGCCGAAGCACATGATTACTTCGATCGCTATCTCGATTTTGCCGATCAGTGCGATTTTTCCGACGGGACCTATACCGTCGCCCACACAAGACAGGAAGATTTGAATCGTTGCTGCTCTTGCGGCGTGGTTCAGGCGCACGGCGGCGCACGCAACGACGAGTGGTACTGCTCGCCCGTTTGCCAAGACACTGAGAAGGTCTGCAACACGATCCGGGAAAAGCCGCTGGCTGAGTTCCTAGGCGAGGCGTCGACGACGGGCTTCGTAGCGATCGCCGTGGGCGGCGCCTGGTCACAGAACCATAAGATGGTGGCCGCCGGTGGTCAGGGGCACGGTTTCGCCGCAGAGAAGGCGAACAACATGCACGACAGACTCACCGGAAAATCGGCCAAGATTGTCGGTGACGATAATGCCAAGAACGGCGCAGACCGCATAGTCGACGGTCAGAAACTTCAAACGAAATACTGCAGTACGGGCGCACGCAGCATCGGTGCCGCCTTCGACAACAAGACCGACGGCAACTTCCGTTACTACGATGCGAACAACAATCCGATGCCTATCGAGGTTCCGCGCGATCAGTACGATAAGGCCGTCGAGACGATGCGGTCCAAAATTGGCGAAGGAAAGGTCCCCGGAGTCAAGAATCCCGATCAGGCCGAGAAACTCGTCGTCAAGGGCCACCTGACTTACGAGCAGGCCAGGAACATCACGAAGTTCGGCACGTTCGAGTCGATCCGCTTCGATATGCAGGAAGGTGCCATCGTCAGTCTTGGCGCAGGCGGTATCAGCTTCGGTATCACTGCAACGATTTCCTACCTGAATACCAACGACACCAAGGCGGCCTTGCGGGCAGCCTGCATGCAAGGGGGCAAGACCTTCGGCAGAACACTGATCGTCTATGTTGGCACACAGCAACTACACAGACTGGCGACAGTGCAGGCCGCAGTGAAATACGTCAGCGTCGGAAAAATATCAGCGCCGATGGCCAATGCCCTCCAGAAGAGCATGGGGGTCACCACTCGTGGGCAACTCGATCGCGCCTTTCAAGGCACCGTGGTCGCATCGCTTGTCATCGTGGCTGTCACATCGGGACCGGACTTGCTGAAAATGGTGCGAGGGCGCATGTCAGGTGCGCAATTCACCAAGAATCTCGCGGTCGCCGCAAGCAGCACCGCTGGCGGCGCGGTCGGCGCCATCGCGGGAGGTGCGCTCGGCGCTTCCTTCGGCCCGGTCGGGATCTGGGCAGGGAAAATTGCCGGCGGGGTTGTCGGTGGCGCTATCGCGGGAGCGCTGACTAACACCGTCGCGAAAAGCATGATGAAAGAAGACGGCGAATGCATGCTGGAGATCGTCCAGCGTCAGGTCGAATATCTAGCCATCCTGTTCATGCTGACGGAAACCGAGATAGACAACCTGAGCATCAACCTCAATAGCGTCGTCACGCCCCAGGCTTTGGAGAGAATGTATGCGAGCGATGCGCAAAAGGCATTCGCCAACTTCCTCGTCAAACCACTCGTGGTCGGCATAGTGAAACAGCGCCCGTCGCTTCGCTATGACATCAACGACGTCATCGAATCGTTCGACGGCAAGCCTCTGATATCGGCCGCAGCGAACAATACGAACTTCGACAGGGCCGTCGCGTAAGCCCACCCATAAAGCGGCCACCCGGTGTGAACCTCTGCACCGGGGGGCTCCGCCCTCCACCGGCGCTCAATCGTAAGAGCGAATTCATTTCGCATGCACTGGATGACTGGGCATATGAAAATGACGTAACCGTGGACTTCTCTCGGCCCGGCAAACCCACGGACAATCTGTTTATCGAGTCATTCAATGGCAGTTTCCGGGATGAGTGCCTGAACGTGCATTGGTTTCTGTCGTTGGACAATGCCTGGGAAAAGATTGAAGACTGGCAACAGGATTACAACGACTTCAGACCGCATAGTTCGCTAGGCCAGCTGACTCCGGGCGAGTTCCGACGCGCTCACCTTGAAGCTGGAAATCTCTAGGTCAAATTGCTCAGTTATTCGAGGGGCGGTCAGAACCCAATGCCCCCCGAATCTTAGCGTTCGATGTTTGAAATCGATCATCAGGCTCAGACTTGTCTGCCGTATAAGTTCGACTGACCTTTGCCACACATCCACCGCCAACCATTAGCACGCCCCAACAGCGTCACGTCAACCGAATCCGAGGCGTGAACCAATTTCGAAGTCGAACGCTGCCGGAACTTGTCGGTTACCCCGAATATGGACCATTCAGTCAGTGGAACCTCCTGCTTCCCAAGCTCTGTACGCACGTGCGCAAAATACCGGTTCCCCGTGCTTGATCGAACCTTGTACTCCCAAGCCCCTCTTGGTGGCCTGACTCCGCATCGCCCCATAAAGCGATTGGCCGCTGCTTCGTCGACTGGTCTGACCGAAGATGCCGAATAGGCTTTGAGGTAAACGTGATCGCACCCCGACGCTGTGGAAGGCACCCAGAAACTCTTCGCCAACCGACCGCCAAACGCACGATTTGCGCTCACCAAATGCGCCAGCGCCCTCGTCCTACGATCCAGAAAACTCAAGAGTTTTGCGTCATCGTCAGCGACCAAGAAAATGTGACGTACCGCCCCCCGCTCCGGCTGAATCGTCCAAAGACATTTCGCTCGATTACGAAGCACCGTCTCGTGCGCTTCACGGAACTCTTTGAGCCTCCTATGAAACCGCTCAAGCTTTTGCGGCGTCCACTGATCCCCCTTGCTTTCCATAACATTATTTTCCTGTATTAAATTACTTCTCTGAGTTCACACGAATCTCTTCCGATCTCAAGAATCATATTCTAGAACCCGTGACCACCATAAGAAAATACCAAGTCCGATGACTTGATGTTTTTCTGTATTAAATACTAACGCACGATTGAGACCAGATTTCGAGCTCTTCCGGGTGATCGAGCAACGTCCAACAGCTGGTTGAAGTGGTGGCACACCCCCCATACCTTCAACATCGCAAGCCTTAGATTTAATACAGGAAACCAGATTTCCCCACACTTTCCCTATATTGCGCGGCCTAAGCCCCATGGAATCGTGGATCAGTTCACGAGCAAAATTTGGGTTGCCTCAACGGTCAGAAATCCAAGTTTTCGGGCTTCAGTAAATAGGGTGTGCTTCGGGTTCTCTGCCCGATGCCGGACTCAGGCAACGACTGCCTGCTGGAGCGCACGATGCACCAAACACTGGTCAATGAAGAACAGACGTCGATTGTATTTCTCCGACGATCTGACGTCGAACGAATTGCCGGCCTTTCACGATCATCTATCTACGCGAAGATGAAAGACGGTCAGTTTCCCAAACCGGTTCACCTATCTTCCCGGATGGTCCGCTGGATCGAATCTGAGGTCCTTGCTTGGGCACGGGAAAAGATCGCCGTAGGTCGGACGATCACCGTCAGCGATCAGAGTGTGGCCTAGCACCCAATCAGTTTTGCTCTTCTTCGCCCCCTTCCTTCGACAAGCAGCGGGGTGTAGGAGATGTAGGAGATCTGTGGATGTCGGAGAACGCTACGTCTTTTTTTGACCTTGATGACAGGGGAAAGAAAAGGGGGCGGGCACCAACATCACGATTTGTCCCACATCACCTACATCGCTCGCTCCGCAACTCTAGAATCAGCGAACTACATGAAACCGACAAAAGTTGCCGACTGCAACATCAAGGCCATGACCCAACACCTCAAGGCCGTTGCCAGCCCATCGACCGACGGCACCCGGTGGGCCGCCATTCAGATATTCCCCGAACGCGACGGCTCGAACGTGAAGTCCAAATCACTGTATCTTGAGGCAACTCGTGAAACCGCGATCGAACTAGCGGCGCTCAACGAGCGTGGTGCCGCAATCACAGTCGTTCCTCAACGAACGGACGGTCAAGGTCGTAAGGCCGAGAACATTAAGGCCGTTCGATATCTCGTTGCCGACTGCGACTCAGGTCAGACGCACGAATCGTTGTCTGCGCTCCCTGTGCAACCCAACATTTTGGTCGAGACGTCCGAGGGTCGATTCCACGCATACTACCGAGTGAAATGCGACCGATCCAAATTCCGGGCGTTCTCGCTGGCGCTCGCGAATGCCCTCAAGTCCGATCCCAATTCGACGGACGCTGCCCACGCATTTCGACTAGCGGGCACCATTAACTGGAAACGCGGCCAGAGAACCAAACTCCGAAAATGCGGGACAGGATCTAGTGCAGGAACCGCCGCTGAACTCATCGAAGCGATGGGCGGCCAGATTCCGCCGTCTGACACACCGGTGACTGCGCGCTCCATTAAAAAGCAGAATGGCGGAAGAGCCGATCAGAACCCTAGTGCTGATGAAGTACGAGAACTTTTGGCTAAGATTCCAGCCCAAGATCGAGCAGTGTGGCTCCGCATTGGCATGGCCGTGCACTCGTGGGACGCCGAAGCCGGATTCGAGATCTGGGATCAATGGTCAAGATCGGCCCCCGAGAAATACGACGAGGCTAGACAAAAATCAACTTGGGCCGACTTCGATCCGAACGGCAGTCTAACAATCAAGACCGTCCGCTACTACGCGGATCAATACAACGCGTCAGGGGACGGTCCGGGACGATCCTGGTTCCCGACAAACGATGCCGACGTTGCGAAATTCGTCGCAGTAAAACTCGGTGAAAATTTGAAGATCGTTGAGGATGAATCGTGCCGAGTCTTCATCGACCATCACTGGAGCAAAGATAAACGTGCAGCGTGCCGATCTGTTTTGGGAGAAATTGAAGAACTCGTAGTCTGCGCAGAAGAAGCCGGCAACTCGACAGCCGCATCGATCCTCAAACGTATGGCTTCCTATCAGAGTGCGCAGCGGATCCTCACCGGTATGCAGGCGTTTCCGGAACTCGACGCAAAGGCGTCAGACTTTGATACGGATCCGCATCTGCTCGGGGTTCCGAATGGGGTCGTGGACCTTCGTACAAAGGAGTTCCGTGCGGGCCGACCGCAAGACATGATCACGTGCACGACCGACGCGAAGTTTGATCCGGACGCGCGATGCCCCGAATTTCGAAAATTTCTAACCAGCATCATGCCTGATCGGTCGCTGCGGATGTTTCTTCGTACCGCGCTCGGTTATGCAATTACGGGGCTTACCCGAGAGCAGAAGGCGTTCGTTATGCTGGGGCGCGGCAGCAACGGGAAAGGGACGTTGACGCGAGCGATCGAAAACGTGATGGGCCAACGCTATGCGACACAGGTTTCACCTGCGTTCCTGAAGGGCGCAAATAAGGGCGGTGGTAACGGCCCCACCCCGGCCCTCATGGCACTCCAACGTCCGCGTGTTCTGTTCTGCACCGAATCGGAGAAGCGCCGAGGCGTTGATGAGCCGTTCTTTAAGCAGCTAACCGGTGGTGATCAATTGAGCGGTCGCCACAACTACGGAGAACAGGAGTCGTTTCGGCCACGCGGCAAATTATTGTTGAGCACGAACGAAATGCCGGACTGGAGTCGGGAGAGCGACGCGCTATGGCGCCGCGTCCTGGTTATCCCGTTCACACAGCAGTTCTCCGGGACCTCGCGTGACAATGATTTGGACGAAAAGCTCGCGGCCGAAGCGTCAGGAATTCTGAATTGGCTCATCGCTGGCGCTCACGATTATCTCAAGGCCGGTGGACTGCCAAGCTGTCCGCAGGTCGATGCGGCAACGGAAGATGCACGTGAGCGTGCCGACTCTGTACGTATGTGGATCGACGCGGAATGCGAACTTTCGGAAAAGGGCAGAATTGCGGCGCAAACAGCCTACGATGCGTATTCGAGATTCACGAGCAAGCTCGACATCGAACCGCTTACCATTCAGAAATTCAGGGCTCGCATGGTGAACCTAGGCATTGAACAGAAACGCATCAAGCAAGGGAACGAATACGTGGGGGTCCGGTTAATCAATATCTGATCAACGGTACACGTGATCGACGTGAAAATTCTCGTCGATCACCGTCTCTTGACGGTCTACCCGCATATATACACGTGGGATGCGCCGCCATTTCTGCTATTCAGTGCACTAATCAAAAAGCCTCAGCGTTCGCGGCCATCAGAGCGTCTCGATGCTCGACTCGGCGAAACAGATACGGCTGAACTTTCCGTCAACCTCAAATCCGAATCGGAAGCAGCCCCTAGCTACTCATGGTCAACCGGAGACTTCGGCATAGTGCGACCGCGATCCCGATATCGACCTGAGGGCCCAAGATAGTCGATACCAGTAAATAAAACCAGGTCGTGACCTGAAGTTCGCGTGGTTCTCGCGCTGGTGGTCGAACGTTGCAGGAACACGCTCAAACTGATATGCAACGTGTCCACATCGTCATCCCCCTATCACGCCCCTGGTCTCCCCGCAAAATCTCTATCTGCCGTGGCAGGCAAACATCGCGAAGGTCATATGATTTAAGCACTGTATCTCTAGCGGTCGAGCGAAGCGCAGACAACTCTCGTCGCCTACTGCAGGCGAAAATTATCTGATCGGCAAGTCCGTCAACGTCAAAGAAATCGACTAGAAGTCCGTTTTCTTCGTGCCGCAACACCTCCTCCACAGGTACAGTTCTCGAGCCAATAATCAGGCAGCCGGACGCCATTGCATCAAGCATCGACCAAGAGAGAACAAAGGGGTACGTGAGATACACATGTACCGTCGACATCTGCAGCACCTGAAGATACTGGTGATGTGGAAGATGCCCGAGAAAATGAACTCTGCTCAAGTCGAGCTGCGCACCTACCTCTCGTAACAAATACTGCCGGTATGTCATCCCTTGCAGTGGTCGGCCGTAAGACACTCCGTCACTCCCAACGATGACCACCCTCGCTGTTGGTCGTTCTCGCAAAACCCTGGGCAGTGATCTCATAAAGATATGAAACCCTCGGTACGGCTCAAGGTTGCGCGCCACATAAGTGATGACTTCGTCTCCGAGGGAAAGCGTTTTATCTCCTAACTGTATTGCGACGCAATCCTTTGCGGCGGGGCGTACCAGTGTTGTGTCGATACCGTCGTGCACCACGGTGATCTTCTGCCGAATCTCAAGGGGATACCGAGACGCCTGCCAGTGCGTGGGACTAATTCCGCAGTCGCTTGTCAGGAGGCTAGCGGAGTGAATCATGTTCTCCGAAAACGCGCCAGAGTTGTCGTCGACAACTCTGGTGAATTCAGGATCGAACCCATAATCCTGTCCATACCGATTGAAGTAAAACTCGCAGTAATTCACTATGCGCGCATTCGGAAATACGTCACGTACATACAACATCTCCCCCCAACCGGGGTGCCCGTATACGACATCCGGATTCAACCCTTGATGACGCAACTCTCGCAGACTCTTGGCGACCGCCCGAGCACGACGAAGCATAGTATTCAGCCCTCCCTCCCCGGCCACGCGATTGCTAGCGTCATCGGGCGCGAATGAATACCCAAACACCTTTGCTGTTGGAGGCAGACGCTTGTAGTTTTCGCGAATCCGTCTCGCCTCGCCCAATCCATATACGGTGACATTAGGATCTGCGGATAAGTGGGCTAACAGATGGCAAAACTGGCCCGGAAGGTTCTGGTGGATGAAAAGGATCTGCACACTATCGCCTCGGTAGATTTCCGCTGAGCTCGGCAAACACGTTTGAGTCAAGCCGTCCAACCGTTGCCGCTAGTCGAAGCCGCGATGCGTTCCAATCTGCAATAGCTTGTACACGCTGCTGCTTTGCATCAGCCAGCGAGGCCTGCGCGTTGAGCAGTTCGATAATGCTCGTAGCACCGATGGCGTACCGCCGCGTTGCAGCGTCGAACGCGCCTTGTGCCGCATCGAGCAACTCGTCCACGGTGCGCAGACTCACGGTGTTGCCCTGGAGGTCCTGATAGGCCTTCCACACGTTTAGGCCAACTTGTCGCTTTGCTTCGTCCCATTCAAATCGCTTCTGCTCTGCTTTCGCATGTGCTTCACGGACCTGATAGACGCGTCCAAACCCCTCGAACAAGGGGATCTGAACTTGGAACCCGACGTACCAATCATGTCCCGTCGCAGCAAACTGCGGTGACCCTAACCCCAAGCTAGCCGGCTGATTGTTTCGGCTGTATTTTGCGACGAGGCTGAACTTGGGCAACCCTTGCGCCCGGAGCTGTGCTTCGCTAGCCTCCGCGGCGTCTACCTGCGCGCGTGCTGCTTCCACGCTCGGGTGAGTCAGTCGCGCCTCTGTCATCAAATCGCCGACAGACTCAACGAAACGTTGCGCAGACGACGGTCCAATCTCCTCCTTCGCCAACACCACCCCCGCATCGGGAATGAGATTCATATCACTTAGCAAGACACCAAGTGACGTCAGCTTCGCCTTTTCAGCTTGCGTCTCCTGAAGGCGAGCCTTCGTATAAGCAGTTCTGGCTTGCAACTCATCACTTATCGATGCGACGCCCCTCGCTACACGAGCGGCTGCCACCTTGAGGCTGTTTTCGGCAATACTTGCCGACTCTCGCGCGGTTGCAAATTTCTCGTCAGCAGCCACGGCGCCGTAGTAGTCCGTCGCGACAGTTGAAAAGGTCTCCTGCAACTGCGCGTCGAATTGATATTTGGCAGCATTCATCAACGACTTAGTATTAGAAAGCGCTGCGCTCCGAGCACCAAAGTCGTAGAGAACCCAGTCCATCCAAACACTCGATGTTTGAATGGTGGCTCGGTGGTTCGAGCTCAACGTCGGATGATCTGCAACATCTGTCAGTTGATCATCTCGCACGCCCTGCCATGACGCGGAAATCGTGGGCAGAAATGCCGCCTTCGCTTGTCCGACCTGAGCGGCTTGTGCTTTTACCTGGGCCCAAACCGCTCGCGTTTTGGGACTGTTGCATAGCGCCTGATCAACAGCGTCGGCAAGTTCAAGTGGCTCCGTTGCGACATCGCCCCGACAGCCTCGGTAAGACATAGTCGATTGCCCCGAAATCCAGCGGGGATTCGACATCTGCGACTCGGTGTTGAATACGTCAAAGGCGAATGCGGACTGCGATACAGCCAACATCATCGCTGCCGAGAAGAACCATTTGACGTGAATGACTCGCCGTGCCTGCATGCATTGATGCTGAAATTCACCGCTCATGGAGACTCTCATCCGCGTGTTGGAGTAGCGGCTCCATGAAGTACCCAATGACACTTCGTCGCCCTGTCTTGATCTCGACCACTGCCGACATGCCTGGCGTGAGGTTGATAGACTTTCCGTCCACTTTCATGTGGCCGGAAGGAAGCTTGATACGCGCCAAGAAAGTCATCTCGCCTTTGCGCCCCTTGTCTTGGACGGCATCGTTTGAGACCGAAATGACTCGCCCCTCCATAAAACCGTAACGAGTGTATGGGAAGGCATCGAACTTCACGACGGCAATCTGCCCTTCCTTCACGAATCCGATATCTTTATTCTCGACATTGGCTTCCACCTCAATTGCATCGTCGGGAACAATCTCCATCAGGGCTTGCGCAGTGGTCACGACACCGCCTACGGTGTGGACAGCAAGCTGCTGCACCGTTCCGTCCACAGGAGCACTCAGTGTGAGAAGGTTCTGACGCGTCTCAGCTTTTGTTTGATCGTCTTGGTTCTGCGTAAATTGATGTGTTGCTTTATCCAGCTCGTCGAGTTGCTCCCGCCGGAACTGCGCGACTGTCTGAGCCACGATTGACTGTTGTTGCGTAACGGCCGACGACAGCTCTCGACAATGACTTTTTTGCGCAGCCAACTCATGCTCCCGCTCGATCGCAGCCCTCTCCTTTTCGAGATAGTCGTGCTGAGAAACATACCTATCTCTCGCCAACTCACGATAGTCGTTGGCCTCCTGACGCATCAGCGGGGCAGTTGCGCTCAGCTTCTCAAGCACGCGAAGGTTTGTCGCCAACTCAGCTTGGCGTCGGTCAAGCTCGGCGCGAGCGCTCGACAGCTTGTTGACGTATTCGTCGAAGGACCCGTTGGCGAAGCTCTGCGCCTCACGCTGTTGCGTTTCAGACGCGTCATCCACCGGCTCCAATTGCGGGTGCGTTCCCGCTTTGACTGAAATGAGTAACGCACGCGCACGCGCAGCAGTAAGCGCCGCATCAACCTTTGACGTCTTGGCTTTATGTGCGTCGGCAGCTGCCTGCGTCGCATCGAGAACTACCAACGACTGACCACCTGTGACTCGCTGACCATCTCGCACATCGATCCTTCGGACCACACCAGTTATGGCTGGCTGAATGATCTTGACCCTGTCGCTCGGAATCAGCTTTCCTTTTGCCGTCGCAACGATATCTAATCGCCCAACAATTGCGGTCAGAAGCACCGCAACCGCCAGAAGACAAACAAGGCGCATGGTCCATTTCGGTATCGGATGCGGTGGGGTTTCGATCAACTCCAGGTTCGCTGGCAAGAACTGAAGCTCATCAGTTGGCCGTTCTTTTGCATCCAGTTGGTGCCGCATTCCCCATGCGGCCTTGAGTACAGTCCCATACCTCCGCAGGAGGTCCCCGAATGCTTGGGCTCGCAAGAATCGCATATATTTTTAGGCAGCTTGAGCAGAAACCATCCGAGCGTAATAACCTCCGCGACCAAGCAGGGCTTCGTGTGTACCCTGCTCAATGATTTTCCCTCCCTCCATCGCAACAATGTGATGCGCATGCCTGACGGCACTCAATCGGTGAGCGATGATGATGACCGTTCGCCCTTTGCAAATGGCGGACATGTTCTGTTGGATGATGGCCTCAGTTTCGACGTCCAACGCGCTAGTTGCCTCATCGAAGATCAAGATGACTGGGTTGGTAATCAACGCACGCGCGATGGCAATACGCTGACGTTGTCCGCCAGAAAGCGAGGCCCCCCGTTCCCCCACTATCGTTTCGTACCCTTCGGGCAAAGCTGAAATGAAGTCGTGCGCTCCGGCCAACGTAGCCGCGCGGATAACCCGAGCTAAGTCAGCGCCAGGATCGGAAAGTGCGATGTTGTCGCGGATAGATTTGTTAAAGAGAAAATTCTCTTGCAATACGACCCCAATGTGCCTGCGTAACCAGGCCGGGTCGGTCAGAGCAACGTCGATTCCATCGACTGTCACTCGGCCGTGCTCCGGGATATACAGTCTTTGAATCAATTTCGTCAGCGTGCTTTTCCCAGACCCTGATCTGCCCACGATCCCAATGGTCTGTCCCGCCGTTATCCGGAGATCGATGGAATCCAGCACGTATGGCGTATCCGGGCGATACCTAAAGCGAACCGATTCGAGACCGATTTCGCCGCGTAGCGTGGGCAAGGTTTGGCGATTGGCTTCGGCCTCAGGTCTCGCGTTCAAAATATCGCCGAGTCGCAAGACGGAAATACCGACTTGCTGGAAATCTTGCCAAAGTTGAGCCAGACGTAAAACCGGAGCGGCAACACGCTGCGACAGCATGTTGAATGCGATGAGTTCTCCGACCGTCAGCTTGCCATCGATCACGAACTTTGCGCCGAAAAACAACGTGCCGACCGTGACGAGCTTTCCAACCATCTGCACGGACTGCTGACCGAAATTGCCGAGCTGAGTGACCTTGAAGCTCGCCGAAACGTATGCCGCAAGTTGTTTGTTCCATACAGAAATGAGTTGCGGCTCGACGGCACCAGCCTTAACGGTTCCCACACCAGTCACCGTTTCCACGAGAAAAGACTGATTGTCTGCCCCTCGCGCGAACTTCTCATCGAGACGCGTTCGTAACGACGGATTGATCAAGAAGGAAATTCCAACGTACAGAGGAAACGATGCAAGGACGATTAACGTTAGCTTCACGCTGTAGATACACATTACAGCGAGGAACACCACTGAGAACAAGAGATCTAGCACTGCGGTCAACGCCTGCCCCGTCAGGAAACTACGAATGTTCTCTAGCTCCCTAACTCTCGCGACGGTGTCGCCTACACGACGTGCCTCGAAATATGAAAGTGGAAGCGCCAAGAGATGACGGAACAGACGCGCTCCCAACTCGACGTCAATTCGATTCGTCGTGTGTGAGAAAACGTAGTTTCTTAGGAGTGTAAGCAGTGTCTCGAAAGCCGTCGAAACGAGAAGAGCAACGCAGACGACATTGAGCGTGCTGAAGGCCCGGTTCACGAGAACCTTGTCCATCACAACCTGAAACATCAAAGGTGTGACGAGGCCAAAGATCTGTAAGAGAAGGGAAACCGCGAGCACCTCACCAAGCAGTCTTCGATACTTGACGACTGCCGGCACAAACCACGAGAAATCAAAGCGTGCCAAGTCCCCCGCGAGTGACGCTCTTGACGCGAACAGAATGACACGGCCCCCGGTGCGATCCACCAGATCCTCAGGCGTGAAAATCTTGGGTGAAGGTGCACCCGGTTCGAGCACAAGTGCGCGAGTGCCGTTCACCGCCGCAAGGACACAGTGACGCCCGGATTTCTCCATGAGCATTGCCGGACAGGGAAGCTTGCCCAAGCGCTCAACATTTGTCGTCGTGGCTCGCGCCTTAAGGCCAATACGGCGAGCGGCCAAGATGAGGTCGCGCTCCTCGAACACATCCGTTTGAAGTCCCGCTTGATGCCGGACCTGCGCCGCATCGGTGTTGATGCCATGGAGCTTGGCAATCACCATCAATGACGTCAGCCCCCAATCCCCGATTGGATTTTCGTTCATTGTTTTTCTTTGATATGAGAAGCACGCTCGACGGCGCTACCGTCATTTGATTGCGGCTATCACGAAGAACGGACAGATAGACGACGCTCGGATGCCCTCCGAGCGTCGCTTTCATTGATATAGTGACTAATGGTGCCAAGCGGTCGAAACTACGGTTAAGAGCGTCGGATCTGTAATCACGGAGCTCGCTGTTGATGCTGGATCAAATCCGGGCTGGCTAGCCGAGAAAGCTGCCATCGCTTGGACAAGTTGGTCGATTTGATTATCCAATACCCAATCCCCACCTAGCGCGCCGGTGATATTGATACTGGATAATTTGCTGGCGTCACTCGCGTACCAGCCATCTATAGTTACCGCAGAACCAGTTCCCATCACTGCGACTTTGAGATCATCGCCAACACGTTCGAGCCAAAGTTGATTTACACCAACCCCATCGAGATCCAGTTCACCGCTTGCCGTGGAGTTATACGCTAAGCCATTAACGATATTGAGCTGGCCATAAGACGAATGAAAAACATACGTGTCATCTCCGCCATAACCGGTAATGGTGTCATTGCCCCCGAGCCCATCGAACCGATCATTCATCCCAACCGCACCAAACATCGCATCATCTCCGGCGGTTCCTGTGTCGAGTCGCTGCAAAATATCTGCGAGCGTCCACAAGGAACCGTCGGAAAATTCAATCGTCTGGAAACCCGCCATGGAAGGTGCTAAACCATATGTCACTTGAATTTGATCACCGGGCACTCCATCCGTTATCGCCACACCGATATCGGCTCCGCCTTTGATCTGTAGAGACGAGGGGGTGATCCCTTGCCCCAGACGTAGAACATTCGCGACGACATTTCCCGAAAAGTCGAACTCGTTTACCAGCAACTTTCCATATCCGGGATTGAACACGACGGTATCGCCGCCACCGCCACCGTCGATCGTGTCGTCCCCTCCCAGACCATCGAATAGTTCCGCGGCAGCAGTACCAACCAAGTGATCATTTCCAGTAGTTCCATCAGCGGGCTTCACCTTGCTCATAAGGTCTGCGGCGGTCCACACTGTCCCGTCGGCAAACTGCACTTCTTGCACACCATAGACTCCCGGGCTCATTGCCATATTGTCGATCGTGATGACGTCCCCTGCGATTCCGTCGCTTATGCGCACTCCATTCTTATCGTCAACGTTAACGGTAATTGATTCTGGAACGATGCCTGCGCCGAATTGAAGTACGTTTGTGACCCCCGAGGATGCGTAGTCGGATATTTCTAGCGCTCCATATCCTGGGTTATAGATGAAAGTATCATTACCTGAACCGCTCTCATAGTCGCCTCCCCCAAGCCCATCGAAATAGTGTCCCGCGACATATGAGACGATTGTGTCGGCACCTGTAGTCGGCGCAATCGCCATGGCCCGTAGTTCGTCCCCCGTCCACGTCGTGCCATCAGAAAACTTTACCTGTTGAACCCCTGCCCCAATCATTTCACCGTTGGCAAGTGTGACCACATCGCCGCTCACACCAGTACGTACAACGATATCTCCATTGGTGGTCGCTCTAACCGATACGCTGGATTTATCTACGCCAGTCCCGAATTGCAATACGCTAACGACATTACTGTAGTCCCCCGCAGTAATGTGAAGGGCCCCATATCCAGCATCAAAAAAGAATGTGTCGGCTCCTCCCCCCCCAATCACCGTGTCGTCACCGCCGCGCCCGTCGAAATACTCTGCTGCCGAAGTACCAACTAGCGAATCGTTACCGAGGGTTCCTATCGTTCCGATCTTAGACATGAGGTCACTTCGAGTCCACGTGGTGCCATCGGAAAACTGAATAATCTGAACCCCACGAGTAGAAGCGTATGCTGAGCCCGAAAGTAGTATCCGATCTCCTGTAACTCCGTCAGTCAGCACAAAACCAGAAGTCTGCGCATCAATCGACACTGAAATTGAAGCTGGCGAGATCCCTGGTCCAAGGCGAAGAACGTTATGCGGATCAGATCCATAATCCAGTTCGTTGATTTCCAGGTTGCCGTAGCCAGCATTGAACACGATGGTGTCACCACCACCGTTTCCGTACACGACGTCATTTCCACCGTGGCCGTCGATGTAGTCAGCAAGATCGGTGCCATAAAGCGTATCGCTAGCCGCCCCTCCCACTACATTTCTCAACATGGATAAGATCTGCTCGCCGGTCAATACGCTTCCATCAGCGAAGTGCATCTCGCTACCGAGAAGGCTGGAATTTGCCATCGAGACGAGGGTGATCGTATCCGTCCCCGCCTGGAGAATCACGTCGTATTGGTTACGAGATACAACAAGGTCCGAGCTCGATATTCCGGCGCCAAATTGAAGCGTTACCTCTGCCAGCGCACCGTCCGTAGGATGAATCGTGAGATTTCCATACCCAGCGTTGAATACGTAGGTATCGTTTCCTCCGCGACCGTATGCGGTGTCGTTGCCACCTCTGCCGTCAATGAGATCACCACCCGGTGTCCCGTACAAAATGTCGGCACCCGTCGATCCGGTGATGGTGCGAGCCTTTTGGGCGACGGTCGCAGCGTCCCAAATCGTGCCGTCTGCAAATTTGACTTCGCTCAAGCCTCCTTGGAGGGAAGTGAGCGCATTGTCGATTCGGACGACGTCTCCGGACGAGAAGCTAAGCAAAATAGCGTTATCTTGTGTTGCCGATACGACTACCTGTCCAGGTAACAAGTTTTCGCCGAGTTGGAGAATCGAGCCCGAAGATATATCTCTGATCTCAAGATGCCCGTATCCTTGGTTGAAAACATACGTGTTGTTCCCGCTCCAACCGGTGACAGTGTCATCCCCCCCCTTACCGTCAAAGTAAGCATTCCCCTGAGGGCCATAGAGATCATCGTTCCCGCTGGTCCCCGTGACGCTTCGGGCGAATCGAATTACGTCGGCGAATCCCCACGTTGTTCCGTCTGCAAACCGGACTTCCTGAACACCAAAAACGCCAGGACTCGACATAAGGTCGATTTTTACCTGATCCGTCCCGATAGTTAGCAGAATTGCAGCATCCGAGGTAACCGAAACACTCACGTCGCCAGGTAGTATCCCGGCTCCAAATTGCAGAACGTTCATGGGAGAGATCGAGGTATCGGTCTCGTTAATTTCTAGTTTTCCATACCCCTTATTGAAGACGAAGGTATCCCCGCCTCCAAAGCCAATCATAGAATCATCGCCCCCCTTGCCATCGAACAAATCAGCGCCGGTGGTGCCGTAGAGGATATCGTTGGTATTGAGATTGGCAACCTGAGTGGTCAATGCGAGCAAATCGCTCGAACTCCAGATGGTGCCGTCGGCAAAAGTGACGCGATCAACGCCTTGTGTTGCATCGCCCGCCATCCTGTCCAAAGTGACGCTGTCCGCCCCCATCTGCAAGACAATATCGTGAGCCGAATTCGCGCGAACAGTGATGTCACTAGCCAGAATTCCTTGGCCGAGCGCGAGAGTACTCCCCGCTGATGCCCCCGTCCTCTGTGCTACAACCTCAAGTGAACCGTAGCCTTTTGCAAAATTAAAGGTGTCGGCACCACCATTCCCGGTCACAAGATCGATGCCCCCTTGTCCATCGAAAACGTCCGCTCCCGTCGTGCCCCACAACGAGTCGTTGCCCAGCGTCCCAACGGAATGCCCGGCCTTCCCTAGAACTTCACTTCGTGTCCAGATCACTCCATTCGCAAACCTAACCTCGCTCACGCCTTCGGCCTGAATCCCGATGGCCATGAAGTCAATGGTGATCTGGTCGCTACCAAAACGGAGTACAACGCCGTGCTTATCATTAACAGAGACTTGCACCGCATTCGGGTCAATACCCGCCCCGAGTTGGAGAACGGCGGTGCTTCCGTTTGCGTAATCCAACTCCCGAATCTCGAGCGAACCATAACCCCCGTTGAATACGAACGTATCGCGACCACCATTGCCCACGGCAAGGTCGCTTCCCCCCCGCCCGTCAATGACCTCCGCTAGGCTGGTGCCGAAAATAGTGTCGTTGCCGAGACTGCCGAAAACGTTGTTCAGCTTTGCAATGAGGTCTGACGACGTCCAGACGGTTCCATCGTTGAAAATGACCTGATCAACCCCCGATGCTCCCGGATTCGCGAGAATATTCTGAATAACTATCTGGTCCGCCCCCGCCGTCAGCGTGATACCTGTTCCTGATACGTCGCTGGAGAACGTCACATCACCGGGGTTAATTCCTGCGCCGAGTCGAAGAACATTCAAGTGGCCCGGCGAGTAATCGGTCTCATTGATCGTGAGCGTCCCGTAACCCTGATTAAATACAAAGGTATCCCCCCCTCCGTATCCAACGACCGTATCCGCCCCACCGTGACCATCGAAGTAGTCGGCCGCGGAGGTCCCTATAAGGTAATCGCCGTCGGCAGTGCCGAGCGTGGTTCTTTCGATCAGTTGCTGGCGGGAAAGCACCGTCCCGTCAGCGAATTGAACTTCTTGTACTCCAGAAGAGGCGCTTGAGAGCATCCCATCAAGTTGCACCGCGTCTCCGGAAATACCGTCATAGATGCGAAGGTCGCCCAACGCACCAATTCGCACCGTTATCGAGTCTGCGGAAATCCCGGCCCCAAATCGCAAGACATTTGTCGAGGCTGTGGTGTCCTGCTCATAAATTTCCAGATTGCCGTACCCACTATTGAAAACGAAAGTGTCGCCACCGCCACCACCCGAAACAAAATCGTCGCCCCCTTTTCCGTCGATCAAATCAGCATTGCGCCCTCCATAAAGGACGTCTGCACCGCTAGTGCTGGAAGCAAGTTCGCGCTGCAAGAAATCGCTAATTGTCCACGAGTCCCCGTTGGCAAACGCTATCGTTTTTATCTCTGATGCACCGTCAATAAACATTCCGTCAATCTGCACAACATCGCCGGGGGAACCAACGGTCAGAATGGCGTTGCCCCACCTGTCGGCTCGAACCTTCACATCTTGGGATTCGATTCCCGCGCCAAACCGAAGAACGCCCGCATCTAGCGTTGCACTTTGCGTTTCCCCAATCTCTAGCGAGCCATATCCGGCGTTGAAAACAAAGGTATCATCACCGCCGTTGCCATCTGCGAAGACTTGCCCCGCACCTCCGTCCAAGACATCGGCGCCAGTGGTTCCCGACACGTAATTGAACGTCGCCCCGCCCGAAGCCCCCGACGCAAGAGCCATGATCTGGGATCGAGACCAAGCAGTGCCATCTGAAAAGGCCACCACTTGGACTCCATTGAAAGGCCCATAAGCCATTCCAGCAAGAGTTATGACATCGCCAGACTTTAGCGTGAGCAAAATGTCCCCACTGCTATTCGCTGAAATAGTGACGTCTGACTTAACGATTCCTGCGCCAAACTCGAGTCTGTTGGTCGGATGCACCGCGAGGTTGTCGTACTCCTCAATGCGCACTGATCCGCTGCCCACAGAGTAAATAAATGTGTCGTGGTCCAACGTGGAGTCATCAAACGTCTCTCCCCCGCCGTTGCCAACAAGTGCGGAGATGCCGTTTCCAGCATAAAAGACATCACCAATCGACGTTCCTGTTTCGACAATGCCGTGATTGCTCAAGCTGATACTCAGATTCGTGAAAATGGCGTTCGCTACCGAGCCAAGTTGACCATCCGTGGTTGTCGAAACGATGTAAGTTGCGGTGTCGGCACCAAGCCCAATTTCCATTCGATAGGCATCCAAGGCGCGCAGAAATATTTCCCAACTGTGGAAATTCGTCTCCGTAACTGCGCCAAGTCGCGCAAGGGCGCCTTGAATTGATGTAACGATGTCCGTAGTTGGAAAAATTAGGTCATTCGCGGCGTCATAAGTAAACTCGGGAAGCCACGCAATGCCATTAGGCGACTGAAGAATCAAGCGGGCGAGACCAGCGTCGAACAAAGCATTCCATGCCTGATTGAGGGATGGTTGAGCGTGGTACACCCCAGATAGGCCTGTTCCGCCGCCGTCAAATTTGACCCCTGTATATTTTTCAAGAAACGCCAACCTCGACGTCTGAGTATCCGCCGTCGGCACCCCAGACCAAGCGATCAAAATAGACTCAGCGGCGGCCTCAACGATTTCAGCATCACTTGACAAAGGCAACGCTTGAAAAGCTTCGACACGAGCTCTAAGGTCATTGTTACTCATCATCGACGAGTGCAAATCGGCGAGGGTGCCGTGACCAACCAACTGAGGAAGTGCGGCAACTGCCCCCGAAACGAGCGTTGCCTCGTCTGGGCGAGTGAGTGAAGGGTTGTTGACTAAGGAAACAGCGGCAATATCGCGTACAGATCCATCCTGCAGCGTATAAGTACCGATAGCATTGACCGAGTTTCCGGCAATTTGGACGTCACTTTTGACGGCAGCCAAACTAATCGATTTGATACCGATTTCTGCGAGTGTAAAGAGCTCCCCTGCTTGATTCGTGGCATCACCGTTCGCGTCCACCCAAACTCGTAGAGCAGAAAAACCGGCATCGCTTATGTCAATTACACCGTCGCCGTTCGAATCCATCTCGCTCAACTGGGCGAAAGATGCAACCAACTGCTTCCCAGTGGTGACTCCGCCCGCTGCTGGCGAGAAAACCAGAAGCCCCATTCCTTCGCCGATCCAACCAGTCTTACGAGAAAATCCATCGCCTTCAATATCAAAATATGGTGAGGCCGCTGAAAGCTCCGTGAGGTGAATGCCAGTGCCACTCAAATCCAAGACAATTGGATCTCTTGCATTGTTAGCCGCTCGCTCAGCCCTTAAGGCGGCCACGAGTGAGGCGTCTGCGCCCCACATACGTGCATTATCTTTTTCGCTTGTATCGATCGCTTGCGCTATATCCCTCAGTAGACCACCAATCGCCAAAAGTCCTGCCTCACCTTGAGAAAGTAAAGCCGCATAAATTTGCATCAAATTCCCAAAGAGCTTCGCAGAAACATTCGAGCTAGTCAGGAACGGAAATGCAAGCACCGACGATGCGGCCCCCGCAACCACCTGCATCCCGATCACCGCCATCGCTGGGTCAATCCCCTCGCCACTGACCGACATCAAGGAAGACACCTCTGGAGGCTGGAAGTTATATCTTCTTCCTAGGGCGTCCGCTAAATCTTGAAGCCACCCCCCCATAGTTTTCGACAGACCAACGTCTAGTCCTCGATACACCCCAATCGTCTCTGAAACCAGAATCAATGCAGCATTACTCATCTGATTTTGGAGATATTGCTCAGGATCGGTAGGCACATATCCAGTACGTGGATCCTCCCCTGTGATGTGAGAAACATTCAACCCAATGCCCGTTGGGTACAAATCTAAAGGTATCCAATCTACCGTCGTTCCCGACCATCCCCAGGTTGGCAACCCGAATTCCGTGTACATACTGGCCACATCAAGGGAAACCGTGTCTGACAAGCTTGCTATTTCGCCGCTAGCGACCATCGAGTCAAGCATTCGTATTGCCAGATTGTTTGACGCCACTTGGAATCTCGCATCATCCACCGGCTTATTCATTAGCGCAGCAAATGCCTCAGTGGCCCCGCGTACATACTGGCTAACAAACCGACCATCATTCTCATTTATCGACGATGCGTAATCGAACCAATTCGCCAACCCCTTTAACGAGGCATCTTGATTTCCACTGGAAATCTCATCAACCACCAATGTCTTTACGTACAAATATCCGTTGGCGTAGTCTGCATTATCTATATAAAGCTGAATTGTGTCCCGCTGATATTGAGTAAGCTTAATAGAATCAGACATACCACCCCCAAATTAATATTATTTGCAAATCATCTTATCAACAAAATTTTTTATAAAAACGTCCAAATCTCGGAAATTTTTATTAATTCCCTTGCTAACCGACCCCCTAACGTACACACCTGAATCGAAGGTCGTGAAATATGAAAACGCGGCCAAATTTGCATCTCCATCTACAAATAGCACGTTTCTTCCATCCGACGATTTGAAGGCAAAATATTCCGTCACGCCCCCCTGGGGAGCACGGAGGACAAATTCTCTAATGCCATCGACCGGAGCATCTCCGACCAGCTTAGCATTTGGATCGTTAATCAAAGAAAGCTCCAATCCATATCCACGCCGGTATCGCCCCAGAAAATTCAAACGAATTCTATCGTTACCAATCACACCGTTTGCAGGTGCCGCTGCCATTGACGGATAAATCGTCGTGATTGTAACGTGCGAATCCCCAACTGCAGGACCGAAATCACTTGGAATACACATCCGAACATTTCTATTCTCTCTCCCATCAAAAATTGATAATTCTTCAACCGCAAAAACCGAATTAAAATTTACCCCCACAAATGATGTTACGATGAGGAAAAATATCCCAATCATTACTTTGGCATTTTTTCTCAATTCCCACCCCACATTCCACGGTTAATCCATAATCATCACATCAGCTCGTTAAGCGCCTTCTTTCCACAAAGATAAGACATTAAATTTTACATTCGCACAACTAAGTATAAACCCTTAAAAATTGAACCAATTTGTGTTTTATGCACACCACTTTTACCCTAACTTCAAACGATCGATTGAATTTTTCGTTCAAATTTTGATCCGGACCTTTTAACTTCGACGTGAATTCCACAGTGACAAGGAGCCAGCCAGCTCCCTCGTTCGCTCAACAAACAACTGCCCCTCCCTGCCGAAAAAGCCGGCCCCGAGAATATCTAAAGCTGGCCTCGTCACGGATTATTCGAGCAAGCCACTCCCACCGACTGGCAAAGAGCGCGAAATCGGTTTGAAATTCCAGCCGCGCGGCTACAACAGCCCTGTCACCGTGAGCGGCTTCCATCTCACACAGGACAACGTGAGGACGGCCGACCCCGTGCACACTAACTTCGGTGCCCAGACCGTGCAGGCGCGCTCGCGTAGTATCGAACTCGAGGTGCATGCGAGTCTCACGAATAATCTGGAATTGATCGCGAACTACACCTACACGAACCTCGTGAAGGTGCGGAGCAATAGCGCACAGGGAAAGTCACCGGTTAGCATTCCGCGTAACGTGGCCTTATGTGTGGACCGATTACAGGCCAAGGCGAGAGGGCTTTCGGGACTTCAGTTAAGAGGCGGCTTGCGCTATGACTTGGGCCGTCGTTTCCCTGGAATGCGCGGCTGGCTCGTCTCGCTCAAGGCGAGCAACCCGCTCGACTGGCGCTTCATCTCGTGGTGCAACGACGATACCTATAACTGGGGACAAGGTCCCATCGTGCTAGCCGGTTTGCAATACCACTGGTGACTCTCAGTGCAGCACGCAGCCTTCGACGTACTGCACCGCCCCCCTTTAGTACGCGCTCCCCGAACGCTCTGCCGACCGGCGGTGCACCAACTGAATGTCTTGTAGCGTTGCGGTCACCTCATCTCGGACAGTGTGCTAGGTATTTATTCCGCAACCTCGGGGATCGTCCCATCGTCAAATTGATGCGGGTGCGGCCAGTTATATCGTTGCATCAGGAAATAGCCGATATCTCAATGGGCTGGGGGGGCCGTGATATGTCTTGTATTCAGCGCCCATTCCATTTTCAAGCTTCGGTACAACCGCGCCATCGGCGAGTTGACGCTCCTATGTCGGGAAGAGCATGCTGAGTCATTCAAGTCGGCAGGAATGAGGGGACATAATTCTCTGCCGTTCTACTTACGGCGCACTTCATACGTCCATGGGGGAGTATTCTCGATCGCCCCGACCATGCGCAATTCTGAACGCGAGCAAAAGTGAGGCATTTTCACAGCGGAGCCTAGCGACGACTCGAGCGGCCCAGTTGAAGTATTCCTGCCTCCGCTCAAGAGACCACTTCGGAGGCGGCGCGTCCACCAGATCGCGCAAGTTGCAAGTAGCGTCAGCGATTTTGATGAGAGCAGCCTTGTGTGACTTTTGTGGCGCTAATTGCACCTGAAGATCCTTACGCCTTTGCTTTGGCAGCGTCTTGTCGTCCGTCACTTCCGAAACAATCTGCGCGACCT
The DNA here is from genome assembly GCF_022696215.1 of Pandoraea sp. LA3. Taxonomy (NCBI): domain Bacteria; kingdom Pseudomonadati; phylum Pseudomonadota; class Betaproteobacteria; order Burkholderiales; family Burkholderiaceae; genus Pandoraea; species Pandoraea sp. LA3. The sequence goes on along the minus strand of NZ_PTPY01000017.1, from coordinate 65,608 downwards.
CCGCCCCGAACAGCGATCTCAGTTCGTCAACCGTCGTCCCCGTATCCTCGATGGTGTCGTGGAGAACGGCAGCCATCAATACTGAAATATCGCTAACCCCACCCACTGTCGCAAGCAAATGAGCGACGGCAATCGGATGATTGATATACGGTGACGCTTCAGCATCCTTCCGACGTTGATTCCTGTGCCGCTCGGCCGCAAATTGAATCGCGCAGAGCAAATCTGCCGGATTACTCATTAGCCCTGTCCATTGAATGCGCGCGGACTAAAACACTGTGCGCGTTTATCGAAATTGCGCCCGCACCTGAATCATGTTTTCTGAGGACCCACATCGGTGCTCGGGCTTCCAGTTATCGACCAAGCGGTCCGGGCGAGCTCAGCATGATCGGCCATCGGGCAAACGTAGCCGCGTCGAGCGAGCGTTCGTGCAGTGATCTTGTTGCCCCATAGCGCGTAACGTCCCACGTAGAAGCCATACGCGCACCACAGCAACAGAGACACCAAGTAGAAGTCCCTGTTCGCATATGCGAGCTCCTCCGGTATCACGTCGATGAGCCCAATCCATATCGAATTGCCTGTGCGAAGCAACGTTTGCGCGACGATGTAGCCGATGACGATCAACGCCGGGATGTACAGACGGCGCCTTGCAAACGCAACAATCGCTACGATTGGAAACGCAAAGCCGAACCAAAACGACCAAGCTACGCCGATCTTCACTGAGACGACGGTTTCATCTTTTTTCATCAGAACATTCATGTTTCTTTCCCACCTATGTGTCCGACTTCGATCGGCAAGGAATGCCGCAGCGGCTTACTTCTTCGGAATGAGCACCATTGCCCTCGAACGCTCGTCGAATGCCTTCGTGCCGTCGGGCCAAACGAGGAGATCCCCGATAACGCTCACCGTTTGAGAGGCGTCTTCGAGCCGGTTAATTTGCTCGGCAGCACTTTCGGGCACGTTCCAGACGTAACGAAGCTTGTACTGACGATCACCCACCTGTAGTGCGGTAAATCCGCCGGCGGCGTCGTGGTCAAATACGAGGGTTCCATAAAGGATCACCCCTGCGATTACGGACGTCTTCGGGGGTAGTGGGGCTGGTCCCGTGCCGGGGAGAACAAGCACTCGGCCGTTTTCTGCGGTCACGCTAAGTGCGCTCGTTCTAGCGCCGTAGGCGTCAGCAATGCACTCGCTGCTACGACACTTGTCGCGAATAGTCGTCCGCCACTTGTTCTGGTCTTTTCGAAGCCCGACCTTGTCAGTTGTCCGGGCCGACGCCGCAACAAACGCCTGTGCAAGTTGACGATCCAACGCCGAAAGCTCAGGGTTAATGCAGATCGAACGCTCAACCAAACTCGTCGCTTTGCGGCAGTCGAACGAGGGCTGCGACGTCTCGGCCCGCGCCCAACCTGCGAAAGCAGATCCGATCACGACGGACGTGACCAACAGCACGCTTCGCGCGCGATTCGAACTCGTTATCCCTCGACTCATCGGATTGCCCCCGCAGCCTGCTGGCATCGTGAAGTCATGCCGCCGCCGAACGTGAGGATCGTCGTGACGTTGATAATTCCCTTTTGCAGTTCATCGCGCGCGGTCGTTGCACAGGCTTGAGCCACCTGGTCATAACCATCGCTCTTAATGTGCGCCCGGATATCCGCCACCAATTCGCGCGTGTCCACGGACCGCTTGGTGTTTTCCAAGTCGGCGGGCCTGCGCAACTCGATGAGCCTGACCAAATCCGCCCCACACACATTGATCGCCGTGACGTATTGCTGGCAGGCCGGAGGAATGGACTGTGCCGTGACACTTTCTGCGGCACCAGCCAGCAGGACGATGAGCCCCGAATACAACATCTTTTTCATTCTTCAGTTTCCCGAAAGTTCGTCGGACGTTTTCCCATTGCTTCATTCAGGACAAATTGTAGTATTTGTCTTGTAAATAAAAATGTCTACAAGATAGGTGCCGTGGTTACGCGTCGTGTTTCAACCAAGAATCCCGGGGACTTCGTTCTTCGGGAAGGTCTTGATGAGAAGCTTGAGGGAGTGCTTTGCCGAAACGGTCAGAGCCCGCCGCAAACATTTGAAGTTGTCGCAGGAGGCATTCGCGGACAAAGTGGACATGGACAGAACGTCGATTAGCCGCATCGAGCGCACCGCTCCAAACGTTTCAATCCGAACGGTCTTTCGGATCGCCCAAGCACTTCAGACGAAACCGGGCGCATTGCTCGTCGGCGAATACACCGAGCAGTCAATGAAATCGGTGCCGCCTGAAGTATTCGGTCACGCGGTTAGAGATGCGCGCGTGATTCGCGGCCTGTCACAAAAGGCGATGGGAGATATGATCGGGATGGATCGGAACTACGTAAGCACGATAGAGCGGTCCGAAGAACTTCCTACGCTTGATACTCTGGAAAAATTCGTCGGCGCCCTTGACCTGGATGTGCGGGCTATTTTCGGCTGATCAATGCCCAGCGGGGCCATTTGGCTTGATAGTCGAACTGATAGTCGATCGAAACATCAATAAAAAAAGCCCTTGAAATCAAGGGCTTTTTCACATCTTTGGCGGAGAGAGGGGGATTCGAACCCCCGATAGGCTATTAACCTATACACGCTTTCCAGGCGTGCGACTTAAACCGCTCATCCATCTCTCCTGAATGGTCGCGCATTATAGCAGGTCGGCGGCAACATCTCACCCATTTCGTGGCGACTCGGGCAAAAATCCTTTCGGAGCCCCGCCTCATGGGCGTCGGAGATGATCCACCAGATGCCGGTCACGCTCGCTCGGGCGGGCGCCCAATAAGCTGAACGCGATCGCCACCGCGAACCCGACCGGGACACCGAACGCCCCCGCCGAGATGGGGTCCACGCCCCACCAGCGGGAACCCGCGAAGCCCGTCAGGCGGGTGAAGAACGGGTACGTCGTCATGATGTAGTACACGCACACCAACAACCCACTCACCATCCCTGCCGTCGCACCCAGTCGCGTCGTCCGCTTCCAGAACACCCCGAGCACCAGCGCCGGGAACAGGCACGATGCCGCCAACGAAAACGCCGCCCCCACCAGAAACAATATGTTCCCCAGCTTCAATGACGTCACATACGACGCAAACATCGCCACGCATAACAACAAGATCTTCGACGTCGTCACCCGCTTCTGACTCGACGCATTCCGGTCCACCATGTGGAAGTAGACGTCATGCGACAACGCATTCGCAATCGTCAACAGCAATCCATCCGCCGTCGACAACACCGCCGCCAACGCGCCCGCCGCCACCAGTCCCGAGATCACGTACGGCAACCCCGCGATCTCCGGCCCGGCCAGCACCAACATGTCCGGCTGCATCCAGATCTCGCCCCACTGCACCACACCATCCCGATAGACGTCGGAGATGTCCAACTGCACCGGCGTCGCGTGCCGCCACTGCGTCACCCATCCCGGCAGGTTCTCGTATCGCGCGCCCACCAGATGCAACAGCACGTCGTACTTCAACATCACCGCCAACGCCGGCGCACTCACATACAGCAACGCGACGAAGAACAACGTCCATCCCACTGAACTCCGCGCGCCCTGCACCGTCGCCGTCGTGCCATATCGGGTCAGGATGTGCGGCAAACTCGCCGTCCCGATCATCAGACACACCATCAGCAACAGGAAATTCAGCCGCTGCGAACTGCGGGTCGTATCGTCGCGCGCCGGGAACGGCTCCGTCATCGCGCGCGGCGGCTCACTGCGCTCCACGTACTGATTGCGCATCTCCAGCCACTGGTTCTGCGCCTCGCCCACGTCTCGCGGGAACGCCTCCAGCCTCGTCTCGAGCACCTTCACGTCGCGCAACGGCCCATTGCGACGCTTCGTGTCCAGCAATTGCCGCTCAAGCTCCGCTCGCTCCGTATAGAACGTGTCCGGCAATCCGTCTAGCCGACGCTGCATCTGCTCCGCCTGCTCACGGTAGTAATCGCGCACTTCCTGCTCAGGCACCGAATTCTTGAGCTGCTTCTCCAGCACCTCGACCTTCGCCAGCGCCTCACCGTAAGTGAATTGCGGGAACCAGCCGTTGCCCGTCTGATGACCGATCATCGCCGTCGGCACCAGAAATGCGGTGATCATGATGATGTACTGCGCGACCTGCGTCCAAGTCACCGCCCGCATCCCACCCAGAAACGAGCACACGAGAATGCCCGCCAGCCCGAAGAAAATCCCGATCGTGAATTCGACACCGATGAAGCGCGACGCAATCAACCCCACGCCCTGAATCTGTGCGACGAGGTACACGAACGAACACAGAATCGTCGAGAAGACACCCAACGCGCGCACCAGATTGCTGTCGTATCGCGTGCCGAGAAAGTCCGGCACCGTGTATCGCCCCATCTTGCGCAGATACGGCGCGAGCAGGAACGCCACCAGACAGTAGCCGCCGGTCCATCCCATGACGTAGGCGAGGCCGTCGTATCCCGACACGTAAAGCGAACCCGCCAGCCCCATGAACGACGCCGCGCTCATCCAGTCCGCCGCGCACGCCATGCCGTTGAACATCGGCGGCACGCGCCGTCCTGCGACGTAGTACTCGGTGGCGTCGGATGTCCGCGAAATCAGGCCGATCACCGCGTAGACGGCAATCGTCACGAAAAGGAATGCATAGCCGATCCACACGCCCGGGCCATTGACCTTTTCGAGCAGGCCGATCATCAACACGAACGCGAGAAAACCCGCCGTGTAATACAGGTAGTAGCGCAGCAACCTGCGCGTGAAACTCATCGGTAGATGTGCGCCGACGCGGCGCGAGAAGACGCACTTCGGGAGGTGGCGGGCGCCATTGCGCTCTCCAGCGTGTCGTCAGTGAGGCCGAGGCTGTCGCGACGCGCGTCGCGCAACGCATGCAGCGCCTTGCGATAGCGTGCATCGTTGAACCGCTGGAACAACGCGTAGACAACGATCAGCCCGATGTCTACCAGAATGGAACCCTGCGCGCCCATGTAGAACGGCAACGGCCATCCGGCAAAGCGCATCGCAGCCCATTCGCGCGCCCAGAACTGCGGCACGAACGTCACCACGAAACCGATCCCCATCAGCACGGCCACCAACCACAAGGTACGGCGCCAATGAAGCGCGGCAATCGCCGCCGCCTGACCATGCCAGTCGATGTCGGGAGAAAGATCCGTCGGCGTCGCCCCATCGGGTGCACCGACATGACTGCCTGTGGCATCAGGGGATAAGGCAGACATAGGGGACACGCCACGCCGCCCCGAAGACGCCGACGTCGACGCGATGTCGTGGTGATCGCCCGAGGCGAAAGGCGAGGTGACGGCATCGCCGCGTCGCACCACAAACGATGTCGACGAAACGCCCGCTGCGCCGCCGGACGTGTCGTCCGGCGACGTCCCGCCGTCGTCAGCGGAGCCCGGCGCGCCGGGCCGCGAGCGTTGCGTCATTGCAGGTGGCTTGGGTGTGCAAACCCGCGCTTACTGCGCCTGCTTGAGCTGATCCAGAATGGCCGGGTTCTCGAGCGTCGACGTGTCCTGCGTGATCTCTTCGCCCTTGGCGATCACACGCAGCAAACGACGCATGATCTTGCCCGAACGCGTCTTCGGCAGGTTGTCCCCGAAACGGATGTCCTTCGGCTTGGCGATCGGACCGATTTCCTTGCCCACCCAGTTCCGCAGTTCGAGCGCGAGCTGCTTGGCCTCGTCACCCGTCGGACGCGAACGCTTGAGCACCACGAACGCCACGATGGCCTCGCCCGTCGTGTCGTCCGGACGCCCCACCACCGCAGCTTCCGCCACGATCGGGTTCGCGACCAGCGCCGACTCGATTTCCATCGTGCCCATGCGGTGTCCCGAGACGTTCAGCACATCGTCGATACGGCCCATGATGGTGAAGTAACCGGTCTTCGCATCGCGAATCGACCCGTCACCTGCCAGATAGATCTTGCCGCCCAGCTCCGACGGGAAGTAACTCGTCTTGTAACGCTCCGGATCACCCCAGATCGTCCGAATCATCGACGGCCACGGACGCTTGATCACCAGCATCCCGCCCTGCCCGTTCGGCACGTCCTGGCCCGTCTCGTCGACGATGGCCACCGCCACACCCGGCAGACCCAGCGTGCACGACCCCGGCACCAGCGGCGTGGCACCCGGCAACGGCGTGATCACGTGACCGCCCGTCTCCGTCTGCCACCACGTGTCGACGATGGGGCAACGCCCGCCGCCAACGTTTTCGTAGTACCACATCCACGCTTCCGGATTGATCGGCTCACCGACCGACCCGAGAATCCGCAGCGACGACAGGTCGTACTTTTTGGGATGCACTTCCGGCGTCTGCTCCGCAGCCTTGATCAGCGAACGGATCGCCGTCGGCGCGGTGTAGAACACGGTCACCTTGTGACGGCCGATCATCTCCCAGAAACGCCCGGCGTTCGGGTAGGTCGGCACGCCTTCGAACACCACTTGCGTGGCGCCCACGGCCAGCGGACCGTAGGCGATGTACGTATGGCCCGTGATCCAGCCGATGTCGGCCGTGCACCAGAAAACGTCGTCCGGCTTGATGTCGAAGGTCCACTGCATGGTGAGCGATGCCCACAGCAGATAGCCGCCCGTGCTGTGCTGCACGCCCTTCGGCTTGCCCGTCGACCCCGAGGTATAGAGGATGAAGAGCGGATGTTCCGCGCCCACCCATTCCGGCTCGCACTGATCCGACTGACCGGCGACAAGGTCTTGCAGCACTTCGTCGCGACCGGCCTGCATCGTCACATTGCCGCCCGTGCGACGGTAGACGATCACCGACTTCACATGCTCACAACCGCCCATCGCGAGCGCTTCGTCGACGATGGCTTTGAGCGGCAACGCCTTGCCGCCGCGCATCTGCTCGTCTGCCGTGACGATCGCGACTGCGCCCGCGTCGATCACGCGCTCGTTGAGCGACTTGGCCGAGAAACCACCGAACACGACCGAATGGGTCGCACCGATGCGGGCGCACGCCTGCATCGCGACCACGCCTTCGATCGACATCGGCATGTAGATCACCACGCGATCGCCCTTCTTCACCCCCTTGGCCTTGAGCGCGTTCGCAAAGCGGTTCACGCGCGCCAGCAGGTCGCGGTAGGTGACAGGGGTCACCGTGCCGTCGTCGGCTTCGAAAAGGATGGCGGTTTTGTCGCCCAGGCCCGCTTCGATCTGGCGGTCCAGGCAGTTGTAGGATGCGTTGATCTGACCGTCTTCGAACCACGTATAGAACGGGGCATTGGTCTCGTCGAGGACTTTGGTGAACGGCTTGTGCCAGGCCAGATTCTCACGCGCCTGACGCGCCCAGAATCCCTCGTAATCCTTCTCGGCCTCGGCGCACAGCGCCTCATAGGCTGGCATGCCGGAAATGTTCGCTTTGGCGACCAGCGCCTGTGGCGGCGCGAAAACGCGCTGTTCCTGCAATACCGATTCAATTGCTGCCATGAGTTGTCCCCTCTTATGGATATGCAAATACGATTGCAATCAAGCCAAAACAAATCGCTAACGTCACATTAAGACGAGCGACTTACTAACGCCTTACACTGGTGCATTCGACTCCCGTTCCTTGCGTGCGGGACTCACGCAGATCGCATTGTCGCATTGCAGCAAACTGTGGCGTATTCGCTACAATCCTACGCTCATCACCCCCTTCCCGCCACCCCGGAATCGCCCGGAGCGCCCGTGAATTCGACATCTACGCCACCATCGAGCCGCGACAACGTGACAACGGCAAGCGCCGCCGCCTTGCATCCCAACCGGGTCGACGGCCTCTTTGCCCGCTTCCCGAGTTTCGCCCTCGCCCTGGCGATGACCTTCGTCGGGACCAACGTCGGCATCGGCAAGACGATGGTCGCCGTCATGCCGGTGGCCGCCTTCGCGCTGTGGCGCTTCGTCATCGCCATCGTCGCGCTCGCCCCGCGCTACCGGCCGTCAGCCATGCGACGCGTCACGCGCCGCCAGTGGGGCCACCTCTTCGTGCAGACGTTCTTCGGCACGTTTCTCTTCACGTTACTGATCCTGTCTGGCGTGCGTATGACGACGGCCACCGCCGCCGGCGTCATCACGGCCACGCTGCCCGCCTGCGTCGCGCTGCTGTCGTGGGCCGTGCTGCGCGAACACCCGTCGCGACGCACGCTGCTCAGCATCGCGCTGGCGATTGCCGGCGTGGCGCTGCTCAACGTCTCGCGCGGCGACGGCCATGGCGCAGCCGGCGCCACGGACGCCACTGCCAGCGCATGGCTCGGCAACGCGCTGGTGCTCGGTGCCGTGGTCTGCGAAGCCATCTATGTGATCGTCTCGAAACGGCTTGCCGCGGAACTGCCCGCCATCGACATCTGCGCCTATACGCATCTGATCGGCGGGGCGCTGATGCTGCCTTTCGGGGTCATCGGACTGATGGCTGTGGATTACTCGGCGCTGAGCGTCGGGCACTGGGCGCTCATCGTCTGGTACGGCCTCGCGGCAAGCGTCTTCTCGTTTTTCCTGTGGATGCGCGGGATTCGCCATGTCAGCGCACAGCTCGCCGGGGTCTTTACGGCGATGGTGCCGGTGGCCGCCACCGCTTATGGCGTGATCTTCCTGGGGGAACGGTTGTCCGTCGCCCAAGGCGGGGCACTGGCGCTCACGGTCGCGGGCATTGTGCTCGCGGCGCTTCCCGGCCGCTCCGCCGGCTCGCGAAAGACGCTATTGCCGGTGCGCGACTGAATCGAACGCGGTCGCGCCGCCAAGACGTTGTAAAATGCCGCCCATGCCGGATATCGCGACGCGCTATCCGTGCCCGGGCGCCTCGATGGCGCCCGGCTTGGTGGTTTCGTATTCCGAATTCGATTTGCGTAACTGATAACTACAGCCCGCGTCACGAGGCGCGGGTCAACGTATTCACCCCGTCAAAATAGCCATGTCGACTCCTGGCCGACCGCCTGCTCCGACGCGTCCCATGCGTCCGCTCCCCCGCGTCATCTTCTTCAGCCGCTGGCTGCAACTGCCGCTGTACCTCGGGCTGATCGCCGCGCAAGGCGTCTACGTCTACAAGTTCCTCGTCGAACTGTTCCATCTGGTCACCCACGCAGCAACGTTCGACGAAACGCAGATCATGCTCGTCGTGCTCGGCCTGATCGACGTGGTGATGATCTCGAACCTGCTCATCATGGTGATCATCGGCGGTTACGAGACCTTCGTCTCCCGCCTCGGTGTCGAGGGCCATCCGGACGAACCGGAGTGGCTCGATCACGTGAACGCCGGTGTACTCAAGGTGAAGCTGTCGATGGCGCTCATCAGCATCTCGTCGATTCATCTGCTCAAGACGTTCATCGATGCGTCCCAGCAAACGCCGCACACGATCATGTGGCAAGTGATCATTCACAGTGCCTTCCTGCTTTCCGCCGTCGTCATGGCCTACGTCAACAAGATGACGAACGACAGCCATGCGCCCGCGTACGCGACCCCGCAGCAGCAGTAGTCATTACAAATACCAGTCCCCACTAAGTCGAGAGCCGTTTCATGTCTACCGTCATTAAAGAAGACGACGTCATTCAGAGCGTCGCCGGTGCCCTGCAATACATCAGCTACTACCACCCGGACGATTACATCCAGGCACTGGGTCGCGCCTACGAGGCCGAAGAAAGCCCCGCCGCCCGCGATGCCATCGCCCAGATCCTGACCAACAGCCGCATGTGCGCCGAAGGCCGCCGTCCGCTGTGCCAGGACACCGGGATCGTGACGGTGTTCGTCAAGGTCGGCATGAACGTGCGCTGGGACGCCAAGCGCAGCCTCACCGACATGATCAACGAAGGCGTGCGTCAGGCTTACATGCACCCGGACAACGTGCTGCGCGCCTCGATCGTGGCGCCGCCGGAAGCCGGCCGCAAGAACACGAAGGACAATACGCCTGCCGTCATCCACTACGAAATCGTGGAAGGCGACAAGGTGGACATCACCGTTGCAGCCAAGGGCGGCGGCTCGGAGAACAAGTCGAAGTTCGTGATGCTCAACCCGTCCGACTCGATCGTCGACTGGGTCGTGAAGACGGTGCCGACGATGGGCGCCGGCTGGTGCCCGCCGGGTATGCTCGGCATCGGTATCGGCGGCACGGCCGAAAAGGCGATGGTCCTCGCGAAGGAATCGCTCATGGACCCGATCGACATCCATGACGTGATCAAGCGCGGCCCGCAGAACTGGAACGAAGAGTTGCGTATCGAGCTGTTCGAGAAGGTCAACGCCCTCGGCATCGGCGCGCAAGGCCTCGGCGGCCTGGCCACCGTGCTCGACGTGAAGATCCTCGACTACCCGACGCACGCGGCGTCCAAGCCGGTCGCCATGATCCCGAACTGCGCGGCAACGCGTCACGCCCACTTCACGCTGGACGGCTCGGGCCCCTCGTTCCTCGCCGCGCCGTCGCTCGACGCCTGGCCGAACGTGCACTGGGCGCCGAACACGGAGACGAGCAAGCGCGTCGATCTGGACACGCTCACGCCGGAAGAAGTTGCCAGCTGGAAGCCGGGTCAGACCCTGCTGCTCTCGGGCAAGATGCTCACGGGTCGCGACGCCGCCCACAAGCGCATTGCCGACATGATCGCCAAGGGCGAGCCGCTGCCGGTGGACTTCAAGGGCCGCGCGATTTACTACGTCGGCCCGGTCGATCCGGTGCGCGACGAAGTCGTTGGCCCGGCAGGTCCGACCACGTCCACGCGGATGGACAAGTTCACCGACATGATGCTGTCCAAGACGGGTCTGGCCGTGATGATCGGCAAGTCGGAGCGCGGCCCGGCCGCCATCGAAGCCATCAAGAAGCACAAGGCTGCGTACCTGATGGCCGTAGGCGGCGCCGCTTACCTCGTGTCCAAGGCGATTCGTGCGGCGCGCGTGCTGGCGTTCGACGACCTCGGCATGGAAGCCATCTACGAGTTCGACGTCAAGGACATGCCGGTGACGGTGGCCGTGGATGCAACCGGCGTCTCGGTGCACCAGACCGGACCGAAGGAATGGCAGGCCAAGATCGGCAAGATCCCGGTCGCGGCGGAATAAGTCTCATCGGTATTCGCAGCGCACGCACCTCACGCGCGCATGGGTCGACGGCTTCACGCCATCGGCCCGCGAAGGAAAGCCCGGCCTGGTCCGGGCTTTTTTTCGTGCCGCGAATGTCGAGCCGGCATCGATTCCGCTCGCAAAAATGTCATGCGACAAAGCGAGAATGGATCGCATTACCATTCGCACCTCGGTTCACGAAAAGCCTTGCAGGGCTTGGCTTTCCGAGCTTTTCAGGCTAATCTTCAACCGCTTGCAAATTGCATAAAACAGGGATCCGAAATGAAAGGCGACAAGAAAGTCCTCGAACTCCTCAACGCACAGCTCACCAACGAGCTGACGGCGATCAACCAGTACTTTCTGCACGCCCGCATGTACAACCATTGGGGCCTGACGAAACTCGGCAAGCATGAGTACGACGAGTCCATCGGCGAGATGAAGCACGCCGACAAGCTGATCGAACGTATCTTCATGCTCGACGGCCTGCCGAACCTGCAAGATCTGCATAAGCTCCTCATCGGTGAGAACACCGAAGAGATTCTGCAATGCGATCTGAAGCTCGAATACCTCTCGCAGAAGACCTGCAAGGAAGGCGTGGCGCATTGCGAAAGCGTGAGCGACTTCGTCTCCCGCGAGATCTTCAACGAGATCCTGCACGACACCGAAGAGCACATCGACTGGCTGGAAACGCAGATCGAACTCATCGGCAAGGTCGGCCTCCAGAATTACCAGCAGTCGGGCATGGCGTCGTTCGAAGAATAAGCCCGACACCCCGCAAAACCCAGATAAGAAAAGCGCGCCGCCGCACGGACATCGACTTCGGACGGCAGGCTTTGCGCTAGAATTTCGGGGCCGGCAACTTGCCGGCCCTTTCTCATTTGCCATGCCCTCCAACGCGCCGATTGGCGTTTTCGATTCCGGCCTCGGTGGCCTCTCGGTCTTGCAGGCCGTTCGCGCGCTGCTTCCGCACGAGTCGCTGATCTACGTCGCCGACTCCCGATACGCGCCCTATGGCGAACGCCCCGACGCGTTCATCGAGCAACGCAGCCTCGCGATCGGCCGATGGCTACGCGAGCGCGGCGCCAAGGCATTCGTCGTCGCCTGCAATACGGCCACCGCCCACGGCGTGGCCACCCTGCGCGCCGACGACTCATGGCCGGTGGTCGGCGTCGAGCCGGGCATCAAGCCGGCGGCAGCCGTCTCTCGCAGCGGCGTGATCGGCGTGCTCGCCACGGCCGCCACGCTGCGCAGTGCCCGCTTCGCGGATCTGCTGGCGCGTCACACCGCACAGGGGCAGCGGTTTCTGTGTCAGCCGGGCCATGGGCTGGTCGAGCGTATCGAAGGCGGCGATGTCGATTCGCCCGAGGTCATCGCGCTGCTGGATAAATACATCGCGCCGATGCTCGCGCAAGGCGCGGATACACTGGTGCTCGGCTGTACCCACTACCCGTTCCTGATCCCTGCCATCGAGCGGCATTTCGGCACCGCACTCACGCTCGTCGACACCGGTGCAGCCATCGCCCGCCAGCTTCAACGACGGCTTGAGGTAGACGATCTGGCCGCGCCCCCTGCATCGGGAGACGGCGGCAGTCTTCAGTTGTTCACGACCGCCAACGCGGATGCCCTTCAGACGATGGCGGACCGCCTGATCGTGGATGCGCCACGCGTGCAGACGATCGAAATCGATGCGACAACGGCACTGGCTGCCGGTGAGGTGGCCGATCAGTCGACTCAAGCACCCCAGTCGGCCCCGGTAGTCACGCCCTAGGCCCTGCGTGGGCCACACCCCAACCGGCCCCGCAAGCCCCGTCCCGCCTGGCATTCGCCTCAAACCCTCCCATCATTTCCGCCTGACACGGTTGCCGTATATCCCTGTGCGTGCCATGGGATAGGTCAATGCCGCTTGCAAAAGACGTCGACTTAAATAATAATTATTCTCATTAGTGTTACATTTTGACGTTTTCATCATGATCGTCTGCGTATGTAAATCCGTTTCCGACCGTCAGATCAAGGCTTGCCTCGACGCCGGTGCCACCTCGATGGAAGATCTTCAGATCGATCTCGGCGTTGCGCTGTGCTGCGGCAAGTGCGGTCCATATGTCCAGGAAATGGTGACCGGTGCCACGCCGTGCTGTGGCCGCTCTTGCGGTGGCTGCTGCCAGTCCGTGCGCGTCGAGACGACGACGGAAGTCGTGGTGGTGCGTCAGGAACTCGCGCTGGCGGCTTGATCCGCTTCATCAGTTTCAGCGCTTGCAGTTCGACGACGAGACGTGTGCTCGTCCTGCATGACCGGTTTTGAACGATTTGGAATTTCACCAGCGTGGCAGTCATCCGGATAGCCACGGGGTAATGGAGCCAGCCAGGCGTTCCGCGACATTGCGGCGCCATGCGCCAGCCAGCGACGTTGTCACCCTGGAGGTGTCAGATGGAACTCCTGATTGGCTTTATTTCGACGTTATGTTTGTCGTTTTTCCTGTTTCGAAGGTGAGTTCGAGTACGGTTTCTGACTCACTGCGTTCGCCGACCGCGCCCCATGGCGCGGTTTTCCTTTGATCGTACGTCCGGCCTGTCTCGAACCCAGAGGCTTTGCGCACCGCGCTTCACTCACTGTTCACCGCCGCAATTTAGCGTACCCTAGCCGTTACCATGTCGACCGCCGTGTCCCCCGCCGTGACCTCACCTGGCCTTGCGCTCTCGCAATTCCGCGACCCGCTGACGTCGCCGCGCGCCATCGCGATTGCCGCTGCGATCGTTGTCGTTCACATTGCCGCTCTGGTCGGTCTGTCGCACCTGCGCAACGAGCCTGAAAAGGCAACGATCGAGCCGACGACCTTCACCGCGACGATCATTCCGCTCACGCCCGCCCCCACGCCGCCGCAGCCCGCGCCGCCCAAACCGCAGCCGGAACCGCCCAAGCCGAAGGTCGCGCCGCCGCCGCCCAAGCCGCGCGAGCAACCGAAGAACGCCATCACGCAGAAGGCCGAACCGGTCGCGCCGCCGCAACAGACGACGACCGAACCGGTGCAGCAAGCGGCGCCCACGCCGCCGGCGCCGCCCGCACCGGCCCCGGCGCCCGCGCCGTCCGGCCCGATCGAAGGGCTGGCCGTGAAGTGCGACGAACCGCGTGTGGTCTACCCGACGCAGTCGCGCCGTGTGGGCGAAGAAGGCACCGTCACGTTGCGCCTCGTGATCGACACCCGTGGGGTGGTCTCGAGCGCCAATGTCGTCAAGTCGAGCGGTTTCCCCCGTCTCGATCAGGCAGCGCGCACCGCCGCACTGGCAATGCGCTGTGCCCCCCCGATGCAGAATGGCCGCGCGGTCGAAGCCGCCGCGACCAAACCGTTTAACTTCAATCTGAACGATTAACGTAACGATCTACGAACTGGATCTTCCGAGGAACGAAAAATGCAAGAGTATGGTTTGAGCCACGTCTGGTCGCAGGGCGATTTCGTCACCCGCGCCATCGCGATCGTGTTGCTGGTGATGTCGGTGCTGTCCTGGACGGTCATTATCATCAAGGGCACGCAAGTCTTCCGCCTCTCCCGCTTCACGCGCACGGCCGAACCGGACTTCTGGCACTCGGAGAACTTCTCTGCCGGTCTGCAAAAGCTCGGCGAATCGGGTCAGAACAATCCGTTCCTCGCACTGGCACTCGCCGGTCAGGACGCCGCCGAACATCACCGTCAGAGCCAGCCGCATCTGCACGACAAGATGGACGTGAGCGACTGGATCACGCGCGCGCTGAAGAACTCGGTGGACGATACGGTCTCGCGTCTGCAAAGCGGTCTCGCGATGCTCGCCTCGATCGGTTCGACCTCGCCGTTCGTCGGTCTGTTCGGTACGGTGTGGGGCATTTATCACGCCCTGCTCGCCATCGGCGCCTCGGGTCAGACGACCATCGACAAGGTGGCCGGCCCGGTGGGTGAAGCCCTGATCATGACGGCCTTCGGTCTGTTCGTCGCCATTCCGGCCGTGCTCGGCTTCAACGCCCTGACGCGTGCCAACAAGGGTATCGTCTCGAAGCTCAACCGCTTCGCACACAGCCTGCACGGTTACTTCCTGACGGGCGCCAGCGTGCACTCGACGCAGTTCGCCAACAACGTCACGCCGGTGCGCAACAAGTCCACGTCGGCCAGCGCCAGCTAAGCCGCCGCGCAAGAGAAGGAGTTCGCTATGGCTATGGGTTCATACAGCAGCGACGACGGTGCCGATGACGCGATGATGAGCGAGATCAACATGACGCCGCTCGTCGACGTCATGCTGGTGCTGCTGATCATCTTCATCGTGACGCTGCCGGTGCTCAATCACGCGGTCAAGCTCGACCTGCCGCAGGCGAGCAGCCAGCCGGAAGACACCAAACCTGCCAAGGTCGATCTGTCGATCCAGGCGGACGGCAGTGTCTTCTGGGACAAGCAGCAGATCGACGACGACACGCTCAAGGCGCGTCTGGCACAGGCCGCCGACGCGCAGCCGCAACCGGAACTGCATCTGTTCGCCGACAAGAACGTGCGTTACGAGAGCGTCGCCAAGGTGCTTTCCGAGGCGCAGACGGCAGGTGTCACCAAACTCGGCTTCGTGACCGAGCCGGCCAAGTAAGCCGGTAAATCCACGAATCGCAGAAGCTCGGGCGCGGTGCTGGTCACCGCGCTTTTTTTCGTCCCGCGTTTCTCATCGCTTTGGTTCAGCTTTGGTCCAACTCCTGCGCCTCCTTTCGCTTTCTTCCGTAATCCCCCCGACTTCTCGTCGACTGTTCCATTCCGGTAACAATCCTTCCAGTGTTGCGGGCTACTCCCGGTGCCATTCCCCCCGATATAGTGGGGACATGACAACGGATGCCGACACGCCGCAAGTCCTTGTGCGACGCGCATCCTCACAGGAGATTTCCCCATGAGCACCACCTACGCCCGTCCGGTCGCCCGTGTCTTCACGGCAGCGCAAACGCAGGAAGGCGCCGGTTTCTACGTCAACCGCCCGTTTCCGACGCGCATGATGATGGACTTCGATCCGTTCCTGCTGCTCGACGAGATGGGGCCGATGCAAGTGGCCCCCGGCGACGCCAAGGGCGCCCCCGACCATCCGCACCGCGGCTTCGAGACCGTCACCTATCTGCTCGCCGGTGAAATGGAACATCGTGACTCCCAGGGCCACGCAGGCAAGCTCACCCCGGGCGACGTGCAGTGGATGACGGCCGGTGCCGGCGTGATTCACTCGGAAATGCCCTCGCAGGCGTTTCAGCAACGCGGTGGCGAAATGCACGGCTTCCAGTTGTGGGTGAACCTGCCGAGCACGGACAAGATGATGACGCCGCGCTATCAGGAACTGCCAGCCGCCGAAATTCCGACGGCGACCAGCGACGACGGCAAGGTCTCCGTACGCGTGATCGCCGGTGAGGCGCTGGGCAAGCAGGCCGCCATCGAGACGCATACGCCGATCCTGTATCAGCACTTCACGCTGCAACCGCAGGCGCTGCTGGATCACCCGGTGCCGGCGGACTTCAACGTGTTCGCGTACGTAGTCGAAGGCGAAGGGCATTTCGGGGCTGAAGCCACCGCCGCCAAAGCACATCAGATGGTCGTGTTCGGCAACGAGGGCGAGGGCATCACCGTGCGTAACGACAGCGACACGCCGTTGTCGTTCCTGCTCATCGGCGGCAAGCCGATCGGCGAACCGGTGGCACGCTACGGCCCGTTCGTGATGAACACGGAGAGCGAGATTCGTCAGGCGATCCTCGACTTTCAGGCGGGACGCATGGGACACATCCCGGCCTCCGTCTCCCGGACCTGATCCGCAGGCACGTTCAGGTAACGTCTTCGGGGACGCGCGAGCGGGGGATGACCTGGCTCGCGCCATTCCCGCCGGCCCGGCGAAATTGGGTCACAATGACACTCAAAGCACGCAGAGTACGTTGTGGCCCGGTTTCACCGGGCCGCCTCCATTAAGCCGCCGTCAGGACCTACAGGAGTCACCATGGCCGCAGAAGCGATTGTCACCGCCCACCTGGGCGCTGCCGGATACACCACCCATCTGTCGGACGGCAAGCACGAATGGATCGCCGACGAACCCGAGTCACTCGGTGGCGGCGATCTCGGCCCGGCGCCGTCGGCACTGTTGCTGTCCAGCCTTGGAGCCTGTACATCAATCACGCTGCATATGTACGCACGTCGCAAGGAATGGCCGCTCAAGGACGTGAAAGTGACACTCGCGATGAACCCGGACGGCAAACCGCCTGCCGGGACGACGCAAATCACGCGCAAGATCGAACTGGCCGGGGATTTGTCGGAGGAACAGCGTCAGCGCCTCTTGGAAATCGCCAATGCGTGCCCAATTCACAAGGTGTTGTCGGGCACCGTCGCCATCGAGAGTTCGCTGGTCGAATAGACACCCGACGCCGTGCTGACGGATTGCATGCGGCAGTCCCCGGCACGGCATTGCGCCACGGTGGGAATCATCGCGCTCACGCGTTGAAGTCTCGCCGTCGCGCGACTCGGCGTCATCCAAGGAATCAAGGGGAAATAGTCTTGCAGTACGAACACCTGATCGAGGTCAACGACCTCCTGAACCCGCTGACTCTCGCACTTACGCGCGATCAACTATGGCGTGGCCTCGTGCTGCGCGCCGAACAGCCGGAGGCCTTCGTGCTGGGGCTCGACGAGTGCGTCATGCACGAGCGCACCGAGAACACCCTGAACCGCGAACTGCGTTTCGGTGAGACCGTCGTGCTCGATCGTGTCGTGTTCGACGCCCAGCAGGCGGTGCGCTACGAAACGGCAGCGACCGATGCCCACGCAGGCGGCACCCTTACGATGCGTATCGAAGAGCCCAATCCGACGCATTACTTCGTACGATTTACGTACAGTACGACGTTGCCGGAAGACGCCGCGACCGCAGACACGCGCTACAGCGAGTTTGTGAAATCGGCTTATCGCGAAGCGGACATCGACACCGTCCGCCGTATTCGCGAACTCGCTGAGCAAGGCGCGCTGGGCTGATCCAGCGTTTGAGCGTCATTTGTCGGACGGCCTCATCCCCCGTCCGACAACGTAATTTTAGATAGAAACTACCAAATAACAAATCACAATAGTCAAATTCAAATATAAATGGGAATGATTCTCATTTAAGATTCTTCTCACAGTCAGCCACACGGATGAGCGAGATGACCGCAAGCCACACCACTGCCCGCCAGACCACGCCTGCCACGGCACCGCGCCGCACCTTGTCGGTGTCGCGTTCGCAAGTGGCCAGCCCGGTGGCAGAAAAGCCGGCCAGCCCAACCACCGGTCGCCTGCTGACGAGCGATCACCTGTTGCAGGGCACGCAATGCGTGAACATCCTGCACAACGGACAGACCTACCAACTGCGCGCTACGCGCTACGGCAAGCTGATCCTGACGAAGTAAGTTGTCGAGTTTGATGCAGTAAAGGATTTTGGCGGTGGCAAGACCACGACCTTGCCGCCACCTTCACCGAGTTTTGTGGGGACCACCTCGCCTAAGAGGTGTTTGGCAGTAGCCAGCGAACGCAACGCGATCCCATGTAGTTACGGCAAGCCCCTCTCTACCTGCGTTGCGCGCCAGCCAAGCCACTTTTTTTGTCCGTCCACTCGGGTTTCATTGATGTTCTCCTCGTGGCGCAACCTGCCAAGCCTCGGGTTGTGCCAGCCGGCCTGACAAGCCTTTAACCCGCTCGAAAGAGCGGGTTTTTTCTTTTGGGCCGGCTTACGCGATATCAGGCGCCGGTAACGGCAGCGATACCGGCACGTGCAATCTGCGCGTCCTGCGCCGACTTCACGCCCGACACGCCCACCGCGCCAATGACGTTGCCGTCCACGACGATAGGCACGCCGCCTTCGAGCATGGCGGTGTTCGGTGCGCTCAGGAATGCGTAACGCCCACCGTTGATCATCTCTTCGAACGCACCGCTCTCGCGACGGGCGACGGCCGAGGTCTGCGCCTTGCCCAGCGACATCATGGCCGTGCTGGGGGCAGCGCCGTCCATGCGATGCAGCGACAGGGCATGACCGCCGTCGTCGACGATGGTGATGCACACGTTCCAGCCGTTCGAGGTGGCTTCCGCCACGGCGGCCGCGTTGATCTTCTGCACGTCTTCAACGGTCAGGACAGCTTTCGTCTTCATACGTCTCTCTCGATTAGGGTTGGCAACTCAGGGGGCGCGCGATCACGTACGTCCCCAAAAAATCTGACGTTCCTACTTTCTTCCGCAAGCCGCCTACGATGCCGGGAATTCGTGACGTTTTGCAGGCGGCGGCGCGATCCGCTCAATGTCCTACGCCCAGTGCCATCCACTCACGCAGCGCTGCACGGGTGACGCGCAGGCCGTCGATGGTCGGCCACCAGCCGGACACGGCGTCCGCTTCGAGCACGTTCGCACGGCAGCACGGTGCGGGTACCACCGTCAGCCCCGCTCGCTCGAACTGGTCGCGAGCCCGACGCATATGCCAGGCGCTCGTGACCAGATAGACGCGCGATACGCCGACGTTCGTCAACATACGCGCGCTGAAGATGGCGTTTTGCGCCGTGTTCAATGATTGTCCTTCGACCCAGCGCACCGGTAAGCCGAACTCGTCCGACATCACCTGCGCCATGACGGGTCCCTCGGCTGCGCGACCGGACGGGCTGCCGCCAGAGACAAGAATCGGCAACTGTGCCCGACGCGCCAGGAAGGCCCCGTAGCGCACCCGGGCCAACGTGGCGTCGCTGAGATCGGCCCCGTTTTCGCGACCGAACTCCGATGCGCCGACACTCATGCCACCGCCCAGGATCACCACCGCCTGCGGCAACGTCGTCGCCGCGCCGGGCGCCTGACGTGCGGCGTCGAGCGTGTTCGGGTCGACCGGTGTGCCGACTTCGAGGGGCTGGGAAAGCTTCTGTGCCACCCACGGCATCGCCTGTACCCACAAGGCCAGCACGGCGATCACGGCCAAGGTCTTGGCGCTACGCGGAAAGCGCCGCCAAAGCACGAACGCAAGCCCCGCGAGCACCAGCACGTTGGCCGGTGGCAGAAACACGCTGACGAGGAGATTGCGGGCGAGCCAGTCGAAAGGCATCCGGCCAGTGTACTGGACTGGGTCGAGGAGTGCATCCTTTCTCTATAGACCGCTCCCGTGTGATAGCACTCACGGCATGCGTTGTGAGAATTCGGAGGCGCTGGCACGTTTTGACAGGCGAATGCCAATGCAAAACGCCCGTGCACGGGGCACGGGCGTCAATCGCGGCCGACGAGCGTCGGCCGGGGTCTGAGGCGCTCAGGCCAACAGGCTACGCAGCATCCACGCGTTCTTTTCGTGCAGTTGCATGCGTTGCGTGAGCAGGTCGGCAGTCGGCTCGTCCGAGGCGGCGTCGACGATCGGGAAGATACCGCGCGCGGTGCGCGTCACGGCCTCTTGCCCTTCGACCAGCTGACGAATCATCTCTTCCGCCGCAGGCACGCCCTCGGCTTCGGGAATCGACGATAGCTTCGCGAACTCCTTGTAGGTGCCCGGCGCCGGATAGCCCAGCGCGCGAATCCGCTCAGCGATCTGATCCACGGCCAGCGCAAGTTCGTTGTACTGGCCTTCGAACATCAGATGCAACGTGTTGAACATCGGGCCGGTCACGTTCCAGTGGAAGTTGTGCGTCTTCAGGTACAACGTGTAAGTGTCCGCCAGCAGATGGCTCAATCCTTCGACGATACGCTTGCGATCCTTGTCGCTGATGCCGATGTTCACGCTTGCCACGTTGGCTGCCTGGTTTTTCTTTGCCATGATCCGACTCCGTTTGCTGTGCCGTCTGTCGAAAAATCCGAAGACGCGCTGAAATAAAATTGCCGATTGACCGATGCCCGGCGAGCACCGCGCGAGTCTATCGGCGCCATATGGGCTGCGTGTGACACAGAACAACGTCGCACGCACATGGGGTGGGAGAGTGTGGACGCCACAATGTTCCGCGCGGCCGATCTCCGTACTTTCCTCAAGACGTTCGTCGACGCATTCCGGTTACACTTCGCCCATGCCGCTCACACCGGATCCGCGCTGCCAGCGCGTGTGCGCCGTCACATGATTCGCGCCAGGTTTGCGCTTACCGCCCTTCGATGCGTTCCTTGCCCTCGATGCCTTCCTTGCCTTCGATTCCCCCAGGTCGCGCCGAAACATCGCGTGCGAGCGAGAAATCCCACGACACCGACGCGCACGACGGCCACGCCCGTTCGCCCGCGCTGCCCCGCCAGCTTCTGGTGACGCCCGATGTCGCCTCACGTGCCCAGATCGCCGCGTTCGCCTCGCAACTCGCTCAGGCACTCGCGCGGGGCACCCGCCTCGTTCAGTTGCGTAATCGCTCGCTCGATGCGGACGGCTATCGCGCGCTGGCCGAAAGCGCATTGGCCCTGACACACGCCGCAGGGGCGCAGCTCATCCTGAATCCGCCTCACGACGTCGCCGACCGGTGGCTCGCACCGACCAACAGCACCATCGCCGATACCGTGCCGAAAGCGGACGGCTGGCATCTGACCAGCGAACGTCTGATGGCCTGCGAAGCGCGCCCTGATGGTTGGAAAATCGTCAGCGCCGCCTGTCACGACGCCGCGCAACTCTCGCACGCAACGCGCCTCGGACTCGACTTCGTCACGCTCTCGCCGGTACTCCCTACCGCCACGCACCCCGATGCCACGCCGCTCGGCTGGCCGGCATTCGCCAGGCTCGCCGCGCAAACCTCGCTGCCGGTGTTTGCGCTCGGCGGCATGCGTGCCGAGACACTGAACAGCGCACGCAATGCCGGGGCCTACGGCATCGCCGCGATCCGCGCTTTCTGGCCGGCGGGCTGAGCGTACTGGCGTTTCGTCGCAACGCGTCACACAAGCACTCGCGCGGGGACGACATTCGCCGCCCCCGCTGACCTGCATTTACTGCTTTTCCTGCACCTTCTTACACCATCCAGCACTGTCTGCCGTCACGCCGGCAGTAATGCCGTCTGCAACCGCCACGCCTTACTTCGCCAGCGCCTTGCGTGCGGCGATCACGCCTTGCGCATACGCTGGATCGATCTTCGCGAAGTGACCGATCTGACGCTCGGCAACGTCATCGGGCACGCCGTTCATCGACGCTGCGATGTTGCCGAACAAACGCGCCTTTTGCGCATCGTCGAACAACCGGAAGAGCGCACGCGGTTGCGAGTAGTAGTCCTCGTCTTCACGGTGGTCGAAGCGATCAGCCACCGCACCCACGGCTTGCTGCGGGTCGCGATACTCCCGTTGCTCAGCGAATGCACCGTAGCGGTTCGGCTCGTAGTTCGGCGTGCCGCCGAGATTGCCGTCCACGCGCATTGCACCGTCGCGATGGAAGCTGTTATGGAACGGGCACTTCGGCGCGTTGACCGGAATGGCGCTGTGATTCACGCCAAGGCGATAACGCTGCGTATCGCCGTACGAGAACAGACGCCCTTGCAACAGACGATCCGGCGAGAAGGCGATACCCGGCACGACGTTGCCCGGATTGAACGCGGCCTGCTCGACATCCGCGAAGTAGTTCTCCGGGTTACGGTTCAACTCCAGCACGCCCACGTCGATCAGCGGGTAGTCCGAATGCGGCCACACCTTCGTGATGTCGAACGGATTGAAGCGATAGCTCGCGGCATCCGCCTCCGGCATGACCTGCACCTGCATGCGCCAGCGCGGGAAGTTGCCGGCTTCGATCGATTCGAACAGATCGCGCTGATGGCTTTCGCGATCATTGGCGACGATCTCTGCCGCCTCGGCGTTCGTCACGTTCTCCACACCCTGCATCGACTTGAAGTGGAACTTCACCCAGAAGCGTTCGTTCGCCGCGTTGATGAAGCTGAACGTATGCGAGCCGAAGCCGTGCTGCTGGCGATAGTTCTTCGGCAAGCCGCGATCGCTCATGAGGATGGTGACCTGATGCAGCGATTCCGGCGAACGCGACCAGAAATCCCACGCAGCGGTCGGGCTGCGCATGTTGGTCTTCGGGTCACGCTTTTGCGTGTGGATAAAGTCCGGGAACTTCAGCGGATCGCGGATGAAGAACACCGGCGTGTTATTACCCACGAGATCCCAGTTGCCTTCATCGGTGTAGAACTTCAGGGCGAAGCCACGCACATCGCGCTCGGCATCGGCCGCACCGCGCTCACCGGCCACCGTCGAGAAGCGCAGGAACACCGGCGTTTCCTTACCAACGGCCTCGAACACGCGGGCGCGGGAGTATTTCGTAATGTCGTGCGTGATGGTCAGCTTGCCGAAGGCGCCCGAGCCCTTCGCGTGCACGCGACGCTCCGGAATCACTTCCCGGTCGAAGTGGGCAAGCTTTTCAATCAGCCACATGTCTTGCAGCAACGCCGGGCCACGCGGGCCGGCCGTCAAGGTGTTCTGGTTGTCGGTGACCGGCGCACCGGCGGCAGTCGTAAGTTTCTTCGTATCGGACATGTGACGCTCTCCTGTTTCCTGGTTCCTGATCGGGCGATCTCTTGCGACTTGCGAGTCAGGCGCCCATCAGGGCGAACTCGGCAAGTACTTGTTCCAGCGTGGTTTCGATGTCGTGCAAATAGGCCTTGAGTTGGGTCATTGCGGGCACCTTTGAATGCGTCTTTTGTTGGGGGACTGCTCGGCGGTCGGCGGCTTGCGCCCCTTGATGGGTCGGGTGCCGAGCGCATGTCGCTAGATTAATTATTTATATTAAAACGGTCGAATTAATCGTTTTTATATATATCATAGGCAAAAACAATACGCCGCGGCACAAGGCAGCGGCGTATGGCTGAAACGGGAGACTTCGGCGATGTGGTGAGGGGTGTGGGCCGGGACGATCCAGCCACCTACCCGTCGGTCAGTGATCCATCAGTTGGACGTCGCCGGCAGATCGAGCGGAATCACGCCCGGCAGATCACATCGGGCAATGGCCTGCGCCACCGCCTCGATAGCCGGCAGACGCGTGAAGCTCTTGCGCCACGCCAGCACGACCCGACGGTCGGGCACCGGCGCCGAGAACGGCACGTAGCTCAGCAGACTGTCTGGCGACTGCGTTTCGGGCACCGACGTCTTCGGCAACACGGTAATACCCACGCCGCTCGCGACCATGTGGCGAATCGTCTCCAGCGAGGAGCCTTCGAACGTCTTCTGAATGCCGTCGGCGTTCTGCGAGAAACGCATCAGTTCGGGACACACACCTAGCACGTGGTCACGGAAGCAATGCCCGCTGCCGAGCAGCAGCATCGTCTCCTGCTTGAGATCGCCCGCGTCGATTTGCGGACGGCCGGCCCAGGGGTGCGAGCGCGGCAACGCCACGACGAACGGCTCGTCGTAGAGCGGACGCACCATCAGCCCGCTCTCGGGGAACGGCAACGCCATGATGGCCGCGTCGATCTCGCCCTGCTTGAGCAATTCGATGAGCTTGAGCGTGTAGTTCTCTTGCAGCATCAGCGGCATCTGGGGCGTGGTCTCGATCATCTGCTTGACGAGCGCCGGCAGCAGATACGGCCCGATGGTGTAGATCACGCCCAGACGCAGGGGCCCGGCGAGCGGGTCACGTCCCTGCTTGGCGATTTCCTTGATGGCGATGGTCTGTTCGAGCACGCGCTGCGCCTGGGCCACGATCTGCTCGCCGAGCGGCGTCACGCTCACTTCGGCGGCGCCACGCTCGAAAATCTGTACGTTCAGCTCGTCTTCGAGCTTCTTGATGGCCACCGAGAGCGTCGGCTGGCTGACGAAACAGGCTTCCGCCGCGCGACCGAAATGGCGTTCACGCGCCACCGCCACGATGTACTTGAGTTCCGTGAGGGTCATGTCGTCCTAACCTGTGTAAATTAATCGAATTACCGCAATCGATAGATTTTGTTTTTTATAGCACAATCGGACGGCAAATGCCCGTTTTCACCGATTTCGGGCGACGCCCATCGCGTCACACACCTGCCGTCACCCTCCCCCCCGCCGCTGCCGTCGATGCCGTCGATGCCGTCAATGTCGTCAATGTCGTCGACGCCGACGCCGACGCCGACGCCGACGCCGCGAGGATCATGCGTGCTTCAAACCGTCATCAAGCCTTCAGATAGTCTTCACGCGCCCCGAGCCAGCGCTCCAGATGTGCGGCCACAGCGCCGGGATGCGATTTGAGCAGCACCTCAGCCGCCTCCTGCGCGCCCGGAATCAGCCACGCGTCTTCATTCAGATCGACGAAGCGCAGCATGGCCGCCCCCGACTGACGCGCCCCGAGGAACTCCCCGGGGCCACGAATTTCCAGATCGCGCCGGGCGATGACGAAACCGTCGGTCGTCTCGCGCATGGTCTGCAAGCGCGCCTTCGCGCCCATCGACAGCGGCGACGCATACATCAGCAAACAGACCGATTCCGCCGAGCCGCGACCGACGCGCCCGCGCAACTGGTGCAACTGCGCGAGGCCGAAGCGCTCGGCGTGCTCGATCACCATCAGCGACGCGTTAGGCACATCCACACCGACTTCGATGACGGTCGTGGCCACCAGCAAGTGCGTGTCGCCGCGCGTGAAGTCTTCCATCACGGCGGCCTTCTCGGCGGGCGAGAGACGTCCGTGCACGAGGCCGACACGTAAGTCCGGCAGCGCCGCCACCAGTTGCGCATGCGTGTCGACAGCGGTCTGCAATTGCAGCGCCTCGCTCTCTTCGATCAGCGGGCACACCCAGTAGACCTGCCGCCCGGCAAGCGCCGCCGCGCGCACGCGGTCGATCACCTCCGGACGCCGCGTATCACTGATCAGCTTCGTCACGACAGGGCTGCGGCCCGGCGGCAATTCATCGATGACGGAGACGTCGAGATCGGCGTAGTACGTCATGGCGAGCGTGCGCGGAATCGGCGTCGCGCTCATCATCAACTGATGCGGCATGGCGTTCGGTCCCATGCCCGCCGTCTGCATCTTGCTGCGCAGCGCGAGACGTTGCGCCACGCCGAAGCGATGCTGTTCGTCGACGACGGCCATGCCCAGACGCGCGAACGTCACCGTGTCCTGAATGATGGCGTGCGTGCCGATCACGAGTTGCGCTTCGCCGCTGGCCACGCGGGCCAGCGCTTCGCGCTTTTCCTTCGCCTTCATGCTGCCGGCGAGCCACGCGACCTCCACGCCCAGCGGTGTGAGCCACGCCGAGAGTTTGCGCAGATGCTGCTCCGCGAGGATTTCCGTGGGCGCCATGATGGCGGCCTGAAATCCCGCGTCGATGGCTTGCGCGGCGGCGAGCGCCGCGATGATCGTCTTGCCGCTGCCAACGTCCCCTTGCAGCAGACGCTGCATCGGATGCGCCTCGGTCAGATCGGCGCGAATTTCGGCCCAGACGCGCTGCTGCGCCCCCGTCAGCCGGAAAGGCAGCGCGGCTTCGAAGCGTTCGAGCAAGCCTCCCGGCACATGCTTGCCAAGGGCCGGGGCGGACAGACGACGACGCGCCGCCTGCGCCCGTTTGAGCGACAACTGCTGGGCGAGCAATTCTTCGCATTTGATACGCAGCCACGCGGGATGCGAGCGCTCCATGAGCGCCGTCTCCGAGACGTTCGGTGGCGGGGCATGCAGCAGGCGGACCGCGTCGGCAAGGGCGGGGAGCGGATGATCCGGACCGATGGCGTCTTGCAGCAGCCCCGGCGGCAGAAGCTCGGGCAGCGGTGTGCGATCCATCGCGTTGTGAATCGCCTTTCGCAGATAGGCCTGCGACAGACCAGCCGCACTCGGATACACCGGTGTCAGGGATTCGGGTAGCGGCGCGGCAGCGTCCTGCACGACCCGATAGGCGGGGTGCACCATCTCGAGTCCGAAGAAGCCGCCGCGGACTTCGCCACGCACGCGCACGCGGGTGCCGACGGCAAGCTGCTTTTGCTGACTGCCGTAGAAATTCAGAAACCGCAGGACCAGTTCGTGGCCTTCGTCGGCGATACGCACGACCCACTGGCGGCGCGGCCGGTAGGCCACGTCACTCGACGTCACCACCCCTTCTACCTGCGCGAGTTCGCTCGGCAGCACTTCGCCGATCTTGCGTAGCGTGGTCTCATCCTCGTAGCGCATCGGCAGATGCAGGATCAGATCGATGTCGCGCTTGAGGCCGAGCTTGGCGAGCTTGTCCGCACTGCCGGCGGCTTTCTTCGCGGCGGGCTTGGCGTCCTTCTCCTTCTTGGCGGGCTTGCCCGGCTTTTCGGACTTTTCAGCCTTCGTGCCCGACGGTTTGGCGCCGCGCTTCGCGCTTTTGTCTGCGGGACGCGAAGCGGCGTGCGCCGGCGGACTTGCAGCGTCGGCAAGATCCACGAGGTCGGCGGAGGCGTCGTCAGGCGCGGTGGCGGGCATTCTGCGTTCGGTCATGCAGTCGCGAGTCGGGGGCGTCGGAAGCGTTGATGCCTGGTTTGCCGGTCTGGCCATCGAGGGATCACATCGCGATCCGGCGGGCTATCGGACGAACCAAGTAAAATGTCGGTTTCAGGGTCTGGACAGACCTTAGCATTGTAAACGCTGATGTATACCCTTTCTGATTTCGATTTCGACCTGCCGCCCGAACTGATCGCGCAGACCGCGCTCACCGAGCGCACCGCCAGCCGCCTGCTGGAGGTCGACGGCAGCGTCACGCCGCCCCATCTGTACGATCGTCGCTTCGCCGATCTGCCCGCGATGCTCGCCCCCGGCGATCTGCTCGTATTCAACGACACGCGCGTCATCAAGGCACGCCTGTTCGGCCACAAGGCGAGCGGCGGCAAGATCGAGGTGCTCGTCGAGCGCGTGATCGACGCACGCACCGCGCTCGCCCAGATCCGCGCCAGCAAGAGCCCGCCGCCCGGCACCGCGCTGCGTCTGGCAGATGCCTTCGACGTGACCGTCGGCGAGCGCGTCGATCAGTTCTATACGCTGCACTTCCCGGACGACTGCTACACGCTGCTCGAGACCTACGGGCGTCTGCCGCTGCCGCCGTACATCGAACACGATGCCGACGCCGCCGACGAGACCCGCTACCAGACCGTCTACGCCCGTAACCCGGGCGCCGTGGCGGCCCCGACGGCCGGACTGCACTTCGACGACGGCCTCTTCGCCCGGCTCGACGCGCTCGGCGTACAACGTGCCACGCTCACGCTGCACGTCGGCGCAGGCACGTTCCAGCCGGTGCGCGTGGACAACATCGGCGAGCACAAGATGCACTCGGAGTGGTACGAAATCACGCCGTCACTGGTCGACGCCATCGCCGCCACGCGCGCGCGCGGCGGACGGGTGATCGCCGTGGGCACGACGTCGATGCGCGCCCTGGAGTCCGGCGCGCAGGCCACGCGTGCCGCCGGGGGCGAGCCGGGCACGCTGCGTCCCGGCAGTGCCGAGACGGACATCTTCATCACCCCGGGCTATCGCTTCCAGCTCGTCGATCGTCTGATCACCAACTTCCACCTGCCGAAGTCCACGCTGCTCATGCTCGTCTCCGCGTTTTCGGGCATGGAGACGATCCGCGCGGCGTATCGTCACGCCATCGAACAGCGCTACCGCTTCTTCAGCTACGGCGACGCGATGATCCTGTCGCGCGTCGAAATTCAGGACGCCCCGAAGGCCGCTGCCTGAATCCGTACGGCCGCGGGATCCACGGCCGTGTGACCAAGTACAATACCGCCTTGGCCGCGCATGGGGCGCGGGCCACTTTTTTCACGTCCCGAGCGGGCGCCGGCTTGTTTTGCCGGTGGTGCCGGGGCGCACTATACATGCTCAAGTTCGAACTCATCACCACCGACGGGCAAGCCCGCCGGGGGCGCGTCACGCTCAACCACGGCGTGGTCGAGACGCCCATCTTCATGCCCGTGGGCACTTACGGCTCGGTCAAGGCGATGTCGCCGGTCGAACTGGTCGAGAACAACGCCCAGATCATCCTCGGCAATACCTTCCACCTTTGGCTGCGCCCGGGTCTGGAGACGATTGCCGCACATGGCGGCCTGCACCGCTTCATGGGCTGGGATCGGCCCATTCTCACGGATTCGGGTGGTTTTCAGGTGTTCAGCCTCGGTGATCTGCGCAAGATCAGCGAAGAAGGTGTGAAGTTCGCGTCGCCGGTGAACGGCGACCGCCTGTTCCTCTCGCCGGAAATCTCGATGCAGATCCAGCGCGTGCTCAACTCGGACATCGTCATGCAGTTCGACGAATGCACGCCTTACGAGATCGACGGCCGTCCGGCCACGGAATCGGAAGCGGGTCAGTCGATGCGCATGTCGCTGCGCTGGGCCAAGCGCTCCATCGACGAATTCAACCGCCTCGAGAACCCGAACGCGCTGTTCGGCATCGTTCAAGGCGGCATGTACGAACATTTGCGCGACGAATCGCTCGCCGGACTCTCGGAGCTGGACTTCCACGGTTACGCCATCGGCGGGCTGTCGGTCGGCGAGCCGAAGGAAGACATGATGCGCGTGCTGGAGCATGTGGCGCCGCGTCTGCCTGCGAACAAACCGCATTACCTGATGGGCGTGGGCACGCCGGAGGATCTCGTGGCCGGTGTGGCCGCCGGCGTCGACATGTTCGACTGCGTGATGCCCACGCGCAACGCCCGCAACGGCTGGCTGTTCACGCGCTTCGGCGATCTGAAGATCCGCAACGCATCGCACAAGAGCGATACGCGCCCGCTGGACGAAACTTGCGGCTGTTACACCTGTCGAAACTTCTCGCGCGCCTATCTGCACCATTTGCAGCGAGCCGGGGAGATTCTGGGAGCGCGGCTCAACACCATCCATAACCTGCATTACTATCTCACGCTGATGCAGGAAATCCGGGATGCCATCGAAGCGCACCAGTTCGACGCGTTCGTCGCCAGGTTCAAGGCCGATCGCTCGCGCGGCGTGCAGTGACGGCCGGGGTCCGAGGACAATCGACTCGGGCACCGAATCCCCCGGGAACGGGGTCGGGCAGTGGTAAAATGCCGGGCTTGGATCCTGCATCCTCGCACCGAAACACACGCCGCGCGTGTCCGGAAGTCCGGCACACGCGGCTTCTACACGTCTTACATAAGGAGAACCGAACGTGCTGATTTCCGAAGCGTACGCTCAGACGGCAGGCGCCGCCAGCCCGACCAGCAGCCTGATGAGCTTCCTGCCGCTCGTGCTGATGTTCGTGGTGCTGTACTTCATCATGATCCGTCCGCAGATGAAGCGTCAGAAAGAGACCCGCAACATGCTGGCCGCACTGACCAAGGGCGACGAAGTCGTGACCTCGGGCGGTCTGGCCGGTCGTATCTCGAAGGTCGGTGAGACCTTCGTGACCGTTGAAATCGCCGACAACGTCGAGATCAATGTGCAGAAGGGCGCAATCACCACGTTGCTGCCGAAGGGCACCATCAAGGCGCTCTGATCCTTCGCACAACCGCTTGCGGCCGCCCTTACCGGCGGCCGCAGTGCATGGCGACACCGGTCCACACGTCGGTGTCGCCGTGCAAGACGGTCTGAAGCACGGTTTGCCATGAGGCATCACCCTAGCCCGCTGCTATGAATCGCTATCCTCTCTGGAAATACATCGTCATTCTGGTGGCTCTTGCCATCGGGGTGCTCTACACGCTGCCGAACCTGTTCGGTGAAACGCCGGCGGTACAGATTTCCAGCGTCAAGGCGACCGTCAAGGTCGATCCCTCGACGCTTTCGCGCGCTGAAGACGCGCTCAAGGCACAGAACATCGCCTACAACGGCGCGGTGTTCGACAGCACGGGCAACAACCCGAGCGTGCGGATTCGCTTCGCGGACACCGACACGCAGCTGCGCGCCAAAGACCTGCTCCAGTCGACGCTGAACGCCGACGCGACCGACCCGACCTTCGTCGTGGCGCTCAACCTGTTGTCGGCCTCGCCGGAATGGCTCTCGAAGATCCACGCGCTGCCGATGTATCTCGGCCTCGACCTGCGCGGCGGTGTGCACTTCCTGCTGCAAGTCGACATGGCCGGTGCGATCACCAAGCGTCTGGACGCGGCAGCCGCCGATGCCCGCACGCTGCTGCGTGACAAGAACATCCGCCACAACGGCCTGACGCGCACGGACAACGGCATCGAAGCCGCCTTCAGCACGCAGGCAGACGCCGAGCGCGCACGCGGCGCGCTGAGCGACGGTCTGCCCGACCTCGCCTACACGACGCAAGCCGGCCCGAACGGCACGTTCAAGGTCGTGGGTGCGTTCACGGAAGCCGCACGCCGTGCGGTGCAGGACAACGCCGTCAAGCAGAACATCGTCACGCTGCATAACCGGGTGAACGAACTCGGCGTGGCCGAACCGGTGATTCAGCAGGAAGGTCCGGACCGCATCGTGGTGCAGTTGCCCGGCGTGCAGGACACCGCCAAGGCCAAGGACATCATCGGCCGCACGGCAACGCTCGAAGCGCGTCTGGCCGATCCGGACGCCCCGCGTCTGATCACGGCGGAAACGCCGGTCCCGCCGCAGGACGAACTGTTCCTGCATGGCAACGGTGCGCCGGTCATGCTCAAGCGTCAGGTGATCTTCAGCGGCGACCGCATCACCAGCGCGTCGGCAGGTTTCGACGACCACCAGCAACCGTCGGTGAACATCAAGCTCGACGCCGCAGGCGGGCGCGTGCTGCGCGACGTCTCGCGCGACAACATCGGCAAGCCGATGGCGATCGTGCTGTTCGAGAAGGGCAAGGGCGAAGTGCTGACGGTGGCGAACATCCGCAGCGAACTGGGCCAGAGCTTCCAGATCACCGGCATGGGTTCGGCACAGGGCGCGAACGATCTGGCGCTGCTGCTGCGCGCCGGTTCGCTCGCCGCGCCGATGGAGATCATCGAAGAACGTACGATCGGCCCGAGCCTCGGTGCCGACAACATCCATAAGGGTGTCGACTCGGTGATGTATGGCTTCCTCGCCATCGCCGTGTTCATGATGGCGTATTACATGCTGTTCGGCGTGTTCTCGGTCATCGCACTGATGTTCAACCTGCTGCTGCTGGTGGCTGCGCTCTCGGTGATGCAGGCCACGCTCACGCTGCCGGGTATCGCCGCTATCGCGCTTACGCTCGGTATGGCCATCGACGCCAACGTGCTGATCAACGAACGTATCCGCGAAGAACTGCGGGCGGGCGCATCGGCCCAGAAGGCGATTTCGCTGGGCTTCGAACATGCATGGGCGACGATTCTGGACTCGAACGTGACCACGCTCATCGCCGGTCTG
The DNA here is from genome assembly GCF_022696215.1 of Pandoraea sp. LA3. Lineage (NCBI taxonomy): Bacteria > Pseudomonadati > Pseudomonadota > Betaproteobacteria > Burkholderiales > Burkholderiaceae > Pandoraea > Pandoraea sp. LA3. Next base: position 33,471 of record NZ_PTPY01000017.1, on the reverse strand, counting down.
GCGCTGCTGGCCTTCGGTTCGGGCCCGGTGCGCGCGTTTGCCGTGGTGCACTGCCTGGGTATCCTGACCTCGATGTTCTCCGCCGTGTTCTTCTCGCGCGGTCTGGTCAACCTGTGGTACGGCGGCCGTCGCAAGCTCAAGTCGCTGGCGATTGGTCAGGTCTGGCGCCCGGACGGTGCGACGAACGCACCCGACGCAGGCGAGCAATAACCGCAGGCGCGAGAGGAAACAGTCATGGAATTTTTCCGCATCAAGAAAGACGTGCCGTTCATGCGGCACGCCCTGATCTTCAACGTGATCTCGGCGCTCACCTTCGTGGCGGCGGTGTTCTTCCTGCTCACGCGGGGCCTGCACCTGTCGATCGAGTTCACCGGCGGCACGGTCATGGAAGTGGCCTACACGCAGGCGGCCGATCTCGAGAAGATTCGTGGTGAAGTCGGCAAGCTGGGGTATCGCGACGTGCAGGTGCAGAGTTTCGGCACCTCGCGCGACGTCATGATCCGCCTGCCGATCCAGAACGGTTCGGACGGCAAGCAGGTCACCAGCGCGCAGCAAAGCGACGCCGTGATGACCGCGCTCAAGGCCGACGCCCCCGATGTGTCGCTGCGTCGCGTGGAATTCGTCGGCCCGCAGATTGGGCACGAACTCTTCACCGACGGTCTGCTGGCCCTGACCTTCGTGGTCGTGGGCATCATCATTTATCTGTCGTTCCGCTTCGAATGGAAATTCGCCGTGGCCGGCGTGATCGCCAACTTGCACGACGTGGTGATCATTCTCGGCTTCTTCGCCTACTTCCAGTGGGAGTTCTCGCTGGCGGTGCTGGCGGGCGTGCTCGCGGTGCTCGGCTACTCGGTGAACGAATCGGTCGTTATCTTCGACCGGATTCGCGAGACCTTCCGCAAGATGCGCAAGGCGACGGTGCAGGAAGTCATCGATCACGCGATTACGACGACGATGTCGCGGACCATCATCACCCACGCCAGTACGGAAATGATGGTGCTGTCGATGTTCTTCTTCGGCGGCCAGACGCTGCACTACTTCGCACTGGCACTGACCGTGGGTATTCTGTTCGGTATTTACTCGTCGGTGTTCGTGGCTGCGGCGCTCGCGATGTGGTTCGGCGTGAAGCGCGAAGACCTCATCAAGCACAACGGCAAGGATGGCGAAGAAAGTGTCGATCGCAACGACCCCAACTTCGGTGCACGTGTCTGACGTATTCGTCTGACCGGGGCGACGCGCGATTTCAGTGCGTCATCCGAAAAACCGCCGGCATGTCCGGCGGTTTTTTTTTCGTCTTACGGTCGTGCTCAGGCGTGGGCGGCGACGCTAGGAACAAGCGCTTCGACGTCATGCATCGTCACGTCACGCGCCATCATTTCCCGCCAGCCACCGATGTCTCGCGCCGCTGCATCTCGCCATACCAGTCAGCCAATGCCAGCGACGTGTTCGCGTCGACCGCTTGCTGCCTAAGCAGTGCCGGGTCGCCCTCATCAGCGTGCGCGTAGGTCACCCCGCTGCGCAGATCCCGCGCGCCCGCCGTCGAAAACAGATAGCGCTGTTGCGCCACGGCATAGCGACGCGTCTGCGGCACCGCCCCGAACAGCGGTTCGCCGAATCCGACGTAGGCCGCGTCCGAAAGTGCCAGCCGATACAGCGTCGGAAAGATATCGCGGTGACCGACGAAATCGTCGAGCCGCAAGCGCCCACTCGGCGCATAGGCCGGTGGCACGCGCAGATAGATCGGGACGTGGTACTGCTCGAAGGGCGACAGGAACGCGTTGTCCTGATCGTGCCATTGCGGCGCGAGATGATCGCCGGTCGCCGCCAGAATCGTGTGTGAGCTCATCGGCGAGTACTTGAGTCGGTCGATGAAATCGCCCAGCGCGTCCATCGCGTACCGATAGGCACGCACACCGCGCTGACGCGTCTCACGCTCGGCGGCGTCGGCAGGTGACTCCCGCCATCCCTTCGTCAGATCGAACGGGCCGGTGGCGGCATCATCAGGCACGTTGAAGGGCTCGCGATTGCTGGTCGTCAGCGCGAAAACGAAGAGCGGTTGTCCCTTGGCGTCCGCCTCCTCCAGCAGGTCATGGACATAGCGCCAGAGATAGCCGTCGTACACCCCATCGCCTCCCGTGTCGGCCCGCGGATATCGGGCGACGATGTCAGCCTGTGTGACGACGTCGTCGAATCCCTGCCTGCGCATGACCCGCTCGATGCTGTGCCACGTGCGAGCGCCGCCATAGACGAACACGGTTCGATAGCCGTGCTGCTGGAACGGTCGTGCCGACGCCGATTCGAACGCGACCGGACGGTTCTCGCCAGTCAGCAGCGACGACGCGCTGCCACTGTTGACGAGCAAGTGCTCGATCGTGGAAAACGTGTCGGCGCGGGCCGCCACGGCGTGCCGGAACCACCATCCGGCGTCCAGATGTCTGCGCATCGCGCCGGCGATCGGAAAACCGTCAGCATCGAGCGAAAGGCCATAGCCACCCCACCCGGCCATGAGACCGAACACCACGTGCGGAGGATGAGCTGCGAGCCTGTCGTTGGGCGGGGTACGATGCCACGGCGCGCGCAGCAGCACCGCCGTCGGGTCTTCGTCAGGCGCATGAGTCGGTTCGGCATCGGCTGGACGGGTGGCATCCGGGTCATCTACCGAATCATCGTGCCCATCGGGTTTATCGTGCTTGCCACTCTCGTCGCTCTCATCGCTTTCATCGCCCCGCAATGCCTTGACGAGCGACGCGGCATCGGCAAATCCATGCGCGCGCAATGCCCGTTGCGCCGCCTGCCCCGCTTGCTTCGGTGACAAGTCTTCCCGCGACGGCTCCCACACCTGCCTGAGTACGAGGATCAGCCGCACGGGCGTGTTGACGAGCAGGTCGTCCAGCACCGGATCCCGTGCCACGCTGATCCCTGCCGGATCCACGAGACGCGCCGAAGGTCGTCCCCATCCCACGATCAGCACTATCGAGACGACGAGCACCTGCACGATGGCATCACGCCACGTCGCTTCACGCTCGGGGACCAATACATACCGGAAAGTGCCCCACGCTTGGGCCACCCCGAGACATGCGGCACTCGTCAACGCCATAGCGATGGGCAGGAGGTGCGTTGTGGCGTCTGTCGCCGTGGCGGTATCACCGTCGAGCACACTGAAAAAGTTCGCGCCGAACGGTTCCCCGAAGTGGCGCAGGTAGTAGTGCTCCGCCAGCGCTAATGCATTCAGGATCACGAACCACGCAGTTACGCTCACAGTGAAAGCGGTGCGGGTCAGCGGCGTCGACGCATACTTCACGCGCAGGATCGCCAGCGGCAGCAGCCACACTGCCATCCCCCAACTCACGAGCAACAGGTCGTAGCGAAAGCCGTACCAAAGCCAAGTCATCCACTCGTGAGCGTTGGTCTGCGCCCCGACACCGGGGGCGAGCGTCGCCACACCGAACAGGCGAATCAGCAGGTTGCCCGCACACGTCATCGACATGACGGTTGCGCTCAAGCGCACCAGGCAAGGCAAACGAGGGAGGGATTGGGAAGCGGAGGCCGCGACCGGGCTGTCGGCAGGAAGCGAATTCATGAGCGGGCGGCCACGTGCGCAGGCGCAGGCGGGACGTGCATGGAGAATGTCCGTCAGCCTGACAGCGAACGCCCGTTACGCGGTGCGGGAAATCCCCCAACATGGCCCGTTGCCGCCCGAACGTGCAGGCGTCACGGGCTTGCGGTAATCTCGCGAAATTCGCTATTTACGAAATTTCACGCCAATGAAGCCGATCCGCATCTGGGACTTGCCCACTCGTCTGTTCCACTGGTCGTTTGTCGTACTGGCGGTAGCGGCCTACGTGACGGCCAAGACCGGCGGCAACGCGATGATCTACCACTTCTGGTGCGGATACGCGGTGCTCGCGCTGCTGATCTTCCGTCTCGTGTGGGGTGTGGCCGGTCCGCGTTATGCCCGTTTCTCGGCGTTCGTCACCGGTCCGCGTACGTTCTTCCGGTCGTTGCGCGATGGCCGCGACGGTTCGGGCACCGAGGGGCGTTTTGCGGGCCATACGCCGCTCGGCGGCTTGTCAGTCGTCGCCATGCTGCTCTTCTTCGGCATTCAGGTCGGACTGGGTCTGTTCTCGAACGACGACATTTTCAACGACGGTCCCCTCGTCAAGTTCATCGACAAGGACACCAGCGATATGCTCACCGGCTGGCATCTGCGCAATCAATGGGTGCTGATCGCGCTCGTGGCGCTGCATGTGCTGGCGATCGCGTATTACCGCGTTGCCCGCAAGAAGGACCTGATCAAGCCGATGATCCTCGGCGACAAGAAACTCGCCGGGCCGGTGCTTCCCGCACGCGACGACTGGCGCGTACGCGTCGGCGCGCTAGTGCTGATCGTGCTGGCTTCGGCGCTGGTGTATCGGATCGTGAATCTGACCCCGGCCGTCGCGGCATTGCCGTCCTACTGACCCTGCGGGGCAAGATCGTCGCGGCAAAAGAAAAAGCCGGTCGCTCGAAAACGACCGGCTTTTCCATAGGAACGGCCAGACGGCTTACTTCGCGCGGAAGTTGTCGTGGCAGCTCTTGCAGGTTTGCGCAGCTTCGCCGAAAGCGGTCTTGATTGACGCGAGGTCGCCGCCCTTGGCCACGGTGTTGAGCTGCGCGACGGCCGTCTCCATCTTGTTGGCCGCGTCCCTGAACTTCGCCTTGTCGGAGAAGACTTCCGGCTTGGCTTTGCTCTTGCCGTTCGTCTGACCGCCTTCGAAAGCCGGCCACGGCAGCTTCGAGAGTGTGGCGACAAGCTCGGCGTTCTTCGCGACGTCGTCCTTGTTGAACGGTGCATCGCCCTTCACGACAGCACCGATCCGGCCGAAGTGGTTACCCAGCAGGAAAAGGGCCGACTGACGATACTCCACGGCGTCGTCGGCTTTGGCGAACTGGGCTTGCGCGACGGCCGGCACGACGATAGCTGCGGTAGCAGCAAGCGCTGCAACTGCGAGAGTCAACTTCATTTGTGGGGTTCTCCTTATGGTTTGTGGGGCTATGATACACACCAACTTGCGTACCCGTATGACACAGTTGTCATAAGGACAGAAGCGGGACCGAAGCGGGACCGAAGCCGTCCATAGGCACCACGTACGGAGATGTAACGGGAGAAAAGCGGGGGAAATCGAGGGGGCGGGGACGTACCGATGCGCAAGGGGACGAACCATGCAAAACGGGCCGCAGAAGCGGCCCGTTTCGTTACGTCAGATAAAGCGCGTGGTGCTGTCGTGGTGCGACTTAGACGCGCTTGGCCAGCGACTCGGCAATACCCACGTAATTGGCCGGCGTCATTTCCAGCAGGCGCGCCTTGGCGTCTTCCGGAATGGCCAGTTGCTTGATGAAGGCTTGCAGCGCTTCGCGCGTGATGCCCTTGCCGCGCGTGAGCTCCTTGAGTTGCTCGTACGGATTCGGCACACCGAAGCGACGCATCACGGTCTGCACCGGCTCGGCCAGCACTTCCCACGTGTTGTCCAGGTCTTCGTCCAGACGCTGCGGGTTCACTTCGAGCTTGCCCAGACCGCGCAGGCACGAGTCGTACGCGAGCAGGCTGTAGCCGAACGCCACGCCGATGTTGCGCAGCACGGTCGAATCCGTGAGGTCACGCTGCCAGCGCGAGACCGGCAGCTTGTCGGCCAGATGACGCAGCACGGCGTTAGCCAGACCGAGGTTGCCTTCCGAATTTTCGAAGTCGATCGGGTTGACCTTGTGCGGCATGGTCGACGAACCGATTTCGCCGGCCTTCGTCTTCTGCTTGAAGTAGCCGACCGAGATGTAACCCCAGACGTCGCGGTTCAGATCCAGCAGGATCGTGTTGGCGCGGGCCACGGCATCGAACAGTTCGGCCATGTAGTCGTGCGGCTCGATCTGGATGGTGTACGGATTGAACGTCAGGCCCAGGCGCTGCTCGATGACCGTCTTGGAGAAGTTTTCCCAGTCGTATTCCGGGTATGCCGACAGGTGAGCGTTGTAGTTACCGACGGCGCCGTTCATCTTGGCGAGCAACTCGACGCGACGAATGCGCTCGAGCGCACGTGCCAGACGCACCGCCACGTTGGCGATTTCCTTACCGAGCGTGGTCGGCGAGGCCGGTTGACCGTGCGTGCGCGAGAGCATCGGCTGGGCGGCGTGTTCACGCGCCAGTTCGCTGAGCTTGGTGACGAGCGATTCGAGCGCCGGCACGATCACTTCGTCGCGCGCGCCCTTGAGCATCATGCCGTGCGACGTGTTGTTGATGTCTTCCGACGTGCAGGCGAAGTGAATGAACTCGCTAGCCGTCTCCAGCTCGGCCTGGCCCTGCACCTTCTCCTTGAGCCAGTACTCGACAGCCTTCACGTCGTGGTTCGTGACCTTCTCGATGTCCTTGATGCGCTGGGCATCGGCGTTCGAGAAGTTGGCGGCCAGATTCAGCAGGAACGTCTCCGCCGCGCCCGAGAACGGGGCGATCTCGGCGAAACCGGCTTTGGACAGGGCGATCAGCCAGTGGATTTCGACTTTCACGCGGTTGCGCATGAATGCCGCCTCGGACAGCCACGGACGCAGGGCGTCGGTCTTGCTGGCGTAACGGCCGTCGAGCGGGGAGAGCGCGGTCAATGGGGAGAATTCGTCGGACATGGCACTGGGCACCGAAAAAGAAAACCGGGGGAGCCGGCGATGTGCCAACTCGGAAAGGCCAGTATTTTACCATTCCCCGGCCCCGGCCATCCCGCACGTTATACTCTCCCCCGCGCTACAGCGATTTATCAAGGATTCACATGAAGTTGATCGGTGCCCTCGCCAGTCCCTACGTTCGTAAAGTCCGCATCGTGCTGGCGGAGAAAAAGCTCGATTACAAGCTCGAGCTCGAGAACGTCTGGGCGGACGACACCCGCATTCAGGAGTCGAACCCGATCGGCAAAGTGCCGTGTCTGGTGATGGAAGACGGCGAAGCCGTGTTCGACTCCCGGGTGATCTGCGAGTATCTCGACACGCTTTCCCCGGTCGGCAAGCTCATCCCCCCGTCTGGCCGCGAACGCGCCGAAGTGCGCTGCTGGGAGGCCCTGGCCGACGGCGTGACGGACGCCGCCGTGCAGATTCGCGTCGAATGCATGTACCACGACGAGGCATCGCGCTCCCAGAAGTTCATCGACCGTCAGTTGGGCAAGATCCGGGAAAGCCTGCGCGCCATGGCACGCGGGCTCGATGAACGTCAGTGGTGCGCGGGCAACCGCCTGACGCTGGCCGACGTGGCCGTGGTCTGCTCGCTGGGTTACCTCGATTTCCGCTATCCGGAGATCGACTGGCGCGACACGCACCCCAACCTCGCCCGCCATTTCGAGCGCATGTCCGCCCGCCCTTCGGTCGCGGATACCGTTCCGACCAACGCAGCGCCTGCACCAGTCACCGCCACGGCCCTCTGATTACCCCGGAAGCGCGGACGCCCTAGCGTCCCGCCCGGCTGCCCCCAGCGCGGCGCCAGTCGTTCGCTCGCGCACGCGCGACGGCATGACGACCGCCGGCTGATCGCGGTCCCGGGCGGCATGCCCGGCGGGCCTCGCGGCGTCTGCGGAAGGGCTGCGTGTAATCAACGCCCCCAAACCCCGTAGTAAACGCCATGCGCGGTCGGCCTTCTGGTCTGCGGTGCTGGGGGTTTTGACGCTTTCCGTGCGGTTGTCCGCCTTTTTGCCAGCGCTGGTGACGGCGCCGTCAGCCGTGCCGCGGATACCATCCCCGTCCTTCGCCGACGTCATGCCAGCGACCCCGTCACCACGTACCGCCGTAGCAAGGGGCGATCGGGACGACGTTGAGGCAGGTGCATACGCCCGAGCCGTGTTGGCAGGCCCTCCGGCGGCACCGGGCATACCGTGCGCATGCGGCGTACCTGCCACGCCAGCCACGACAGCGCCCTCTGGCACGCCCGCCTCACGTAGCCGCGAATAGCCCGCCATGACCTTGCGGACATACTTCTGCGTCTCCGGATACGGCGGCACCTGACGCCCATAGCGCAGTACGGCTCCCTCTCCCGCGTTGTAGGCCGCAAGCGCGAGGCTCACGTCACCGTCGAATCGCGAGAGTAACCAGCGCACGTACGACGCCCCCGCCCTCACATTCTCGGCAGGATCCTCAAGACGCCGCACCCCGAAGCGCTGGCCGGTGCGGGGCAGGACCTGCATCAACCCGATGGCGCCGCGCTCGGACACCGCCTGCGGGTCGTATCCCGACTCAGTGTCGATAATCGCGTGCAGTAACGCCGCGTCGACCGAGCTGGCATACGCAGCGCGTCGCACGAGGGTGTCGAAGGGGAGCGTTGCGGAGGGCTGACTTTCGGCGGACGGCAAGGTTGTGGACTGCGCGGCTACCGACGTCGATATGGATACGTTCCCCGGTGCGTCCATCAGCCCGCCCGTAGCCCCGTCCGAGGCACCACGCCCCCTCGAATTCACCTCGCCGTCAGGCAACGACCTTGCGGACGCGATAGCCACCGGCGTCTCCATGTCCTGCTCGCGAAACGATGACACCAGACGCCTGGCCGCCTCGCGCGGATCATCGGGCAACGCGCGTTTGCCGTCACGTGATGAATCGCCGGCCCCCTCACTGAGGGTGGCATCGCCTCCCTGGGTAGCCCGAAGTTCCACGCTCGCCCCACGCGCCAAAGCGCTGACGACCGGCACAGCGATCTGCGCGTCAGCCACGCGGGGATGATGGGGCAACAGCCCAAGATCCGCGGCTCTCGTCGGGAGTCCGCTCAACATCAGCGCTGCCGACACGAGGACGACGATCCGCCACACGCGGTGCAACGGCAGCATCGACGGGGCGCTCATGCCACGTCTCCCGGCGCAGGATGCCGAGGGGCGTCCGTCTCTGACGTTGCCTGCACCTCGTAAGGAAGATCGAGCGCCAGACGCAATATCGCGGCGACGGCATCGAACAGGTCGGAGGGAATCGGGGCATCGATCTCGACGTCTTCCATCAAGCGACGCGCCACCGGCACATGCTCGACCACCGGCACCCCTTCGCGCTCGGCGATACGCACGATCGTGCGGGCGCGCTCGTTGCGCCCCTTCTCGATGACCAGCGGCACCGCCGTCTCCCCGGGAACATAGCGCAGGCAGATCGCAAGCCGGGTCGGATTGCGCACCACCGCCGTCGATCGTTTGACGTTGCTTGACAGACTGCCGCTCTCGATCGTCTCCCGGTGGATATCGCGCCGCTTGTTCTTGATCTCGCGATTGCCCTCGACTTCCTTCGACTCCCGCTTGATTTCATCGTGAGACATCATGAGCTGCTTGCGGAGCTGATACTTCTGATACGCAAAGTCGAGACCGCCGAACACCACGTACGCCACCACCAGCACCGCCATCAACCAGAACAACAGCCTGGCCGTGAGTGCCAGCCCGCATGCCGGGCCACATTGAGGCAGCACGGCGAGCGATGGCGTGTACTGCCGAATCAGATAGAAAAACACCACGCCCAGCACGGCGACCTTGATCAACGACTTGCCGAATTCGAAAAGCGACTGCATCGAAAACAACTGCTTCGCCTTGGCCACGGGATCGATGCGCTCGTACTTGGGACGGATCGCTTCGGGCGCGACCAGCGCGCCGACTTGCAGCACCATCGCCAGCCATGTGGTCACGATCAGCAGAATCCCGAGACCACCGGTGAAGCGGACGAAAATCAATAACGACGGGCCGAGCATGCCCTGCACGGCTTCGTCGACGGGGTCACGCAGTACAAGCAGCATGCGCGAGACAAGCGCTTGCAGCGCATCGTGAAGCGCCGGCCCCTCGAACATCAGCCAGGCGAGCACCGCGCCGAGTTGCATGCAGACGGCAAGATCGGCGCTCTTGGCAACGCGTCCCTTCTTGCGCGCGTCGTCGATCTTCTTGGGCGTCGGGGGCAGGTTCTGTTCGCTCATGCGTGCCTCACGACGCTGGTAGCACCATCGCAGACCACGTCCGAAACACTTCGGGCAGGCGATACCAGTGCGCAAGCGGCACGGCGATGGCAAACGGCAGACTCGCCACCGTCACGAGCAACGCCATGGCGCTCTTGACCGGCATGGCGAGGAAGAACACGTTGAGTTGCTGCGCGGCGCGATTCACGAAGCCCATCGACATGTCGACGAGCACCATCACGACCATCGCAGGCAACGCGACAGCAACGCACATGACCTGCATCGCCTGCCACAGCGACAGCAACCACGCCTGCGACGCCGCCTCCCAACGCCATCCACTGCCGACCGGCAGGACAACGTAAGAGTCGTAGAGCGCCGTGAGTACCGCGTGTGCCGCCGGCGTCACGAAGAACAGCACACAGAGCATCTGGGTGAGGGCGATACCGAAGATCGACGATTGCGCGCCCATGAGCGGGTTCAGCACGCTGGCCATCGAGGCGCCGCGCATCGTATCGATCACGTACCCTGTCATGTCGACGGCCCAGAACGGCAACGTCGCGACGAACCCGAGCAGCCCGCCGATGCAAAGCTCGCGCAAGATGAGCGATGCCCACGCCCCCCACTGCGTCGGCATTTCCGACGTGGCGTGCACAAGTGAGACGACAGGCAGTGCCAGCGCCAGCACGAGTGCGTTACGCAACAGACCCGCGCCGAGCATGCCGACGGAGAGCACCGGCAGCAGCATCGCAATACCGAGTGGACGCAGCATCGCCACGCCCCACGCCAGCAGCCAGCCGAACAGATCGGTCCACAGCGGAGCGAGCAAAGTACCGGAGGTCGTCAGCATGGCCTTCACCCCATCCGGCTGATCTGCGCGAACGCATTGCCGGCGTAGTTAAGCAGCACATGCCCCATCCATGCGTAGGTCGCGGCCAGCGTGACCGACACGGCGATCAGCTTGATGAGGAACTGCACGGTCTGATCCTGCACCTGCGTGAGCGCCTGCACGAGTGAGACAAGCACCCCCACGGCGGAGGCGACGACGACGGTTGGCAGCGACATCAGCAGCGTGAGCCAGAGCATTTCGCTCGTGAGATTGACGACGATGGCTTCACTCATCGGCCAGCCCTGCGCGCCGTCATGCGTACGACAGCATCAACTGCCGCACGAGTTGCTCCCAGCCGTTCATCATCACGAAAATGAGCAGCTTGAACGGCAAGGCGATAGTCATGGGCGAGACCATCATCATCCCCATCGCCAGCAGGATGTTTGAGATGACGAGATCGATCACGACGAACGGCAAGTACAGCAGAAGGCCGATCTTGAAGGCTTCGGCGAGTTGACTCAGCGCGAACGCCGGCATCAGCACGAGGAGGGAGTCTGCGCCAAGCCGGTCACGATGCGCCTCGGGCCATGTTTCGCTGCCGAGGCCCGTGAAGAAGTCGCGTTGCCGGGGATCGGTGTGACGGGTGAGAAACTTGCGGTACGGACTGAGCACGCTGGCGTCGACGTCGGCCACGAAGCTTCTGGAAGATAGCGCCACCGGACGCGCGCCGAGGTTCTCCTCGATATCGAACGCGACCGGCGCCATGATGAAACAGGTGAGCACGAGAGACAGGCCGTAGATTGCGATATTGGGTGGAATCTGCTGAGTGCCCAACGCATTGCGCAGCAGCGCGAACACGACGGCCAGCTTCAGAAACGCAGTTCCCAGGACCACCAGCAACGGCATGATCGAGAGCAGCGTGAGCAATACGATGAGCTGGACCGGGTGGTCGAGCAGGGACATACAAACTCCAATGGACGCCCGGTAACGTGCGATGACGTGGGATGACGTGTGATAGCGCGCGACGACACGCAAAATGTCTCGGGAAATGTTAGGACGTCGCGCAATCCACGCCCATCGGGTCACGACCCGAAATGGCGTCGGGCGCGCTGGGCGTCGTCACCAAAATCGCGGGTTCGATCTGCACGGCGAGGCGCCCGTCTCCGAAACGCAGCAGACGACCACTTTTCCAGGGGGCGCCATCGCGCCAGAGGGCAATACCGTTGAGCGTCAGCGCACTCGGCGTCGTGGGCGGTGGTGCCGTTTCATATCCGCTTCGCCATGCCGCCAGCCACGGGACGGGAATCTGCCTTTGCGCGATGACCGCAAGGAGTCGAGTGCATTCCAGCGCGCCCGCGTCGCGAACCCCGTCGGTCGCCCGATCGAGGGAAACGACATGCCGCCCGGCAGGTTGTCCGTCACGCATGGCGATGGCGTCGTCGCCGTCGATCAGCCAATACTCGCCGGCAGTCACGTCGGCGGCAACGTCGAGCAACACCGCCCCCCCGTCAAGCAGTCCATCGCACAACGATGCGGGCAACGCTGCCCACCCTGCTGCCATCACGCAATGCCGTTCGGGAAAGCCGCACGGGTCGAGCGGCCGGTACGCTGGCGTGGCGCGCTCACAGCGCGTTAGCAACCATGCCGTGGCCCCGTCGAGATAGTGCAGTGCCAACTGCCGCCCGTTACGTCTGAGCACCATGCCCATGCGCCAGAGGGTCTCGACACGTTCAGGTGCGATCGCCACCGCATCGGGCCACGAAATGGCGCATGAGACAGAAGATGAAGCGGACTGCGATGTGCAATGCAACTCAGGCTCATCCCCAGGCGATGACGCGTCGAGCGGAGTGGACGACGGCAGAGAATCCGACGGCACGTCGCCGGTACTCTCCGTTGCCAGCGTGAGCGACGCCGCGCTAGCACGCCACTCGTGCGGTAACGCCTCCCATGACGGCATCGGCAGACTGGGCGCGATCCAGTCCGCCCACTGCTGCGCATCGCACCAGAAGCGCACCTGCCCGATGACGCCTTCGTCAACATGCGCCGTTACCACCAGTCCTTCGTCCCCCGCACGCAACCAGCCGACGCGCACGTCCATATCACCTTCGGCAAACGTCAGACAACCCTGGCCCACTAGTACATCGTCGAGCGATAGAGCAACGCCTGCCGATCCACCATCCGTTTGCGGCAAGACATTGCTCTCATGGCACATAGCGAGCCTCGACTTCGATCGTGACTGGCAACGCGAGACGGGATGTCAACGTTCTGGACAATGCCCCCCGATGCGCCAGCAAACGGCGGTACATCGCAAGCTCAATACACAGCAGGCTCACGGTGATGCCCTGCCTCCCTCGCCGTGCTTCGACGACCAACGCATTGAGCGCACCGCCGTGCACGATGACTCGCAGGACACTCGCGCCATCCCAACAGGCATCCTGTCTCGCATGCCAAACCCGTAGCCACCGAAGCACGTCGGCCGGTCCGGTCACGCGTGCCGCCAGATCGCCCGTCAGCGTGAAGGCTCGCTCGTCGCGCGCGTCGCACGGCTCGAAACGGCCAGTCGCCGTGTCTCTGCGGCGCGGCAGGCCTGAAGCCGACCTGTCGGCCTGACTGACGAAAGCATCGAGCGAAAGGCCACTACGGCGGATGGTGTTCATCGTGTATTCCTCCTGACGGCAATGGTTGGGGAAACGTCTCGTGTCGCCAATTCAACAGTGGTAAAGCGTTAGCAGCTCGCGCAACTTCTCCTGTTTTCGTGCGTTATCCTGCAGGCGCTCCTGCTGCTGTCGCACCTGCTCTCGCGCCTGCCCAGCCCGTTCCTGCGCGCGGCGATGACTGGCCTTGGCGTCGGTCAGCGACAGCCGCTGCGCCTCCACCGCGCGCGACGCTCCCCCGGCCTCCCGTGGGTCATAGACGCCGCCTTGCGACAACGCGTTCAGCCACGACTGACGTCGCGTCTCACACGCCTGCTCGCAAGCAGCGAGTGCGGCTTCGGCGTCGTGCATCGCCGCCGTCAGCCGGGCCAACGCGGCACGCAGTGCGCCTTCGCGACGGCGCGCAAGCATCGCCAACGCGACAATGCCATCGCGGTCCTTCAACTCGCGAGATGTTCGAGCCATGAGAGGGTGTCGTCGAAAGGCGCCACGTCGTGCTGCTCTTGGCACAGGAAGGCGCGGATATCGGGGGCCCGCGCGAGCGCTTCGTCGGTATCGGGATCATGACCCGCCTGATACTCGCCGACGCGTACCAGCAGTTCGACGTCGGCCGCCAGCGCCATCGCACGTCTCACACGCGCGGCGCATGCCACGTGTTGCTCGTGGGCCACCTGTGACATGACCCGCGAGAGGCTTCTCGATACATCGATGGCGGGATAGTGGTTCTCCTGCGCGAGACGCCGCGACAGCACGATATGGCCATCGACAATCGACCGCACCTCGTCGGCCAGCGGCTCGTCGAGGTTATCTCCCTCCACGAGCACCGTGTAGAACGCCGTGATGCTGCCCTGCTCGCCCGTGCCCGCCCGCTCAAGCAAACGCGGAAGACGCGCGTAAAAGCTTGGCGGCAGCCCACTCGTTGCGCCGAGCGGCTCGCCGGCTGCCATACCAATGTCTCGCACGGCACGGCCAAAGCGCGTCAGCGAGTCCATGAGCAGCAGCACGTTCTTGCCTTCGTCACGAAACGCTTCGGCAATCGCCGTCGCAGTGTAGGCCGCCTTCATTCGCTCCAGCGCAGGACGATCCGACGTCGCCACGACGCACACCGTCCGTGCCCGAGCTTGCGGCGTGAGCGCCTGCTCGATGAACTCCCTCACCTCGCGGCCACGCTCTCCGATCAGCGCCAGCACGATCACATCCGCCGCCGCCCCCTGACACATCATCGCGAGCAACGTGCTCTTCCCCCCGCCCGCTGCGGCGAAAATCCCGAGACGCTGCCCGCGTCCGCAGGTCAGCATGCCGTCGATGGCGCGAATGCCGATGGGCAGACACGCAGACACTATTGCGCGGCGCATCGCCGATGGCGGATCCGCGTCCAGCGCACGCCATTCGACGTCGAACGGCGCCGCGGCTGCGCTCTCGGCCGCTGCTTCGGCGTCGCCCGAAGCAGCGTCCGCACTGAAGGGACGGCCCAAACCGTCCAGGACCGCGCCAATCAGATGCTCCCCGACCGCAACACGTGACGCAGTCCCCAGCGCTTGCACCAGCGCACCGTTGGCCACGCCATTCGGCTCGGCATAAGGGGCGAGCCAGACGTGCCGCCCCTCCACCGCAATCACCTCGGCATCCAGCGCCGGCGATATCACCCGGCATTGCTCGCCGAGCGCTGCCCCGGGCAATCGCGCACGCATGGCATTCGGGGTGATCTTGTCGATCCGGCCATAACGCACTTCGCGCCGCCCGCCTCGATGCATCTCGTCACATGATTTCCGTTGAGCATCGAGCGTACGGCGCAGGCCATTGGCAATACGCTGGGCATCAGGGCGGCGCATGTCAGAACGCTCCCTGTACATCGATGGTGCCGAGCACACGCACATGCGGTTCGTCAGCCACCTCCTGGAACGACAGGACTGCCAGTTCGGCGCGTTCTCGCTCGATCAATTTCCGGACGAACCGCCGCACGTCCATCGCGGTAAACAGCACGGCGGGCGTGCCGTCGTGCGCATCGACGGCGCCATCGATGGCATTCAGAATCGCATCCGTTTGCGCCGGATTCAGGTCCGCATACGACCCGGACGCCGTCTGGCGCACGGCCGCGCGCACGACGTCCTCGATACCCCGCCCGACGTTCCATCCGGTAATGTGCTCGGTACCTCGACGAAAGCGCCGCGTGATGTGGCGACGCAAACTTAACCGGACATACTCTGTCAACATGATCTGATCGCGCTCACGCGGCGCCCACTCGATCAGCGCTTCGAACACGCGGCGCAAGTCACGGATGGATACCCCCTCGGCAACCAGACGCTGCAGGACTTCCGCAGTGCGACTGATAGGCAACTGCCGCTGCAACTCCTTAACGAGTTCCCCGTAGCGATCCTCCATCGCATCCATGAGGAATCGCGCTTCCTGAACACCGAGAAAATCCGCCGCGTGAGCATCGATGACGAGCGATACGCAATGCGCGATCCGATCCGCGCCGTCCAGCACCTTGCCACCGAGAGCCGACCACTCGGAACGCTGCACATCGTCGAGCCAGAACAGCGGATGCCCGCCAAACGTCAACGGTGTCTCGCGAGGTGAGCCGGCCGCAAGCCCCCGCAGCGTCGGCACCGGATGCGTCGCGTCGTGATGTGCCAATGCAGCATCCGGCGCGACGTCGATCGTCAATACACTCTCGTGATACAACTGAACGTCCAGGGTGGCTGCTGGCAACGTAGCGTCGATGACGACCTGCACCTCCGGCATGGGTACACCGAACTGCTCGAATTTCTGATTCCGTAACGCGTCGATCCGCTCCTTCACTACCGAGATGCCGCCGGTCGCTTCCGCCAACCCCGCGCCGACGCTCACCAGTAAGGGCTGCGCCCCCGGACGTCCGGCTTTTGCGTGCCCCGCCCCGGATTCACCGGCATTTTTCGTGCTTTCGCCCTCTCCCGAGATCCGCTTGACCCACCACGCCGCGCCACCTGCCAGCATCCCTAGCAAGAAGAAGTAGTGCATCGGGAAACCGGGAATCAGACCGAACAGCACGAGCACGACCGCCGCCAGCGTGAGCGAGCGCGGCTGGGCCGCCAGTTGATCGGTGAGTTCGCGTGCGAGATTTCGACGCTGCTCGCCCGGCACACGGGTGACGATGATCCCCGCCGTCACGGAGATCAGCAGCGCGGGGATCTGCGACACCAGTCCGTCGCCGATGGACAGAATGGCGTAGATCGCCGCAGCGTCACCCGCACTCATCCCGCGCATGAACACGCCGACTCCGATCCCGCCGAGCAGGTTCACCACGATGATGACCAGACCTGCAATGGCATCCCCTTTCACGAATTTCATCGCACCATCCATCGCGCCGTAGAACTGACTCTCTTTCTGCACGATGCGGCGCAAGCGTTTGGCCTCGGCAGCGTCGATGGTGCCCGCGCGCAGGTCGCCGTCGATGCTCATCTGCTTGCCCGGCATGCCGTCGAGCGAGAAGCGCGCTCCCACTTCGGCCACGCGTTCCGAGCCCTTTGTAATGACGATGAAATTGACGATGGTGATGATCAGAAACACGATCATGCCGACAACGATGTTCCCGCCCGCCGCGAAATCGCCGAAGGTGTAGACGATGTCACCCGCATCGGCATGGAGCAGAATCAACCGGCTCGTGCTGATCGTGAGCCCGAGCCGGAACAGCGTGGTCATCAGCAGAACGGAAGGAAAGGCTGATAAATCGAGCGGCTCGTTGATGTACAGCGCCACCATCAGGAGCAGCAGCGATACGCCGAGATTGAGAGCGATGAGCAGATCCATCACCGATGGCGGCATCGGGATGATGATCATCAGTACCGTCACCAGCAGCAGCGCGGCAAGGACAATGTCCTGACGTCCTGCCGCAGCACGCAGCCATGTCAGCAAGTACGTCACGAACGTGCCTCCCGCTGCGCCTGCGCATCGATGCGTTCAAGCAGACGTCGCATACGTGTGAGGCACGAGACCCACTCGACGGCCTGCGAATTGGCGCTCATCGGCGGCGTGGCGATCAACATCGGACGCCCTTGCGCTACGCAGGCGCGCACCGGAATTCCCCCACTCCACTCGGGTGCGCAGGTATGCAGCAACAGAGGCAACCAGCGATGCGCTCGGGCTACGCGCCGTATCAGCGCCACCGCAAGCGTCACACCACGCGCATCCGCTTCGGTCATCAGCACGCAAGGTGCGAGCGACACACGCATACGCGGCGTCACGCGCTGCGGCGGTAACGCCAGCAGTTCGAAGAGATGTTCGAGCTTGCGCTGGGTTTGGGTGTCCATCGTTGGTCAGGCGTCGGGACTCGTCGCAAGCGTGGCAACAGCGCTTCACAAGAAATGCCCCTCTGCGATACGCAAAATACGACGAGCTTTTGGAAAATAGAAGCGATGATGGTCTCCCATTCGCCTCGGCGTCCGCCATCCGGCGCAGACCTGAAATTCGCCCGATGCCTACGGTGACGGCGTGCTCGACCCACGCGAATCAGATCATCATTCGCAACCGATGCGCCCATCTCACGATGTCCGCGACGTTATGAGCGTCGAGCTTTCGCATCATGTTCAGGCGATGCGTCTCGACGGTCTTCACGCTGATCGACAACAGTTGCGCGATGTCACGATTGCGTTGCCCTTCCGCGACGAGCTTCAACACCTGACGCTCACGCAATGTCAGCAATTTTTCCGGCACTTCGACTGCGCCGGGGTCCAGCGTCGGCGGCGTCCCCGTCGGGTCGTGCACGATGCCGAATACTGCCGGATCGACGAAGCGTTCGCCTCGCATGACCACGCTCATCGCGTTGATCAACGTGTCGCGCGAACTGCTTTTGAGTACGAACGCGCCGGCGCCCGCCTCGAGCGACTGCCGTGCCCGCTCACCGTCGTCGCTGGCGGAATGCACGACGATACGCAATGCGGGCCAACGTTGAAGGCACTGACGGATCACGTCGATGCCGTCCATGCCCGGCAGGCCCAGATCCAGCACGATCAGTGTGGGTCTGTGCATGACACAGGCCCGATAAACGTCAAGCCCGTTGGCGATCCTCGCCAGCACACTCCACCCAAGGTCGTCTTCAATCAAACGGCAAAGTCCGTCGGCCAGTAATTCGTGGTCCTCGACAACGATGACACCCGTACACCCCGTCATTCGCAGCTCCTCGACAGTTCAGTTAATCGTTAGCATTCATGCGGATTTTTGTTCACTCTCTTTCGACTTTGGGCAAGCCGGGGCGAATCTTGTGCCTTCGCCTGATACGCAACATAGGAAAACACCGCAATTCTGAAGATTCGGCTGCGACTTCAGGTCTGCGCCGGATGGTGTCCACGACACAGCGCTTGATAATGACGGTCCCTGTTCGCGCTGCCAGACGGTCCGCGACCTCGTGCGCCACCTCCGACAGATACCTATGCGTTTGCCATTTGCGCTTGCCGCTCTCGACTGGATTGCCCCATGCGACGTACAAGGTGCGCGCACCCTGCTCGACCTCGACGGCAGCCCTGGCTGGACATGCCCGGCCGCAGGTGGCTACTGCGTGGCAACTGCGGTGAGTCTTTCCAGCCGGTATTCGTCGTCATCGCAACCGCTGCTCGCGGCCACAGCAACCGATGCCCCACAAGAGGCGTCGCGCTTGCGGTGGCTCACACGCATCTCGCTCGTGATTGCCGGACAGGCTGAGTTGCGCGATGACAGCTTGTGCATCGCGAACGAGACCGTCTGGTGGATTCATCGATTCGACACCGACATCCCGGCCGCGCAGGTGGAGGCGCAGCTTCGTCGTCAACTGCTCGCCTGCGAGATGCTGTCGTCACAGGACGTGCAAGCGCGAGGCAGGTCGAGCGACGCGCCCGCAGCGCCCTCCTCGAACGGTATCGGCATCGCCAGCGGCGCAGCGGGCTCCGCCCGGCGCCTTCACGCATTGCGACGCGGTTGATCATGGGTCATTCGCATAACGACCTCACTCGTCGCCCATTACGCATTAGGGGCAACGTCATGGCAACGATGACTTTCGCCCTCATTGTCTTGATAGCGATCGCGTGGGTGTCGACGAAGGCGGTTGCCGCGTTACCCGCCCCGGCAATCGGGCTCAATTCACACACCACGCCAGTCTGGCGTGGCGGTCCGTTCGTTTTCCAGAGTGCGGGCACGCCGCTTGCGGAGCTCTTGCGCGACTTCGGTGCCCATCACGGCATTCCGACGGTCGTCAGCGCACATGTGAACGACCGATTCATCGGTACGCTGCCCGCCGGTGCGGCGCAAACTACGCTGGACGCACTTTCGGAACGTTATCGGCTTTCGTGGTACTTCAACGGGCAGACGTTAAACATCTATAAAGCAAGCGAGGCGACGCGCCGAGTGATGCCCCTGCGTTATGCCTCCCCCGGCGACCTGCTCGGGCATTTGCGCGACGCCGGGGTGCTTCACCCGAGACACTGCGTGGCGCGGGCGATTCCGGCGACACACGCACTCGAGATCGCTGGCGTTCCCGCCTGCATCGAAACCGTCTCGATGCTGGCCGAATACGTCGAGCGCGACGCCCGCGATCGCCAGGAGAGCGAAGAGACCATCAAGATATTTCCCCTGAAATTCGCCACAGCAGACGACACGAGGTACTTTTATCGCGGTCAGGAAGTCGTCGTTCCGGGCGTAGTCAGCGTACTTAAAGATCTGATTCTTGGCGCGGGACCGCTCGTTGCCACCTCGTCGAGCGTAAGCGCTCAGGGTTCGCTCGGCGGTACCACCGCCGAAATCGCCGTCGCCAACGTTCCGCAAAACGGCACGCCCCGTTTTTCTGCCGATCCTCGCCGCAACGCCGTCATCGTGCGCGAGCGACGTCGCAATCTGCCGATCTATGGCGATCTCATCGCCCAACTCGACGTGCGTCCCCGTCTGGTCGATATCTCGGTGGCAATCATTGATGTGAACGCCAGCGATGTCGCGGAACTGGGCATCGACATGTCGGGGAGCGCGCGGCTCGGCGGCTTCGGCGCGGTCTCGTTAAACGGGCAGGCGAGCCAGTCGGGCGACGGCGACCCCGGCACCTTCACCACGCTAGTGGGTGACACCAACAAATTCATGCTCAATCTGAGCGCACTCGAACGCAACTCGAAAGCGCGCGTGCTATCGCGGCCGTCCATCGTCACGCTCGACAATATGCAGGCTGTGCTTGATCGCAGCGTGACGTTCTATACGAAAGTCTCTGGGGAAAAAGTCGCGAAGCTCGAAAGTGTGACGTCAGGCTCTTTGCTGCGGGTCACGCCACGGCTCGTGCCGAACGAGAACAACGAGGGCCGGGACGACAGCCACGAGCAAGTGATGCTTACGCTGAACATCGAGGACGGCGGCGAGGTCCGCAGCGACCGCAATGTCCGTAACGAAGTCCCAACGATCCGCAATTCTTCGATCTCGACGCACGCCACATTGCAGGCCGGGCAATCGCTGCTGCTCGGCGGCTTCGTGCAGGACGCGCAACACGAGCACGAGCGCAAGATTCCGTTGCTCGGCGATCTGCCGCTCATCGGGCGCTTATTCAGTTCCACCAGCAATCGTAACGATAGCGTCATGCGTCTGTTCCTGATCAAGGCCGAGCCAGCGGCCGCATTGCCGAGCGCCTGAAATGCTGACCCTGACGCTCCTCGATGGCCCGCTCGCCGGGCGTCCCATGCCGCTTCCCGCGGGCACACTCACGCTCGGCAGCGACGATGCCGACATCGCGATGACGCTCGACCACGACGGGCAGGTCACACTGAGTGTGGACGACACCCGCGTTCGACTGGTCACACGAATGCCCGTCTGGGCGGATGGGCTACCGCTCTGGTCCGACGATGCCGATACCGTCGCAGATGACACCGGCGACGCCGTACCCATCGATACGGAAAATGCAGCTCATCCCCTGCCCGCCCTCTCGCTTCAGCTTCCTCTGCATCGCGTCATCGATCTGGCGGGTCTCGGCATCTGGTTGAGCGACGGCAGTCGCGAACTGCCCGCGCCACTCCCTAAGCGACCGGCAAGACATTCCGCGCAAGGAGCATCTACGGACGCCGCCGCGCGTCATTCATCGACAGGCCGATCTGGCGAACGCCACCGGCGTCGTGCGCCTGCGGCATGGCTGGCCATCTCCGGGCTGTCGCTACTCATCGCCGGGACCGGTATTGCGATGTGGCGAACCGGCACAGCCAACGTCATTTCCCAACCGCCGCGACCGGATGCGCTCAGGACACTCGCCGCGCGCATTGCGCCCGGCGTCGTGCTGAACACGGCGGGAGACGCGGTGAGACTGTCGGGCGGATGCCTGGACGACAACACGCGTGCCCGGTTACGCGCCGAAGCACGGTGGCTAGGCAAAGCACTGAGCGACGAGACGTGGTGCCCCACCAGCGCCGTGCAGACCGTGGAGACGCTGCTGCGATTGCACGGTTTCACTCAGACGCAGGTGAACGTGGCCCCCGACGGCGCACTGCTCGTGGGAGGCCCGCTCGTCGCCGACGCACGATGGCGAGCGGCCTCCGATGCCCTGGATGCGCTCGCCTTGCCCCACGGCTGGCGAGTGGCTGACGGAACGGCCGGTAGTTTCGAGCGACTGGTGAAAACGCTACGAGACGCCGGGCAGTTACGTGGCGTCGATATCTCGCGCGACCGCAACGGATGGCGAATCACCGGTGCGCTGTCTGCTGGACGTCAGGCTGCGCTGAAGGGCATTGCCGACGCATGGAATCTGGCGGGAAACACGATGCCTTTACGCATCGAACCGCTACCGCCTTCCATCCCAACATTGGGCGAGACCGGCTTTTCCGCCCCGCTGGTCAGCATCGGCGGCTCGCCCGGCGCGCCGCAGATCACCCTCGAAGACGGGACTCGGCTCGCGCAAGGCGTCCGATTGCCGGGTGGCACGCGTGTTGTCGCGATCCATCCGGATGGTGTGTCGATCGGTGCACACGACCGTCTCTTCTATCTGCCACTCACACCGGAGACCCAACATGACGATGCATCTGACCCGGCTTGAAGACGCCCTTGCCGCCTCACCCAGCACCGTATCGCGCGATGTCGGCGCACAACTCGACGCGGCCATCAAGGCACTGGAAACCGTGCTTGGCGCACCGCTTCCCCCTGCGCAACATGCACAGGCCAACGCTTTAAAGCAAGCTGTCATGGCAGCGGGGGCGATTCTTGAAAGCATCGCGCGCCGCTACAGCACATCGTATGGAAAAGCGCCGTAAGAAATCGCCGATTCGAAATCGCGTCAAAAGCGCGATGCATGCCATCACGCCGAACGCAGCCGACATCATGGTGCGCAGGTGCCCGGAAGCGACAACGCGGTACGCACCACCAAAGTCCCGGCCGACTGATCGTGGGACCCTTCTTCATCGTCCCCCGCTCGCGTGGCTCGCATTCTGCCTTGCCCTTTGACGCCTGCCTGGGGCGCGTCATCGACCTCTTCCACTCTCCACGCTCATCATGCCCAGTTACGATCTAGCGCAAACCCTCGTCGAAGCCCTGAAACTGATCGGCTGCGACCCCAGCAAGATCGACGCCGTCGACAATCACTCGCCCATCGAACTGACATTCAACGCCTCACCGAGCATCATCGTGGAGACGCTGGACAATCAGGTGTGCAGCATTCACGCGGTAGTGGCGACCGACGAAGCTGCACGACTCCACAGAGCCAACAGCGAACGGTTGCTTCAGTTTTTGATCGAGCCCGCAGAGTGGGCGGTCACCGGACATGTCCAATTGCGTGAACGCGATAATCGCTTGATCCTTCACGCGCAAGTCAAGGAAGATGCTGCCGCCGAGGCCGAACCTTTTGCACAGGCGCTCACCGACTTCTACGACCGTATCAAGCTCTGTCGAGAGCACTTACGCACCTGAATGTGATTGCAGGTCGATGGGATAGCGGTGACGACAGTCGTCAGTTGTCGCCCCGTCGACAGGTCATCTCAAGGTGCATGCCTCATGCGCCAATGCATTCCGCCCCGATGCGGCTAAGCACGCCCGCTCAATCGTCCATTGCATCACCTTCCTGCGCGATGCCGGTGCGCCAGGCGTCGAGCGCCTCGTCCAGCGTTTCTCGTTGCGTCTCATCGCGAAAACACCCCTCATGCGCGGACTTGATCAGTTGCGTGAGGGCGTGTGCAAGTGCGTACCGCGCGTCGACCGTCACGATCCCGAGATACGCCGCACGTTGCGCCAGCCAATCGGCACCGACCCACGGCTGATCCAGCAGCATCAACGTTTCCGAGATCATGGTGTCCGTCTCGAACGCACGAACTCCGGCATTGCGTACCGCATGGGCCGATTGCTCGCAGATGGACTCCAGCGTGAGAAACAACACCACCCGGCGCAAATCGTCGACGACTGCGGACAAACGTTGCGTGTCGACGCCACCCTCCATCGGTTGCCCGCCCAGCTCCAACCCGAGCGCCTGCATTAACGCACGCAATCTGGCATGACGTTGCGGCAGACGTCGGCACTCGTCGAACCATTGTGTGAGCGTTTTCTGCGCCCCCTGTGACTGACGAAAGAGCGACTTAAGTTGCTGCATCAGCCCCATTGGCGGTGTTTTTCCATCGCCACATTCAAGCGCCGCAAACGCTTCGATACTCCACGCTTCCGACGTCGTCAGTTCGTCGAGCGTTCGCCGTAACCGCGCCCGCGTTCCTGCGTCCAGTCCGCCGTCGGCCAGCCAAGCGGCGACGATCAGCGCGGCATGGCCGGCAGACATCTGCGCCTGTCGAATGAGTTGCTGAGGATCGGGAACGAACGGCAAGTCTCGCAGTTGGCTGCGCAGCCGCTCGAACTGCGCACCGTTCACGCGCGCGAACCGGTGCATCTGTTGCTCGAACAGCGCCCGCGCACGGTGCCTGTCATCGCGCACGTCGCGCTCGCCAGTCCTGCGAAAGCGCACGCCCAGCGCAAAGCTAAGGTTCTCCTGCGACTCCGCGAATGCCGCTTCCTCGTTCTGTGCGATGGTGGCTTCGATCAGGGCGACATGGCCGGGGACATCGGTGAATGCCGCTCTCGACGACTGACCGTCGGCTTCGAGCGCTTGCCACTCGTCGGCCAGAATA
The DNA here is from genome assembly GCF_022696215.1 of Pandoraea sp. LA3. NCBI lineage: Bacteria > Pseudomonadati > Pseudomonadota > Betaproteobacteria > Burkholderiales > Burkholderiaceae > Pandoraea > Pandoraea sp. LA3. The sequence continues at coordinate 9,015 of NZ_PTPY01000017.1, read as the reverse complement.
CGTTCGAGCGCCGGATTCTCCCTAGGTGTCGTCGCGCGCGAATCGATGGACGACGGCAGTCGCTCAACCATATGCCACCTCCAGACTCGGGCCGACACGCAAACGGTCGATGACCGCTTCAAGATCCGCATCAAGATCGAGACAGACGGTGACCCACTCGCTCTCGATACGCGCCTGATGGCCGGTCAATGTCGCATCCGGGGAGCAAGGCAGCACGATATCGGCGTCTCGCAGTGCATTGGCGATGGCGCTGTGATGCGCCGGAGGCACACGCATGACCAGTGCCCCTTCGCGCACCAGCCCGGGTAACGTCTGGCCAACGCGATGCGCGAAGCGTTCCCCGGCATCGAGCTTGTCGACAAAGTTCGACAGTGCGACGGTCACCGCGTCCGCAACGCGACGCTCCAGCGAACGCACGATCTCGCGCTCCATCGTTGCCTCATCCACGAGCCACTCCACCGCCTGTGCCACGGCCGCTTGCCGTGCCGCTTCGACCAGGGTGTCCGCCTGAGCTTGCGCCTGCGCCTTTGCCGCTTCCTGCCACGCAAGGCGTTGCTCATCGATGTCGCGCCGTGCCTGATCCAGCGATGCCCGTGCGGCATCACGCTCCGCGCGCGCCTCCTCCATCCAGCGAACACGTTGACTCGCCTGCTCGCGCAGTTGCGTCAGTGTCTCGCCGGAAACCACAAGTCCCGCAGGCGCGGGACCGTCAATGGTTTCGATGGGGGTCAATGCGTAGTCGATGACATACATAGCATCCTCTCCAGCGCCGCAAGACGCGGCCAGATGTCGTCTACCGCAACTGCTTCGGACGTCGACGCCGACACAATGGTCGGCGGTGGCAGCAAAATTCGGGCAGCCCTGTGTGCCGCAGATGCGGTCGATACCGTTGATGCCGTTGATGCCTCCCGCACCGAGCATGTCACCCACGTGGTCTGCGCCGCTTGTGTCGGCTGTGTCGGCTGTGTCGGCTGCGTCGCTTGTGTCGTCTGCGCCGCCCCCGCTGCCAGCATCATTGATGCCGCCTGCGTTGCTTCCGCCGTCTGTGTCGGGTATGCAGCATGCGTCACTTGCTCCGTGAAAGCCTCATCGCTGGACGACATCGTGACGATGGACACGGCATCGAGACAAGCACCGGTGACAGCCAGTGCTGCCGTGGCAATCGTCTCAGGCGAAAACTCGGGGCTCGACGGCCAGTCGCGTCGCATCAACAACAGGCGATCGCATTGCCATGCGTCGAGCCAGGGCGACAACGCACGGCGATAGGTGCCCAGCAGCAAATAGTCCGGACACCCTAGCCGACGCAACCCATAGGCGAGTGCGACACGACGCAGGTTCGGCACGAGGCGCAAGATGGGCAGCATGGCATTTGTGGCATCGCTTTCCGGGGGCACACAGCGCACAGCGTGATGGGCCACAGGCCACCCGCGCCGCGCAACGATGAGGCGGTCGACCTGCCGTCGACAAGCGGGATAGCGCCGATAAAGCACTTTCCACGTCGAAAGTCCCAGCACATCCCACCACCCGTCGTCCATCTGCTCACCGGGCTGCCAGACCAGTCGCGCCATGAGTGCGCGTAGTGCGCCTCCGGTCACGATGCCCTCACGCTGCGTCGCCGAAGGTAGCTCACCCAGACCTCCCGACGCCGCCAGCTCACCACCGCAGCCGTACCGAGCGCAACCACGGCCACGGCCAACACCGCCCATGCCGCGACCGGATACCACCGCCGGGCATCCGTTGCCTGCGGAATCGCTTCCGTTCCGGCTCCCGTCCTGGCTTTCGTGATCACGCCCACTGTCGCGCCATCCGTCGATGCCCCGTCGACCGCTTCGATGGCCGCACGCGGCAGCCGGTAATCGGCAGGCTGCAACACGATGCTGATGCGTTCGGGTGACACGCCCGGCACACTGTCGTGCACCAGGCTGCGTATGTCTGTCATGCGCTGCGACATATTGATTTCGGGACTGTATTTGACGAAGACAGCGACTCCGGGAGGCAATGTCGCGCGGCCAGCAGAGTCCGTGGGCACCTGCGCAATCGACACCTCCGCGACCATCACACCATCCAGCGCCGCCAGCATGCGTTCGAGCCGCTGCTCCTTGAGGAAGATGAGTTTCGCCTGCTCCTGCACGGGCGAACTGACGAGTTGCCCCGGCGGGAAGACGTCTTCGACCGACGCACGCTTCTGACGCGGCAGTCCATGCTGACGAAGCACCTCCACACCACGGACGAAATCGCCCCGCTCGATGCGAACGGTGATGCCAGCGGTGTCGGCACGCTTGTCCGCCTGAAGCCCCGAGACCAGCAGCAGCGCAAGCATCTGATTCGCTTCGGTCTCGCTTAAGGCGCGATGCAATTCGACCTTGCATCCCGTGAGTACGAGCAGAAATACGCAGACGAGCCAGCCCCGGGCACCCGTGCGTCCCCGAAGGCAGTTCACGATGCAATTTCCAATATGGCCCCGACGCGTCATTGCATATGGACCAGCTTGTTCACCCCTTGTGTCACGGCACCGGCCGTCTTGGCGACAAACTCAAGGGCCAGCACTCGCTCGGTAATTTCGCGCTGGGCGGCAACCATGTGCGTGGGATCGTCGAGCGTCCGCTCATCCAGTGCGACCCGTTGCACGAGATGCTCCGTATTGCCCGCCAGCTTGCTTGCAGCGCTGACCAAGTGATGTTCGGGCAGCGACGGCGCACTCGCCAATGCCTGCTCGAAGCGGGCGGCATCCGCGCCATTCACGTTCCATGCAGGCGCCGGAATCTTTGACGGGAGGGCCGCAGCCACGGCGTGCGTGACTGTCGATGAAATGAGCGGAGTCGTCATGACGAAGGAATGAGGGAGGACGGTGAAGAGGAAGACGATGCGGGCGGTGCGGGTGATACGGACGATAGGTCCGATGAAGTCGACGGGAGCACTGAGACTGATGCGTTCGAAGGGTGCAATGGGTTCCACGGGGCCGACGACACGGGCGACGCAGCAGATGCCACCTCATGACGCCGCGACCGCCCCGCGTCGGTCGCGTCAAGCCACTGGCGCAAGACATTGGCTGTCGGAACGTCAGCCTGCCCACGTGCGACGAGATCCTGAAGACACGACCGCGCCGCCACTGTGTCGCCAAGTGCAATGAGAAGCGCTGCATGAAGACACTGACGCGCGTCGTCCTGCGGCACCAGTGACGGAAGCGCCGCGAGAATCGCTCTCGCTTCCGCTTCCATACCGTGCTGCGCACCCGCAAGCGCCAGCTCCACGATTTGCTGGCGAACCGCGTTGACGAGCCACGGCATCGGGGGCGCTTCCGGCCGGCTGGCAGTCGACGAAACGGGTGGATTCGACGGCGTCGAGGACATGGCCATCACGCGATCTTGGCGATGATGCCCATCACCGTATCCTTGATGAGCTTGATGGTCGCACTGTGCAAACCGATGGCCGTCGAGAACTGCTGCAACTTGAACTGCACGTCGAGCATGTCCCTGGCATCGTTCGTCTTCTTCGTGCGCACGGCCTGCGTCGCTTCGTCCGACATGCGGCGCACGCCCTCGCCCATGCTCCGATGAATCTCCTCGACGTTCATACCACCCCCGCATCGGTGATCGCACCATGCCCGGCCACGAGATCGGCGCGCATGGCGGCGTAGGCATCCGCACGCGGCATCGCAACGCGTCGCCCGCCACGCTGCGGCGGCGTGCCCAGACGAATCTCCGTCGGCGCGCAATCGAAGCGCTTGCGAAAGGTGTCGGTGAAGTGAGCGTGATTGGTAAAGCCACATTCGAGCGCGATGTCCAGCACCTTGTGACGGGTGGACAGCAGCAAGTCACGCGCCAACCGCAACCGCCGCTCCAGCAGCCACTGCTTGGCGGGCATGCCGTACGTCTGCTGAAAGAGATAGCGAAACTTGCGTAGCGGCATGCCGAACTCTTCGGCCAGCCGCCCGACGGGCCACGGCCGATGGAAATTCGCCTCGACGAAATCGAACAGCGAATGACTGCCCGCAATCGTCTGACGCAACATCGCCGAGAAGTAGCGCTGGTCGCGACACAGGCAGTAGACGTAGAAGAAACGCAGCATCGCCATGCGATCGACGTTCTGCAATGTCATGGCCACATCCACCATCGTGGGTTCGAGAACCAGCGTACGGGCCGCCTGACGGTGGAAGACACCCAGCGGACGACGATCGAGCAGATCGACGACGTCCGGATACAGCGCCTGCAAATCGCAGGCATGAAAATCGTGAGACACCACGGGCCCTGGGGCGTCCATCGTCGCGTCAGAACTGGTCGCGGTCATGCTGCCCGCAGGCAACGTATGCACTAGACCGTTCACACTGAGTTTGACGTCGTGGCGGCTGATCAGAAATCGCACCGTACTCATAGGCTCCTCCTCTGACGACAATCCGTCGGCGGGATGACAAAGTCGAAGCCCACACGATAGGCGAGTACGCGCGCGAGCATCATCCGGTGGAGACCTTAATGTGAGTCGCCACGGCCCGCTCTTTTGGTATTTGGGAAGAAAACTATCGGGAAATATAAAAAAACCCGACGCCACATCGCGTCGGGTTTTACATTCAGACGAAAGCCCGGTCGTGAAACCGTCTTCCGATCAGGCGACGGCGGCCGGAGAGAAACTGTCGGCGCGCGCCATCGGCCAGTACTTTTCGTACAACTGGTAACGGAACTGTCCACGCAGCAGATCGCCCGGCTCAAGGTATTTGAGCGACTCGGACATGAGGCGAATCTCGTTGGAAGACACCCGCTTGACGATGTGATGCGCCCGCAGATCCGACGGATGCGACAACCCTGCCGCCTGAATCAGCTCTTGCAACGCGTGCAACGTATGGGAGTGGAACTGATGCACGCGCTGCGCCTTGTCCGGCACGACCAGTGCGCGCTGACGCAACGTGTCTTGCGTTGCTACCCCTGTCGGGCACCGATCCGTGTGGCACTTCTGCGACTGAATGCACCCGATCGCGAACATGAAGCCGCGCGCCGAATTGCACCAGTCTGCGCCAATGGCGAGCGTGCGCGCGATATCGAATGCCGTGACGATCTTGCCGGACGCCCCGATGCGGATCTTGTCGCGCAACCCCGCCCCCACGAGCGTGTTGTGTACCAGCAGCAGTCCTTCCTGCAACGGCGCCCCCACGTGATCGGTGAACTCCAGCGGCGCGGCACCGGTGCCGCCTTCCGAGCCGTCCACCACGATGAAGTCGGGCAGGATGCCGCTGTCGAGCATCGCCTTCACGATGCCGAAGAATTCCCACGGATGCCCGATGCACAGCTTGAAGCCGGTCGGCTTGCCACCGGAGAGCGTACGCAGTCTGTCGACGAATTGCAGCAGTCCCAACGGCGTCGAGAACTCGCTGTGACGGGAGGGCGAAATGCAGTCCTGCCCCATCGGCACCCCGCGTGTCGCGGAGATTTCCGGCGTGATCTTCGCGGCGGGCAGCACGCCGCCGTGCCCCGGCTTCGCCCCCTGCGAGAGCTTCACCTCGATCATCTTCACTTGCGGCGTGGTGGCCTGTGCGGCGAACTTCTCCGCATTGAACGTACCGTCGTCGTTGCGACAGCCGAAGTAACCCGACGCCACCTCCCAGATCAGATCCCCGCCCTGTTCGCGGTGATGCGGCGAGATCGAGCCTTCGCCGGTGTCGTGGATGAAGTTGCCGAGTTTGGCCCCGCGATTGAGCGAGCGAATCGCGTTGGCCGACAACGCGCCGAAGCTCATGGCAGAGATGTTGAAGATCGATGCCGAATACGGCTGCGCACGATCCGGTCCGATGGTGATCCGGAAGTCGTGGTCCTTCAGCACGGTGGGCGCGAGCGAATGGGCGATCCATTCGTAGCCGGTGGCCTTGACGTCCAGCTCGGTGCCGAACGGACGGCTGTCCACGTCACCCTTGGCCCGCTGATAGACGATGCTGCGCTGCGCGCGGGAGAACGGTGTCTCGGAGGTATCGTCCTCGACGAAATACTGGCGGATTTCCGGGCGGATGAACTCGAACAGGAAGCGGAAGTGCCCCCACAGCGGGTAGTTGCGCAGCACGGCGTGACGCTGCTGCACGACGTCCCAGACCCCGAGGACGACCAACGCAGCGAACGGTATCGGCCAAAGCGGATTCCATCCGTCGACCAGTACCAGCACAAGCGTTGCGACGAGCAACGCCACGGCGATCCAGAGAGCCAGAAATCGGCGCGAAAACATGAAACCTCCTAGGCTTTTGCGGGGGGGACACTCGCCGGCACGCTGCCGGGTGTCCCCCCGGCGAGCGCCGGCGGCTTCAATGCGTATTGAGGATGATGTGTTTCGAGGCAGCCGCCTTGGCAGCGGCTTGCGTGTCGGTGGCGCCAGCGGCACCGCTCGCACCCGCGACGGCGGGCGTCGTGGACGCGATGATGCCGCCGCCCAGACAGACCTCACCGTCGTACAGCACGGCCGACTGGCCTGGCGTGACGGCCCACTGGGCGTCCGAGAACGACAGCGTGAGGCCATCGGCATTCGCATGCACGACTTCGCAGGCGGCGTCGGCCTGACGGTAACGGGTTTTCGCGCCGCAACGCGTCCCCTCGGCCGGCGGCTCGCCCGCGACCCACGAAAGGTCTTCGGCGTCGAGCGTGCCCGAGAGCAGCCACGGGTGGTCGTGTCCTTGAACAACGTAGAGCGTGTTGCTGGCCATGTCCTTGCGGGCAACGAACCACGGCTCGCCGGAGCCGTCGCGACTGCCCCCCAGACCGATACCCTTGCGCTGACCCAGCGTGTAGAAAGCCAGTCCGACGTGCTCGCCCACGATCGCGCCGTCCGGCGTCTTCATGGGGCCCGGTTTGGTCGGCAGATAGCGGTTGAGGAAGTCGCGGAACGGTCGTTCGCCGATGAAGCAGATCCCGGTCGAATCCTTCTTCTTCGCATTGGGCAGACCGATTTGCGCCGCAATTTCACGGACCTTCGTCTTCGGCATTTCGCCGAGCGGGAACATCGTGCGCGAGAGCTGCTGCTGATTGAGTCGATGCAGGAAGTAGCTCTGATCCTTCGTGTGATCGAACGCCTTGAGCAACTCGAAGCGCCCGTCGCGCTCACGCACGCGGGCGTAGTGACCGGTGGCGATGGTCTCGCCGCCAAGCGCCACCGCGTGATCGAGGAACGCCTTGAACTTGATCTCGGCGTTGCAGAGCACGTCCGGGTTCGGCGTGCGTCCGGCCGAGTATTCGCGCAGGAACTCCGCAAAGACACGGTCCTTGTACTCGGCGGCGAAGTTCACCGCTTCGACGTCGATGCCGATCAGATCGGCGACCGACACAACGTCGATCCAGTCCTGCCGGGTCGAACAGTATTCGCTGTCGTCATCGTCTTCCCAGTTCTTCATGAACAGACCGACGACGTCGTAGCCTTGTTGTTTGAGCAGCCATGCCGTGACCGACGAATCCACGCCGCCCGACATGCCCACCACTACGCGTTTTTGACTCATGTGTTGCCTTGCCCGCCGGTCAGCGCCGGGTGGGTCTGAAGAATGTCGAGGTCGTACCGCACCCCTCGCAGGTAATCGTCCATGCAGCGCTCGAGAATGGGCGAGCGGTGCCGCGTTCGCTGTGCACGGACCTCATCCGGCGTGAGCCAGAGGGTGCCGACGATGCCCTCGTCGAGCGTGCGCGAAGCGTCGAACTCGCCCAGCGCACCGGTGAAGGTGAAGCGCAGATAAACGATGTCTTCCGGTCCCGGGGCGAGATAGATGCCAAGCAGATGCTGCGGCTCGAACGTGTGTGCCGTCTCTTCAAGCACTTCGCGGCGTACGGCGTCGACGATCGACTCGCCCGGCTCCAGATGACCGGCCGGTTGGTTGATCAGCAGACCTGCGCGCTTTTGCTCTTCGACAAACAGAAAACGGCCGTCACGTTCGACGACCGCTGCAACCGTCACGTTGGGCTTCCAGCGTGCATTCATGGCTCATCCTTGCGGGACGCGGGGGAGGTGACCCCGATAAAAGCGACATTTTACCGTCTGACGGGGTTTGGCGCTGAAGACGGACAACTTTCACGACCGACCGGTCGGTCGGCGTCGATGACCGACGATCGGGGCTCATTCATGACCGATTGTTCATATTCATATGTCATTTCGTGCAATAGGCGCGTTTGTAATCTTCGGGTAAGCTTCCAGCACCAGCAAAGTGCAATGTGCAGTTGCAGTACCGCATCACCGGTTTGTGCAGTAGTTCGAATGCAGTGGTTTGTGCAGGACTAATGTCATCAGCGGCGAAACAGGTAGTGCGTCTGCCCCGGCAGCGCAGACGCTGCGGCTCCTTGGCCCACGGTTTTGGGCGCATGGGTTCGGCCTCTGATGAGATCAGTTCACAAACCCAAGGAGATACGCAATGAAAATCGGCATTCCCGCCGAAACGCTTGCCGGCGAATCCCGTGTCGCGGCCACGCCCGAGACGGTGAAGAAGCTGGTCGCGTCAGGACACCAGATCGTGATCGGCCGTGGCGCCGGAGACGCCGCCAGCGTGCCCGACGCCGCCTTCGAAGCCGCCGGCGCCACGCTCGGCAGCGCTGCCGACGCGCTGGGTGCAGAACTCGTCCTCAAGGTTCGCGCCCCTTCCCCCGAAGAACTCGCCCAGATTCCGCGCGGCAGTGTCGTCGTGGGCATGCTCAATCCGTTCGATGCCGAGAACAACGCACGCATGGCCGCCGCCGGCGTGACCGCCTTCGCGCTCGAAGCCGCGCCGCGCACCACGCGTGCGCAGAGCATGGACGTGCTCTCCTCGCAGGCCAACATTGCCGGTTACAAGGCCGTGATGCTCGCCGCGAACCTCTATCAACGCTTCATGCCGATGCTCATGACGGCTGCCGGTACCGTGAAGGCTGCACGTCTCGTCGTACTGGGCGCTGGCGTTGCGGGCTTGCAGGCCATCGCGACGGCCAAGCGTCTGGGTGCGGTCATTGAAGCGTCGGACGTGCGTCCGGCCGTGCGCGAGCAGATCGAATCGCTCGGCGCGAAGTTCATCGACGTGCCGTTCGAGACCGACGA